>CAZPMT010000075.1:0-26583 GCA_964587655.1 uncultured Nitrospiraceae bacterium
TTACGAACGCATCTCCCATTACCTCTCATTCACCACCCGTCACTGAATGGTTACCACGTCAACGATGGTTGACAACGAAGACGGAATGACGAGCGACTTTCATAAGTTGCTCATGGTTCGCTTCTTGGCTTCACAGAACAGCCCTCGAACTTGTCGCCATCGGAGTCCTCGCAAACAGGTTCCGCGCTCCTGCAATGACGAGTCATGACTCCTTGCGCTGGAAGAGGTCCGCGAGCTCGGGGACTTGACAAAATGTTAGTCTTGCCGTATAATGTTAGTCGTTCATAACATTCACGGGACGCATTGAGGCCCTATGAAGCGGACAGCATTGAGCGCAAGCCTCGAGGACTACTTGGAGGCGATTACCCGGATCGTGGAGGCCGGCCGAGTTGTGCGCTCGAAGGATATTGCCGCGGACCTCGGCATCCGGAAGGCCTCGGTGACAGTGGCATTGCGCGCCCTGTGCGAGAAGGGTTTCATCAATTATGAACCCTACGGCTCTATCACTCTGACTCCCAGAGGCCGCCGCGCAGGCAGTCGACTCCTGCGTTCGCACGAAGCGTTTCGGGATTTTCTTGTTCTGGTGCTGCAGGTGGACGCAGCGCAGGCGGACGAAGTTGCGTGCGTCATGGAGCACGCGATCCCGCCGGAGATCATGCGGCGCTTTGTACGATTCTTGAACGCCATCCGGAAGTGTCCGCGGGGCGCCGCCACTTGCATGAAGAATGTCCGAGCGGACTCCAGGAAACGAATGACGGCCAATAAGCGCCGCGCAGGCGCGTAGAAAGTTGCCTCGTGACCGCAGTAATTGCTGCGGGCGCGGGAGCGCAATGAAGGAAGACATGTCCAAGGTGGTCATCGACAAGGCAGTTTCCGATAGCGTTGCGGAACTCGATCTTCTGTTTGATCGGCACAAGCAACTCCTGGCCGTGGCTCTGGCCGACGGGGCAGAGATACGCCAAGACAAGTGCGTATCTCTGATGTGTCCTTGCCGGCGGTTGCTTAGGGAAACGGTTGCCGAGACGATTACCGCCTTGGATGAGACGCGAAAATCGTTCAAGTCAAGACAATTGGCTATGCTCAGACACAAACTCGTCCGGCTGCTGGCAGAGCAGGGATAGAAAGGAACACGAGGCGGGACCGGCGTAGTGGCAATGCCGGACAAGCGAGAAGACGCCGGATTTCGGCATAGCAACGGGTCCTACGGGCCAAGCGTGAGTCTTGGAAAGTGAGGGCACGGACGCGAAGATCGACTCAACCTCTTCGCGGACGTGCCCTCTTTTTTTTGAACAACGGAAACAACAACTAAGGAGGAAATGCGGAGATGAATACGACAATGTCACAAAAAGGTTTTACGCTCATCGAGCTCCTGGTGGTGATTGCCATCATCGGCATTCTGGCGGCAATACTGCTTCCGGCGCTGGCGCGCGCCCGTGAGGCCGCGCGACGAGCAAGCTGCGCGAACAACCTGAAGCAGATGGGGCTCGTATTCCACATGTACTCGAATGAAAGCCCGGGACAAAAACTCCCTCCCCGCCGGATCTTCAACTGCGATGGTTCATTGTCGGGCACGATGATCTTCGACGGAAATGCAGTAATCCCGGAGTACTTGAGCGACATCAATGTCGTGTGGTGCCCTTCATGGAGCGCGGACACGGACCCGCTGAGCCGGTATGACGGGGACGGAAACGGCAATGGAACGGTTGAACCGTGCGAATTGCGGAAGGAACCGTATGATTACACGGGATGGGTCATCACAAACGCTGCCAATATCCTTGGTTTCGCGAAAGTAGATCAGTTCGGGTCAGGACCCAACGGACGCTGGGAGGAGCAGGAGTATTCGGACACACCGTGGGGAGAACTGGCCCTTGCGAACGCGAATGCCACAACGCCGGGCCAAGCGAGTGATCGGGACTTTGCGGTATCGGCGGCGCATACCGGTACGCAAGCGGGAGGCGGCGACACAATCTACCGCCTGCGGCAGGGAATCGAGCGATTCCTCATTACCGACATCAACAACCCGGCGGCCAGCAGTAAGGCTGCGAGTGAAATCCCGGCTATGTGGGACCATCTCAGCGTGCTTGTCGAAGATTTCGCCCACGTTCCCGGCGGTGGAAATGTCCTGTATCTTGATGGGCACGTGACATTCATCCGCTACCCGGACGAGAGATTTCCAATGTCGGAAGCGAGTTCCCGTATCTTTGGCCGGTATGATCGTCCTTTCGATGGATTCTGACCCGTTCATTTGCGGGCCCGAAAGATGAGAAGAGCGTCAAGACAGAGGCACGGGTCTGGCGGTGCCCGGTTTGCAGATTGGAGCCATTGCGCGTAGACGCCGGCCCTACTACAATGGGACCGGCACACGCACGTTGTCTGAACGCGCTTGAGGCATCGCGGTATTGAGAGGAACGGGCTAGACATGAAACGTTTCTTGAAGTGGCTACTCCGCATCCTGTGCGTTCTTGTGCTGTTGCCCATTCTCGGCACGCTTGCCGTCTGGGGAATGTATTACAACGTCGTCCGTGCAAAGCCCGGGGCCTTGCATGTCAGCGTTGCGCCCGCGGAACTCGGGGCCAAGGTGAATCCTTTCATCGGCACGGGCGGTGTCCCGTGGATGTGCGCGCACGATACGCCCGCTGCGACAACGCCGTTCGGCATGGTGCGCATTGGCCCGGACACGGCCTCGCTCTTAATCAACCAAACCGGGCTGAATCGTGCGGGCTACTTCTTCGGCGACAACAAGATCATCGGGTTCAGCCATACGCGTCTCGTGGGCGGAGACACGCTGGAGGGGAACGTTTTCCGCGTGTTCCCGACGGTGGAATCGCGGGCCGAAAAGGCTCGCGGCAAGGACCGGTTCGCGCGGTTCTCTCACTGGGAAGAGACGGCCTTTCCGGGCTACTACGCCGTGCGGCTCCCGAAGGACAACGTACTGGTCGAACTGACCGCGACGCCCCGGGTGGGCCTGCACCGATACACGTTCCGAAAGGATGAGCCGCCGCATCTCCTGCTTGATGTCACGAGCGCGCCGGGGGACCGTACCTGCAAGGACGGTGTGGCGATGGTGCTGCCCGACGCGCATGAAATCGAGGGAACGGTAAGGACTTTCGGTTCGTTCTCGGGCCGATATGGCGGGCTCGACGTGTTTTTCGTTGCGCGGTTCAGCGATCCGTTCACGAAGTTCGGCACGTGGAACGGGACACGCTTCACTCCCGGCGCGGACAGCGCTGCCGGCGACCATATCGGCGTTGACCTCGGCTTCGAGAAGCGAGGAGGGGAACGCGCGATCGAACTGAGGGTCGCGCTTTCGTACGTCAGCATGGCGAATGCGCGGATGAACCTCGAGGCCGAGGCGCCCGCGACGCGGAGCTTCGAGGACGTGTACGCGGCGGCACGGGACGCGTGGGAGAGCCGGCTGTCGCTGATTCGCGTGCAGGGCGGCACGGAACGTCAGCAGCGGATCTTCTACACGGCTCTGTACCACGCGTTTCAAATGCCGACGTGGTTCAACGACGTGAACGGCGAGTACACGGGCTTTGACAGGGCCGTTCACAAGGCGGAGGGGTTCCGGTACTACACCGATTTCTCGTTGTGGGACAGTTTTCGGACGGTGCATCCGCTCTACAACCTGATTGCGCGAAGGGATCAGCGGGATATGATGGCATCGCTGGTCGAGATGGCGAAGGCGGGCGGATGCCTCCCGCGCTGGCCGTCCGGGTGCGGCTACACGAACTGCATGCTGGGCACCCCCGCGGACGCCGCGGTCAGCGAGGCGTATCTCAAAGGCGTTCGCGACTTCGACATCGAGACCGCCTACAAAGCGATGCGACAGACCGCCCTCGTCGGCGTGCCCGCGGGGTCGCGATTCGCCGGACGCGAGGGCTTGGAGTGGTATCTGAAATACGGCTACTGCCCATCGGACAAGATGGGCGAGAGCGTGGCGGCAACGCTGGAATATGGTTGGTCGGATCGCGCGCTCTCGTTGCTGGCCGCGGAACTGGGACACAAGGAGGACGCGGAACTCTTTGCCCAACACACGCGATTCTACCGGAACGTTTGGAATCCGGCGACGCAGCATTTCGAGCCGAAGGACACGCAGGGCGAGTTTCCAAAGGAGCGCAACTTTCTCGTGCTGAGCTATCTGGATTCGAAGCACAGATATACGCGCGGGTATGTGGAAGGCAGTGGGGAACAGTGGCGCTGGGCCGTGCCGTACGACGCGGAAGGCTTGATTTCGCTGTTCAGCAGCCGCGAGTATTTCGTGAGCGAACTTGAAACGTACTTCGCGAAATCGAAACCGCGCGTGGGGAACTGGAATCCCGGCCCGTACTACTGGCACGGCAATGAACCCTATATCCACGCGGCCTATCTGTTCAACGCCGCGGGACGTCCGGACCTCACGCAGAAGTGGGTCCGGTGGGCTCTCGACAAAAGGTATAATGACGACTACGTCGGTCTCGACGGCAACGATGACGGCGGCACATTGTCATCCTGGTACGTGTTGAGCGCGCTGGGCTTCTACCCGATTGCGGGAACCACCCGATACGAACTTGGGTCGCCGCTGTTCGCGAAGGCTGAGGTCAATATGGGCGAAAAGGTATTGACGGTCGTCGCGGAGAACAACTCAACGGACAACATCTACGTTCAGAAGGCGTGGTTGAACGATGCGCCGCTGGACCGGACGTGGTTTACCCACGACGAGATCGCGCAAGGAGGCACGTTGCGATTCGAAATGGGCGCGATGCCTCCGGCGCATTGATGCAGTAAGAATCAAGGATCATGTTGCGGTCATGAAGGGCGCCGTATCGCGTGGCGGCGCACACTAGGTTCGAGGAGCTATGAACAATATGCGACAGCGATTGTGCTTTGTGGTGTTTTGCTTGTGGGGGGCGGGGTGGGCGTTTGCCGCTTCCGATAGTCTGGTTACGAGCGGAAGAACCGGCTCGGCGGAAAATGGGGCGCCGCCGATCCTGTTCGTCAACTGCGAACGCGCGTCCGGGCCAATCGTCATCGACGGGAAATGTGACGATGCCGCATGGGCGCACGTCGCGCCCATCACCGATTTCCGTCTCTGGAAAACCTTCGGGAAACCTACGGAAAAGACCACCTTCCGCATCTGTTACGACGATACGAACCTTTACGCATTGTTCGAGTGCGCCGATCCGGACGTGTTTGCTCTCTACGACGCGCGCGACGCCTATCTCTGGGAGTCCGACGTCGTCGAGTTGTTCCTCAAACCATCGGATGACAACCCCATCTACTACGAATTCGAGGTGGCGCCGAACAACGCCGTGTTCGACGCGCGGATGGTGAACACGGGAAGCGGCGGGTTCCGGCGATGGGCCTCATGGAACTGCGACGTCCGGACCGCCGCGCAGATCGAGGGCACGCTGAACAACTGGAAGGATCGCGACACGGGCTACACGGTCGAGATCGCCATACCGCTCGGAGTCTTCAAGGAAGTCATTGGAGACCTGCCGCTCAAGGGACAGGTGTGGAAACTCGCCGCCGTGCGCGCGGACCTCTCGACGACGCTCGAGAACGAAGAACGCTCCTCGACGGCCAATGTCCCCGAGGGTGACATCCACAAAAAGGACGGATACGCGAACCTGATCTTCAGATGATGCGCGCGAGGCCCATACGTCTCGGAACGGGAAGTTTGCCTGCCGTGCGACTTGTAGGGCGGACTGTCAGTCTGCCCGGACAAAACCGGACTATTCAGCCAGACTGAGCAGGCTGGCAGCCCGCTCCACAGACCTTCCGTACACGCCCTTAGGGGGTGTGTACGCGGTCCTGAAGAGCCGAAAATATTTTTCCAGGGAAGTTGCTTCCTGCTGCAAAGCGTGCTATGCTCCCTTCGTGCACCAGAGATGGATTGGCCATTGACGTTCGCACATTTCGGACGCAACGTCCCGGGTGGATCAGGGGTTCAGCCCGAGCCAAATGAATCCCATGGAGAAGAACACAACATGGCAACAGGTACGGTAAAGTGGTTTAACGATGACAAAGGGTATGGGTTTATTACGCCCGATGACGGCGGCAATGACCTCTTCGTCCATCACTCGAACATCCAAATGGGTGGCTTCAAGACCCTGAAGGATGGTCAGCGGGTGCAGTACGAAGCAGCAAAAGGCAAGAAAGGTCCGGAAGCGACAAACGTTACAGCAGTGTAGTGCCGGCGCGAAGAGCGCCTGAAAATAGCCCCAGCCTCGGCTGGGGCTTCCATTTTCCCTCGCCACATACCCGCAGCTTCACGCAGAGGCCCGGGCTCGCGGACTATTCCGTGTCCACCAAAGCGCTTTGCGGCGTCTCCTTTTCCAGAGTGATCTCAGAGAGGACCTTCGGCTCGGAATAGCGGTCCACGCAGTTTGTCTGCCTTGCACGCGCCGTGCATAATGTGCGCCCTTGGCGCGAGCGAGTGTGCTTGCCGAGGGTTGACCGGATTGGGGGGCCGTGACAGAAAAAGGGAGTCCACCATTATGCAGACGGTCGCACATGCCAACGGATCGCGTGGAACATCGCCGATATCGGGTTCCAGCGGCCGCATCGCCTCGATAGATCAGTTCCGCGGGTTCGCCATCCTAGCGATGATCTTTGTGAATCATGTTGGCGATTTCGACGTCATGCCGTGGATGCTCCACCATCACCGGGTGGGCATGTCGATCAACGATATCGTGGCGCCGATCTTCCTGTTCGTTGTCGGGATGGGTTTCCGCCTGTCCTTGCTTCGCCGCATTGAGCAACAAGGCTTGGGGCAGGCGCGCTGGGGCGCCGTGGGCCGATACATCTTCCTCACCGTCTTGGGTGCGGCCATTTACGAGGGGTATTGGTGGGACGCGCTGACGGATATAGGTCTCGGCGGTCTGCTCGCCTTGTGGGTCATCGAGAAGAGCGCGACAGCGCGCATCGCCACGGCCTTTGGATATCTTGCGGTGTATCAAGGTGTCTTTTCCTTGACGGGCTACGGCGCCTGGGTGATGGAACACAGCCTGAACGGCGGGCCTCTGGGGCCGCTGAGTTGGTCGTTCATGTTGCTGATGGGCACGGTCGCATATGACCTCGTCGCCGCAAAGGATAGTGGTCGCATCGTGCGCGGCTGCCTCGCGTGGGGCCTCGCTCTGTGCGCGGCGGGCTGGGCGCTTAGATTCCCCTGGCCGGGCATGAAGGTCGAATGGCCGTTCACCGCCTACGGCATGTCCGCGCCGTATCCGTTATACTCGGCGGGCCTGTGCTTCCTACTGCTGCTCGGGTTTGTGCTGCTGTGCGACACGCGCGGCGTGCGGATTCCCAGCCTGAGCGTGCTTGGCATGAATCCATTAGTGTTGTACGTCGCCCAACTCGTCGTCTTGGAGGTCGCCCACCGGTTGATTCCGGACAGTTCATCCGTGGCGATGGTTCTTGCGACTTTCGTTCCGCTATATCTCCTGCACTACTTTCTGGCCTTGTTCCTCTACCGAAAACACATCATCATCAAGATCTGAAACGCCCGGGAGAACAGCGCCAAGCTTTCAGTACGCCGCCGTCTTGGTTGTAGATGTTGCGGCATGGTGCGCCTTGGCGTACGCATCTCATCGCTGTATAATCGCGTCTACCGGCGGTTTTGTCCAGAGAGCCAGCCAATGGAAAAGACCATCAAGATCCTGAACGAGCTAGAGAAAAACGGGCGGTTCGACAGATATGCCATCGGGGGCGCGATGGCCGCCACTTTCTATATGGAACCCATTCTGACCTACGACCTGGATGTGTTCATTGCAGGGGTGCGGACGGCAGGTACGATCATTACGCTGTCGCCAATCTACGAGTTCCTTCGCGGCCGAGGTTATGCCGAAGAGCACGAACACGTGATCATTGAAGGCGTGCCAGTGCAGTTTCTTCCGGTGCATAATCCTTTGCTGGAAGAGGCGGTGCGGGATGCGCGCGCGATCACGTGGGGCGGGATCCCGAGCCGAGTGCTTCGAGCCGAACACCTGATGGCCATCATGCTTCAGACGTACCGTCCGAAGGACAGAGTGCGGCTGGGACAGATGCTGAAGGAAGCCGAGTTTGACAAGCTGCACTTCACGGAGGTCCTGGAGCGACATGGGCTCCTCAGAAAATGGGATGAATTCAAAGAACAGCCGGGTCTGGCATGATCCGGCGCTCGAATCTTTGATCGCGAGACTCGTCGAAGGGAAGAAAGAACACCGCGCGTCGCTTGCACGGCTGCCGTTCGAGGAGAAAGTCCGCATTGTGGTTGAACTGCAGAAGATTGCCTACCAGATACGGACCTCTGTCGGAAAACCCACACCAAAGCCGTGGGACTTTTCCGGATAAGCTTTCTGCGGTTGCGGTATCACCGCGTTTCGTGTATGAATCATCATTAGGACATCGGGAGGCGCGCGGATGGAATCGAGATCCGTCATTATCACGGGGAGTTCGACCGGGATTGGCGAGGCGTGCGCGTTGCGTCTTCACGCCGAGGGCTGGCGGGTGTTCGCAGGCGTGCGGCGGCAGGAAGATGGCGACGCGTTGCGCGCAAAGACCTCGGATCTGCTGATCCCCCTCATCCTCGATGTAACTTCCGGAGAGCAGATCGCGCTGGCGGCGGCGCGCGTGCGCGACTGTGTGGGCGATGCGGGATTGCAGGGTCTCGTCAACAACGCCGGCATAGGCGTGGGCGGGCCGCTGGAGTTTCTGCCGATCGATGAGTTGCGCCGCCAGCTCGAGGTGAACGTGGTGGGTCTGGTCGCGGTCACCCAGGGTTTCCTGCCGCTGATTCGTGCTGGAAAAGGCCGAATCGTCAACATCGGTTCCGTTTCGGGACTGCTTTCCACACCGTTTGCAGGTCCATATTGCGCATCGAAGTTCGCGGTCGAGGCCATTTCGGATGCGTTGCGCGGCGAACTGCGGCCCTGGGGCATTCATGTCGCCCTCGTTGAACCCGGCGAAGTCGCCACGCCCATATGGGAGAAGACGCGCGTGTTCATGGCCCGTATCGAGGCGTCTTTTTCGGATGAGTGTCTCCAACTCTATGGCCGCGCGATCAAAAGGATGGAGGGGATAGTGAACTTCTCAGAGCGCGGCGGCGTCCCTCCCGACCGCGTGGCGCGCAAAGTCTCGTCCGCGTTGACCGCGCGCAGGCCGAAGACGCGGTACCTTGTTGCGCGGAACGCGCGGATGCAGGCGTTCCTCGGCGCTCACGTGCCGGACCGCGCCCGCGATTGGATCTTCGATCAGATGCTCCGGCGCTGGCCGATTCCCTCATAGGGATGCCGGGAAGAAATCCCTGAAAGATTCCGTCGCGTGTGAAATTGATCTCGGCTCCGCGGTGTTCCCTCAAAGGAAGAGAAATCGAGGATAGAGCATCGAAAACGGAGGATGAGACCGATGGACACTATCACAGCAGAGTTGCGGTGGAAGAGCCTGGATGTTCCCGATGAACGGCGCGTGTTCGCGAAGGGGCAACTCCAGCTTGTTACGCTGGGCGGTGTGACTTTCGGCAGAGCGACCCTGGAGCCCGGGTGGAGATGGTCGGAATGCGTGAAACCGATCGCGCACACGGAGAGCTGTCTGGCCGAACACCTTCAGTACCTCGTGTCCGGACGACTGCATGTCTCGATGGACGATGGAACTGAGGCCGAGTTCGGCCCAGGCGATGTTTCCCTTGTTCCGCCGGGGCATGATGCGTGGGTAGTCGGAAATGCCCCCGTGGTCTTGATAGATGTTTCGGGCATGGCGGATTACGCGCGGCATTGAATGGACTACTGCGAAGGCGTTAGTCCGCGCAGGCGATCCAGTGTCTTTCGAGCGCCGGTGTGGCCGGGCCAGATCTGAAGCAGTTGCGAAAGAACTTGGACGGCGTCGCTAACGCGGCCGGCGCGTTCGAGAGCTAACGCGAGTCCGTACGCAGCTTCGGGATAAGCGGATCGTAGACCCAGCGCCTGCTGAAAACAGTCGATCGCCTCCGGGTACATGCCCTGCTTGTCCAGCGCGAGACCGAGGTTGTAAAGGATATCGGGGTTGTTCGGGTCAAGCTTCAGGCTGTCACGCAGCCACGGCAAGGCTTCGGCGGCGCGGCCCGCGTTGAGTAGCGTAACCCCGAGATTGAGCTTCGCGTTGACGTGATCGGGCTTGAGGCTGAGCGCGCCCTGGAAGCAACGGATTGCATCGTCCGTTTTTCCCATGTTCGACAACGCAACGCCAAGATTCGTCACGGACTGGGGCGAGGAAGAGTCTGCTTGGACCGCCGCATAGAACTCGTCCGCCGCTTCCGCGTTCCGCTTCTGCGCCAGGTAGGCGCAGCCGAGATTGTAGTGCACGACGCTGCTGTTCGTTGTCACCCGTGTTGCGTGTTGAAACACGGTCAGGCTGTCTTTCCAGAAAGATGTTTGACGCGCGGCGAGCACCGTGAGCACGGCGATGGGCAGGATTGCCGCGGCTGCGACAACTTGCCTGGGTACGCGCATCGCGGTCATCAGGTCCGAGGCGCCATACGCGCTCGCGAGAAATAGTCCGATCAGTGGAATGTAGGTGTACCGGTCCGCCATTCCGTGATCGCCGATCTGGATGAAGCCGATGGCGGGCAGTAGCGCAACGAGATACCACAGCCACCCCACGATGACGTAACGCCGGCTTCTTCCCAGCAACAGCGCGATGACGGTCACGATCGCGATTGCGATGGCCGCCGCCGACTGCCATGCCGGCAACGCGCCCCTCGCATACGGATAGTCGATGGCAAGACCCGCGGGCCATACCGTCATCCCGGCATAGCGCACGTAGCTGATGAAAGCCTGCGCCGCGCGCGCGCCAGTGTCGACGGTCTGCGGCGTCTTCAGCAACAGCGCCGCCACACCCGCAACGCCGGACAGAAGGAAGAGCGGGATCTTCTCGATGAGGAGGCCGGGCGCCTTGCGCCACGTCCCGCCGCCAAATCGTTCGAGGGGCCAGTAGTCGAGCAGAAGGAACAGACACGGCAGCGTCACGAGGATGGATTTCGACATGAGCGCCAGAGCGAAGGGCGGAATGATCGCCGCGTAGCGAAGCAACGACGGCCGCTCTACGTAGAAGGCATACGCAAGCAGCGCCAGCAAACCGAAACAGCCGCTAAGCACGTCCTTGCGACTCGACACCCACGCGACGGATTCGACGTGGAGCGGATGCACCGCGAAAAGGATCGCGACGAGCGCGCTGCACCACATGGCGTCGTCCCGCTTCAAGCGGGACATGCGGTACAACGCCTCGAACAGGAGGAACGTGTTCAGGAGATGAAGGATTGCGTTGACGGCGTGATGTCCGGCGGGGTTCAGACCGAAGAGTTGATAGTCCAGCTTATGTGACAACCACGTCAGCGGATGCCAATTGTGGTAGTGTCCCGCTGTGAAGGCCCAACGCACGCTTTCCCACGTGAACGGCGACATGACGTGGGGGTTCTCGGTGACGTACTTGTCGTCGTCATAGTTGATGAAATCGAACCGCACCACCTGTCCGTAGACGGCAAGAACAACCACGAGGATGCAGACATAGACGAAGTATCGTGAACGGAAGAACGAAGCGAATGTCGCGTCCGCGATCTGTTCCTCAGCTTGGATTGCTCGTCCCTCCCGCGCTCTCGCGGACGGCACGGATTCGCTGGAGCGCCGCGACGCGCCTATTCCTGTTTGGAGTCTACGCGAATTATGTGGTTTTTTCCATCCACGTGGACGATCTTCGGGACGTGCTTCCGGGCCTCCTTCACCTCCATCTGGACGTACGTGATCGCGATGATCAGATCGCCGGGCTGGCCGAGACGCGCCGCCGCGCCGTTCAGACACACTGCGCCGCTGCCGCGTTTCCCCGGGATGATGTAGGTCTCGAAGCGGTCGCCCGTGTTGATGTTCAACACCTGCACGCGCTCATGTTCCAGCATGTCCGCCGCCTCCATGAGCAGCGGATCGAGAGTCAGGCTCCCGGCGTAGTTCAGGTTCGCGTCCGTAATTGTCGCGCGGTGTATCTTGCTCTTCAGCATCGATAGAAGCATCTTTGCACCTTCTGTCCACTAGTCACTAGCTGCCAAACTTTATGTTGTCGATCAACCGCGTCTTGCCTGCAAAGGCGGCCACGGCCAGCACGATCGTTCCGGAAACTTCTTCCACGGGTTGAAAGTCGTCCGCGTCAACGAGTTCAACGTAGTCGATATCTACGCCCGCCATGCCTTCGCGGACCGCGGCGATGATCCTGCGGGCGTCGCGCTCACCGGCTTCGAGCAGGTCGCGGGCATGGAACAGCGACCGGGACAAGCACAGACCGCGGTGTCGTTCCTCGGGACTGAGATACGCGTTCCGCGAACTCATGGCGAGGCCGTCCGGCTCGCGCACGATGGGCATTTCGACGATCTCGACGCCCGTGTCGAGATCGCGCGCCATCCTCTTGATCACACCGCATTGCTGCGCGTCTTTCTGACCGAAATAGGCCCGGTGAGGCAGCACGGCGTTGAACAGCTTCGTAACCACCGTCGCCACGCCCCGGAAAAAAACGGGTCGCGAGCGACCGCACAGCCCCTGAGTGATCCGCTCGAGGTCCACGTACGTGAAGTAACCTTCCGGATACATCGTCGCACCGGTCGGCGCGTAGACAACGTGCATGCCCGCTTCCTCGGACAGCCGGCAGTCTGCGTCGAAGGTGCGCGGATAACGGTTGAAGTCCTCGTGCGGCGCGAACTGCGCCGGATTCACGAAAATGCTCACGACGGCGGCGGCGTTGCCACGTGCGGCGGCGCGCATCAGGCTCGCGTGGCCTTCGTGCAGCGCGCCCATCGTGGGCACGAACCCGATTGTCTTTCCGGCGCAACGCTGCTCGAACGACCACGCCCGCATTTCATCCGGACAGGCAATAATCCTCATTCGACAACACTCCGATATTTCACGCGCTCACTTGAACGCGCGGTCCGGGTCGGGGAACGCGCCGGTCCGCACCTCTTCGACGTAGGCGCGGCATGCCTGCGCCATCAGGCTCCGGACGTCGCCGAAGGTCTTCGAGAACTTCGTCGTGCCCCAGCCCAGGATGTCGTGCAGGACAAGCACCTGCCCGTCGCACGCGGCTCCCGCGCCGATCCCGATCGTCGGGATCGACACGAGCGACGTGATCTCCGCCGCGAGGTCCGCGGGTATGCACTCGAGCACCAGAGAGAAACAACCGATCTGATCAAGGCCACGCGCCTCATCCTTGAGGCGTATGCGGCACTCAGGAGATCGCCCCTGGACTTTGTAGCCGCCGATCTGATTGATCGACTGCGGCGTCAGCCCGATGTGCCCCATCACTGGAATGCCCGCGCGCATGATCGCGGCGATGCTGCCGCCGAACTTTTCAGCGGAACCTTCGAGCTTGACGCCGTGGGCGCCCCCCTCCGAGATCAGCCGGCCCGCGTTTCGCAGGGCCTCTTCGGGCGAGATCTGATACGACAGGAACGGCATGTCCGCTATGACAAGCGCGCTCTGCACGGCCCGCGAGACCATTCGGGTATGCCGCACCATGTCGTCCATGGTGACGTTGAGCGTGTCGGGATTTCCCATGACCACCATTCCGCACGAATCGCCCACCAGGATGACGTCGACTCCGGCCTCGTCCAGGATCTGCGCCGAGGGGTAGTCGTAGGCGGTGAGCACTGCGATTCTGTCGTGCGGGGAAGTGGCGCCGTCTTTCTTGCGGTCTTTTAGAGATACTGCTGTAACGCGTGCGATGGTTCGGTTCTCCTGAACCGTGACGTGCAAGCCTTCGCGCGCAACCCGTCCCGGTCCCTGTTGGGCTCCAAGCGGAGCGGTTCAGTATGGCCTTTTCCGTTCGCGTTTCACGCGAGCGGATCGAGTTTCGTTACGCCGCCTTGTGCTTCCGGGCGTTCGCTCAACGCGCGTACGGTCATCCCAGTAACCGGGTCAACCGCTTCCGGCGCGATCTCCGCGAGCGGCGTCAGCACAAAGGCGCGTGTCCGAAACTCCTTGTGGGGCAGTGTCAGCGACGGCGTTTCCACCACGCGCGAACCCCAGAGGACCAAGTCGATGTCTATCTCGCGCGGTCCCCAGCGAATGGTGGGCGTCCGCCCCAGCCGGCGCTCGATTTCCTTGACTGCATTCAGGAGTTCAAGCGGCGTCAACGCCGTCTCGATCTCTACAGCAAGATTGACGAACGCGGGCTGGTCCGTGAAACCAACCGGCGCAGTCTCATAGGCGCTCGAGACCCGCGTGACCCGGACGTGCTCCGTTTCTTCCAGCGCTTGAAGCGCCGTACGGAGGTTTGCCATCCGATCCCCGACGTTGCCGCCGAGGCTCAGATAGACACGTTCCCAGCACGCCATTATGGTCTCTCGACCCGGACTGAACTGCCCTGATCAAACTTTCAGCAAAATTTTACCACATTGCCCACAAAGCATGCAACGATCTCGCGCTATATGGTTACTTCGATCTTTTCGCCTACCTTGAGTGAAACTTCGTCCTTGAATTCGAGTGTGACCTGCCCTTCCCAGCACTTGAATGACGCCGCCACGGGTTTCCCCTGCACCGTGACCTTGGCAGATTGTGCGATGCCCTTAATGGCGAACGAAAGGCGGGTAAGTTTCAGCTTGCCCCAGCGGACTTCGATGGATGTCTTCTGCTCCGCGCCGTTTCGCGTCTGTTGGCAGGTGATCCACCCTTCGGCTGTGGTGAAGGCTGCGCGGAAGTTTTCCGGCGTGATGCGCGGCGCGAGACTGAGCCATCCCCGGGGGCCGTTGTACTCGAATCCCGCGAGCGCTAGATACACGCCCCAGCTCGCCATGGCGCGGGCGTAATGATCGCCGCATTCGACCTCGTTGTAGGGGTTGAAGAGATCGGGATGATACCGGTCGTGGACGGCGCGGCAGATCACCATGCCTTCGGTGATCTTGTTTTCCCAGATCATGTGTCCGGCGACTTGATACTCGATGCCGGTCCATACTTCCTCGCGATACAACGTGCCTTCCGTGAGGTAATCGCCTTTCGGCCAAGTGCAGGTGATCAAGCCCGCCTGGCCGGGCGTGACGAACCAGCGGAATGGCTTGTAGGCCTCGTTGTAGGGTCCCACGTCCGGCGCCCAGTTGTATCTCCAGATGCTTTCGAGCGCCTTGAGGACTTTTGTGCGGGGATAGATGTAGCCCAGGCCGATCTGATGCGCCCAGCCCTGTCCGAACAACTGGTCAGAGAGACAACCGTCCTTGTATTGGTGCTTCGGGTGCTCCTTGAGGTCCACGTCCTGGACGAAGTACTCGCCGTTCCAGAGCCGGTCCACGGTGAGTTCCGATCCTCGCTCAAAGATGTCGTGTGCGCGCGTTGCGAACTCGACGTCGCCTGCCGCCTTCGCCATTTCCTCTCCCGCGCGCAACGCGGCAAGATACAGCGAGCCAACGAACGTGTTCGCGCCGAAATAATTGATGTCGTACGTATTGTGCTGAAGGTCCTCGATGAGGCCGTCCGCGTTGCCGTCGTGCGAGATCGAGAATTCGAGCGCCTTCTTGATTGAGGGCCAGTTTCGCCTGAGGAACGCATCGTCCGGCGACATCAGATGTTCGCGATACGCCTTCAGGATCGTGCCGCATTGGCCGTCCGCGGCGTAGTTGTCGTCGCTGCGGAAACCGACAAGCCCCGTGTCCGGGTGGAATCCGCCGCCGTTGTCGCGCGGGTTGAAATCCTGCATTTCGCGGGCGCTACGCTCGAGTTCCGGGAACAGGCGCGCCATCGAGTGTTCGTAATTCCATACGTGTGTGCACGTGCCGTGGCAGCACGTGACGCCTTCGTATGCCCAGAAGCGTCCGTTCTTCCACCACTGGCACGTGCCGGTCGCAAGGTACGATACGGTCGAGTGGAGCCGGTCGAGCAACCAGTACGGCAACGAGCTGTCATAATACACGTCACGCCAAAGGCGGGTGTCGCCGGCGAGCCGGTCGTGGTTCTGAAGGACGTAGTCGATGACCTTGGCCGCGTCAGCGAACCGTGTTTCGTACTCGTGGCCGTTGGCCTGGTTCGGGAAATGCCACGCGAGGACGAAAGTGTGGGTATGCTTCTCACCCGGCGCCAGTTTCGCGGTTGTCGTTCGCAGCAGGCCGCGGCGCGTATCGGCGGCCTTATATGTGGCCGCGCCGTCCGCGATGTATTCCTCGGCGGGCCGGTTCTGCGGCAGCGGGCCGGATAGGGCGGCGTCGCGCGGGGCGGGCTCGTTGCATGCAAGCGCCATCGTGCCGTAGTCGGGCGCGGAGGTGATAGGCGCGGGTTCACCGGCGCGAGGCGTATCGGCGAATTCGATCTGGTCGATGTTGATGTGGCCCCAGCCGCCGCTGGCTTTGTCCACGATGACGAGGCGGGCCTCTTTTCCGTCCATGACCTCGACGGACCAACTGCGCCAGGCCATAAGCTCGCTGTTATTGCCCACGGCCGTTCGCACTGGCTTGCCGTCGACCATGAGGTCGATGCACGTCTGATCCGGGAAGTTTCCGCCGCCGATCAGGAAGTTGATGTAACGCCGGCTGATGGTGAATGGAGGAGAGGTGAGTGCGCCCTGCGGGCTGTCTCCTCCCACGAAGGAGTTGACGAGGCCTTTGCCCTCAAAGCCGGATACTGCATTCTGATTCGGCAACGCGCCGCGGGCCGGCTTCGTTCCGAAGGCCTCGCCCTCGATCCGCCAAGCGCCGTAATCTTTTCCTTCAAACGTCTCAAAGATGATCGCGGGGCGTTGAGGCGCCGCGGCGGTGGCAGGCGCGGCCTTAGGAGGCTCCTCCGCGGAATGCAGGAAGGCCGCATAGCCTGCGCCATCGATGTACTGCGTCTTTCGCAACGCATCGAACTGGCATCCGTAGGCGTGGCAGACTGCGTTTTGAAGCCAGCCGAGCACGTTTGCGGACGCCGGCTTCTGCGAGACGTTCTCAACCGTGATATGGAACAGCGTCGCGGGGAGCGCGGAGTCTTTGGCATTTAGCGGGATGAACGGGGAGAACGCCTCCATCTCAACCCTGACCGGACAGCCCGGTTCCTCGTAGCGGATGATCGCGATGGGATACTCCCCTTGAAACGAAACTTCCGAGAAGCCTTCGCGACTCAGTGTCTTCAGGACCGGTGCGCCTTCGCCCGCGTCGACCGCGACTGCGAATCCCTGATCGACGGGCTTCTCAATGCCGCGATGCTTGTACGTCGCGTTCGTCCCTTCGACCCAGTTCGACTTCGCGTCGTTGAAGATCTGCCAGCAGCCGAGGGCGCCGTCGCCGCAAAGGTAAAGCTGGCCCGTTCCGATGCCGCCGCAGGGCATGCCGATGTTCTCGAGCGACTTGCCCCTGAAGATCTCCTTCTTGCCGCGCTCGAACAGGCCGCGCACCCATTCCTCCGACAGCTTCTTGTCCTCAGGGATCAGGAAGCCGGACTTCGTATCCTCCGCGGCAAACGGGCCCGCCATGGCTGGCATGAGCCTGCCGCCGAGCGAGGTCGATGCGAATCCGACACCGGCCACCTTGAGGAATTGGCGGCGTCCGAGCCTATCGGGCAGCGATCCACGGCAACCACCGCCGCAATCGCAGGACCCGGCATCCGCGGACTCGGCCGTTGCCTTGCGCCGCTCTGACGCCTTCTCGTGTTCGTCATTCGTTTTCATCTGCTTTCCACCTCTCAAAGCCTGTGAAGAAACGACAACCGCATGCCGTAACGCAGGCATCTTGCCTGCAAACCCGCAGGATTTTGGCCCAAGCGCAGCAGGCAAGATGCCTGCGCTACGGCGATTTCCTATATTCTTTCACAACCTCTCAGACTGGAGTCCGTTGGTGCTCTACTACGAAAACAACGATAGCTTGAGTTTGATAGCGGCGTGCGGGCAGTTCTCGTGACAGCAGTAACAGTAAATGCACGCCGCATAGTCCCACTTCGGATATTCATCCATCGTGATGCACATTGCCGGGCACACTTTGGCGCAAACGCCGCACTGCTTGCATTTCTTGGTTATGACCGCGGGCTTTCGCCGTTGCAGGCCCGAGACGTGCTTGAAGAGAAACGTCTGGAGCGGGAAGGGCTTCGGCGTCTTGAAGCGGACCGGGCGCAGTTGCTTGTTCGTTTCGATCTCGCCGGAATGCAGGCCGCGCTCGATTGCGAGCCGGATCGTGTGTATCTCGTTGGGGACAAGTCCGATTACGCCGCAACACGCTATGTCGAGAGCGACGGCATCCTTGCTCAGTCCGATAAAGCCTATGGGTTTCACCCGGCCTCCGGATCCCGGGCCGAAACCGTCGAGACCGACGATGGCGTCAATCATGTTCAGGAGGATCCTGGGCCGGATGAACTCATAAAGCTCGACGAGGAGTTCCGAGAACTCGATCGAGGACGGCGCCATTACGTGTGCCTGTTGCTTGCCGCCGCCTGGTATGCATCCGAAAAGGTTCTTCACCGCCGCGGTGAGTTTCGTGAGCATGTGCGACTTAAGTTTCGGCAGGTTGATGATGCACTCGACGTCGTCGAGTATCTTCGGCAGTCCTACCTCGCGCAGAAACCGGTTTCGCGGGTTCAAATGAAGTCGGGACGAGTATTCCTCGATAGGGCATATGACAACGTCGCCGAGGCGCGACTTGAGATCGGCGATCTGCGATTTCTTGAGAGCGGTCTCGGTGCCTCCGGGCTGTCCGCAACTGTCGGCGATAACGATTTCGTTTCCGTTGTCCAACAGAAGCCGTGCCATGGCTTCTATCATTGCGGGATGGGTAGTGATGGCGCGCTCCGGCGGGTGCGCACTGAGCACGTTCGGCTTCAGGAGCACCTTGCTCTGGCGCGGCAAGCGCACATCCAGATATCCCAGCCCCTCGATGATGATCCTTTGGATCGCATCGACGTCATACTCGATGCAGTTTTCCAGATAGACCCTGCTCTTGAACATGGAGTACCGCTTCCGTTGAGATGCATTAGACGCGATTACATCGTAAAGGCTCCCTACCCCATGAAACAAGCACTGCGGAGCTTTGCCGACAAAGATATCTTGTTCTTATCCCCACAATCCCCCTTCATCTCCTCATCCCCTTTTCTTACACGATATTCCGAAAGTCACTGAACCAATTTCCCGTTCAGGTTGCTATATGAACGTCCGCATGATCTCCTCGATGACGGCTTCCGCGTTTTCGACGGTGATCCCGTACTGATCCCGGATCGCCTGAGCCGTGGCGCAGCGCGCCGGATCGTTCAGGTCGCGCAGGCGTGTGAAGACGCCGCAGCGGCGTCCAACCTGATAGAGTGTCTGACTTTCGGGATCCAGGTCCAGGAAAGAGCGCAGCATCGCGAGCATTTGCGGCTTATCCGCGGGCAGTGTTCCTTCGAGGTCGCCAAACAGGTTGAGGACGTGGTCGCTCTTGATGATGCTCGCGATTCCGTCGAGCCGCTCGATGAACAACATGATCTCGCGGGCGATCATCGGCTCGGTGCATTTCTGGAAACGCCCGGAAACGTAATCGTCATAGAGCGGCACGTGCGAGGGGATGGCGAGCGTTCGCAACCTGATGAAATGCGGATCGATTCGGTTGAGGGCGTCCGCGGTCTCGATTGCGTGTTCCTCCCAAAGGGTCTTGCCGCCGAGTCCGGGCATAACGTACTCCGACAATTCGATGCCGGCTTGAATGACCTTGCGTCCCGCCTCGATGTGTTCCTGCTTTGTGACGCCTTTCCGCACCATTTGCAGGACTTTGTCCGAGCCGGACTCGAGACCGATGTGGATCCGGTTCAGGCCGGCGTTGGCGATCTCGCGCAGTTCGTCTTCGGTGCGCTTCGCCACCGTCTGCGCGCGGGCGTAGGATGTGACGCGTTGAATCCCCGGAAAACGCCCGCGCAGATGGAGAAGGATCTCGACGAGGTCCGCGGTTTTCACGAAGAGGGAGTTCGCGTCCTGCAGGAACACCGAGGGCATGCCCGACATGTACCAGGAAAGAGCTGCGTCGAAGGCGGGGCGTTCTTCGGGAGCGACGCCGTGCAGCGCGCGCTGCATCGCGTCTCTGGAAAGGCCGCCTGAGGCCGCCGCGAGCTCATCGAGTTTCATGATGTGCGTGTGCACCGCGTCAATATCGCGTTTCACGTGTTCCACCGGGCGTATTGAGAAGACGGCGTCCTTGTATACGGGACAGAACGTGCAGCGGTTCCATGGACAGTTCCGCGTTACACGGATCAGCAAACTCCTCGCCTCGCTGGGCGGCCTTATCGGGCTCTGTTCAAAGCCTCCGTACTCGGACTTGAACGTCTCATTCATATCGGGGATTATAGCGCGAACCGGCTGGTGTCCGCGTGGTTCGTTTCGGGATAGCGTGAGCGTGCTGTTTGCAAGGCGCTCGCCTGACCGTGACTGATCCGGGGTTACGTGGCCTTTCGGCGCTTTGACTCAGCGGCCAATTTGGCGGCCGCAACGCCTACGACGAGAGTCCCGACCGCAACGCACACGACGCTTGCCGCGCGCAGTGCGCGCAGTATCTGCGAGCTTTCGGGCTGGCCGGTCTTGCACCACCTCGCGAAGTGCTCGCAATTGTTTGTCAGGAGGTGATAGGCGTTTTCACCCAAGCGGCTCTCGGCGCGTTTCAGGACCGTGTCGGGATCGGAGCACAGCCTGTACGGGACCACTTCGATGCGCCCGCCCTTGGAGAAATCGGCCACGCCTGTCCGCTGAACGCACGCGTTCTTGTGGTGCAACAGTTCGCCCGAGTAATGGATCACGGCGCTGTCGCCACAGTCGATGCCGTGATGCCAGTAACCGCGTCTACGAGCCCGCACATGATCACCGCTCGCCATTGCGTCAATCCCTTTCGTCAAACGCAAGTATACCACGTCATGAGGCGGCGAGTGCGTGCGTCGATAGACCGTTCTTGCACAGCCGGTTCACGATCGCGTCGGTCCTGTGTGGCCGGACAAAGCAATCGGGATCTCCCACGCCCTGTTCGACAGGGTGGAAGATCCCGATAGTGCAACTAATCGAACCTTTTCAGATATTACTTCGGCGCTGCCGGAGGCGGCGGCGTCGGCGGAGCCGGAGGAGCCGCTGGCGGAGCTGCCGGAGGAGCCGCTGGCGGAGCTGCCGACGGAGCTGCCGGAGGCGGAGTTGCCGGAGGCGGCGGCATCGGAGCCTTGGGTGCCGCGACCGGAGGCGGAGGCAGCTTTGGCGCGGGGCCCTTCACGTCCGGTCCCTTCGGGGCCGTCGCCGGCTTCGCCTTCGGGGCGCAGCCAAGTGCTACTACCAGAAGCAACACACAAACAACCGCTAATGTCTTCTTCATCTTTCTCTCCTTTCCGAACCTTGCCATCCTACCAAGACTCACATTGTCCTGGAATAAGGCCTTCTCTCAAGCGTTTCAGGTCAAACCCGCCGCCCGTCAGGACCTTAAGGAGTCCAAGAGCGCGACTCAGGATACACAACATATCCTACATTCTTTGCACTGAATTGTAAAGGGGGTCGATCCCTATAGGAAAATCGCCTTGCCTCGGGTCTCTTCTCACCGCCAAACCGGCCGGAGACAGGCCCCTTTACAAGCCGATGCTGATGCTACCACAGGGTTGCGTGGCAGTTCAAGACGAACGCTGGCGCCACGCCTCACACGTAAGAGCAAACAGAACACTCTTCGGTGTTCTTACGGCCCCGTGGCCGTGGCGTCCTCGCCGCGTTTCGGCGGAAGCATGTTGCGTCGACCGGCGCTTGACGAAAACGCGGCGAGGACGCCGCGCCCACGTATCTGGAAAGGCTAATCTCCGCCTGTTCATTCCGCGGGCGCGGCCTTCGACAGGATTCTGCCGTAGATGGCGTGGACTTTCACTTTGTGTTCCCGTACCCGTTCGGCCAGGTCGCCGTCAAGCCCGAGGTGTTGCGCCAGCTCGGCCTGTCCGGCGGCGTCTTCGGGCAGCGTGCTCGTGGATCTGCCATGTATCAACCGCAGGCGGTTCTCGATGCGTCGAAGAACCAGATACGCTTCGCGAAGCGTCGAAACCTCGCCGGGCAAGGCGATGCCTTCGCGTTCGAGCACGTCCAGAGCGCCGAGGACGTCGCCACGCATGAGATCGGGGACGCGCCCAGCGTGCTGCAATTGGAGCAGGCGTACCGCGAATTCGATCTCGGCGAGGCCCCCTTGGCCTTTCTTCATGTCCAGGCCGGAGGCGTTGTACGCGATCTTGCCACGGATCTCCTCGATCTTCGACGCGGCCTCCCTGCTAAGGGGTATCGAGAAGGCCACCGCGCGAAGGCGTTCCTCGATGATTCTCCCGAATTCAGCGTCGCCCGCGACGGCCCGCACCTTTATGAGGGCCATTCGCTCCCAGGGCTGCGCATCTTCGCGGTAGTACTCCTCGATCCTCCGGTGATTCACGGCCAGGACCCCTTTGTTGCCGTCTGGGCGCAGACGCGCGTCAATGTCATAAAGGAAACCGTAACGCGTGGCCTCTTTCAGTCTTCGCATGGTGTGCGCGGCGACGGCCGCGAAGTACTCGGAGGCCGCCATGCCTGAATCGATGATTGCGTCGGTGTGGTATGCGAACACGAGGTCAAGGTCGCTGCCGTAGCCCATTTCGCGCCCGCCGAGTTTCCCGAGAGCGAGGACCGCGAACTCTCCCCGCGCATCGCCATAGCGCTCTACGACGTCGGCCCGTGCCCGCTGCAATGCATGATCGAGGCACACTTCCGCCAACTGTGTCAGTTCTTGACCGATCTCCCGCACAGTCGCCCCGCGGAAGAGTTCACGTATCCCAATGCGGAACGTTTCCCCGTCACGCAACCGGTACGCCGCGGCCTCGGGATCGTATGCGTTCAGGAGATTTCGGAGTTCATTCTCGAGTTCGCCGCGCGGGCGTGCGGCTTCGAGCGCGTCGCGCGAGCTGAAGTGATCGAACAGACCAGGGTCGCGGATGAGAATCTCGCTCAGATAAGGACTGTTTGAAACGAGTGTGGCGAGGTGATGGCAAAGCGACGCGTTCCACTTGAGCGTGTCGTAGATGGCGCCAGGCGCGTGGAGGTTGGCGAGGATTCGGCTGAGCCGGATCAAGGTCGCGTCCGGATCCGGACAGGCGCCGAGCGCTTCGATGATCGTCGGCGCGATGGCCGCGAACTGCTGGCGCACGTGAAGGGGATAGGGCCGATCGTCCGGGCCCGCGGAAAGCAGGAGAAGCTCGGTCCGGGCTTTTTCCAAGTCCTTGAATCCGTGCACTCTCAGATGCTCCATGCCCGCGTGCCCGTCTGATTGCGGACTCAGCAAATCGTAGGTCCATTGGTATCCCGCGGCGGCAGGGGACACGAACCGGTCGAGGATCGCCCGCGTCTCTTCGGTCCTGTCGCGATATTCGGCGATGAACGATGCGCCGTCCGGGTAGCCGAGTCTTCGCGCGAACCGGTCGAGTGCGGCGGGATCCGATGGCAGGACGTGCCGCTGCTGACTGCCCTCGATTTGCAGCCGGTGTTCCACGCGCCGCATGAACGCATAGTTGCTCGCGAGCGAGGTGGCTTCGAAGACGCGGAGTATGCCGCGTGTATCGAGCGCCTTGATTGCGTCCAGTGTGTTCGCGGTGCGGAACTCCGGCATCCGTCCGCCATTGAGCATCTGCAAGATCTGCACCGTGAACTCGACGTCCCGGATTCCGCCGCGTCCCAGTTTCACTTCGATGCCCGCCTCGCCGCGATCCGCGATCAGGGATTCCATCCGCTGCTTTATCTCACGGATGGAATCGAGCGTTTCGTCGTCGAAGTAGCGCGGGAACGCATACGGGCGCGTGCGCTCGATGAACTCGTTGCCGAGTTCCGGATCGCCCGCGACCGCGCGCGCTTTGATGAGCGCCTGGCGTTCCCATGCCTGGCCATACTGAACGTAGTAGTTGAGCGTGCTCTCTAGGCTCGCCGCCAGCGGACTGATGCGTCCATGTGGGCGCAGTCTCATGTCCACCCGGAAGATGTGCCCGTCGACGGTCTGTTCCGACACTAGCCAGATGATGTGCTCTCCCAGCTTCTGGAAGTACTCGGCGCAACTGACTGAACCTTCCGCGCCGCCCGCGGTTTCCCCATCGTCGGAGTAAATGAAGAGCAGATCCACGTCGGAACTGAAATTGAGCTCGTGGCCCCCGAGCTTGCCCATTCCGATGATCGCGAACGCGACTTCCTTCACTGAGGGGCCGGGCGTCTCCGGCATCGGTTTTCCGAATCGTTGCTCCAACAGCCTAGTGCCGAACCGGCACGCCGCTTCCAGCATCGCATCCGCCAGGTTCGACAGATCAAGCGTCAAAGACGGCAGGGGGACGTGCATGAAGACGTCCCGCGTCGCTATGCGGAGAATCTCGCGCTGTTTAACCTGCCGCATCATCCGCGCGCAATCGGCCAGGGACGCGCAGGAGTCGAATTCCGCGACGGTCTCGCCGACTATCTCGTCACTCGTGCGCGCCCGGCGCAGCACCGCTTCGCTCGACAGCCACCAGGCGCATTCCGGGCGCCTGCATAGGATGTCGGTCAGGAAATGGCTCTGATCGAATAGAGTGCAGAGCAATTGTGCGTAACGGGGCTCGTCCGCCATGCGATCCAACTCTTCGCTCGAGGTCGCGCTTGCATCGAGGAAACGTTCGAGGCGGGTAAGTACAACGCAGGGTTCCGAGGATTCCGCCAAAGCGGCGGCAAGGTGCTCGGCCAGCTTCGGGCGTTCCGGTTCGAGCAACAACGACAGGCCACGCTCCGCCGCAGCGGGATCCTCAAACGGTATATGTTTGAATTCTTCTCTCAACGCACTCTCCGGACTTGAGCGACGAGATTAACCAGTCAGAGCTTGTGAAACAATCCCAAAATGGCGTCATTCCCGCGAAGGCGGGAATCCAGAGCACACGCGCCGGCCCGCGACCTCCGCACTGGATTCCCGCTTTCGCGGGAATGACGCAGCGTTTTAGGCTTGTTGAGAGAACGGGCGTATTGCGACGGCATTTCTATACAAGCTCTCAGTCCTTCATCGCAACCTTCCACAGACGTGCAATTGTCTCGGCCGCATCGGCAAGGAATTCCTCCGCGCGCGACATTGCCTCATCCAGGACAATGGGTCCGCGGCATATCGAGAAGACCGCGTCGACGCCGTGATCGTAAACCTGGGCGTAACCTTCACCGACGGTCCCGGCCACGGCTACCACCGGGATTCCCTGCTGCTTTGCGATCCGCGCCACGCCCACCGGCGTCTTTCCTTGTGCGGACTGCGCGTCCAGGCGCCCTTCGCCCGTGATAACGAGGTCCGCGCCCCGCATCCTTTCAGCTAGTCCGCACGCTTCCGCCACCAACTCCACGCCAGGGCGAAGTTTCGCGTGCGCAAACGCAAGGAGACCTGCGCCGAGTCCACCAGCCGCGCCTGCACCGGGTATATCGGATACCGATATGCCCAATTGTTCCTCGATGACATTTCCGTAATGGCGCAAGGCCGCGTCCAATTCGAGGACCGTGGTTTCCGACGCGCCCTTCTGAGGACCGTATACTCGCGATGCGCCGTTTGGACCGCACAGAGGATTCGTCACGTCACACGCTACGAGGATTTCACATGCGTCCAGTCGCGGGTGCTTTCGCGACGAATCGATCCGCGCAAGTTGCGACAGCGCCGCGCCGCCGGACCCGAGTTCCTTGCCCTGCCGGTCCATGAGCGAGAAGCCGAGCGCCTGCGCCATGCCCGCGCCGCCATCGTTCGTGGCGCTTCCGCCGATGCCCACTATGATGCGTCCGGCGCCGCGGTCCAATGCGTTCCGTATAAGTTCGCCGGTCCCGTGCGTCGTCGCCACGCGAGGATCGCGCTTCCCGGGCGGCACGAGAGGCAGGCCGGAAGCTGCGGCCATTTCGATTATGGCCGTTGCACCGTCGCCGAGGACTCCATACGTCGCGGCTACCGGTTCACCGAGAGGGCCGGTCACGTTTGCCACGGTCAGAGACCCGCCCGTCGCCGCGACAAGGGCGGCTACCGTTCCCTCACCGCCGTCGGCCATGGGCACGCGGACGATTTCCGCTTTCGGGAAAACGCGCAGCCATCCGGCGGCGAGCGCTGCCGAAACGGCTTCCGCCGAGGCGCATTCCTTGAACGAATCAGGAGCAATTACGACCCGCATGCCGCAAACCTCATGTTGGGGGAGCAAACAGGTTGAATGGTAAAGGTCTCTTCGGGGACCAATCAAGATTCCGACTTGAGGTACATCCGGTTCCCGCGTACTTCGTTTCCACCCCATCGTGCTCCTGCTCGTAATCGTAATCGAACACATGATACCAAGTTGCAATCAAAGGACAACTAATCGACATTTGTTTTTTGTCTGGAAATCACGAACTCAAGAAGAGAATAGTAAGTGTGCTTGTTGACCATTCCTGATTTCCTGAGTTCCAGATTAGCCCGGCATTCAAGGGCGTTCTCATCGATGGAAGGCCCCGCACCACGCGAGTGATCTTCGTGATTGTGACTGTTCGTTTCTTCGATTACGATTACGATGACGAGCACAAGCACGAAAGCGGAAATCTGGGGGCCAATCAAGATTCGCGGACTCACCATTAAGGACGCCGGGGAACACCGCGCGTTTGTCACTACCGTCTACCAGCCCGATCCGGTAAAATGGATTGACTTCAAGACAAGGAGGACGACATGAAATGCCTCAT
>CAZPMT010000076.1:0-26226 GCA_964587655.1 uncultured Nitrospiraceae bacterium
CATAATACGGGCGGATGTCGCGGGTCGGCGTGTGTACTCTGGATTCCCGCTTTCGCGGGAATGACGCCATTTTGGGATTGTTTCACAAGCTCAAGAGTCTGAAGGCTAGGGTTGGGGTTGTTCGATCAGCGGGAACTCGGTCACGCGTAGATTGGTGCAGCCGTATGGAATCAGGATCAGATAGGCGACCGGCTGCGCGCTGCGAACGGGACTCTTCGGCAGGGGCCCCGCTGCGCTGTGCTCGATGATCCATTCCGGCACGAGCTTTCCCTTGACGGTCATGCGTACCGGCGCGCCTTCGGGCGAGAACGGGCACGCGCCGACCCGCAGGGTCTCGAAAACGAGGGCCTTCTCCGGATCGTTCACATCGATGAGCAGGCCGTAGTTCCAAGGCGTGGCGGGATAGACTTCCCAATCCGCGTGCGGCTCTTCTCCGGCGATCTTTTTCCAGTACTCGCCTACTTTGAGCGAGTAGACCAGCGGTCCGCGCACAATCGCCACGGCGTCGTTGAACCGGCGCTCGACGCGCACCTTCATGGGGAGTTTCAGCACAACCGTGGTCTTGCCTTCCCACGCGCGGTCGATGACGTGGAACGTCCCCGGCTGACACGGCTGCGGCGGCTCGTTCGCAACGGCGACGTTGGCGCCTTCCGCCCACGAGGGTATACGCAGCCGCAAAGGGAACTTCGCGGTCGTCTCGACCGAGATTGCGATGGTGTCGCTGAAAGGATAGTCCGTGTCCACCTCGATATGGACAGGCTTGTCGCCGAGCAGCGCATTGATCGCGCACGGCGCGTACGCCATGGCGGCGAGACCTCCGTCCGGCGTCTTCATCCACAGGTGCGAGGCGAACTTCGGCCAGCCCTGGTGCATGTTGGACGTGCAGCATCCGTAATTGGGCTCGAGCCCGAAGATGTTCGAGTTGGGGCCGTTCGTGGCGTACACGCGGTCCTCGGAAACGCGGCATACGACCTGGTTGACCTGCTGGTCGTACTGGTGGGCCCACATGTCCGGCTTGAAGGTCGCCGGGAGCGCGTTGAACGTGATCCGTTCTAGCCGATCTCCGAAGGCCGGATCGCCGAGGATGGAAAGCAGCGTCTCGAGCGAGAACATGTACTCGACGACGCTGCAAAGCTCCGTGCCCTGCGAGGGATTCTTGCCCGCATAGTGCTCGTCGCCGGCGAACACGCCCGTGACCTGCCCGTGATACTGATCGAGCATCTCGAGCGTGCGGTACACGGAATCGCGGTCGGCCGGATCCTGCGACTGGCGATACCAAACGCCGCCGGCCTTGACGGACATGGCGTTGTTCACGACGTGCGTCGCCATGCTGATGTTCGCCAGAAGAACTCTGTCCGTGAACTTGAAGTCCGCGAAATGCGCGCGCCAATCGAAGCCCTGCGATTTCGCCTTAGCGGCGAGATCGAGCAGCTTCTGGTCTCCGGTGCGGTCGTACAGGTCGTGCAGGCTCACTACGAAATCCATCCACCGGTGCTTGTTCCAATCGAACAGAGGCGTCGCGTCGAGCGTCGCGGACAGCTTCGCGCATGCCTTCTGCATGACCGGGATCACGCGCGCGTCGTTCGTCGCTTCGAGATACTGCGTGAGCGCCTTGAACATGACGAAGACGGGCCACGGATCTTCCGCGTGATACCCGCCGCTCTGTCTCGGACCCAGCCAGCCGTCCTCGTTTTGGTGCGTGAGGACGTAGTCCATCCACCGGGTCACCTTCTCCTTGAGTTTCGCGTCGTCCAGCAGAAACGCGAGCGGGACGACGCCGTCGAGCCAATACGGGCCGCGTTCCCACCCCTCCGCCGCGCCTCCGATCCAGCCGCTGTCCTTGATATCGGGCCAGAACTCATCCAGATGACCCGAGAGACCGTCGGCTTGAATGCGAAGCTGGTTCAGCAGCCATCCCCGCGGGCGGATCGCGCCAAGCGGCAAAGGTTGATATGCACGAGGCAAGAGTTTCGGGGGCGGCGTTGCAGGCGTCATGGGGACCTCACTCGGCAGCGGACTTGGGTTCTGCGCGAAGGCGGGGATCGCAACGAGAACTGCCGCAGCAATCAGACGGCATCCGGAAAGCGTGTAGCGGTTGCGCATGGTCAAGCCCTCCGCTTTCGTTTAGTTTCTTTGTCAGCAACATCTACGCTGGAAACGTAGATGTTGCTGACAAAGAAATCACACACTTGACTATGAGGTTGCGGCTGGGCCGCCCTGGGAACACGTTACTTTGCAGGCAGGGGCCCTTTCAAGTATTTGTCGAAGAACGCCTCCCACCTTTCGTCCACACCGCTGTCCTTCGCGAAGTTCTTCCGGTCGTGTTCCCCGCCCTCGACGATCATCATCTCTTCCGGGACGCCGGCATTTTTCAGCGCCTCGTGAAAGGCTTTCGGCTGATCGAGCGTGATTAACGGGTCGGCCGTGCCGACGATCGTGAGGATCGGCGGCGAGTCGGGCGTCACGTGCGCAAGCGGGGACGCGTCATAGCAGATCTGGGCCGTTCGATCTCGGGTGCCGAGAAAGTCTTCGAATACTTGTTCGGAACTCCTGAAGAAACCGATGCGGATCTTGGCCTCGACCCAGCCGCTGTTCACGCGCCACTCGCGCAGGTCGGTCGGGCCGAAGATGTTCACAACCGCCTGAATACGCGTGGATTGCTCGACTGGTTTGTCCTTCTCGTCTTGCGCGCTCACAAGGGCGAGCATCAGCGCGAGATGTCCGCCGGAATCGTCGCCGATGGCGCCAAACCGCGCCGGATCGATCTTGAGTTCTGCTGCGTGAGATCGGAAATACCGCACTGCCGTCCGCACATCCTCGAGTTGCGCAGGCCACTTCGCGCCCGGCGTCAGCCGGTAGTTGATCGTCGCGGCCACGTAACCGCGCGCCGCCAGCGCGCGAATGTCATCCCGAAACGACCGTTTATCCCCCAACTGCCACCCGCCCGCATGTATGCACAACACAAACGGAAACGGCCCGTTGCCATCGCCGGGTTTCGCAATGTCATATTTTAGTTCCGCATCGCCGACCTTCGCGTAGACCAGATCCTTCTCGAAGGAAACCTCGCGCTTCTCTGCGGCAAAGACTCTGCCACCCAAAGACAACGAAACCAAGAGGAAGACGACCGCAACGAAACGAACGCAACTGAGCATGGACACAAACCTACTTTCTTGCGAATGATCTTGAACACCCAAGGCGGCAGGCATTAGAGCACCCCGCGCCGAGTGGTTTCAAGTGCATGAATCACGCTGGTAGATCGCCTTGCAGTTCCGTTGACGTTTTGCACGGGCTGGCATATAATCGCTATAAGGCAATGTACCCATAGGGAAGACTTGCCCGAGGGATTGTCAGATGAGTCAGAAAATGCCGTCCGAAGTCGTCCCGCCCGATGCTCGCAACCGTCCATCGCTATATTACACTGCAGCCTACCTACAGGCCGGCCTGCTGGGGGCAATGCTGGCATTCTTATTCGCGAATATTATGCAGGACTACATGGTTCCGTTAGAGGATTACATTGATAATGCGAGGCCGCTTATCAATTACGGCGGTCTGCTTACCAACATCAGCATAGTGACGTTTGGATGTTTCATTCTTCTCGAAGCCTATCTTATGAAATGGCGGAAACCCAACGCAGGCTCATTTCTGCGGCGGTTATTGGCTGCTTGCGGGATCGTCGTTCTGCTGTGTTCGCTTTTTCTCTTCGTACTGTTTACCTCTTGACTAGGCCAAGACTCTGAGCGGATGTGGCGTTTGGCGTGACGCTCACATTCATCCCAATAACCGTTGCGCCATCGCCGTGCCACGGATGGCAACGTTACGGAGGAGTGGTGACGTGGAATATGTTCCGTTTGGCAAGACCGGCATTCGTGTATCACCTCTGTGTCTCGGGACGATGACTTTTGGCAAGGAAGCGGACGAGAAGACGTCGATCGCGATCATGGATCGCGCGCGGGAGATCGGGATCAACTTCTTCGACACGGCAAATGTGTACAGCAAGGGCCTCTCGGAAGAGATCGTCGGGCGGTGGTTGGTGGGCAAGCGCGAATCGATCGTCCTTGCGTCGAAGGTGCACGGTCCGATGGGCGACGGCCCGAACGATTGGGGCAGTTCGCGGCGCAACATCATCCTCGCGGTCGAGAAGGGCCTCGCGCGGTTGAAAACCGACTGGCTCGACATCCTCTACCTGCATCTGTGGGACGATTGCGCCGCGCTCGAGGAGTCCCTCGGTGCGCTGGCCACGCTGGTCGAGCAGGGCAAGGTTATGTACTGCGGCGTGTCGAATTTCTCGGCGTGGCAGACGATGAAAGCCATCGCGATCTCGGAAGCAAAGGGCCTTGCGCCCATCGCGTGCATCCAACCGATGTATAACCTCGTCAAGCGGCAGGCCGAGGTCGAGATCCTTCCGCTGGCGCTCGCTGAGAACCTGGCGGTGTGCCCGTACAACCCGCTTGCGGCGGGGCTGTTGACCGGAAAGTATCTCCGGGGTGAAAAGGGCCGCCTCGGCGAAAACGAGATGTACAACAAGCGCTATGCGAATCCTCAGTACGCGGAAATCGCGAAACGCTTAGTCCCCTGCGCCGAATCCCTGGGCCATTCACCCGCGGCGCTCGCGCTGGCCTGGGTCATGAGCCATCCCGCGGTCACGTCGACGATCCTCGGCGCGCGCAACCTCGTGCAACTCAACGACTGCCTGGGCTGTCTCGATATCCGGCTCTCGCCGGAAGATCGCGCAAAGGTCACGGCGTTGTCGATCGACCCTCCGCTCGCCACGGACCGGTAGCGCGATAACTTACCTCGGCGGTTCCTTCAGGTACTGGAACTCGTACTTGAGCGACAGCGATTCGCCGGTCTTCAACTCCGCCGCGGTACTGAACAATTCGAGGTTGACCTGAGGCCGCTCGGTGCTCCACCAGAGATACGGGCGCTCGATGGTCGCGGGGTCGTAGGTCACGAGCGCGCCGAATGCCGCGTCGTGATTGAAGAACGCGAACCCGCCGCCTTTCGCCTTGGCCAGTATTTCCGCGTCCGGTCCTGAATCGTTCTTCCAATCGCGGTTGATCCGCGGCCAGCCGTTTTCCTTTGCATATACCGAGACGACCTCGCATTTGTCGGAGCTAGACCCCGGATCGAATTCCGGACGCGACTTGATCTGATATGCTTTCGGCTCCGGCCCTTTGTGCGTAAGCGTCCATTCGTACCGGATCTTTTCCGGCTCGTCTTGCGGCAGGACAACGCTGCGCCGGACGATTGACCCGTCGTCGAGGGTCTTTGTGAAGGTGGCGGCGTTTCCCTGCACGGTCACGTCGAACTTGACGGGTTTCTCGTGTTCGTAGCCCTTCACGCCGACCTCCTGATGAGTCCCGACGAGGATGTCGCTGTGCGTCATGGCCGCGAGGAGGTTGCGTCCCGTGGGTTTGTACAGCATTTCCACGAGCTTGCCGTTTTCATCGGGCAGGAACGTGAGGCGCCAGAAGTTGTTCTCCAGTTGCGCGATCTTGAGGGCATTCTGCGACTTGAGCCGCTCGAAGTACGGTTCGACGGCCGTTCCCTCGTTCGCCATGGTCATCTTGTACTTGCGGCAGAGGTCCATATATCTGTCAATCAAGTTCGCGGGTGTGCCTTCCGGCCATGTCCGGCAGCACATTCCGTTCTCGACTTTCCACGCGCCGCCTCCGCCAAGGATCATGGCCTTGTAGGCGCAGATCGAGGCCTTCTCGACCCGCGCGCGCACGGTGTCGTCATCGGCCTTCGCCAGCGCGTCATCGAAATACGCCAGCGCCCTTTTCGCGATCTCCTGCGTTATGCCGACCTGCCCGGGGCCTGGAAAACATCCGGGGTGAAGATTCTTCGCTGCGACGTTGTCGTGGACCATGGCCAGGTAATCGAGAATAGGCTGCGCGGCGTTCTTGTAGTGAAGCCGGCAGAACTCCTCGACCAGAGGCCAACTGCCTTGACCGGGTTTCCAAAGGCAGTTCGCGATCACGTAGTTGCGCAAGTCCGACATCTCGCCCGACGTCCCGTTCCCGTTGGCCTGCATGAAGACGCCCTTGACGTCGTTCTTGAGGAAGAACCGCACGTTTGGCCCGATGCTCCTCAGGTTGGGGAACGGCAGGTCGTAGTAACTGAAGTCCGTGTTGTAGTTCCAGACCCAGATGTCTTTGCAGATCTTATTCCAGGCGGCCATGTCCTTGCAGAACTCGCGGTTCTTCTTGCATTTGGGATCGTTTATCGCGTGAAAGGTGCAGCACTCGATGCTGCAAAGCTGGATCTGAACGTTCTTGCGCGGCACAACGGTCTTCGGCGCTTTCCGCGTATACCAATACGCGAGCGTCCCGATCTTGACGTTCGGGTGTTTCTTCTCCACGCGCTCCGCCACGGCGTTGACGAGCATGAGGTGCGCCCCCATGGGCGTTCCCTCGCGCTTGTTGATCTCCTCGCAGCGGGGACACCGGCAATAAGCGTCGTTGTCGTTCTGGCTCACGCTGAAGTTCTGCTGATTGGGGTTTGCGTCCAGTTCCTTGATAACGCGCTCCGACACGATGTCGATCACGTCCGGGTTTGAGACGCACGGCTCCGGTCCGCCGCCGCCCACGTCGAGTTTCCGTTCCCCGCGCACGAGCGCGAAATATTCAGGGTGCGTCTTGCCGAATTCCGCCGGGTTGATCCATTTCATGAGGCTGTGGTTGATGAGGCTCTGCCGCGTGACGCCGCCCAACTTCTCGTCGTTTGTCACCGTGTTAACGCGCAACCGTGCGGCAAAGTCAGGCTGATCCGAGTTCTCTTTGTAGTAGCTCCAGCGGAACGAGAATTGCGGCACATACTTGTAGTTGCCGCGCGGCAGCGGCTTCAGTTCCGCAACCGGCGGGAAGTACGTATGGTCGTAAGTCAGGAAACGCACACCGGCGTACTTCTCGAAGAACTCGTACACGCCGTACAACGTGCCCCGCGGCGGGCCGCCGGCGATGGCGATGTTATGGCGTTTGATGCGAATGCGGAGACCTTCCTCTCCGAGTTCATCCGTGCGAAAGCCGACTGGGCTATCCTTCATCGCCGCGCCCGCGCCGATGAAGATATTGTCGCTCTCGGCGGGAGGCGATGATGCGATCGGCAATTCGATGCCCGTGGCCCTCTTGAACAGGCATTGGAATTCCCCCGCGGCATACTTCTCGCTTGGACCGGCGTCACCGGCGACGACAATAGTCCAGTTCTTCATGTCCATGATGTTCATCTTCCCCGCCGCCGTTGCCTCGGCGCTCACGAGAAGAATACAGGTTGCCACGATGACAATACGCATGATTTGGTCCGCCTTTCCGCCTTGATGGTTACGCTGCCCACACTACCATGTGTTCGCACACGACCGCGAGATTATCGTTCCCCCGCTTTCATTGCCGGCGCCGGATTCTCCTGCATGTTTGTCGGCGGCCATGGACTCCCCTGCTTTTCCGCCGGGGGTTTGTCCGGCTCCATTTTCCATTCCTGGAGGTAGATGTCCCTCGCCTGAATATCCGAGACGTCTCCCGCTTGGATACGCTTGTCGAGTTCTTCCTGCGAGACAGGCTTACCTTTCTTGTCGTAGAACCACGCACCCTGCCATTGGAGTTTTCGGATCTCCTCGATGTTGGACTTCTTGACGGCCTCCGCTTTTTCCTTTGCGGCCTGTTTCGCTTCGTCCCTGCGTTTGGCCTCGGCGTCGGCTTCCTTCGCGGACTGATCCCGCTTACCGGGCGGCTTGTCGGCGGACTGTTTGTCGGCCGCACCCGTGGCAGGCTTCTTCTGATCAGACCCTGCCTCCCCCTCGGATTTCGTAGGTTCCTGATCTGTCTTTCCGGTTTCTTCCGCGGGCTTCCCGCCCTCTTCGGGCTTATCGCCCGTTTCAGCAGGCGGGCTCTGCAATTCCTCGGCAGCTTTCGTTGCGGGAGCAGGACGCGCGGGCGCGCTTGCACGGTTCAGAATGGCGAGGTTCTGCTTAGGGATCGTCTCGACCGCCCCGTCCTTCCGGATGACTTCCACCTTGTTTCCCCGGCCGACCAGCGTCTCGACTTTCTGCGGTTGGCCGATGGGCGTCACGGAAACCTGCCCGGCCTGCGCGACGCTGGCGGCGTTCTGTGCGCTGGCTTCCTGTGCACAGACAACAACCCCGGCTGCAAGGCATATGAGGATCCCCATCGCACAGGGAATCTGTTTTTCATAGCGTCTGTTCATCGCGACACTCCTGCGGCATTCGGTTCACATCGCACAACTGATTATAACACCACTCCCCGAAATCCGGGACAAGGGGTGGTTCGGTTTGTAGTGCAGGCTTCGGCCCTGTAACTCACCAAGACGAATGTTCTCATCATGCGTTCAGGGACTCGAATCGCTTCGCCAACGTAGCCAGGTATCCATACTCGGGCGCGGTGAGTAACGGATCCTTCTTGAGGATCTCCAGGGCGTCCCGTCGCGCCTGATCGAGCAGCCTTGAATCACGAATCAGGTCTGCGACCCGCAGATCGCTCAGGCCCGCCTGGCGCACGCCGTAAAACTCGCCGGCGCCTCTCAGCTTCAGATCTTCCTCGGCGATATCGAAGCCGCTGTTCGTTGCACACATGATCTCGATCCGCCGTTTCCCGTCGTCCGTGACCGGCGCGCCCAGTAGGAAGCAGTGCGATTGCTCCTGCCCACGTCCGACGCGGCCCCGCAATTGGTGCAGTTGCGTCAGGCCGAACTGCGGGGCGTCCTCGATGATCATCGTTGTCGCGTTCGCCACGTCGATGCCCACTTCAATCACCGTCGTGCTGAAAAGGACATCGATCTCGCCTTTCTTGAACCGGCGCATTATAGCGTCCTTTTCGTCGGGATCGAGCCGCCCGTGCATCAGCGCCGTGCGCAATCCTGAGAACGGACCGGCGGACAACTCCTCAAAGTGCGTGGTCACCGCCTTGAGGTCGCGCTTCTCTGACTCCTCGACGAGCGGACATATGAAATACGTCTGGAAGCTTTTCCCGGCCTGTTCGACGACGTACCCGTACAGGTCCTCGACCTTGGCCGGCGTGATCCGCCGGGTCTTGACTGGAATGCGTCCCGGCGGCAACTCGTCGATGACACTGATGTCCATGCCGCCATATACCGTGATCGCAAGCGTGCGCGGGATGGGCGTGGCCGTCATGTGGAGGATGTCGGGGCGGAGTCCCTTCTCGACCAGCGTGCTCCGCTGGCAGACACCGAACCGGTGCTGCTCGTCGATGATCGCAAGGCCGAGGTTGCGGAACTGCGTCGACTCCTGAATGAGCGCGTGCGTGCCGACGACGACCTGCGCATCGCCGCGCGCGATACGCCGCCGCACTTCCGCCGATCCCCGCGTCGATCCGGTCAGGAGATCGATCCAAAGGCCCAGCGGCTCGAGCATCGCGCGCAAACTTAGGAAATGCTGTTCCGCGAGGACTTCCGTCGGCGCCATCAGCGCTGTCTGGTAGCCGCCGTCCGCCGCCGCCGCCGCCGCGTGCAGCGCCACGATCGTCTTTCCGCAGCCAACGTCGCCCTGCAACAGCCGCACCATGGGCCGCGGCGACGCCATATCGTCGAGGATATCCGAGACGACCCGATGCTGCGCCGGCGTCAGTTGAAACGGCAGCGAGGCGCGGAACGCTTTCAGCATCGGCCCATCGACAACGTGCCGGTTCCCTTTCTCCTCGTGAAGCCGCGCCGCGCGCGCGCTTAGCACGCCCAACTGGATCGCAAGCAACTCCTCGTACGCGAACCTCTCCCGCGCGGTTTCCGCCTCCGCGATCTCGCTCGGAAAATGGACCGTCCGCATAGCGGCGTTGATGGGTGGAAAACCGTATCGCGCCAGCAAGTCTTCCGGAAGGGTCTCTTCGAGTTTGCCGGCAATCTGCTCGAGGATCGTCCAGATCCAGCGGCGAAGCAGCCGCTGCGTGATCTTCTCGGTCAGCCGGTAGATGGGAACGACCCGGCCCGTATGGAGCCTGTCTTCCTCGTCACCTGAGAGGATCTCGTACTCCGGGTTCTTGAGACACGACCCCTTGTACTTTCCGACGACGCCCGTAAACAGGCCGCGGGCGCCCTTCGTGAACGTATTGGCAAGGAATCCCCGGCCAAACCAGGTTGCCTGCATCTCGCCCGTGGCATCGCGCAGCGTTACCACCGCCAGCGACATGCGCCCGCGCAGCCGCACCATGCGCGAACCGGTGACCTCCGCTTCGATCGTGGCGGTTTCCCCTTCCCTCGCTTCCGCAATGGACGTGACGTTGCGCCGGTCCTGATAGTCGCGCGGGAAATGAAACACGAGATCGCGAACGGTGCGTATGTTCAGGTTTTCAAGCAACGCCGCCCGCTTAGGCCCAATGCCGGAAACGGTCTCTACGGGAAGGTCGAGATCCATCAGATCCTATGCTGCAAGGGAAATCGGAAAACTCTTTCACGCCTTTGGCTGCGGATACTTGTAGTTCCCCGTGTAAAGGTCGAATAGGGTGCGGTAGTACTTCATGAACCGTTCCGGTTCCGGGTTGTATCCGATCTCCGCGAGGCAGTATCCCTTGTAGTTGATGGCCTTGAGATTGTCGAACAACTGCTGCCACGGATATTGATAGACACCGATCTCGGTGATGTGCACCAGCGCGATCTTCTCCTTCAGGAGGTCGAAATTCGCCTGAATGCTGCCGTTCGCGTCCTGCTCTTCCGTGTTCGAGTTCCAGCACACGAGCGCGTTCGGATGATCCGCGGCATCCATTATCTTGCGGATGTACTTCGGGTTGGACGAGTTCTTGCCGTGCACCTCGAGGCGCACCTGCACGCCGATCCCCGCCGCAAACGTGGCGACCTGCCGCAGCGCCTTGCCGATCTGTTCGCACGTCTGCTCGGGCGGCACGTCGTCGCGAAGGCCGTTCGGCCTGACCTTGATCCCCGGCGAACCGACGTCCGCGGCGAGTTGCGCGTATGCGATCGCGCCTTCGATGTTCTTCTTAACATCTGCGGGGTCTTTCGAATGGAATTCATACGTCGAGCCAAGCCCCGCTATCTCGATCCCCGAATCCGCGAAGAGCTTCTTGACTCCCGCGCGCTGTTCCTTCGTCAGTTCAAGTTCAACGCCGTGCGCGTGCGTCGTCCGCAACTCCACGCCCTGTAATCCCGTTTCCTTGCAGAACTTGATCAACGCCGGGCAATCCATGTCCTTGCCCATGTTGTACGTCACCATACCGAGTTTCATCAGAGAACAACTCCTATCCATCTCATGTATGCTTCGTCAGACCGGCACGCGATGTCAAGCGCACACGGTCATACGCTCGTAGAGAAACTCGGGGGCAAGATCCGCACCGTTTTCCCACACAAGCGTCTCAATCTCCGGGTCTACACGAAACCGTCTGAAAAGTTCCTTGTCCCTCAAAGGACCAAACACTTCGCCTTCAAGTTCCGGCTCCAGATCAATCTCGCCTTCGGCCCCGTCGTTGAATCGAATCCATACCGTGTAATCGTGGAGGTACTTCGCTTCACGTACATGCAAGAACATACGCTCACTCCAACGGCTCAATACGTCTGAGCGCTTTCTTCTGTTCCGCCAGCTTCCAATCCTCCAGCAACTCGTTTGGGGTCAGCCCATCCTCACGCCAGGAACAACTGTGATGAGGTCGGTATACCGTTCGAAGTCAACAACGTTGTAAGTGAAAAGGTGGGGAATGCCATGAACAAGCATGGTCGCAACGATGTTGGCATCGTGAACCTGTTTGCCGATCGCACGCACCGTTGCGAGGATTTCGCAGAGTCTGGAAGCGGTTTCCTCACCCTCCGGGAGGATCTTGAACATACGGCGGAACCTGAGGCAATTATCGAGGATCGATAACCATGGAACAGGTTGTCCCGGAGCAACGCACCTGGTTGCCGCTGAAATGTACTCACGCACTACTTGAGAGCTGATGCACAAGTCGACGCCGTGCTGCTTGGCGGACCTCAATCGCTCGCAGGCTTCATTGTGAAATGGAGAGTGCACATCCGTTACGTAGACCAGCACGTTCGTGTCCACGAACCATATGTCATCAGCGTCCGTCGTCGCCATACAGATCCTCGCGGCGGAACGTGCACCCCACCGGCCACCCCTCCCACGCCCAGGTTATGAGGTCATCCACGTCCCCGGACGTTCCACGCGGCCCGGCGGAATTCTCGTCCGTGATGACGATGAAGCGATGCTCCCCTGGCTCTACTTCGGGAGGAAGCTTCACTCGTATTGTTGCCTCGCGGTCCGGGCCAACAACTGAACGTGCTTCAACGGCTTTCATAAGTCGAATTCTCCACGCGTGACGGATTTGCGTGCATAGCCCTCTCGATGCTTGCGTTCAAGGGCAGTCTGGCCGGTCCTTCCCAGTACATCGTAAAGAACCTGCCTCGCAAGCGCAGAGCGATTCATTCCGCGCTTTCTAGCAACCGCGTCAATTCGCTGACGCAGTTGCTCGCCAAGGGTAATGTGTATCGCAGGCATCGGTGTTTCCCTGTCCGCTCCGCACTTGGCGGAAACGCTATCTCGTTGCTTGCGCCAACTATACCATAGACTCTTGGACACCCGCTATTCCCGCGCGAGGATCTTCATGAGCCGCGCTTCGCTTTGGATCATCGAGCGGACGGTGTGGTAGTTGATCTTCCAGGCGTGGGCCATGTGGTCCCAGAGACGGTTGTTGTTCTCGTCGAACAGCGGCCACCATTCGCCCACCTCGTGGTTGATCCCGACGTCCATTACGAACCGGTGGATCTTTTCGTACGCGTCGAGATATTTCTCTTCGCCGAACAGCAGGTACGCGTCGAGGAAGCCGATCAAACACTCAGCCTGCTGCCAGAATTCCTTGTTGCGTTCGCGGGCGCGTCCGCCGTCGTGAGGGCCTTCGCAGAACATGCCGCCGCGTTCCCAATCGATGCCCCATTTTGCCGCGTGAGCGAAGATCTTGCGAAGGCGTTCCTTGTAGTCATTGATGTCGAGGCCGAGGATGTTGATCGCGTGGATGAGGAGCCACGCGAATTCGACGTTGTGTCCGAAACCCGTGTTGTTCAACGGCCGCCCTTCGCCTTCGTCCGCATCGCGGTCGGCGCCCCATACATCCTTGAAAAGAATGGCGCGCAGCGGCGTCCAGTCCAGCGCGAACTGCGCGATCCCGGTTCCGTATTCGGGATGGATGATCCGCGTGAAGAGCAGGTTGATGATCTCGCACGTCCGTTCCTTGTGCAACGGATTCTGCGTGGCCTCGAAGAGGTTCGTGAAGGCCTCCATGAGGTGCATGTGGACGTCCATGCCCTTGCGGTCACCGCCGTACGCGCCGGGACGCTTCTTGGACCAATCCCTCTCGAGGAATTCATAATACCCGCCGTAACAGTTGTCCGCGGCGTTGGTCTGGATCGTCTCGTAGGTTTTCAGCGCCCACTCGAGACCCTGCGGCTCGCCGGACGCCATGGCATATTCCGAGAGGGCGTAGATCGCGAACGACTGGCCGTACGTAAGCTTGCTTCGGTTGACTGGGGTCCCGTCGCGCTCGACAGTCCAATACCATCCCAGGAGTTCCGGATCCCAGAAGTGGTTGATGAGGAACTCGACGCCCTGCTTTGCGCTCCGCAGGAAGTACCCATCGCCGAGGCCGGCGCGATGCGCGGAGGCCGCCGTGTAGATCATGCGCGTCTGGCAGATCAGCGTCTTGAGGGTCTCGCCGGTCGGATTGCCGTTCTTGTCCAGATACGTGAGGAAGCCGCCGTATTCGTTGTCTTCTCCGTGCGCCATCCAGAAAGGAATCAACTCTTTGAGAAGATGATGCTGCACTTCATCGAGGAGCTTCTTGCACCGGTCGCGCATGTCACGGGTCCTCATTCATGCAATGGTTATTCCCACATTCCAAGTCTATCCATCCCGCCCGCCAAAGGCAATCCCGGGCTATACATGGCGTCAATCGCCGGTCTGAGTCTTGCCCAGGACGATGTTTATGATCAACTGCAGGTCCGTCGCGGTGACGCCGCCTCCGTCGAGATCGCAGGCGTAGCGGTCTTCCAAGCCAAGGATCGTATTGATCACAAGCTGGACGTCCGCGGCGTCAACGACGCCGTCGCGGTTGACATCCGGCCGGGCCAGTTCGACATTCACGCGCGTGGCCTCGCCAGCGCCTGCCGAAATGTTCTCAATGGTCCGCGTAACGTAGCCGGGGGCGGCATATTTCAACGCATACGTCCCCGGCAGGAGCATGCGGTGGTAGTCGCCGGCGTCGGGGTCCGTGTATACGGGATGGTCAATGCCGGCAACGCGCACCTCCGCCCAGATCGGTTCGCGCGTACTGCTGTCGATCACAAGCCCGCGCACGCCGATGTGGCAGGCCTCGGCATAGCTCAGCATCGACTCTCTATTGTCTTCCCACAGCGACGGCAAGGCGCTTGATGGGGGATTCTTCGTCTCCGAGAGTTCGATTGTCACCTCGTTGCATCCGGCGTAGCGGTAGTTCCAGTCCTGCATGCCGCCGCGCACCGTATACCAGGCGCTCCCATTCGTGATGCCGTCCGAGAACCGCGTGCTGTTCCACATCGGCTCGTTGTGAACGCTGTATCGCCGCGCGATGTCCTTGAAAAGATCGTCGTCCTGCGTCGGAGTCTCGACGCCCGACGGCTGTCCGTCGTCGTCATAGGGATAATTGACGACAAGATCCCCCGAATGAAAGTTCGCCGAGAGCACGAAGCTGTTCTCGAGCGTCCACTGGATAACGGCGGCCACCTCTGGCGGGCTGCCTTCGAGATCGAGCGGGGGTCCCGTAAACACGGGCTCCGTGAAGTCATCCGGATACGCGGGAAACGACCGATTGAGGTCAAAGCCGCCGGCGTTGGACCGCGTTCCCGCTTCGAGCCCGTCGGGATTCATCAGGGGCAGGATCCATATCGCGGTCGTATCCACGAGCGTCGTGATGCGCTGATCTACCCCATATTCGGTTGTCAGCAGGTCCAGGAACCTGAGACACATCTCCGCGCCGATCGATTCATCGCCGTGCATGGCGCCGATGTATTTGAACTCCGGTTCGTCTTCCTCGATATCCGGGTTGTTCGTTACGAGCACGGCCCACAGGCCGCGGCCCTGCACGGACTCGCCAATCCTTTGCATACGGCAGATCTCGGGATGATCCGCAACGGCGCTTTGCAGGACTTGAACGATCGAATCGTAGCCGCGATATGCCTTCTCGATGATCTGCCCGACAGGGAGCGGCGCGTAACCTTCATTACGAAGCTGTTGTATCTCTTCATCCGTTGCGTAGAGGGTAACGCGATTCCCGCGGACGCCGCTCACGTCGTAGCCGCCGCTGACGATGGAATCGAGAGCGCGCGGGTCCGATACCGTCACTTCGACGACTTGGACGGACCCGACTCGAGGTCCCGCCGCGGAAGGAATCGGCGAAGCAGCCAGGACGAGGACACAAAACAGGGAGATCATGGCCGAATCGCGCTCTTGCCGCGCCGGTGCGTGCGGATTGCCAGTCCTATGAAGACTGCGAAGAGCAACGGCGCCGTCCACGAAGCCAAAGGAAGCGGTTCCGACGGATGGCTGTCTGCGTCGTAGGGGTCGGTGTGCGCTAGAAACTGCTCAACGGAATCATCGAATCCGTCGCCGTCGCTGTCGGGGTCGAGGAGGTTTGGAATCCCATCTCCGTCCGGGTCGCCGGTTCCCTCGACTACGTCGGGGATGCCGTCGCGATCCGTGTCGCCGGAAGAGAGAAGCTGCACATCAAGGCGAATGGCATCACCCGAGCCCACGATGATGCTTTCGACGGTCGTGTCCGCATGTCCGGGCGCCGCGAACGTCAGCGTGTAGGTCCCGGGCAACAGCATGCGATGGTAGTCGCCGGCGTCGGGGTCCGTGAACACGGGGTGGGCATTGTCCGCCACGCTAACTTTGGCCCAAAGCGGCGCGCCCGTTACGTAGTCCGTGACGATACCCCGAACGCCGATATGCACCGCATCGAGATAACTCAGCATGGACTCCTCGTTATCCGTCCAGAAGCCTGGAAGTAAACTCGACGCGGGACGTTTCACGTTCGAGACCTCGATGGTCACATCCGTGCCACTCAGGTACCGGTAGCACCAGTCCTGCATGCCGCCGGTGATCTTGTACCAGTCTGCGCCGTTCGTTATCCCGTCGGAAAACTGCGTGCTGTCCCACATCGGGATGTTGTGCTCGGAGTAACGTCGCGAGATATTCCGGATGAGGGTGTCGTCAGGCGTCGGCGAGTTGACGCCACTGGGTTTTCCATCGTCGTCGTAGGGGTAGTTTACCACGAGCGCCCCGGTGTGGAAGTTCGCCGACAACACGATGCTTTTGCCGGCCCGCCATTGCATCATCTTCGCCACTTCCGTTGGCCGGCCCGCGGTGACCAGCGGTTCGCCGTCAAACAGCGTACCCGTGAAATCGCCCGGGTATGCGGGGAACTCCCGGTTCAAATCGTATCCCTGCGCATTGTAGCGCGTCCCCGCCTCGACGATCTCGAGACCGTCGGGGTTCATCAGCGGGATAATCCAGATCGCGGTTTTATTGACCAGATCCGTGATCCGCTGGTCCGTGCCGTAATCATTCAGCAGCCGATCAATCAGATACATGCACAGTTCCATGCCCACGGGCTCGTCGCCGTGCATTGTCGAAACGTATGCGAACTCGGGCTCGTCTTCCTCCACGTCGGGGTTGCCGGTGATCAGCAGGGCCTTGATCTGACGTCCCTGAAATGACGTGCCAATACTCGACAGGCGGCAGATGCCGGGATGCGCCATCGCGTATAATTGCAGAGCCGACATGAGCGTCGCATAGGAATGATAGTCCCCAAGCGCCTTCGCCGGGCTTGGCTGCCGCTCGATCTCGACGACGCCGTATCCCGTCTCCTTGAGACGCTGGACTTCCTCTTGTGTAGCGTAAATCGTGACAACGTTGCCGCGCACGTTGTCGATGTCATACCCTGCTTCGACAAGCTGTTGCACGGCAGCGGGACCGGGCACGGTCACTTCAACGACCGAGATGGGTCCCACGCGCGGCCCGGCGGCATCCGCTGATGCCGCCATCAGAAGGTTCATAAAGGCAATAACCGCGCAAGTCCGCATAGGGCTTCTTCGCAAGAAAACAAGAGTAACCAGCCATCTCCAGTATACCAGATATCCCCGGGCAGGGCGCGACTTCGCCCAGCCCGTGTGGGCGGGCGACTGGGTGGACAAGGGGCTGCAACACCGTGCGCTAGGTCTCGTCAACCGCTATGCGAAATCCAGACACGCCAGCGTAGCTTTCAGCGTGTCTTCGTAGTTCTTTGTCGAGTGTCCGCACTCGAGCGCGACGAAGTCCTTGTAGTTCGTGGCGGCGATGGCCTTGAAGATGTTCTTGTAGTTGAGTTCGCCGGTGCCGGGCTCCTTGCGTCCGGGATTGTCCGCGACGTGGAAATGGCCGATCCGATCGATGTTCTTCGTGATGTTGCGGATCACGTTTCCTTCCGTGATCTGCTGGTGGTAGATGTCGAAGAGCATCTTCACGTTCGGGCTGTTGACCGCCTCCAGGATCGCCATCGTCTGGTCCGTGCGCGTCAGGAAGTAGCCCTTGTGATCCACAAGCGGATTCAGCGCCTCCATCACGAGGATCACGCCGTTGTCCTCGGAGATCGGGGCAAGGCGCTTGACGCACTTGATCACGTTCTCCATTTGTTCCTCGTAGGAGACGTCCTTGCGTTCGTTTCCGCTCAAACCGACCAGGTGCTTGCAGTTCACCTTCTTCGCGAGGGCCACGCGTTCCTTGAATGACTCGACCACTTTGTCATGGTCCTCGCGCGTGACCATCGTACCGGGTCCGATCTTACCCGCACCGCCCGTGCAACTCAGTTCCATGCCGAGGGAATCAGCCTTCTTACGAAGCGCATCGAGGTCGCCGGATGCCCCGAGCCATTCATATGCCGGCAGACCCCACGCCGCAGCCACCTCGACCTTCTGCTCGGGTTTCTCGCCCGGGAACCAGTCAATGGGCGCCGAAATCCGCAGCTTCACCTTCGAGAACGGCTTGTCCGCTGGGGGTTCGGCCATTGCCGGTGTGTTCTTCAAGAGCACGGCGCCGCCGGTAACGGCAGCGCAGCCCGCCAAGAATCCACGTCGATCCATGTAGAGTCCTCCTTTACGTCTTGGGTACAAACCAACAGCGCGTCCTACTTTCCCTTGCCGGGCGATGGCACCGGGTCCAACGGATAAGGCTTGCTAAAGTCCATGACCTCCGGCACGAGCTTGAGATCCGTGTTCAAGGCCTTGTTCCACACCTGCACCTGCCCCGTGTACGCCGCCATGCGGCCCATGATGGCCGTCATCGTCGATTCCGCCACCTGAACGCCTTCGTTGAGGTACGGGCCTTCACCGCGAACGCTCTTCACGAGATCGATGTGCTCCTGGACATAGGGGCTCTTGTCGCCCTTGCCCAGATTTGTGCAGTTGCTGCGGCCCTTCGTGCCCACCACGTCTTCGAAGACGCCTTCCGCGCAGCCGTTCCAATGCCGGCAGAAGCTGGTCATATGGACGCCGTTCTCGTACTCATAGTCGCACGCGAAGTGATCATAGATGTCGCCGTACTTCTCTTCAGCCGGCTTCCACGTGCGCCCGCCCATCGCGAACACGCGGATCGGATGGGCGTTCATGACCCAGTTGCACACGTCGAGATTGTGTACGTGCTGCTCGACGATGCTGTCGCCGGCCACCCAGCACTGCCCGTACCAATTCCGAATGCGGTATTCAAGATCGTTCCATCCCGCTTGGCGGTCTTTTGCGAACGGCAAGCCGCCGCACCAATACGCACGCATAGCGAGGATGTCACCGATTTCACCGTCCTGGATCTTCTTGATCGTCTCGACGTACTCCTTCTGATGACGCCGCTGCGTGCCGGCCACCCACGACAGCTTCAACTCTTTGGCCTTTTCGGCTGCGGCGATGACCCGCCGGACGCCTTCGGGATCCACAGCGGAAGGCTTCTCCGTGAAGAGGTGCTTCTTTGCATTGACGGCCGCCTCGATATGTTTCGGCCGGGAATACGGCAGCGTTCCCTCGATCAGGATGTCGATGTCCGTCTTCAGGATCTTCTCGTAAGCGTCAAGACCGACGAAACAACGATCGTCCTTCACCGCATATCCCTTGGCGACCTCGGGATTCTTATGGTTCTTGATCTGCTCGCGCGAACCCTTCAGCCTATCCTCGAAAAGATCCGCCATCGCGATCAGCTTCACGTTGTTCTCGCCCTCGAGCATGTTGATGGCCGCGCCGGTCCCGCGGTTACCGCAACCCAACAACCCCACTTTCAACGTGCCCGAATTGGATTTCTTGGCCAGCGCGTCCCCCGACAGAATCGCGAAACCCGCCACGGCCGACGCCTTTGCGAAATCCCGCCTGCTGATGCCGTTCCGTTCCTTGCTATCCATCTGCACATCTCCCTCGAAAGAAAAGCTCCTGTTTCCGGCCACACGGTATTTCCGGACGTCAGGCCCAACTCAGCCCACGCTGCATTCCACGGCCTTCCGGACCCGTTCCAAGTAGGATAACACACATCACCCGGCGAGCAACATCCGTTGAAGCGCCTCGCAATTCCGTGGCCGCGACGTCCTCGTCGCGTTGTGCGCGCGGACCTTGAAGTAACGCGACGCGGACGTCGCGGCCACGGAAGTCAGTACGTGCATCGCCGCGGTGAGCATGCTGGCTACTTGAGGTGGGGGAGCGTCTTCTCGAGATTGGTGTGCGCGCCGCGATGGCCAGGGTCCGCGGCCAGGCAGTTCTCGAAGGCCTCTTGGGCCTCCTCGTAACGCTGCTGGCGATAGAGAACCACGCCGAGGTTGTTGTATGCGGACACGATGCCGCCGCGGCCGGCGGCCAGGAAGTGCGCCTTCGCCTTCTCGAAGAGATTGTCATAGTAGTAGAGCTCTCCGATGGCGTTATGGATTTCGGGATAGCTCACGCCGTTGGCGGCCAGGGTTTCGAGGAACTCGCGCGCTTCGGCCCGCCGCTCGAGGCGGAGCATCTGGTGAATGTACAGATCAAGCGCCTGCGCGGAACGCGGGTTGGCCTCGAGGGCCTTCCGTGATGCCGCGGCAGCTTCCGCGAGCCGTCCTGCCCCCTGGAGGGCCACGCTCAGGTAACGCTGCCCGTCGTCCCATTCCGGGTCAAGATCGATGCAGCTTTCAAAGCATTCGACCGCCGTGGCCCACTCCTTCTCGTCGGCGTGGATGACGCCGAGGTTCCGCCACGCTTCCGCGAGGGCGGGATCGAGTTCTAGGGCCAGCCGCAACGAACGTTTTGCTTCCTCGCTCCGTTTGAGGAGATGCAGGACGCCACCCAGATCTTTCAGCACGCCCGCGTTGGAAGGATCCCGGTGCAGGGCATCCCTGTAGGCGGCCGCGGCGCGCGCATAGTCGTTCACTTCGGCATACTGATTCCCGAGTTCGACGTGCGCCTTCGGGTCTTCCGGGTTTGCCTCGACCTTCCGGCGGCCGAGTTCGATGTACATCTCCTGCTTGCGAAGGATGCGCTCCGGGCTTTTCAGATAAGGATAGTGGTGGACAGGCACATCGCATTCGACGGGCCGGATTCCGTGCGCCTCGAGCGAAGCATGGACGAGTTCGTGAAGCCGTCCTTCAAAACGCGCCCCCACGTTGTTCGGAAAGAGGCGGACCTTTGTGCTGGGATACCATCCCGCGAAGCCTTGGGCGCGCGGGTCGTCCGGACCGCACGGATGAAACTCGCTCACCGAGATCGTGTTGGTGTAATTCCGCGTCGTGAACCGATGGCAGAAGATCTGCGAACCGTCAGCCAGCCCGCGAATCTTCGGGAAGTCCTCCGGCGCGATCCGTTCGTCCGCGTCCAGGATGAAGATCCAGTCTCCCTTACAGCCGCGCAGAGATTCATTCCGCGCAGCCGAGAAATCATCACACCAAATGAAGAAAGTGATGTCTGCTTTGTATTCACGCGCGATCTCGACGGTATTGTCGCTCGAGCCGGTGTCCACAATGCGGATCTGATCGGCCAGTCCACGAATGCTCGCGAGGCATTCCGCGATCTGTTCCGACTCGTCCTTCACTATCATTGCGACCGATATAGATCGACCCACGGTATCAGTCCTCGGAACTCTCTATCGCGGTGTTGTCCACGAAACTTGGTTTAGCGGACAAGGCATCCGGGTCTTTCGGAGATGCCGGCCGAATGGCCGCCGCGGCCAAGAGCGCCCTATACGTATCAAGATCGACCGTGTCGCCACTGGTGACGAGCCGGGTCGATCCGTTGACGGTCACCCCGAACTGCCGCACGACTTCCCTGCGCCGCTTGTAGATGCTCCCTTTGAGCATCATGTCGAAATCGACGCGAAACAGCTCTTGTTCGCGGTCCGGCGTCGCCCCGTCCGAAGGGCGGAGATGAAACGGCGCCACGGATCGGCCACGCCGACGGAAAAGAGAACCAAGGAAACCTGTCACTGCGTTTGATGAACTCTGCGTGTTATGATATCAACTGCATCCTCAAGCAATCTGATTATACCGCACTCGCGCTCCCCTCAACAAGGATCTCAAACGCGGTTCTTGCCCGACGCCAACCCGAACAAGAAGGGCGCTGATGGAAACACAGTAGCCTGCCTTGGGTTCCATCAGCGCCGGTGCAATACTACTAATATCTACGGGGCCGGTGGCGTCGGCGGTGCGGCCGGCGGTGCGGCTGGCGGCGTGGCCGGTGGTGCGACCGGTGGCGTCGGCGGTGCGACCGGTGGTGCGGCTGGCGGCGTCGGCGGTGCGACCGGTGGTGCGGCTGGCGGCGTCGGCGGTGCGGCCGGAGCGGCAACAGCCGGCGTGCCTAGTCGGGAGTTTATCTCAACAAGGGCAAGTTTCGCCGCTTGTTGTACTTTCTGACTGGGATCCTTCTCCGCGCACTCTGTCAGCGGTGCAATCGAGGGCTGGTTGCCCGAGCGACCCAGGGCTTCCGCGGCGATTGCCCGGATGGACTCGTCGATCGTCGTGTCCTTCAGCGCATCGTGGAGAATGTCGATACTGTCCGATGCGTACTGGGCCGAAAGCACTGACACGATATCGCCCTTCTCCATCGGTGTCGTATCGGGCTTGCGATACAGATCCGCGAAAGCCTTGAGGCCCTCGGGCGAACGCGTCGCAAGGCCGCGAATGGCCTGGAACCGCACCTGTCGTTCCGGATCGGTTTTCAGGGCGTTCAGTGCGGCATCGGATTCCGCGCTTAAAATGGCTCCCAAAAGGCTTGTCGCGCAGACGCGGGTCGTGAGGTCGTTGCCTTGGGCGGTCAAAGCGACGACGCGCGTGGCCTGGCTGGCGTCCGGCGAGGTCATCAGGCTCATCGCGGCCAGCGCTTTTGCAAACGGGGAGGACGACTTGTCGGCCATCACGTCGTACAACGGCGAGAGCGACCCAGGGCCTCCCTTCGCGATCTCACGCGCAAGCGCGACGCCTTCCGTGATATTCGGCCGCTCCCGCGAAGCGCTCTTTGCCAGATCCATCCAGAACGCCAGTTGCTGGTCCTTGGGGACCGCAGAGCTTCCGCCGGAAAGTGAAATACCCATCTGATTCGGCTGATTGCCGCCCGGCGCTGCGGGAGATGCCGGAGGCGCCGCGGCGGGGGACGTCGGAGGCGCAACGGCGGGGGACGCCGGAGGCGCCGCGGGGGACACCGGAGGCGCCGGCGAGCCACAACTCACGGCTATGATCATCACGACACATGCAAGGACGTACAGACGCGCCTTAGTCGGCACAAGCCGCGGGCGCCATAACTGGATTACGCTTCGCTTTAGCATAGGATCTCTCCACATTGGTTCGTTCTCGGTCGTCCAACTTCGACTATCCCCACAGTTTGTCAAGCCACGACAAACTGTGGGAAACATGACAACTGAGTATATCACAGGTGATTTGCGAAATGTCTAACCGAAGGCGTCTAATAGCAGCGGTGAAGCCGTTGGCGTCTGCCCGCGGTACAGCGTCCGCGACACTGGGCAGCCGCCCGGAGGAAATATCCGCCATGAAGCGCCATATCGGATTCTGTTGGATTCCCGCCGTCCTAATCCTTATCTTTACCGGCTCGCCGGCCCGCGCGCAAAGCAGCGAGGTCCAAGTTGTCGAGGCCCCATCGCTATCGGATGCCGAGCCTCTTCCCGACGCGCAAGGAACGGCGGAGCCAACCTTGCGCGATGTGATGGGAGAACTGTCGCGGTTGCGCGAGGAAGTGGTGCGCCTGCAAGAGCTGCTCGACGCGCACCTGTCGAGCGACGCGGCGGACCTTCATGCGGAGAACGAGCGTCTCCGGCGCGAGGTGCGAGACCTGTCCATTCGAAAGGGCCGTGGCCTGCCCATGCCGGACAAAGAACTGTTAAGAGGTCTTTCGGAACCGGAGCCAACTCCGCCCCGCGAACAGCCCGACGAGTTCGGGTCTCGCGAGGAACCGGCCCAGCCCGTGGAAAAATCGCCGGATGCGGCGGAACCTTCCGCGTCCGCGAACCCGCCGCCGCCCGCGGAGTTCAAGCATGAAATCCTGGAAGAGTGGGGCCGCACGCCGACGGAGGCCGCGAAGAGCATCCCGAAGGTCGGCTCGTTGAAGGGCATGATCTGCGTCGTGCCGCCGGGAAGCCTGGACGACGATCTGATCGCGCTGGCGCGGAAACTACACAAGGAATTCGAGATGTACGACAACATTAACATCGAGGTGTTCGATGATGCCGCCGCCGCTCGCGCGTTCAAAGACAACAAGATCTCCCCGGCCGCACCGTCGCCCGCCGACCACCGCGTCCTCAGCGTCTCCAAACACATGGCGTCCGGACGCGACGCGATCCTCCTCATAAAAGGAAAGCAGGTCATCGAAGTGCCCCCGCAAGAATGACCTGTCGCACCTTTCCGGCATGGGGATGTTACCCGAGGCGATCTCGAGGAAAGCTGGCTTCGGACCGCACCTCATGCGAAGCCATTTCGTGGATGGCGGCCCGCACGTATTGCGCTGTGATCTCGACGACGGCATAGGAAGCGCGCTGGCTGCGGCATACCAGCGACTTGAGATGTCCCGGGTTGACGTACAGGGAACGTCCGAGCAAGACGATCTGCGCCGCGTGGGTGTGACCCGTCAGGATCACGGCAGCCGCGCGCTCGGTGTGACGCAGGTCCTTGTCGACATGGGCGCACGCGACGTCAACGCCGTCAAACGCCTCGATCAACCGCTTCGGTATCCGGCTGTCCTGGTACTCGGGGCACCATAGTCCCGGGACTCGCCGGACGGCGTACCCGGAGGAAATCAGCTCCTCCGCATCCCGATAGTCGTCCCCAAGGTGAAAAAGGGTCTCGGCGTGGAAACGGCTGGCCATCGTATCCGCCGCCTCACGCATGAGACGCGAATTCCCGTGAGTATCGCTCATTACGCCAAGCACCATGGCCGCAAGTATATGCATTTGAACCTGGATTCGGCAATTGAGGCCGGTTGGGTTTGCCCAAGCAGTGGACGAAGTGGACGTCGTGGACAAAGTGGACGCAACCCTGCGGATGATCCTTTTCGGCGTCCACATCGTCCACAAAGTCCACGCCGTCCACCATTTCGGGAAGCACCCTCAATCTTGACTGCCCAGCTTAGGGTGGACGCTATAGGCGCAACGGGCAAGCACAAAGGGCGTGAAGGCGCGCACCAGCTCCCGTATTCATGCCTCAGATCAAGCTCAGAGGGCCCGGTATACCCGAAATCGGGTTTTCGCCCCGTCGTCCCCATAACATCATAACCGCTTGGCAATAAAACAGTTATGCGATTGCTGCTCCTCGGCATGGAAAGTGCTTGCCTTGGGACATGAAGGGCTTAGTTAACATACATTTGAATCAATTTCGGGATGTGCTAGTCATTCTTGTGTGTGCGGTGGCTGCGGCGGTCGGCGGTATTAGCAATACCGTCGCCGCGGAGCCGGAGCTAAAGGTTATACCGCAGGACGGATGCGCACACCCCACAGTTTGTCAAACCACGACAAACTGTGGGCATGCATATCGGATCGTTTGTGAGGTAAGCTGGGCCGGAAACGCTTCGGATTACACCATCTTACCCGCGGAGGCGGATCCTGTGGATTGGGGCACGGTGGCCCTTACGGAAGCAAAGGCCTTTGTTCGCAATGATGCGGCGGGCGCCCGTAACATCGTGTCTCAGACCATCGAGATTACCCCGGCATCGATACCGCCGAATAACACCGGGTCATTCAAAACCCCGGCGATTCGGATCGCATATTTTAACCCCGAGGCCACACCCCCAGCGGAGAGCGCCGCTCCCCCAGCGGCCGCACCTGGAACGGTCCCCCCTGTCTCGAGCGCCTCCCCCTCGCTTGGAGCAGACCCGTTCGATTTGATGGTGTGTCCGGATAGGTCTCCTATCTGGATCTCCGGTGGCCTCGGGGCCTCCCTCCTCCTCACTGCACTCGGCTGGTGGTCTGTGCGACGATTGCGCAGACCCCAGCCAACCCTCAAGAACGGGGTTCGGGATTCGGGTCTCGGGTCTCGTGAGCGCGGGGAATCAACGTCTGATGTGGTTGCGGAAGCTATTCGGCTTGCGCGCGTTCATCGTCAAGAAGGGGATTTCTACAAGTTCTACCTTGAGCTGGCGCGCGCCGCGTCCTCACTTCCCGATCCCGGCGAGCCGCCAAACCTTGCGGCTGCATTGAAGGCACGCGCCCAGGAGGTAGGCTACCGGGACGCGCGTCCGACGGATGACCAAATGGATGGAGACCTACGTGACCTGGAACGCGCCGTGGCGCGGCATAAGGAGACATTGCAGACATGACCTCGACTGTTGAAGCCATCCGAAAGGCTGTGGAAGAGCAATCCCGGTTTGTCGACCGGCTCCGGCAAGAGATTGGCCGAGTCATCGTCGGCCAGCAGTACCTCGTCGACCGCCTGCTGGTGGGCATTCTCGCGAACGGACACGTCCTCGTCGAGGGTGTGCCGGGCCTGGCGAAAACTACCGCCGTCAAGACCCTCGCCAAAGCCATCGACTGCAAATTCACGAGGATCCAGTTCACGCCCGATCTGCTTCCCGCGGACCTCATCGGCACTTTGGTGTACAACCCCCGTGACGGCCAGTTCACGACAAAGAAGGGGCCTATTTTCGGCAACATCATACTCGCCGACGAGATCAACCGCGCGCCGGCCAAGGTGCAGAGCGCCCTCCTCGAGGCCATGCAGGAGCGCCAGGTCACCATCGGGGAGAACACCTTCCCGATCG
>CAZPMT010000077.1:0-25605 GCA_964587655.1 uncultured Nitrospiraceae bacterium
CCAAACGAGGCAACACGACATCGCTTACCGTAGGTGTGAGAAGTCCGGGTTAGACCCGTACTCTGTCGACGGATCCGCGACAACAGTTTGCCAAACTTGACGCATGCCCTTCCGCCACCGAGAATCAGCGTGAAAATCAATCTAGTGTGCAGTTTGTCCCTGAATTACCCTGGCTTTTCATTGACAATAGAATGAAAAATGTGTACTGTGCCTTTTGTCGGTAGTGGAGTCACTGTGCGAGCGCCATTACAATGAAAGATGCACCGCCCCAGCACGACTGGTGCACGTGCGATCAACAGAACAGGAGGCACTGTAGTGGCCACACCAAACCTCACAGCGAGTCAAGTCCAAACGATTGTGCCAGAGGCTGAGAACATTCAGGAACTCGACCGAGGTGGGCAAAAGGTAGTTTTTACCGGTTTGATTAATGGCCGGAAATATGCTTTGAAGTTTATGACATCCAATCCCTCACAAGTCTCGGGGTTAGATGGCGAATCCCTCGACGACGTGACGGCTCGCGCCCAAAGGGAAGTGGAGACCATGCAGCAGTGCTCGACTCCTCACCTTGTACGAATGGGGCCGGTCGGCTTGAAGACTTCCACAATAGAAGGCATCTCAATAATATGCTTTAGTGAGGAATTCATTGAAGGGCAAAACCTGAAGCAGTACCAACAAGCCAACGGCAATATGTCGTGCGAAGAACTCGTTCGACTCGCGTTGCATATCTCAGAGGCCATAAAGGCGATCTGGCAGTTTTCGAAAATCCACAGAGATATAAAGCCTGGCAACATCATGCGTCGCAACGACACGGGTGACTTTGTCTTATTGGACATGGGTCTTGTGTTCGATTTGCAGGATGAATCACTCTCTGTATCTCCGGTAGGAACGCCGCTTTACTTCTCCCCCGAACAGATGGATTTCAACAACCGCCGGTCAGTTATGAATTTCAGGTCTGATTTGTTTTCACTAGGGACTGTCATGTACGAGATGGCAACAGGAAAACATCCATTTATCGAGTCTGCCACGACTACCTGGGAAGTCTTGGGAAACATAGCGAATTTGATCCCAAGACCGCCGAAGGACATTCGCCCAGATCTGTCGCAAGATCTGAACGACATAATTCTCAGGCTTCTTGCCAAGCGCCAAGCGTTGCGATATCGTAGCCTCGAGCTTTTTCAGCGCGCATTGAATGAAGCTCTTAGGGGAGGGTCCATCAAGTGAGTATCTTGGCTCAATGCGGATACGGCCGAAGCACCAAGATTGAGCGAGGTCTAGAAGACGGCATCATCCACGGGGCAATTATGAGCCCTCGCGACGAGCGCCCCGAAAAGCTTGAATCTGCGATTGCGGATTGGAAGACAGAGTATCCCAACGCTCTCCTTATGTTCGACCCCCAGTTCTATATTGCCACGCTTAACGCACCACGCGACGGCCACCTTAGCGAATTCAGCTACTACAAGGATCATAATGGCCTTGGGCGTACCCACTTTTCCGGAACTAGGATTCGAAAATACGTTGGGCAGTGTCTTGACTATCAGTATCAGGCTTTCAATCAGAGCGTCACCTATTTGGTTTCCCCAACCATATTATTCGACGGGTTTCGGGACTCGTGGAGCCAAGTCGCTCTAAACATGGCCGTAGAATCAGCGGATTACCATTCACAACTCTCCAGTGCCCAGCCTCTCATGATTTCGCTTGTCGTATCCGAGACAGCGTTCCAATCTGTGGACGCGATGGAAGAAATCCTTGACGCTTTGACAGAAATTGACGCTCACGGCTTCTACATAATTATCCGTCGTAACGCCAATTCACCGCAAAACGCGATGGAATCCGCCTTGTTCGGGCGTCTTATGTATTTTTGCCACGTTCTGGCGGTGATTAACGAGTATCAAGTAATTGTTGGTTACAGTGACTGGCAAAGTTTCTTACTTCATGCCGCAGGTGTAACGCATACGGCCACAGGTTGGTACCAGAATCTTAGGCAGTTCTCTTTATCACGATTTCAGCCCTCTCCCGGAGGACGTCGACCACGCAAACGATACTCATCAGCACCCTTGCTTTCCTGTCCGCTCATCACGCCAGAATTGCAGGACATTTATCTGGCAAACCTTCTACCGCGCGTGCTTTCGGGTTCGACTTACGACACCGCTCTAAATGGCGCCCCTTCTTCAGGGGAGTCTAATTGGACAGATGAGATATCCTGTTTGGCCCACTGGTTCAGTCTAGATGCGATCTCGCAGCAGGTGACTTCCGAGGCCACGCCGACTGCAAGAATCCGGCTGGCTGAGCACTTGACACAGAAAGCTCGCGCTCTATATGCGCAATTGGATAATCAAGGAGTTTCCTTCGACCCTCTAACGGGACCAGGTCACATCCTGGAATGGGCAGATTCTATTCAGGAGTTTCGGTCAATGGCGGGAATAAGAAGTTAGTCCTCATGGTTGCCAGTTTTCTTAATGAACGTTCTGTAGAGTTTTGCCTGGTCCCGAGGTTGTGTCGGCTATTGAGTGATTTTAGGCGTGTGACTCCCATCTATTTCTGGAGGACGCGAGAAGGTTCAAGGTTAGGCTTTGAAAGTGATAATGGAGCGTCCGTGAGAGTCTTGGCAATGTATGCTCGAAGACCCAAAATGTCATCTGTTGGCGACGACACAATATCAATGAAGATTAACGCCTATCTGCGAGAAAGAGTCTCATTTCTTGCCAATCAAGGTATTCCTGCAGTCTTTGGTGTGCCCTTGGCATCATCTCTTCTTGACTTTCAGTTGTCAGTCCCCTGCATTTGGTTCAAAGTGCATTCTGAAGGCAAAGACAGTGGTGACATCGTTATCTCTATGGACGCCAGCACTGGTAGTACTCAAGATAATGCGCTCGACGGATCAGCGAGCACTATACAAGAAGACGAAATCTTGTGCATGGTTCGAAATGCAGCGCAATTTAGGCTAACAAGAGCTATCGAAATCATGGGACAAAAGCTGCCTGTAGAGGCTCCCGCCTCGTGGTGGTTTAGAGGCGTGTACAAACCCGTATATTTCCTAATCCAGGAATAGGACTCATAGGTTATGGAGAGATGTTTAACGTTTTCCGAAGAGGAAATGGCAGATTCTTTCCAACAATTACTTAAATCCCGAGGTGGACTACCCGGCATCGGTTCCTTTGACGGGATTTATCGGGAGATTTCATGTCGTCAAGGAAGACCAGACTTTATCGCGCTTCGTAACCTTTCAGATCAAAAGAGCCTGTCATTTCCTAACGCAGTCGGACTCGTTGGTCCTTCCGTATTAAGCATTCTTAAGCCCATTGCCCCGCGCACTCTCGACTTCATAGTGTCGCGTTCAGAATTCTCGCGCGATACTATTCAAAGATGCATCCGGCGTCTCGTCGAGTCCGAACACATAGAGCAAACAGCGTCCGGAGCCTTTCGCTTGGGAGAAGCAATGGCTGGAATCAAGACTGAGATCCTGTGCTTTGAGTTGAAGATCGATAATCCCAGGAGAGCTGTATTTCAAGCTCAGCAAAGTCGGGCTTTTGCCGAACGAGCAATTATCGTCGTTCCCCCAGGTCAAGAAAGAAACTATGGGAAATACCGGGAAACCATGAAGCGATGGGGCATCGGACTAGCTGCGTTTGACCCTGTGACAAAGGAGTTTAATCTAGTCAATAGGGGACGAAAGTCAAGGCCGTTGTCTCGAACTCATCAACTATACGCACTCTGTCAAATGCAGGTTATCCCGCATCAGCAGGAATTGGACAATCGCCGAATTTCTTAAACGACTCCGGTAGGTCGTAGCCACTCGCTCAATTGTGCATTTTCGGGTTAAATAAGGACAGCTATTATTGCAGCCATCGTTTCGGGACGGACCCACAAGTGACAGAAGGGCTCACCGGAATACCGCAGGTTCTTGAGTTTCCACAGCGCCATTCGGGGAAATAGAAAATGGAAACAAAGGACTACGATTTGCGCCATTCATCTTCTGTCGTTTGCTTCCGAATGCTTCGGTTGCTGAGGTTTGCCGTCTTTGCTTTTCGTTTACGGGGCACGTAGAGTTGAGTCGCGTGTTGTTGCTATTGGCGCGTTTGGGGAGTCTCGACGCGCTGGAGCAGAGGAAACCGTCGTCGGCTGGGATTTCGGTTCGGGATGGAGTCGGCGAGTATCCGCTCGACCTGATCAAAGGCGCCGCCGACATGCGAGTCGGTTTCACCCTCGTTCGACCTGATCCGGATCAGGCCCCGCCTATAATCGACGCATTCCGTGTCACGGGGGATATACGCTAGTGTCGTGAGTCAGAATCGCGGCCACATTCAGTCGTCCCTACGGGACTATTCTCTTTCGCATTCCAGACCCCAGGAATGAATTCCTGGGCTATTCTCAGTCGTCCCTCGCGGGACTATTCTCTTTCGCATTCCAGACGTCAGGAATGAATTCCTGGGCTATTCTTAGTCGTCCCTCGCGGGACTATTCTCTTTCGCATTCCAGACCCCGGGAATGAATTCCTGGGCTATTCTCAGTCGTCCCTCGCGGGACTCAAGAGGCACAAGTGTTATTTGCGCTGTTAACGATAAGCTGCAATCAGCATGACTCAATACACTAGCGCGACGTTGGAAACGTCGCGCCACTAGTCGGCGTTTTGCAGTGCGGACGCCGCGTGGTATTGTACGATCGCGAATCAAGCGGAGAGGATTGGGATATGAGAGCGGCGATTATCATTTTCGCGGTGCTTTGCGTTACGGCTGCGTGTCTGGAATTGGCGGGGGCCGTGGACGGAGCCGCCGACGAGAACGGCGGCGATTGGCAGATCGTGAGCGTGGAAGGGGCGTTCGGCAAGGTCGAGGTGAACGTAACCCGTCCGTCGCTGGCCGCTTTGTACCTTCGCGGGTCCACGGGATTGAGCACAGAGAGCCTGTTGGCCGGACGGGGACGGGGTCCATGGGCGTGCGGCGGTTATACGTACGTGGTGGCGGAAGACGGTCAGCGTTTCGAGAGCCGTTTCGCCAAACCGGAGAACGTTGAACTGGTCCAGGAGGGTGGCCGCAATGTGCTGCGGATTGCGGGTGTGAAACTCGCTTCCGGCGGGGACGCACCACCGATAGCTAACGAGGATTGGACGCTCAGCGCTCCCGGCGACGGCTCGAAGTTGGTGTGGAAGATCGCGCGGCGTTGGCTGCGGAACGTCACGTCGGTCTACGCCGGCAGTCCCGGGCTGTTCTTCTGCTTCGACGCCAGGGTCCGCCAGAACTCGACGACCAGCACGTTCTGGTACGATCCCCTCTACATGGCCTCGGCGTCCAGCGACTTGTATGCCTCACCGCGAGACCCAGGACACATCTCCGAAAACCATCTTCAACTCCTTCGCGTTCGCGACACGTGGGCGGTCTACAAACTTTGGACTAACTGGCCGGCGCCGGCTGACCTGAGGCTTGAAGCAAAAGGCGGGTATTTGTATCGGCGCGGAAGCTTCGCGCGTTTGAGTGAAGCGGGCGTCGTGACTGAAGCCAAATGGCGGCAAACGCACCAAGCCGGCCAGACCGAAGAGGTCACGCTGGAGATTGGCGCCGAGGACAAACACGCCGCCGGCTATCAACTCGCCGTCGAGTTGCCGGACAAAGAGACGGAAGCCGCGCTGAAACGATTCTACGACGCAGTGTTCAACGGCGGCGCGGTGAACGACCAGAAGGGATTCGACTTCGGTAACGAAACCGACGGGTGGTACTACGCCGGCTCGTGCTGGATGTATGGCGCCACGCTGGCGGCGGGAGTCCCTGCGCCGGGCGCGTTGTCCGCGCGTCCATATGACGCGGCCCAAGCTTTTCGCGAGCACCTCGCGCACGTCCTGAGCACGTTGGACGACCAGGGCCGGGCGCATTTCGGCTACAACCAAGGCGGCGAGTGGGTCGACGACAACCTGCATACCATCATTGGCGTTCACTTCTACCTTCTTCACACCGGCGATCTCGATTTTATCCGGCAATGCCTCCCCGCGATGGAACGCATGATCGGCTACTTTGTACAGCGCCGGGATCCACGAGGGCTCTTCAAGCTTGACGACGTGGGCGCTCATTGGTACTACGACGCGATCACCACGGGCGGCGTGAACGGCTATTACAACGCGTTCTTCTACAAAGCGGCGACCGATTTGGCCGAGATGGAAGACGCGGCGGGTTGCGCAGAGCAGGCGCGCACGTACCGCGAGTTGGCCGATGGGATCAAGTCGGCATTCAACCAGGTGTTGTGGAAAGAAGACGCGCCAGGCGGCCCGCGCTATCTCGATTGGATAGACGCGAAGGGGCGCGAGATTTCCTACTTCTGCGACCTGTGCCAGTGGCCGCCGATCGCCGTGGGCATTGCCTCGCCGGAACAGGCCCGGAAGATCGTGGCCACGGCCGACGCCCGGATCGCCGAACTCGAGAAGGAGTTCGGTTATGCGGGCTATGCCGGACTCTCCGCACTTTGGCCCGTGCCCAAGGACATCAATCCGTGCGACTGGCAGACGTTCGGCCGATACATGAACGGCGGCAGCCTGCTTTGCCAGACGTACTGGGAAATCATGGCCCGCGCGAAGGCTGGCGACAACACCGGAGCGGCCACGCGCCTGAAACGATTTGCCCACCGTGCCTCGGAGATCAGTTGGGCCGGCGACAACGCCGCCGATATCCATGGCGAGATGAAACACGGCGACTCCGAACCCTATCTGGCCGACATGGTCTGCGTCACCGCCGCAGCAATCCAGGGCGTGTTGGGGATACAACCGACATGGCAGAAGTTGGAGGTAGCGCCCTGCCTTCCTCCCGAGTGGCCGCGCGCTGAAGCCGATGTCCTCTACAAAGGGCGACGCCACCACGTGACTATCGAGAACGGCAACGTCCAGGTTCAGCGTGAAGAACAGACAATCGCGATGCCGCTCCTGTGGGTGATGGATTTCAACCTGAGCAAGACCGCCTATGGTGTGGCGCGTACCGAGAACGTCGATTTCCTCGGGTTCTACAGCGACCGGATTACGCTCTCCAAAGGTGCTGCAACTGGAACATACGAAAGCCCTGTCCACAACTGGGGGCGGCCGGCTGAACTCTCCAGTCTGGAAGTCGCCGCCGACCTCTGCGCCGGTCAAGTCACCGCCACGGTCGAGACCTCAAACGACGGGTTCAAGACCGTCCAGTCGCGCGCCGAGATCCCGCTTCGAGATGGAGTCGGCGCCTATCCGCTCGACTTTGCCAAAGACGCCGCCGACATACGAGTCGGTTTCACCCTCGTTCGACCTGATCCGGATCAGGCCCCGCCGCTAATCGACGCGTTCCGCGTCACGGGCGGACCCACTGCTTCGGGAACGCGTTGGTAATCGGCGCTTGAACCACGGATGAACCTGGCGCGGCATGGGCGCAAGCAAACGGACAAGTACATATAATCCTAACCGCAAAGAACGCAGAGAACACAAAGAAGACTTTCCTAAGAAAACAAGATTCTGACGAATAGTAGTACGGATGTAGGAAAGTCGTGAGAATCCTGACCGCTACCCTCAAGGCAAGTGGCAGAGAACAACGCGCCAACTGGGATTGGACTCTCGAAGTATCTGGCAACTGCATGAATACGAGGTGGCTATCCGTGTTCATCCGTGGTTCAACGGACGTTTCTAGAGACTATCCCAAAACCGCCGCGCCCGTGGAAATATCCATGCGGGCCACGCGCACCGTCATTCCCGCGCAAGCGGGAATCCAGCAAACACGCAGGTCTTCGCGTCGTCTTCCCCTGGATTCCCGCTTGCGCGGGAATGACGGTGCGGGCGCGGCATAGGGTATTTCCGGTCTTGGGATAGCTTCTGGGATAATTGTGGACGACAAGCCGCCTTGTGAAGTCTGCCCACGGTTCCATAGACTATCCCCGTCGTGATGGAATCGGTCTATGTTTCGTTTGAGGATATCGAATGAAGATCACACGTGATGAGAAGCCGTCCATTCCGGTTAACGGTGCGGCCCTGGAGTTCAAGGAGGATTGGGCGGAAGCCAAAGAGCGGTTTGTTCTTTGGTGGGGCCACGAGTACTTCGGGCGATGTGCGATGGCGGTCACCGCGCCCAGGAAGAAGCCGCCACACATCCCGCGCCCTCCTGCTCCCGAAAGCCCGCAGCAGCGCTGGTATGATCTCGACTGGATCAGTAGGAACATGGACTACTGCCTGAGCGCCACATTCTTCGGCGGCGAGGCCCTTCCCGTATGGAACGCGGGCTATGCCGGCGTTTCAGCAATTCCGGCCCTTCTTGGGTGTCCAACCGATATCGATATGGAGACGGCCTGGTGGCATCCGATCTTGACGGCATCGGACATGATCGACTGTCGCAGTCTCCGGCTCGATACGGACCAGGCGGGGCACCAGTTCACAATGCGAATGCTGGAAAGGGCCATCAAGGAATCCCGAGGGAAGTCCCTTCCATCAATCGGCGCACTTGGAGGGTGCGGCGACACGCTCGCCGCGCTGCGCGGAACGGCACAGCTCCTTATGGACTGTGTCGAACGCCCGGACGAAGTACGGGCGGCCGAGGAGTACCTCATGGACATGTGGATCGAGTTCTATACCAGATGCTACGACATTGTCCGCGCCGGTGCGGAAGGTTCCACCTGCTGGTTCACCCTATGGGGGCCCGGCAAATTCTATCCCGCTCACAACGATTTCTCCTACAGCATCGGACCGGACACGTTCCGTGAGATTTTCCTGCCCGTGATCCGGCGGCAGACGGAGTTTCTGGATTACACGATCTATCACGTCGACGGGGTCGAGTCATTCAAACACGTGGGCGCGCTGTGCGAGTTGCCGCGTCTACAGGCGATTCAGATTCTTCCCGGCGCCGGAAAACCCAGCCCTCTTCATTACATGGACACGCTAAAGCAGGTTCAGGCCGCGGGGAAAAACCTGCACATCAGCATCGCGGCTGACGAGGTGCAACATGCGCTTGCCCACTTGTCGGCCAGAGGCCTTTTCATTGACACCACCGCCGGGAGCGAGGACGAGGCGCGCAACCTGTTACGTATGACGGAACGGTGGTCCGTTGACCACCGGTAATCAAGCGGAGAGGAGTGGAGCATGAGATCGGCGATTATCATCTTCGAGGTGCTTTGCGTGATGGCTGCATGTCTGGAATTGGCGTCGGCCGACGATAGGGAGGATACGGCGATGGCCGGGGACAAATCTGATGATGTGATGTACGTGTATACGCTGGCCACGTCAGGAACGCCCGGGGCGTATGATGAAGCCGTGGCGGCAGCCTGCGTTCAGGGGATCGTCAACCGGGACGGCCCGCGGGTTTATGTCCTCTCGACCGGCAACGCGCGGCCTCAGTACTGGCTGGATACGCTGTCGCAGGAACCGGGCTGGCTCGCGGGAAGGAAGCGTGTTCCTCTGGCGGACCTTGACGCCCTGATCGCTCTCGCGGGCAAACGATTGAAGGGCGCGGTCGTTTGGGACCCGGAAGTGCCGGCCACGCTGAACGTCGCCACCACGATCGCGGGCGTGAAAGACGCCGTGGCGCTTAGCCCGGAACTCGCGGAACGGTCACTGTCGCGCTGGAACCTGCCGGTGATCGAGGACCTGCGAAAACGGTTCGACGGCGCCGGTTCCGGCAGCAAGAAGAACGACGCGTACCGCTGGGCCGTCAAGGAGTATCTCGCCAAAGGTCGGTGTTCGCCCCATTTGCTTTGCCTGTTCGAGGATTCGCGCCAGACGCGGGACGCGGGAGCGGTCGGTTACGTGGTGACGCGCGACTGGGCGGTGACGAACCGGGCGTTCGTGTTCGATTTGTCGCCCTGGGGCGACGAAAAGCCCAAAGATGATCCGGAGCAGCCCCTTGGCGCGGATCTTGAGACGTACCGCAAGATCCTCGATGAGACGTTGCGCCAGTCCGCCCGTATGTCGGACCATAATACGGGCGCCGGAAGACAGATGACGGAACTGACCGGTTTTTTCTCGTTCTGGAAATACAGCAATGTGCCGGGGTTCGCAAGCGCACACGAGCCCGTGCCGACCGAGTGGGAAACGGTTTATCTCATCTCGCCGTACAACTGCTATCAAAACACGATCTCGAGCGATTGCTACAACCAGTCGTTTCACGCACGCGCGCCATTCGCGCCGCTCAAACAGGGCCGTCCCGCGCCGAGGGCGGCACTCGAATCCAAGGCGTATGTCTGTATCCTGATGGCCGACTACGATTCCGCAACGCCGCTTTATGATTTCCTGCCCAAACACTGGAACGATCCCAGCCGTGGGAAGATCCCTCTGGCATGGGGAATCAACCCGAACCTGCTCGACACTTGTCCGGACGTTATCCAGTTTTTCTATCGCACTGCCACCCCGAACGATTTCTTTGTGAGTGACGCGAGCGCCGCCGGCTACATGAACCCCAACCGGGTGAAACCGGAGTATCTGCCCCTCTTTGTGAAACACAACAAAACCTTCTTCGAACGCGCCGATATGACCATCGCTCCCATGGTGCTCGACTGGGACCAGCCGACGCCAGCCGTCAAGGACGCCTTCACTCAGTTCGCGCCCGACGGCTATGCAACCATCGTCATGGATCTGCACGGCACGGGCGGCACAACGCCGCAACCGCACGTGTGGAAAGGGATGCCGGTGACGGAGTTGATCAACGATACCTGCAACTTCGCAAATCCCAAGCAGACCGCCGACGCAATGTACGGCGCCATGCAGAACCGAGGCAACGCGCGCCCGGGGTTCTATTTCTTCCGGATCGTGTGGACGCCGCCATCGTCGATTGTCGAGTCATTGGACACCTTGCGCAAGGACCACCCCGAGATTGATTTCGAGCTTGTCGATCCGTACACGTTCTTCTCCCTGTTCAAGCGGCACTACGCAAAGGCATCCGGAATAGATCCGTGATCGCCTGTCGTTCGCGCTGCACCTGGCCGGGCTTCCAATCATTTGAGGCCTACGTCCAACTCGCCGCGCCGGATCACGCACAGAGAATCACTCTTCCGGCGCATCGGGGCTCTTGGCGTTCCGGACCAACCGCTCGTTCCATTCTTTTTCGAGATACGGGCGGCTCTTCCAACGCCGGTGCAGCCACAACCATTGCCCGGGGTGCTGTCGAACGATTGCTTCTATGGCGTCCTGGCAGCGCTGGACGTTTTCGACCAAGTCCTCGCGGAGATTTCGGGTCCTCGCCATCGGGATTTCCGGCGTAAACTCGATGGTATACCGTCCGTCGGGATCTCGGACCATCGACACGGCATGGACCGGCGCGCGTCCCCGGAGCGCCAGCATGACGGGCCCTATCGTTGCCCAGCACGGCTGGTTGAAGAACCGCGCCGGCACACCGTTGCGCCGAGGGCTTTGGTCAACCATGATGCCGATGCTGAAACCTTCCTTGAGTAGCTCAAGCATCTCGCGCCCGGCCTGCGTCTTCGGGATGGTGACAAGCCCAGCCCCGCGCCGTATGCGATCCACGTAGTGGTCAAGCCGGATATCATCCAGAGGGCGTACGACCGCCGCCGCCTTCCAGCCATAGCCGGCCATCGCGGCCGCCGCCCATTCCCAGTTGCCGACGTGGGCGCCTATGACGATGCAACCGCGATCTTTCGGAAGGTGTTCCTGGCCGCGCATCGCGACATGCTTTCTAAGGGCGTCACCCCGCAGCTCGGGAGTTCGCGCGAATTCCGCGGCCACAATGCACATGTTCTCGACGGATTGTTTGAGGATCCGCTTACGGTCCGAATCCGTCAACGAGTCGCCGAACGCGAGCTTCAGATTCGCCATGCCGGCCTTCCGTACGCGCGGAACCAGCAAGTAGACGAAACGCGCCGCGCATCGGGCAATGGCGCGCGACAAGGACAGCGGAACCGCGCCAAGCGACTTCACCAGAAGTATTGCGGCCGTTGCTGCCAGCCAGCGGCGGATTGGATTGCGCCGGCCCCCCATGGTCTAGGCCTCGAGTTCGATCGTCTGACCCACGGCTGCCGTGAATTTACATGCGCCGTTTGCGGTCATCTTGTACATCCAGTCAATGGCCGCCGGGTCCCCGTGCACAAAGACGACGTTCTTCGGGTGCGCGCGCGCGATGAAATCCTGCAACGCGGCACGCGGCGCATGCGCGCTGAAATGGAACCACGCGACGTCCTCGAGCACGACCTGAACCGGCGGACGGCCCAGGGCGAACGAAAGCCGCGCACCCTTTTCCGCGTTGAGAAGCCTGTAGCCGAGCGTCTCGGGATCGAGGTACCCTAGGAAGAAGATCCCATGTTTCTTCTTGCGGACCATTTCCTCGGCGATCAGTGCCGAAGGCGTGTTCTCGATCATCATCCCCGAAGTGGCCACGATGATGCACGGCTCGCTCAGCAATTCGAGAACAACCTTCCGTTCCCAGACGTCCCCGATCCGTCTAAAACGGCTCAGCGGGCGCAACGCGGCCTTCGGATGAAGGTACTCCGGGAACCGGTTGTACACTTCGTAGATCGCCCGGCCCAATCCCGACGCGTACACGGGAACATTCGGGATCATCCGGAAATCCTGGAGCCGCGCGATGACGTTCAGCATTTCCTGCGTGCGGCCCAGCGCGAACGCCGGCACCAACACGCAACCCCCGCGTTCCAGGACCGCGCTCACGGCGGAGGCGAACCGAGCCACTTGTTCATCGAGACGCGCCTTATCGGCTTCCTCGTTCGCCCCGTACGTCGACTCGATAATCAGCGTGTCGATCTCCTCGGAACCGTCGAGCGGCTCGAGGCCCGCCATAAGCTCCTGATCCGTCGCGCAGATGTCGCCCGAGTACAGGAATGTGTGGCCGTGAGTCCGCAAAAGGATGCTCGCGCTGCCCAACACGTGTCCAGCGTGCAAGAAAGCGGCCCGGACGGACCCGTCAGGGACAACGTCGAATTCCTCGCCGGGCGTTTCGCCGTTCGCATTCTCGATCGCGTACGCCACGTCGTCATGCAAGTAAAGCGGGTAGTCCGCGATGCCCCGCTCCGTCGCCATCGCGTTCATCACGGCGACGCTGTTGTGCAGCATACGGTCCATAATCCGGATCGTGGCCTGCGTCGCGAACGGGACCGTCGACGGAAACTGCTTGAGCAGTTCCGGCACCGCGCCGCAGTGATCCACATGCCCGTGCGAGACAAGCACCGCGTCCGGCGCGCGCCGCAACAGCGATAGATCGGGCAATGCGCACGCCCCTTCCTTTTTCGGATGAATCCCGCAGTCGAGAAGGATCTCGTAGCCATTGACGCGAAGGAGGTACGAGTTGGCGCCGATCTCATGGCCGCCGCCGCACGTAGTTAACGTTGCTGTGCCCAACTTTTTCACAAGGCCTATTCTACGGACCATTCCCCTCGATGTCAAAGCGGAAGAGGACGTTGAGATCGTCGTTGTGACGGTCTACACTTATTACTACTGAGCGCTCATGGAGACCCTCATGATACAGATCGCCGAGAACGTCGTTCTTGATGAGACCGAGATTGACCTCGCGTTTGTTCGCGCGTCGGGACCCGGCGGGCAGAACGTCAACAAGGTGGCGACTGCCGTCCAACTTCGGTTCGACATCATGGCCGCGTCCGGTCTCCCTGATGGCGTAAAGCGACGTCTGATCCGGCTTGCGGGAAAACGCGTGACGGGCGAAGGCGTGCTCATGCTCGACGCACGCCGCTTCCGAACGCAGGAGCAGAACCGACAGGACGCGCTCGACCGCCTTGTTGCGCTCCTCGGCAAAGCGGCCGTGCCGCCGAAGCGCCGCCGGAAAACTAAACCCACAGCGGCCTCGCGCGCGCGCAGGCTCGAAACCAAGCGCCACCGGAGCGAGAAGAAACAGACCCGGCGCGAGATCTCCGCCACCGACGAATAGCCTGGCCATCGCTGATTCCTTCCGTGGAATGTCATGGGTGGCGCTCTGTATAATCCGTGCCGCCAACCAAACGCAGGAATTGCGCAGAGAGGCTCTATCCCGTGCAGTCGCTGGACGGTATTCTGAAACAGCATTGGGGGTTCGATGCGTTCCTCCCGCTCCAGCGCGAGGCGATGGAGTCCGTTCTCGAGGGACGGGACTCACTGGTAATCCTGCCGACGGGCGGCGGCAAGTCCCTGTGTTTTCAGGCGCCCGCAATAGCGATGACCGGCATGGCGGTGGTCGTGTCGCCGCTGATCTCGCTCATGAAAGATCAGGTGGACGCGCTGCGTGCGAACGGCGTGCGCGCGGCGGCTTTGAATAGCGCTCTCAAGCCTTCCGAACGTAACGCGACGCTCGAGGACATCAGCGCGGGGACAGTGAAGCTGCTGTACGTCTCGCCGGAACGCATCGTCCAACCCGGCTTCATCTCTCTCCTCGGGCGCGCGACCCCCGCGTTCATCGTCATTGACGAAGCGCACTGCATCAGCCATTGGGGACACGATTTCCGTACAGAGTACCGCGAACTCCGGCATGTGCGCGAGGCATTTCCCGGGGTTGGCATGCATGCCTACACGGCTACGGCCACGGAACACGTCCGGAACGACATCGTCGCCGAGCTTCGACTACGCGACCCGCGTATCCTGATCGGATCATTTGATCGCCCGAATCTCATCTACGCGGTCGAACAGCGTTCGGATGCCTTTCAGCAGGTCCGCCGGACCATCGACGAACACCCGGACGAATCGGGCATCATCTACTGCATTCGGCGCGCGGAAGTCGACGCGTTGTGCAAACGGCTTGCCGGCGAAGGCTACAAGGTCCTCCCATATCACGCCGGTATGGACGACGCAACCCGCAAGAAGAACCAGGACGCCTTTGCACGGGACGAAGTCAATATCATTGTGGCTACCATCGCGTTCGGAATGGGCATCGACAAGTCCAACGTGCGTTACGTGGTCCATGCCGGGATGCCCAAATCAATCGAGCACTATCTTCAAGAGAGCGGGCGGGCCGGACGCGACGGCCTGCCGGCGGATTGCCGATTGCTCTATTCCTACGGTGACTTTGCCATCTGGAAAAGCTTCGCCGACAGGACGGAAGGCGAACCGGGCGCGGTCGCACTCGATAAGCTGAGGGACATGCTGCGCTTCTGCGAGGCCGTCGCGTGCAGGCACAAGGCGCTCGTCGGCTACTTCGGTGAAACGTATCCGGACCGGTCGTGCAACGCCTGCGACGTCTGCCTGAGCCGAACGGACGTGATGGAAAACGCCGAGGGAATCGCCCACGCGATACTGAGTTGCATTCTTGAGGTCGCTTCCTTTGCGGGACCAACCTACACGGGCTTGATATTGACCGGATCGCGCGAGGAGCGAATCGCCGCTAAAGGGCATCAGAGGCTCAAGACCTACGGCGCGCTCTCAGAACACGAGCCGCGCGCCGTGAGGGATTGGATCGAGCAACTCGTCGGCCAGGGCTACCTCGAAAAGACGGGCGAGTACAATATCCTACACCTCACTCAGCGCGGACACGCCGCCTGGAAAGGGCGCGACACCCCTCGCCTGGCCCGAAAATCCGCGCGCGTTGCGCCTCCTCGAAAACCCATGCCTCGAACCCCGGCCAAGAAGCAGACCGCCGGGCCATTCGACAAAGCCTTGTTTGAGGCCCTGCGCCGGACTCGACGGGCAAAGGCGGAAGAGCTCGGAGTCCCGCCTTTTGTCGTGTTCAGCGACGCCACCCTCCGCGACATGGCCGGCAAGAAACCGAAGGACCAGGATGAATTTCTCGGCGTCCATGGCGTAGGACTTCGCAAGTGCGAGGCATTCGCCGATGACTTCCTGAGGACCATCCGGGAATACATCTAAAAGTAGTAAAAGTAGAAAAGTAGGGACAGTAACCTATTTTCTGAGCCCGTAAAAGTAGTAAAAGTAGGGACAGTAACCTATTTTCTGAGCCCGAGACCCACAGTGCGGCCGGGTAGTATCCGGCAGAAAATGGGTTACTGTCCCTACTTTTAACTTTTACTATCGAGATGCTTCAGACAATGGAGATCCTGCGTCCGCATTTGGTGCACGAAACTTCGTTGGCCGTCTCGCCCGGCGCAATGTTGAGCGTATTGCCGCACGAACACTTGAACGACTGCCATTGGCTTCCTTGTCGTGCTATTTGCAGGCCGGCATCAGGTCCCGGCGCCAACGGAGACCTTGGCGCCGCGACGCGCAGTGGAGCCTGGGGCTGATCGGCCATCAACTCGCCCAGTTGCGTTGCCGCGGCGACTTGCGCGACGGGGACCTCGAGCTCGCGATGGCAGCGCGGGCACGAGACCTTGTCCTGTTTGAAATCCGGGGGCAACTTCAATTTCAGTCCGCAGACGCACGGCAGAAAGACGAATTGGTTTACCTTGCGGAGCACGTCGCCGGCCTCGCGCATGCGCTGCCGCTTGTCAGCCTCTCCCTCTTCGGGTTGCGGCGTCCTGACGGGCGTGGCTCCTCCCTGCGCGAGTGCCGACGACGGGATAACACCGCGTTTTCGGCCTCGTACGGTGCGCCACGCGCTGTCATACTGCTCGAAGGAAACCGTACCGCTGATCGAACGCAGGATGCGGACGCGTTCCTCGATAGGCGGGTGTGTGCTCGTGAGACTCACGGCGAAACGGCCGGCCTTTGCGAACGGGTTCACAATATACATCGGCGCGGTGACCTTGTTGGCGCGCTCGAGGATCTGATCGTCCGATCCGATGGTCACCAAGGCGGACGCCAGCCCTTCTGGGTATCGCGTGAGAACGGCCGCGTTCGCATCGGCAAGATACTCTCGGCGGCGGGATATGGCGAGGTAGATCAACTGTGCGATGATCGGCGCTAGGATCGCCAGGACGATGGCGGCCAGCATCATGATTGCCTGGCCTTGACCGCCGCCGCGACCGGAACGGTAGCGCCGGGAACCGCCACCGCCGTACCGCAGCCCGCGCATGAAGATCTCCGAGATCATGGCAATCGAACCGAGCATCACGCCGACCATGGTCATTAGCAGAACGTCACGGTTCACCACGTGCGACATCTCGTGCGCAATGACGCCCTGGAGTTCATCCCGTTTCAGCCGACCGAGAAGTCCGGCCGTAACCGCAACCGCGGAGTTCTTTGTGTTCCGTCCCGTCGCGAAGGCGTTCAGCGCCATGTCGTTGAGGATATAGACGCGCGGCATCGCGCCCACGCCGCTCGCGATCGTCATCTCCTCGACGACGTTGAACAGTTGCGGATGATCCTTCTTTTCGATCTCCTGCGCCCCGCTGACCGCGAGGAGGATATTGTCGCCCTGGAAGTAAGCCACGAGCGACATGACGACCCAAATCAGGACCGCCACGGCAACACCGAACGGCCCTGCGCCGCGCTGGAACGCCTCGCCGATCACGAACCCGAGAATCACAAGGAGAAGCGCGATCAGGATGACGAGCGCGACGGACCTGCGTTTATTAGATCGGATCTGTTCCCACATGGCCGTACTTTCCCGCGAAGCTCCGCCTACTTGAAGCTGACTTGCGGCGCCTGGCGTTCCGCGGCATCCTCGGTTTGGAAGAACTCGGCTTCCTTGAAGCTGAACATGCCCGCGACGACGTTGCTCGGGAACATCTGGATCTTGTTATTGAACTGCATCGCCTGGTCGTTATAGAACTGCCGCGCGAAACCGATCTTGTTCTCCGTCGACGTCAGCTCCTCCTGCAACGCGAGGAAATTCTGATTCGCCTTCAAATCGGGGTATGCCTCGACCACCACGAAGAACTGGCCCAGGGCGCGGCTCAGATTGCCCTCGGCCTGCCCCTGCTGCGCGACACCCGACGCCTGCGCGGCGAGATTGCGGGCCTTTGTCACGTTTTCGAGCGTGTCGCGCTCATGGACCATGTATCCCTTGACCGTCTCGACGAGATTCGGGATCAGGTCGTGTCTCCGTTTCAACTGAACGTCGATCTGCGCCCAGGCGTTCTTGACCTGGTTGCGCAGGCGCACCAGCGCGTTGTAGATCCCGACAACCCACAGCGCGATGACGGCCAGTATGGCCAGAACAACCAACATCGGTGTCATCGATGGTTCTCCTTTCAGCGGCTATCGAACCCGGAAGCGCGCCGCATGTGAGCCTATCCTATCAAGCCCCCGCCGACATCACAATGCCGCGAGATCGAAGGCGGGGTCGGCTCGGAGTGAGCGTTTTCGCGCATTCTCCTTCCTTGATGGAGTATTCTGAATTCTGAATTCTCCACAGCTTCCTTACTCGTTGCCGAGGTAGCCGAGGCCGCGGAGTTGGTCGCTCTGTTCGGACGAGATGTGTGAGGTCGCCTTTGGTTCCGCGGCGTTGCCCTTGATGAAGTTGACCATCTTCCCGATCAGCGGCTCCAACTCGGTTTCACACGAGTTGTTCTGTCCCGCGAGATTGGCCTGCTCCTTTGGGTCCTTGCCAACGTTGTACGCTTCGACCGGTGCGCGACTCCGCGGATTGTCGGCGTTGGCGTGTATCACCTTGCACTCGCGCGTGCGGACCGTCTGCAAGATGTTATTCTCGAAATCGTTCTCGGCATAGACGAAGGGAATGTCCTGGTTCGCGAAAGCCCCGCTGCCCGCGAAGACCGATTTGCCTTGCATGGCGGAAGCGGGCTTGGCGCCGGCAAAGTTCAGCAACGTGGGCGCTATGTCGATGTGCCGCGCGAAATCCGCGTTGACCGTGCCTGCCTTTTCGCCTTTCGGGAGTTTCAACAACGCGGGCACGCGGATGATCTCGTCAAACACGGTTTGGCCGTGCCACCACCCCTTGTGATCTTGGAACTCCTCGCCGTGGTCGGACGTGAAAAGGATTACGGCGTTGTCGTAAAGGCCTCGTTGGCGCAGGCCGTCGAACAGCACGCCCAAGTATTGGTCCAGATACTCGATCTCGCTGTCATACGCCCTCCGCATCGGATCGAGGAACTTCGCCGGGTCCGGGTTTTTCATTCGGAATCGGGTATAGCCGACGCCTGGGTGGGCGTGGTCCATGAAGGGATCGTGTGGGTCCATGTAGTGCAGGAAGAGCATAAAGGGCGCGTCCTTTGGGCGCTCGGGACCATCGAGCCACGCGAGCGCTTCCTGCGATACAGCCTCAGCGGGTTGGTAGAAATCGGTCACGTCGATTTTCTTTGTGATGCGCGACACGACGCCGTACCAGACTTTGCGAAGGATCTGATACATAGCCAGCCGCGAAGCCGAGTATTTTGCGCCGAAGTACATTCGCGGTTTCAGATCGACGTAGTCCGTGAACCCCTGAGAGAAGCCGAAGCCGGAGTAGATGTTCGGGTTGTTGGCGAAGCCTTTCGTGTAATATCCCTGCTCCGCGAGAATCTCGGGGAAGGTAACGACGTCTTCCGGCAGTAACGCCACCTGCGACGTTGCGGTGTGGGATTCCGGATACAGGCCCGAGAAGATCGTGGCGAACGCGGGCTTGGTCCACGACGCCTGCGAGAAACACTTGTCAAAGCGGATGGCGTCTCGCGCGAACGCATCGAGACGGGGCGTTTCGACGCGGGCCTCGTTCGAGTACATTTTGAGATAGTCCGCGCGAAGGGCGTCGGCGACCACAAGGACGATGTTGGGTCCGGAAGCCTTCACCTTCGGATCGAAGGCGACGCGCCGGGGCGGAGGCGGGTTCAGGACCGCGTAGCCGGCGCCCGCGGCGATGGACAGGGCATAGAGCAGCACGCACGCACAGGCGGCCTTGCCGCGGCCACGAGGGAACGCGGAGGCAATGAACCAACCCACGATGGCGATGAGCACGCTCGCGCCCGCGGCGATGGCGGCCAATGCGAGCATCTGTTGCATGGTGGGCGCGTGACGCGTCAAGACGTCGCGCAGAAACCGCCACACGCCTATGACGCTCCCGCACAATACCGCCGCGCCAAGCGATAGGGCGAAGGTCGAGATCGCGGCGGGGAACCGATTCAAGAGGAGATAGAAGAACGCGAGGGCGGAGGCAACGCCGATGCCGGCAGCCGTGAAGACGAGTCCGTACACGAGCGGGCCCCACCAGAGGGCCGACAACTCGCTCAGCTCGTGGAAGCTCACTTTGATCCAGGCCGCCTCGATCAGCCCGGCAGCGGCTCCCACGATCACGCCCGCCGCCGCGCCCGCGAGTAATGCATCAATGAGCTTGGCTCGGTAATCACGGACGGCCTCCGGGGTAAGATGCAACGCGGAACCGGCCTCGGCGGACGCTGTCTCGCGAGCCACCTGATCCCGCGCATCGGCGAGCTGCGCCTGAAGCACCTTGTACGCCGGCCGCGACCGGAGGAGGAAAATGGGAATACCGATAAGGAACGGCACCACGTCGCCGACCCACCAGCCGAGGTGACTGAACAACACGGCGGTCGAAACGCCGGACTTGGCGCCTAGCAGCAGTCCGAAGACGATTTCCCGAATGCCTTCTCCGCCGATCGAAGGTCCGAGAACGGTCCCGTAGATCATAATGGGACTCGCAAACAGGATGTCCATCAAGTTTGTGTTGGCCGCGCGGAGCGCCATCATCGTGCCGAAGTAGGTGAAGACCGTGCCCAGATGCACCCACAGTCCGCAGGCCACTGCGGCAAGGAGGAGTCCGCGCCGGCTGCTGTACGCCGTGATGGCGGCGCCGAGCTTGTCGATCTTGTTGCGGACGGCGGACGGCGTGGGAAGGACGGACACGAGGACCTGGATCACGCGCGGGCTCAGCAGAAGCAGGAAAGAAGCAGCCACGAAGACGGCCAGGACGCACAAGATGACGGCCAGCATGGCGGGGTTGATCTTGAGCAGCCGGAATCCCAGCGGGAACGTGAGAAACACGAGGAAGGTGAGCGATAGGAAACCGATAAGTTTCTCGACGGCGATAACCGTGGCGCTCTTGATTGGCTCGCGCGTGTACACGGCGGAATCGTAAAACCGGTAACCGTCGAGACCGATGGTGCTTGGCAGGAAGATGCCGAACATCCTTCCGACAAACCAGCTTTGCACCATGTACCAGAACGGCATCCGGAGTCCTTGGCCGTGAAGCAGCAGCCGCCAGCGCACCACGCCGGCCAGCATGCCGGACAGCTTCATCACGAGCGCGAAGGTAAGCCACAGCGCCGCGCGCCCGGGATCGACCGACATGAGTTCGTTCCAGAGGCTCTTCGGCGTAACGCCGCCGAACAGATCCGGCCGGAACCCAAACGTTTGCGGACGGAACAGTAGGGCGAACAGGCCGGCCGTGACGGCCAGCTTCAGCAGGATTCCAATTAGCTTCTTCGGCATTTTGATCTTCCCTGCCTGACGCATGAAACGCGGCGAGATATCCGAATCGACGCGCGAGAATAGCACATGCGCGCGGCGGGTCACAATTGAAAGTTCGTTCCTGGACTTGCGGCCGCTAGTAGCGCGTTCTCGAAATAACGTTACAGTTTCGGTATGACATCCCGAAGGGATGTAATGTGAATAGCCGTGGGTGAAACCCACGGAACCCGTGTCCGCGATACACAACCCTGAAAGGGTTGAACAGGCAATATTGATAGCCGTTTCCATGCGGTTCGACCCCGTCAGGGTCGTCCGTCCGCGGAACCTGTCTCCGTGGGTTCCACCCACGGCTATTCACGTTGTACCCCTTCGGGGTACTGCAACGTTATTTCGGAACCGTTAGAATGACAAGGGTGGCGCTCCATGCCGCTCGACGAGGTATTGCCGCGCTTCCCCGGCCGTGAAGATGGAACCGGTGATGAGAAGCGGCGTGGATGCGTCGGCGAGACAAAGCCCGAGTTCGATGGCCTCCGGAAGAGAGGATTCGGCGCGACAGGAGTGATGGCCAGCGGCTGCCTTCAAGTCTTCGACCGGCAGGGAGCGCGGGCCGGAGTACCGGCTGAGGATAAAGACTTCCGTGATGGGCGAAAGCGCTTCAATGATCCCCGCCGCTTCCTTGTCTGAAGAGATCGCCAGCAGCGTCACGCACCGTCTGAGGGCTTGAGCGACTTGCCTCGCGCCGGCGGGGTTGTGCGCGACGTCGATGATAACGGGCGGCTCGTCGAGGACCTTTTCGAGGCGGCACGGCCACCGGACGGAGCGAAGACCTTCAACAATAGCAGCGGCGCCGATCCTGGGAAATGCGGGCATGATCCGTTCCGCCAGCGCCACGGCCGCCGCAGCGTTCGTCCCCTGATGCGCGCCCGCGAGGCCGAGCGGCGCGAAGTCCACGCGCAGCGCGGCGCTTTCATATGCGAACCGCTGGTCGAAGGGCGGACCGTTCATCTCGAACCGGAAGTCTCGACCGAGTTCGCGGACAGGACTGCCGAGTTCCAGGGCGCGGTCGAGGATCACGTCTCTCGCGGGCACGGCGGTCTCCGTCAACACCAGCGGTACGCGGGGCTTGATGATTCCGGCCTTCTCAAACGCAATCTGTTCGAGCGTATCGCCGAGATAGCGCATGTGGTCCAGGGCGATGTTTGTGATGGCCGTGGCGAGCGGCTCGACAACGTTCGTCGAATCGAGCCTCCCCCCCATGCCGACCTCGATGACGGCCAGATCCACCTTGGACCGATCTAACCATCGGAAGGAGATCGCGGTGTTCATCTCAAAAAAGGTCGGTGGCGGATCCATGAGATCGGCGACGGCGCGGAAGAAAGCAATGTGTTCCTCGAGCGCCGCGTCCGGCATGGGTGTGCCGTTGACGAGGAACCGTTCCGTCACGTCGATGAGATGCGGACTGGTGAAGCGGCCCACGCGGTATCCGGCCGCGCGCGCGATCGCGGCGAGAATCGCAACGACGCTGCCCTTTCCGTTCGTCCCCGCGACGTGGACGATGGGATAACGTCTCTCCGGCGCATCGGCCGCATCCAGGAGACGCCGGATGTTTTCGAGACCAAGCTTTATGCCGTGTTGTTCGAGATGGAAAAGATACTCGCGATTCGTCACGAGCTGAATACCTCATGGCGCCCAGCGAGCGCGCAGCTTCACGCTCCACAGCTTGTGAGAAGATATCACAATGGCGTCATTCCCGCGAAGGCGGGAATCCAGAACACACGCCGTCCCGCAGCCTCCGCACTGGATTCCCGCCTTCGCGGGAATGACGCCATTGTGCGCTCGTGCAGAGAACGTGCGTATTGCGACGGCATTTCTTCACTATCCCTCATCCGAGGTAACGCTGTAGTGTCCGGGGTCGTAGAGCATGCGGCCGCAGTAGTTGCATGTGAGAAGCTGGCTGCCGCCGAGGAGTTCGTTGACCGCCTGTGGCGGGACCCGCATGTGACAGCCGGTGCAGGCTTCTCCGTTGACCGGCACGACCGCGCGGCCCGTGCCCTTGCTCGCGCGGATGCGTTTGTAGCGGCTCAGCATGTCAGGCTTGACGGCCGCGGCAATGGGCTCGACCTCTTTTTCGAGTTGTCCGCGCTCGCGCACGGCTTCCGCGAGCTCGGTGTCGATGAGCGCACACTGCCGGTCGATATCCTTCAATTCGGCATCGATGCGCTTCCTGTCCTCTTCGAGTCGCGCCTTGGCGTCATCAAGCTCGACCATGATCGCGATGACGCGCTCTTCCTTGATCGCGACCTGTTTCTTGAGCATGTCCATCTCGTGCAGGAGCGCCTGATACTCCTCGTTCTTCTTGACCGCGAAGAGTTGCTGGTCGTATTTCTTGATCTGCCCTTGCTTCTGTTCGACGTCGACCTCGCATTCCTTCTGTTCGAGCATGAGCGCCTTGTACACCTTCTCGCGCTCGGCGAGCTCCTCCGCGAGTCTCTTGCGGCGGATGTCGAACTTGCTTTTCTGTTTAGGGATTTCCTGCTCGCGCGCGTTTAACGCTTCAATTTGCAAGTCAAGGTCCTGCAAGCGCAACAACTTATTCAAGAATCAACACCTCCCGATCCGCGGCCGTCATGCGGGCCAACGGCCGCGCCTTGTACTGTCCGGTTCCACTTCGATTCAAATGAAAAACGCCGCAGCCTAAGCTGCGGCGTGTTGTCACGTAATGCCTGCCGTGGCCGGGGCGCATCGTTGCGCCCAAGACGCTGCCCCGGCGCGGGTCCGAAGCAGCATTCGGCGGCGGCGCTCGGCGGCGGCTTCAAATCCGCCCATGCAGCATATAAGCCTCTTATGTCGCTTCATTACCGGGCAACTACTTTCGTTTCGTCCGGGCGATGGCGACCTCGCCGGTCCGGACCAATTCCAGGATGCTGAACGGACGCATCATGTCGATAAACGCTTCCACTTTGTCTTCCGAGCCCGTCACCTCGACGATCATGGAACTCTTGCTGCAGTCGACAACCTTGGCGCGGAAGATGGAAGACAACTCGATGACCTCTGTGCGCCGTTTGCTACCTGCGCTGATTTTGATCATCACGAGCTCACGCTCGACAAAGTCTTCATTCGTCAGGTCGACGACCTCGATGGTGTCCACGAGCTTATTCAACTGCTTGATGATCTGGTCCAGGACCTTGTCGTCGCCGCGGACGACCACCGTCATACGGGAAACGGAGGGGTCCTCTGTTTCGCCTACGCAGAGGCTGTCAATATTGTAGCCGCGCGCGCTGAACAGCGCTGAGACGCGCGCCAGTACGCCAAAATGGTTCTCGACCAACACGCTCATCGTATGCTTCTTCATATCACCTCCGGGGCGCCCCGGTTGAACTCGTTCATGGCCCGCGTTATGCCATCGTCAAGGAACACGAGCACGGCGTCAACGGCGCGTCCAACGGTCTCGCCGCACACCGGCCTCTCCTCAGCGGAGAAGGAACCGAGCACGTGGTCCACCAAGCCGCTCCCGCCGTCACCAGGACCCACGCCTATGCGCAGTCGCGGAAATTCCTGACTGCCGAGTCTCTCGATGATCGACTTCAGCCCGTTGTGCCCGCCGGCGGAGCCGCCTTCTCGGAACCGAAGCCTTCCAAGCGGCAGGTTCACGTCGTCCGCGACGACAAGCATGCCGCCGAGATCCGTCTCCGTATACCGGACGACCCGCGCCACGCAATCGCCACTGTTGTTCATAAACGTCAGAGGCTTCACCAGGAGCAACGGCTCGTCCGCGCGCGCGGTCCGTGCGACGAGCCCGCCATACTTTTCCTGGGAGAATTCCGCATCGAGACGCCCGGCTAGCCGGTCCAGCGCCATGAACCCTATATTGTGCCGCGTATCCTTGTACCGGGATCCGGGATTTCCCAACCCAATGACGATCTTCACGCGGCCAGCCTCTCGCTACGCGGCCCGGGGTCTTCCGAAAATGTCCCTGAAATGCCCAGGCGCTATTTCCTCTTTTCCTTTTCCTTGCCGGAGTCCTTTTCCTTGCCGGAATCTTCTTCCTTTTCCTTCCGCTCGGTGATGACCTCGGGACCTTCCGCGACGGCCCCCTCGCCTTCCACGACGGCTTCGACCGCCTCCTCCTTGACCACGCGAGGCGGATGGACTGCCACGACGGGCCGGACGGGGTCGCTCAACACGGTGACGTTGGAAGGTACGCTCAATTCGGACACGTGAACGCTTTCGTTCATGTGCAGGTTTGAAACGTCGACGACGATCTCCTCCGGCACATCGAGGGCAAGGCATTCGACCTCGAGATCGCGCAGTTGGTGATCCAGAACGCCGCCTTCGATGATACCCGGGGCCAAGCCCACGAGCCGAATCGGCACGACCGTTTCGATGCGCTCGTCGAGGCGTATCCGCAGGAAGTCCGCATGCAGGACGCCGCCCCGAAGCGGATCGTGCTGAACGTCCTTGAGGAGGGCCGGCGTGAC
>CAZPMT010000078.1:0-25129 GCA_964587655.1 uncultured Nitrospiraceae bacterium
CTTCGCCCTCGCCTTCGCCCTCGCCCTCGCCTTCGCCTTCGCCCTCGCCTTCGCCCTCGCCTTCGCCCTCGCCTTCGCCTTCGCCCTCGCCTTCGCCTTCGCCTTCGCCTTCACCTTCACCTTCACCCTCACCTTCGCCTTCGCCTTCACCTTCGCCTTCACCCTCGCCTTCACCTTCGCCCTCACCTTCGCCTTCTCCTTCTCCTTCTCCTTCTCCTTCTCCTTCTCCTTCGCCTTCACCCTCGCCTTCGCCTTCGCCGGCAGGGCCAAAAGCGGCGAAGTAACATCTACGTTGGCCGCCGATGCTCGTGAACTCGCCCCCGACATAGACCGTCGTGCCCGAGATTCCGAAGGACCAGACCCACTGACCTACGCCCGGGTTCCAGCCGGTGGTCACGCCCGCCACATCATCGAGGGCTGTCAGATAGAAATAGCCGCCGGCGTAGACCGTCGCGCCCGATACCGCCAAGGCCGTAACCGTGTTATCCCGGTTCGCGTTCCAGCCGGTGGCCAGGCCCCAGGGATCGAGGGCCGCGATGAAGCTACGGTCCTGCCCGCCGATGCTCTGGAAGTACCCCCCGGCGTAGACCATCGTGCCCAAGACTGCTAAGGAGAAGACTACTTGGCCATCCGCATTCGGGTCCCAGGGGGTGGCGTTGTTCGTGTCGACGTTCGGATAGAGAGCCGCGATGTAGTTACGGGTCAGCCCGCCGATGTTCGTGAAGTAGCCCCCGGCGTAGACCGTCGTGCTCGAGAGCGCCAAGCAGCGGACAACGCCATTCGCGTTCGGGTCCCAGGGGGTGGCGTTGTTCGTGTCGACGTTCGCATAGAGAGCCGCGATGTAGTTACGGTTTTGCCCGCCGATGTTCGTGAATGCGCCGCCGGCGTAGACTATTCCGCCCGATACGGCCAAGGACCAGATCCCCCCGCCATTCGCGTTCGGGTCCCAGGGGGTGGCGTTGTTCGTGTCGACGTTCGGATAGAGAGCCGCGATGTAGTTACGGGTCAGCCCGCCGATGTTCGTGAAGTAGCCCCCGGCGTAGACCGTCGTGCTCGAGAGCGCCAAGCAGCGGACAACGCCATTCGCGTTCGGGTCCCAGGGGGTGGCGTTGTTCGTGTCGACGTTCGCATAGAGAGCCGCGATGTAGTTACGGGTCAGCCCGCCGATGCTCGAGAATGAGCCCCCGGCGTAGGCCATCGTGTTCGAGACGGCCAAGGAGGAGACAACGTTATTCGCGCCCGGGTTCCAGAAGGGAATGGCGTTGCCCTGGCCGTTGCCCTGGCCCGACGCATCGAGGGCCGCGATGCAGTGCCGGGTCTGCCCGCCGATGATCGAGAACAAGCCCCCGGCGTAGACCGTTGTGCCATCAAACGATACGGCCAAGGACTTGACATCGCCATCCGCGTTCGGGTCCCAGACGGTGCTGACTGAGCCATCCCCAGCATCCAGGGCCGCGATGTGGTTACGGGTCGGCCCGCTGACGCCGAAGGTCGTGAACGCGCCCCCGGCGTAGACCATTCCGCCCGAGACGGCCAAGGCGTAGACATAGTTATCCGCGTCCGGGATCCATGCGGTATCCACGACACCATTGGCCAAAATGTGGGCGATATACTTACGGGTCTGCCCGCCGATGATCGAGAACAAGCCCCCGGCGTAGACCGATGTGCCCGAGAGTGCCAAGCAGCGGACATCGCCATCCGCGTGCGCGATCCAGGAGGAAATGGCGTTGCCATGGCCGTTGCCCTGGTTCAACGCATCGAGGGCCGCGATGTTGCCACGGGGCTGCCCGCCGATGTTCGCGAACGCGCCCCCGGCGTAGACCGTCACGCCCGTGACGGCCAAGGCGTAGACATCGCCATCCGCGTTCGGGGTCCAGATGGGAATGGCGTCGCCCTGGCCGGTCTGGCCCGACGCATAGAGGGCTGCGATGTGGTCACGGTTCTGTCCGCCGATGTTCATGAACGCGCCGCCGGCGTAGACCGTCGAGCCCGCGATGGCCAAGGAGCGGACACGGCCGTCCGCGTTCGGGGTCCATGCGGGATCCTCGATGCCACCGGCCAAGATGTGGGCGATATTGAGGCATGCCAGCGAACCAACCTGGGTGAATTCGCCGCCTATGTACCACCCGTCCGAACCATCCGAGATGCATGCGTCCACCTCGCCATTGACCTTCGGGAACGGGCCCGCGGGCGCGCCCGCTGTCATGTACATAGGAACGCCGGAACCTGTATGCGGGCCCACGTAGGTGAACTCGCCGCCGATGTACGTGGTTGTTGATGTGGTCGCGATAGCGTGCACCACGCCGTTGGTCTCCCATGTCTCTTCGATCGGGGTGTTGCTGAGTTGTGCGAACGCGCTCGGATTCGGCCACAGGATGGCCACGAAAAGGGCGACGAACATCCCCATCGTGACGGGGGTTGACAGTCTCAATCTACGGTTCATGTTGAACTCCTCCCTTGTGCAATTCTGGGCAATTCTGGCAATTCAGGGGACACCATACTTGATTTCGCCAGCTCCCTTGGCCCCGCGTGACTTACGGCTGGCTAGTCGCAGGAACGACGAAACCCTCATGCAAGTACTCCGAGCATTCCCACACCTTGCTCACAACTTCCCCAGTCACTGCGACTCACGCAAACGGCTGCCCCCGTCTCGCTTGGAAGGCCCCATCCGTTTCGCCTGTGAGTCCCCCAGGCAACTCTTATGTAACATACGCCGGGAAGCCCCGAATGTCAAGCGGTACAGGACACCTGCCCACGATTCGCATGTAAGAGCAAACCGAACACCTTTCTGCATTCGTGCGGCTCCGTACAAGACGCGGCGTCTACGGAACCAATCGGCGCGAGTTCTCCGGTGCGGTCTCGAATCTTCCGCGCGAGCCGTGAAAGCCGACATAACATCCGAAGCACTGTTCCAAGTCACGTTGCACTGCTCTCCATCCGGCAACTGGCCGTCCTGAATCCATTTCGCCTCAGGGTAAGTCTCAACTTCGGTTTGTTGGGTAGGACCGTTTGTGTCCCCGTGAACGATGTGCTAGGCTTAGGATCAGCCGCGGGAGGGTTGCGGTCGAATCTTCAGACTCCTGGGCATGAGTAATGCGCATTGGCGAAGAGATGTGAAAAGTCGGAGGGATACGACATGAGTAACAAGGTAAGAGCCTATGCAGGGGGGCGCGTGCGCGCCTTGGGTGTGTGGACTGTGATATTCCTAGCGGTCCTCGCGCTCAGCCAGCCGTTCTTGTTCGGCGGCTGCAGCGGGTGCCAGAAAGAGGAGCCTGCGGCGCCTGTTGTGAAACAACTGCCGCCCGCGCCGCCTGGAAAGGTGGCGGAGACAATCCCGGCGGGGCCGCCGTTGGGTGCGGTGGTCCCGGTGACTCTCGGCGTACTGAAGCTTGCGCCGGAGTCTTCGATGGTCACGCTTGCTGTACCGCCAATTCCGGGCATCTTTGATAAGGCCGTGGCGCTGGCGAAGCGGTTGGCGCCCGGCGACGTAAATATCGATGAGGAAGCGGCCAAGGCCATTGCCCAAATGGCGCAAGGCGCCGGCGTTCCTGACGCCAAGTCCCTGGCGGATATTGCCCGCGGCAAAGGCCTTAACCCGGACGTGCCCATAGCCTTGTACGTGGACCTGACGCCCACGGCCGCGAGCGCCAAGTCGGCCTTCCAGGCCATGCAGGCCGAGCAGGACGCACAGAAAGCTGCGCCCCCGGCGCCGGAAGCGGCCGCCAAAGCCGAGGCCGCGCCGCCACCTCCAAAGCCGCCCGCGCCTAAGGCGCCGGATATGGACAAGGTTTTCGCCTCGTTGAAGGTTCCGGCGATCACCGGCGTGATCGGTTGCGCGGATCCCGCGAAAGCCGAGGCCACGATTGGAGAGATCCTCGGCCTTGCAGGCGGATACGTGGACCCGGCCAAGGTCGAGACAATAGACGTGGGCGGCGTAGCCGTGAAGTGCTACGACCCCGAGAAGCTCGCTTATGCGATTGCGGGCGACAAGCTCGTCGCTGGCAACTCGCTGAAGATGCTCAAAGAAGTGCTCGGACGCATAAGCGCGCCGGCCATGGTCCGCTACGGCACGATCGAATGTCCCGCTTCCTCGACGGACGAGGTCGTCATGCTGACGCGCATGGACAAGGTCGCGCCGCTAATCAGGGACCTTCTGCCCGACGTTCTCGCCGCGAGCCAGCCGACGGGCGTGCCGACGCCGCCGGGTCAGTTGGACTATATCAACAAGCTGCTGGATGGTGTCACCGGCGACGACCCGAGCGTGGTGACCATCGAGTGGACTGACAAGAAGCTTGAAGTCCTGGGCCGTTGCGACTTCGCCAAACATCCGGGATTGAAGGAAATGTCGGGCGAAGCCAAGCCGCTCCGTCTTGCCGCGATGCTGCCCGAAGGCACGCTGACGATGCTGAGCATGCGCCTGAACGACAAGTCGAAAGAGCAGTTCAAGAATGGGTGGATGAATTCGCTGCCGTCTGAGCTCAAGAACGAAGCGGGCGTCAGCCAGACCCTCACCTATCTCAACACCGCTATGGACCTTCTGGGAGACGAAATCACCATCGGCATTGCCGGGGCTACTGGAGGTCTGCCGCAGTTCTGCGTCATGGCCGGTCTCGGCAACATTGAACAAGCCAAGACAATGCTGAAGTTGCTTGCGCCGATGACTCCGTCCGAGCCCCACAGCGGCGTCGACATTTCGCTGCTGGCTGTTCCTGTGCCGCTACCGATTTATATTGCCTTCGTGGAGAATGATATGATTCTCTGCAACGACCTGGAAAGGCTCAAGGGCCTTATAGACCTGGACAAGGCCAAGTCGGCTTCGAAGCTGTTTGCCTCTTTGGATCCGGCCATCGACGCGGCCACGCCGTGTTACGCCGCGCTGCTAATCAAGTCGGGCCTCATCACGGACGTCGTACGTCCGTTGTCCGGCTTTGTCGGCGGCATTCCGCCTGAAATCCAGGGGCGGATCGACAAGGTTGTGGGCACAGTGCGCGAACTCCGCGCGACGAAGGGAATGAAAAACAGTTGGCTTGAAGACCGCATTTCGGTCTATTTCAACTGAGAGCTTGTGAGGAAAAGCCGGGCGTGCAATACGTGGACGTAGTGGACTGAGTGGACGCGATGGACGCAACCGCGCAGGTGAGTCTTTTCGGTGTCCATGTCGTCCACAAAGTCCACGCCGTCCATCATTTCGAATAGCGCCTTCAATCTTGACTGCCGAATCCAGGTTTATACCTGCTCCGCCCCCGCAAAGGATCAAGTGTGATGCCGAGCGGCCAATACATGAAACGCCGGCAGTTCTTGGCAGCCACGGTGGGCGCCGCGGCAGCGTTTCCCGTCGCGTGCTCGACGCGCGTTCATACGACCGCCTCGGAACGCGCGCGCGGACCAAACGTCGTGTTCGTATTCGCGGATCAATGGCGAGCGCAGGCCACGGGATACGCCGGCGACCTCAATGTACGTACGCCCAATCTGGACGGGCTTGCCGCCGAGAGCGTCAACTTCACTAACGCCGTGTCGTGTTGTCCCGTCTGTTCCCCATATCGTGCAAGCCTGATAACTGGTTGCTATCCGCTCACGCACGGCGTGTTCATGAACGATCTGTATCTCAACCCCTGCGCGATCTCGATTGCGGAGGCGTTCAGCGAAGCGGGCTACGCCACCGCATACATCGGCAAGTGGCATTTGGATGGACACGGACGATCTGGTTTTATCCCCCCGGAGCGCCGTCAGGGATTCCAATACTGGAAGGTCCTCGAGTGCACGCACGACTACAATAACTCGCACTACTACGCAAACGACGATCCGGCCAGGCACACCTGGAACGGATACGACGCGATCGCGCAAACGCGCGATGCGCAACAGTACATCCGTGAGCGGGCCGGCGAGAAGTCGTTTGCCTTGTTCCTGTCATGGGGACCTCCCCACAATCCCTACGAGACAGCGCCAGCCCAGTACAAACAACTCTACGATCCCGCGGCGCTCACGCTGCGACCGAACGTCCCGGAAGATTCGGCTATGGCTGCGCGGAAAGATCTCGCCGGGTACTATGCACATTGCTCCGCGCTCGACGCGTGCATCGGCCAGCTTCTTCAAACGCTCCAAGAGTTGAACATCGCTGACAACACCATATTCGTGTTTACCTCCGATCATGGCGACATGCTCGGCTCCCACGGTGAACGTCGCAAGCAGCGGCCGTGGGACGAGTCGATCCGCGTGCCGCTTCTCCTGCGCTATCCCGCGCGCCTGGGAGGACGGTCGCGGAAAATCGACGCGCCCATCAATACCCCCGATATCACGCCCACGCTGCTCGGTCTATGCGGCGTCGAGATTCCCTCCAGCGCCGAAGGACGCGATCTTTCCCGTCTCGCCCACGACGGAGAAGCATCGGACGATGATGCCGCGCTCATTGCCTGCTACGCTCCATTCGGCGAATGGACGCGGGCGCACGGCGGCCGGGAATACCGCGGCGTGCGCACTTCACGCTATACCTACGTGCGCGATCTGAACGGACCGTGGCTGCTCTACGACAACCAAGAAGATCCGTATCAAGTCGAGAACCTCTGTGGTCGCGCCGACGCCTCCAGCCTCCAAGCGCGTTTGGACGCCGTACTCGATCGCAAACTCGAGGACACCCGCGATGCTTTCCTCCCCGCGGATGCCCACATCAAGCAATGGGGATACGCCGTCGATGACACAGGAACCATCCCCTACGCTCCGTGAGGCAGAGAGCTTGCAGTGACTGCTGAACTCGCTTTCCTACGGAGCCGTTCTCCTTGCCGCGAAGAATTCTCTATACAGCCTCGCGTTGCATGCCGCGACGCCTTTCGTCGTGTGATCGAACGTCGAGAGATCGTAGTTGAACACCGCGCCACCCGCGTTCGTGAGAATGAAGGCCGCGGCCGCGTGGCCTTCCATGCTGCTGCCGAAATCCAGGAATGCGTCGAGTCTCCCCCTCGCCACGTTGCATATTGTCAGTGCGGGTGCAATCAACGGCAACCCCTTTCTGCATTGATCGAAGACCGTTCCCCAATCCTCACTATAGCGATGGATCGCGTCCATGCGTGCGCTGAAGCCAAAACCGATCAGCGCCTCGCCGATATCCGCCGCTTCAGACACGCGGATCTCTCGCTCGTTCAGAAATGATCGTCCGCTCTCGTGCGACGAGCAATACAACTCGTCGGAAATCGGGTTGAGAACGTAGGCGTCGATGATCTGCCCCGATTTCTCCCGCGCCAAGGAAATGGCGAAGTACGGAACACCCGCTATGAAGTATGCGGTTCCGTCCAATGGGTCGATGATCCAACGGAACTCCGACTGCCCATCCGTCCCGCCCGCCTCTTCAGAATAGACGGAATCTTTGGGATAGAGCGACTTCAAGCCTGCGACCAGTTTCTCCTCCGCCTCGATGTCGGCTTCCCCTACAAGCTCGCCGCGACCCTTGACGCTATAGCGCTGCCCGGCCTCGAAACGCGTTCGCATCTTCTCGCCGACATCCGCAAGGAGTTTACGAATATCCCGGTCCATGGTAACGTTCCTGTCGGCCTACCCTGGATTCTTGCCAGAGGTGATCCTACCGTAAGGGCACTGGGTCTCTCCACAAGGAATCACGTTTCGCGCACCTCCCCACACGCACGTGTCGAGGAGGATCTTCACGAGCCGCCGCCCACCAGAAGCGGTTCAACACGCTCATGGCCGACAATTCGACGGGCATACGCAAGGCACGCCTTCACATCGTCGGCCTCCAGCCACGGGTAGCCCTCAAAAATGGTCTCGACGGAGTCTCCCGCCGCGAGCATTCCCAAGACATGCTCCACCGCCAGCCGCCGCCCCCGCACAATCGGCTTCCCGCCAAAGATATCCGGATTAAATGTAATCCGCTCCAAGAGCTTGTCTTCGTCCATTTCACCGTTGTCCTCACGATGTGGTCTCAAACCCAGAACCAGTATGATGAAACCTCTTTGCTGAGTCAACCGACAAGTCACCAACGGCAAGGAAGGTCTTGACATCCCTATAACTTAGAGGTATCATCTTCACATGAAAGGCGAGTCTCAGAGATGAACCTCAAAGGCACATTAGCGCTGCTTGTCTTGCAGACGTTGGCCGAGGGACCGAACCACGGCTACCGCATCGCCCAAACCATCAAGAAGCGCTCAAAGGGGGTCCTGGACTTTCAGGAAGGTGCGCTGTATCCCTGCCTGCACGGCCTTGAGAAGCAGGGCCTTCTCGAGTCATCCGAGAGTATCGCGGAAGGACGGACCCGCCGTTACTACCGGTTGACACAGAAGGGCCGGCGCGAGTTGGCTGCTCAACGCCAGGAATGGGAGAAGGTCTTCAAGGCGGTGAAGCTTGTGCTGGAGGGCAGCGCGTGAGTCACGATCAGGAACTGGAAAACTGGCTCTCGAAAGCGACAGCGGGCCTGTGCGATGAGGCCAAGGTTCGGATCGCCACCGAGATCGAATCCCACGTCCGCGAGGCCGTCGCGGATCTCCGCGAGCGGGGCACAGGCGAGGCAGACGCCATGCGCGGCGCCGTCGCGACCCTCGGGAACGTCAAGAAGGCGCGCCGCGCCTTCAGACGTATCCATCTTACCGAGTGGGAAGCCATCACAGTCCGACGTGCGAACCGGAACGAGCCACTAGATCCCCAACCGCCCTATGGCCCTCAGACCACGCGCCGCCTGCTGGTCCCGTTAGTCCTGATCTGTATCATTGGCGCAATCATTGACGCCGAACTCCGGCTATCTATCGTAACGCTCGGCGCGATAGCGGTGGTGTTTGGGGTGCTCCCCGTTGTTGTCCGGAGGATGTTACACCGGCCTCGTCCTAAGCGTAGTCCCGCTCGAATCGTCCTGGATCGTGCCATCAGCTTCCTCACAATCATCATCCTTCTAGCGATCTCTGCGTCGTTGTCGCACCTCGACATAGGGCAAATGGTTTCCGATGGCGTAATAAAACTTCTTATCGCTTCCCTTTGCCTTTCCTATGCGTACCGCTATTTGCGGCTTTGGCGGAAACTCAAATGCGATCCATCATTGGTGGCTGCGCATATTCCTGGAGACGACGAAACGCAAAGTCCCTCATCCGTCTGAACGCGCCACCTAATGCTTCCCAGCGAAACAAACATTCCCTCTGCGGTTCTCCTTTCCCCATCGGGGACAAGAGCAAGATGGTTTTTTCTTTGAGACGCCGGGAATTCCCTCTGTTCCCGGAAATCCCCATCATCTCCATCTATCTCCCTATCTCCTTGCCTTACACACCGTCTTTGTGTGTACTGACTTTTCTAGGTTCATACCTGAACGTTTCCGCATCTTGTCTTCGGCGTCTCATGCGTGCTTAAATGGCGTGTCGCGTTTATGCATCGTGAGGAGGGTGAAGGCCATGCTGGAGTCCACGTTTGTCTTTTTGATTACCTGTCTATTCTGTTCCGTTCTGTTGCTCGCGTTTCCGGGTTGGGCCCAGACGGGAAGCGAGAACGAGCCGATCCGGTACGTCGGCGCGGTGAGCATTGATCCGACGCCGCATGACGGCCGGCTGCGCCCGGCGATTGGCGTGGCGAACTACCAGACGTTTCGCGCTAACCGCACGCACCCGGAACGCGCCGAGGGGTTTGGCTGGACGTACAATCATGCCCCGATGCTCGCGTATTGGAACGACACGTTCTATCAGGAGTATCTCAGCAATCCCGTGGATGAGCACATCGCGCCGGGTCACACGCTGATCCTGACCTCGCGCGACGGCCGCAACTGGACGCAGCCCGCTGTCGTGTTTCCGGCCTATGAGCCGCCGCCCGGCACGCCGATGCCGAAGGGTTACAACGGCTACATGATGCATCAGCGCATGGGGTTCTACGTCGCGCCGAACGGACGCCTATTGGTCCTTGCGTTTTATGGCCACACCGAAGATCCCTTCGTGAAAGGCGGGATCGGCCGCGTCGTGCGCGAGGCGTACAAGGACGGCTCGTACGGCCCGATCTATTTCATCCGGTACACGCGTCACGCCGATTGGAACGAGTCCAATACGAGCTATCCGCTCTACACGCGTTCGTCCGACGCGGGGTTCCTCGATGCGTGCGAGGCCTTGTTGGCGGACAGGCTCATGACGCTTCAGTGGAAGGACGAAGACCCCGGCCCGGAGGGATTCTATCCGGTCAAAGGGAAACTCGGCGCCCTCTGTTTCTACCATCGCAAGAACGGGAAGGTCGTCGGCCTGTGGAAGTGGTCCATGTGCGCGCTGTCGGCGGACGAAGGTCGAACGTTCTCGACTCCGGTTAAGGTCCCCACGATTGTTATGGACGGCGCGAAGATCTGGGGGCAGCGCACCTCGGACGGACGCTACGCCCTGGTGTACAACCCGACCGTGCACGGTGAACACCGCTATCCGCTGGCCATCGTGACGGGCGATGACGGGATCGTTTTCGACAACATGCTGCTGGTGCACGGCGAGGTGCCGCCGCGGCGGTTCTTCGGACGCTGGAAGGATTTCGGCCCACAATACGTCCGCGGCATCGAGGAAGGAAACGGCAACCCGCCCGGAAACGCGATGTGGATCACGTACAGCGTCAACAAGGAGGATATTTGGGTCAGCAGGATCCCGGTCCCTGTTCGCTACAGTGTCGACGGGCCAGTCGCGGACAACTTCGACGAGATGGAAACCGGCGGACACGTCGTCGATTGGAACGTATACTCACCGTCGTTGGCGCCAGTTCGCGTTGTCGAATGTCCTTCGGGCGGAAAGTGTCTTGAACTTCGCGATGAAGATCCCTATGACTACGCGAAAGCCGTCCGCGTGTTCAAAGAAGGGCCCAAGGCCGAGATCAGTTGCCGCGTTCTCGCAAAGCAGTCCGGCGCAGGACTGTTGGACATCGAGGTTCTGGACCGATACGGGAACCGTCCCGTGCGCGTCCGCTTCGATAGCGACGGGCGAATCAAAGCCATCAACGGCGGCGATACGCGGGACCTTCAAGCCTACAAAGCTGATACGTGGTACAAGCTGGGGATTACCGTCGATGCGTCTCCGTTCGGCCACTATGGCGTGACGATCGACGGGCAGACGGTTGTGAGCGACGCGCCGCTTGCGGAAGCGGTGCTGTCAGTCGAGCGCCTCTGCTTCCGAACCGGGCCGTACCGCGACCAGCCCACTCGGGAAACCGACAACGAGCGTCAGCATCCGCCTCTGACCGGCGCCGACGATCCCGCGCCCTTGGCCGTGTACGACGTCAAAGAGGTCCGAGCCATCGCCAACTGACACCGCTTACGGATGTGGATTTGCCGCAAGTGCGTGCTCATTGGGTTCGGCCGGAGTCTGCCCGGAGATCTTCCTCAAAACCCGCGGCGACTTTTTCGCCGGCATTGCGCGCCTTGGCGACCGCATCCCAGGCCTTGTCATATTCCTTCAGACGGTAATAGGCGATGGCCAACTGAGGATACACGCCGCGGAGTGTAGGTTCGATCTCCAGCGACTTGTCGAACTCCGCAATCGCGCCGGAAACGTCTTCCAGACTGAACAACGCCACCGCCAGATTGACGTGGTTTGCCGCTGCTGTGGGATCCAGTTCGGACGCTTTCCTAAGAATCCCGACGGCGTTGGCGTAGTCGCGACTCTGGACGAGCGCGGCGCCGAGGCTCTGATAAGCCATGGCGAAGTGGGGTTCCAGCTCGATGGCTTTGCGCCATTCGGCTATGGCCGCGTCGAGCGTATTGGCGCCTCTCCTTGCTTGTCCGAGCAGGGCCTGGCCGAGGTGGTAATGGTATGTAACGCGGCTGGAATCCAGTTCCAACGCCTTCCGCAGGTTCGCGATCCCCTCCTCCAGGTTGCCGTTCAGCGTCATGGCGATGCCGATAATTTCGTAGGCTTCAGCGTACTCCCGGCCAAAGGCCAGGAGTTGGCGGCTCTTCTTGATTGCCTGTTCCAACTTGCCTGCATCGAGCAGCGCGTTGGCCGTGCGTAGCAGGTTGTCCTGGGCATTCAAGCGAACGACAGGAGCAAGCATGTTCTCCACCGGGGCGAAGTCGTCCGTAAGCACCACTTCCCCCGTGCGCGCAATCATGGCGTCCAACTGCGCCGCGGGGATCAGGCTGCCCTCATAGCCGTACTTGCCGCGCAACGGGCCTGCGAGGTCTTCAAGGTCGAGAGGGCGCCGTGAACTGGCCACGACGTACGTGTCCCGCACCGCGGCTTTCGTCCGGCAAGTAAACGTGTACACGTATGGGAACACGCGGCGACAGGTGTTGGCAACGGCCCCGACGAACCGCTGCGACTCGATCATGTCGATCATGTTGAGCAGGTACATGCCGTCAGGGGCAAGCAACTCGCCGATCTCCTGCGTGAACTCCAGCGTCGTGAGATGGTAGGGGACGCTGTAGTCGTTGAACGAGTCGCCAAACACGCAATCGAAGACCGGTGCCGACGCGCCGTTCCGTTTGGCGCGCACGAGGTCGGCGATCCTGTTACGGGCGTCCATATTATAGATGTGCAGCGTCGTGTCGCGCGGCAGGCCGCACGCGGCATGAGCCGCCTCCGTGACCGCTGGGTCGATCTCGGCGACCTCGATGTAGCTTCCGGGGCGGACGACCTCGAGATACTGAGGAAAGGAGTAGGCGCCTCCACCAATGGCCATGGCTTTGACGGATTGGCCCGCCGGAAAGCATTTGTCGAGGACGGCCTCGTAAATCCATTCGTATTCGTAACGGAGGTCGCGTGGATTACTGATGTCCACCTTACCTTGGATCAGATGGTCCAGGACCATTTCGCGCAGGTTGGGGTTGCCCGGGTCCTGTCGGACGCTGATGCAGGAATATTGGCTCTCACGCTTATAGACGACGCCAGGCGGCGTTAACGACGTCAGTTCCAACGCCGTGGCGAGGCCGCGCGGGCCCGGAAGCGGCGTGAAGGCGCCCAGCATGATCACGGAGGCGATTGCCACCCAGCCCCAAACAAGCTTTGACCGCAACCCGTGAGCGCAGGCCAGGATTGTCAGCATGGCCGCGACAAGGCACAGCGTATGCGTCATACCGGCTGCGGGGATCAAGAAGAACCCGGCAGCGAGCGTGCCGGCGATGCTGCCGATGGAACTCCATGCATAGATGTTACCGACGGTTGTGCCTGCGCCTCGTCCGAGGCCCAACGCCGCTTTCGCTACCACCGGAGTGACGGCGCCGATGGCCAGTGAAGGCAAGAAGAACACCGCCATGCAGTGCAACGCTATTTGGGCCGGCCATGAATACGACACGAGAAGGGAAGAATGGACAAGAGCCCCGCTGGTCTTTGTGATGACGATACAGGCGGCGGCGGAAAGTATCAGCAGCACCGCCAGCGTACGTCGCGGTGGAAAGGCGTCCGCCAGCCGTCCGCCCACGAAGCTTCCGAGGGTGATCCCGGCCAGTACGACGGCGATGACCGTCGTCCAGCCGTACAACGATTGCCCGAATTCCACGGAGATCATTCGTCCGGCGACCATTTCCATGGCCATTACGCAGGCATTGGCGACGAAGACCGTCGCGATGGGCGGCAGCCATTCGCGGCGCCTCCACCGGGCCTTTTCGGCGCGCGGTACGGCAGGGGCCGGCTCCACCCTTTGCGCCGTTGCCCGCGCGTACAATGCGCCGGCCGCGTAGATCATGCCTACACATGCCAGACCGGCGGCCGCCGCAACAGTCACCGTGGTTGCGCGCATCCACATGATGAGACAGTAGCCGGTGACAAAGGTTCCCAGAATCGATCCGGCCGTGGCCCATGCGTATACGCCGCCAATGGCGCGTCCAGCCGCGGACCGGGTGATCAGGGCGCGCTTGACGATGACAGGGCTGATCGTGCCGAGCAGCATGGCCGGCAACAGGAACGTGATCGTGATGTGTCCGAGGATGCGTGCCGGCCAACTCAGATTCAGCAGCACGCCCCATTCGCCCGCGATGCGGTTCAACAGCAGCATGCTGAGACACCCTGCCGCCGCGAGCAGGAATTGAACGGCAAGCGTGGCGGGACCGTGATGGCGGTCCGCGACGCGTCCGCCGATGTAATTCCCGACGGCAATTCCAGCCAAGACCACGCTGATGATTCCGGTCCACGTATAGAGCGACTGGCCGAGGTATCGCGAGATGAGGCGTCCCGCGACGAGTTCCACGACCATGATGCAGGCGCTGGACACGAAGACCGTTGCGTTCGGCGACATGCTGGCCGTCCACTGTGATGATAGCCGTTGCGCTTTGCTCATGCGTCCGCCATTCCAAAAGTTACGAGATCTCTGATCGGTTCGCCCAAGCCTGCCTTTGAAGAGCCTCAGTATATCGGCGTCCCGCGTTTGCGTCAAATCGGCCGCGCGCCGGGATCTTTCCGGACAACAGCGATTTATCGTATGCTAAGCTGCGCGGGCGCCGCCTTGGAGCGCCCACGTTGTTTCGAGGAAGGAGATCGCAATGACCCCCATGACCAAGCGCGAGCGAGTGATGCGAACGGTTCGATTCGAGGAAACTGACCGCGTTCCGCTCTATGATATTTTTCAGAACGACGCCATCATTGAACACTACGCGGGACGCAAACTCACTTATGAAGACGGGGCACGCACCGTGGCGCTGGCCGTCGGCCGGGTCCTGGACATGACGCGCATGATCAGCGCGCCGCAACCTCCGAAAGAGTTTGTGCGGGGCGACGGCGTTCGTTTTCGTCAGGAACGCTGGACGGGTTGGCTTGTCGAGCGTCCGTTTCGGGATCTTCGGTCATTGCGTCCGTGGATCGAAGAGCGGATCCGCGAAGCGAACGCGCAGACCTTCGATTCCGCCTGCGCGGAGACCACGTGGAAGAACGTCGAGACCAACTCGGCCCTGTTCGCGGAAAGCGACCCCACGGGAAGGCACGACCCGACCGTGCTTGTGCTGGAAAGCGGCGTTGGACTCGACGGGATGTACTGGATAACGGGCATGGGCCTGTTCACGGAACTCATGTTCGAGGACCCCGGCCTGTTGGAGGAATGGCTGGAGGCGCTGACGGCGGCGGAACTGCGGCGCGTCGCGGTCATAGCCGATCCGGAGCGCATCCCAATCGCGCTCACGTATTCGGATATCGCGCACAAGACCGGCACGCTGTTCTCCCCGGACTGGCTTCGCCGGTATTGGCTCCCTCGCTTGAAGCGCCTCAATGACGCGTGGCACGCGCGCGATACGGTCTGCCTGTTTCATTCCGACGGCAATCTCTGGGGTGTGCTCGACGACCTGATCGCCGCTGGCATCGACGGTCTGAACCCGATCGAAGTGCTCGCGGGCATGACGGTGCGAGAGGTGCGCGAGAAGTATCCCAGGCTGTTCCTGGCCGGCGGGATCGACGTCAGCCAGCTTCTAACTTACGGCACGCCTCAAGAGGTGCGCGCTACATGCCGGCAGGCCATCGAGGACACATGCGGCGTCGGCTATTTCATGGGATCGAGCACAGAACTGCATTGGGACGTCCGTCTGGAAAACGCCATCGCCATGTTCGAAACCGCAGGGCCGCCGCACGCAGGGCACGGGGCCATATAGAAGGGGGTATGGAACGAACACCTTAAGGTGGACGTTGTTGACGGCCTTCGGCCGCGGGACGTCCTGGCTCGAAATGTAACCCTTATTCCGTTGTGATGCACTTAGAGTCAGTCGGAGAAGGGGTCATCCTTTTCGAAGTCGGGGAGATAGAGGCCGGTACTGTCGAGACCCTGGGTTAGGAGGTGGTCAAACCCGAGATCGATGGCGTAGCGGACGATATTGCGGTATTCTTTTTGGGAAATGCGGTTCCGCAGCTCGGGGAATTCGTGGGCGCGGTGTTGCGGCGAGTACTGGCTCATTAGACTGAGCGTAACGTCGAGCATCCCTTCGTGCTTTAGCCACAGCAGGAGGTCATAACTGCCCGCGATGTTTTCCGGGAGAATGAGATGCCGGATGATCACGCCGCGCGTCGCGACGCCCCGGACTTCGTGCACGGCCCCCACTTGCCGGTGCATTTCCTTGACGGCGTTCTTGGCCGCCTCCGGGTAGTCCTTCCCGGACGAGTACTTCCGGGCGAGGGCTTCATCCATGTACTTCATGTCCGGAAGATACACGTCCACGATCCCGTCTAGCAGTGCAAGGAGTTCCACGCTGTCGTATCCGTTCGTGTTGTACACGAGCGGGACGCTCAACCCGTTTCGGTACGCATCGAGCAACCCGAGCAGGATCGGATAGATGTAGTGCGTCGGCGTGACGAGGTTGATGTTCTCCGCCCCCTTCGCTTGAAGTTCAAGAAAGATGCCCGCGAGGCCGGTGTAATGGACGTCATCGCCCAACCCGAGCTGGCTGATCTGGTAGTTCTGGCAGAACACGCAGCGGAGATTGCAGTGCGTGAAGAACACGGTTCCGGAGCCGCCTTGTCCAACCAATATAGGCTCCTCGCCGAAGTGCAGCGTGTGCGACGAGTATCGGGCGTGAAAACGATCCGGCGAAGCCGTCCGGCAGAAGCCCGCCGCATTCGAGTAACGGTCGATCCCGCACCGGTGCCCGCACAGACGGCACTCCTTGAGGATCTGCTCGATGCGCGGCAGGACGCGTTCGATGCGTTCTGCCTTCATAGGGTCGATCTCCCTATTGCAGAAAGGCCATCACCTTGCCCACAATGTCCTTCATACGGAACGGTTTCTCCAGGAAGACATCGCATTGAACGTTGTCATCCTCCGCGCGTTTCTCGGAGAGGTACCCCGAAACGCCGATGATCTTCGTCCGTTGCAGTTTCTCATGCGTGCGGATGAACGTACAGATCTCGCGTCCGTCCATATCGCGCAACACCAGGTCGATGATAGCCACGTCTGGCCGGAACGCGGGCAGGAGCGACAGGGCTTCGAATCCGGACGTGACTACCTGCACGTCGTAGCGTTCCATCGCCCGAAGCGTGCGCCCGATCAGGGACGCAAGTTGAATGTTATCGTCGACGATCAACACGCGCGGAACCACGTTTTCCACCACCTCCTCCGGGGCGCCGAAGTATGCCTCCGGGAAACCCAGCGAAAGTGAAAGGAGAACGTGCTCGAGGTCCGGGACTTGGTCCGGATCGATATGATATCGCAATCCGGACCCCAACTCGTGCACGGATGTTCCCTGGCTGCTGAGGAAAATGAGCGGAAGAAATGGCGCGCTTGTCGAGATCCGCTGCACGAGTTCCTGAACGCCGAATACGGCTTGCTGAAGGTCGAACAGGGCCGCGTCCACGTGGTCCGCCGTCACCGGCGTACCGCCCAAGAGTGACGCGCGTCCGTCTTCGATGTCCCATCCGGAGGTCTTTGCGACCTCATGCACCGCCCCAACGGTTTCTTCGGAACTGGAAAAGACTAGCAGGCACGGCATTCCACGATAACTCCTCTGCGCGGCGCCTCTAAACCTCTACCGCAAGGCCCCGGCTAAAACAAAGCGCCGCTCTTTCGAGCGGCGCTAATTCATCCGTGGCGAACTTGGCAATCAGTTGTCGCTTCCCGATGCCGGGGACTCCGCCTCGGCCGTTTCCGCGGGCTGAGATTCGGGCGCCCCTTGCTTCAAAGGCGTGTCCGCGGCTTCTTCCTCTTTGGCGGCGCTCGCGCCGTTGAACTGGGCGCTCATGGCGGCCATGAGTTCAGTCGCGGCATCCGCAAGACTCCGTCCCGCCTGCAACATCGAGCGCGGCAGCGCATCGCCCACCACATCGCCCACGCTGACGGCCTGGTCCTTGCCTTGTCCGTATTCGGCCTGCGCGCGCGCATCCAGATCGCGCTGGTACTCGCGAATGCTGAGGGCGATCTTACGTTCGATGGGATCGATTCCGATCACCTTCGCCGTGACCTTGTCGCCCACGGTAAGCACGTCCTCGGGCTTCTGGACGCGGTCCGCCGAGATCTCGCTGACGTGAATAAGCCCCTCGATGCCGTTTTCAAGACGCGCAAAGGCGCCGAAACTCACCAGTTTAGCGATCTCGACCTCAACGTGCGACCCGATAGGCGTGCTCTCGATCACCGCTTCCCACGGATCTCGCTCGAGTTGTTTCAGGCCCACGCTGATCTTCTCGTTCTGGGGATCGATGCTAAGGATCTTGACCTCGATCTCCTGGTTCTTCTCAAGGACCTCGGACGGATGGGCCACCTTCTTAGTCCACGAAATGTCGCTCACGTGAAGCAGACCGTCGATGCCCTCTTCAATCTGGACAAACGCGCCGTAGTCGGTCAGATTCCGGATAAGCCCCTTCACAACCGAACCCACCGGATACTTCTGGCTGATCTCGATCCATGGATTCGGCGTCGTCTGCTTGACGCCAAGAGCAATCTTCTCGGCGTCCGGATCAACACTGAGGACCATCACGTCCACTTCCGAGTCGAGCGACATCATCTCGCTTGGGTGCCGCACCCGGCGCGTCCAGCTCATCTCGCTGACGTGAACCATGCCCTCGATCCCTTCCTCGAGCTGCACGAACGCCCCGTAGTCGGTCATGCTGACCACGCGCCCATGTATAACCCCGCCGACGGGATACCGTTGGGCCGCGCTGCGCCACGGGTTCTGCGTCTTCTGCTTGAGCCCGAGGCTGATCCGCTCCGTATGGGGATCGAAGTTGAGGACCATCACGTCGATCCTCTGACCAACCGAGACGGCCTGCGACGGGTGTTTCACCCGGCCCCAGGACATATCCGTCACATGGAGCAACCCGTCGATCCCGCCAACGTCAACGAAAGCGCCGAAGTCCGTGATGTTCTTCACTTCCCCGCTGATAAGCTGGCCCACCTGGATCGTGGACAGCAACCGGCTCTTCTCGCCGGCGCGCTGCTCCTCGAGGAGTTTCCTGCGGCTCACGACGACGTTGCGGCGACGCTTCGTGAGCTTGATGATCTTGAATTGCAGCGTCTGGCCGATGTACCGCTCGAGGTCGCCCGTGGGCCTCCACGTCAACTGGCTGGCCGGCATGAACGCGTCAATGCCGATGTCCACTTTCAGACCACCCTTCACACGCCGCATGATCTTGCCTTCAATGGCCCCATCCTCCTCATAAACACGCTGAATATGGGTCCAATTCTTGATCCGGTCGGCCTTCATCTTCGAGAGGACCGGCATCCCGTTCTCGTCTTCCGGTGCTTCGATGTAGACGTCAAACTCGTCGCCCACAGCCATGCTGCCCGGATCCGGGAACTCGTCGATCAGAATGCTCCCCTCACTCTTGTAACCGATGTCCATCAGGACCCGGTCGGCGGTGACCTCCACGACCGTGCCGCGGACCACTTCACCTTCCGTGAAGTTCTGGAGGGTCTTGCTGTAGAGGTTCTCCATTTCCTCCATGGAGAGGCCTTCTTCACCCTCTGCGAGCAGGTCGGCGTCCTCGGTTAACGAGGCATCCATCATGCCTCTCCTCGAGGAGCCCGCCTCCACCGCTCCTGTTTTGCTTGCCCTGGTTTCATCCGACATTGTTGAAAACGAACCTCCTTCTAGCGAGATATGCGCTGACAAAGCAGCAGCGAAATATCATAGCAAACGTTCGACACCGCAGTCAAATCGTCGCTCACCCCTCGAAGGGATACGCATAACCGTTACCTTCGCGATGAGTTGTTGACAGGATGACTCACTGTGCTAGAAACGGGGCGTTTCGTCTGGTTCCCTGCGGGTCGGGTGTTCCCTGCGCCGGCGGGCATCAAGCTCAGTGAGGATCACTCCGAGGGTGAGCGTCGCGATGCCCGCTATGATCGCCCAGCCGGGAACCATCCGGCCTCGGACATCGTTGTCTTCAAGGAACCCGATGATGAACTGTGGCAGACGTTTTGTCATGATGAAAACGGCCAAGCCATTAACCAGGAAGTGCATCAGCATCCCGGGATAGATGGAACCCGCGCGGAGAACGACATAGGTGATGGCTACACCGATGAACGCGGTGCTTGGAACGCGGTAGATGAAGATATGTGAAAGGCCGAACAGGACACCCACCAGAAGGACGGTTGTGGTTGGGCGGAGCGTGCGCCGAAAGCCGGAGAGTATGGCGCCTCGGAACAGTATCTCCTCACAGATTGCCGGCGAAACGGCAATCACCAGCAGAAGCACAAGGAATCCCCACGCGCTCTCGCCAAAGCCGGATAGCTTCTCGAATTCTTCCATGAAACCGTCGGGAGGCGGCAAGACGCGGTTTTGCCAAATGATGAACTGGTACAGGAGAGGCGTCATCCCGGCAATGATGATCGCACCACTAAGCAGCGTGAGCGCGGGCGGCCTCTTCAGGTTAAGTGCGCGCCGCAGGTCGATGCGCGTGTACCACAGGATCGCCACAACCGGCAGGAAGATGAGAAGCCACTCCGTGATGAACAGACCCGGCAGCAGCATCCGCGTCTGGACATAAGCACCTGCGTAGAAGAGCAGCAGGATCATGGCGGTAAAGAGAAATAAGGCCATGCCGGGCGAGGGGGCTTCGCGGCGCGCAAATGAGGAACGGCGCCACGCAAAATAGAACGTGTGCTGTTCGGACAGAATGACTTCCTCGCGATTGAAGATCCACACGGCGAAATGAAGGGCCCCGAGAGCGTAGACGCACGTGCATAGGAGCACGGCGAAGATACTTTCCAGCCGCGGCTCACCCATTAGGATTTCCTTGAACAAGAGCGCGATATTTGCGATCGGTATGACCGCGGTCAGTGGGGAGATCCGGATCCAGGGCACGAGCGCGAGCATCAGTGGAAGGATCAAGATCACCAGGAACGGCATTGCGAGATTCTGAGCGTCCTTGACGTCACGTGCGAAAACCCCAATTGCCATAACGCACGACGACAGGAATACCGCAAGAGGGATCATCAGCAGCAGGCCAAGTCCGATGTTGCCGATGGTGACCTGCGACATGAGGTATTCCGTCGCCGCTTGAGATACCGTAAGTCCGGAAGAGCGGATTGTGTCGTCGATGTCGCGCCCGCCCACGACGACCTGGAGCCACAGACTCAGCGACATGCTGGCCAGGTTGAGCAGACCCGTGATCAACGACACGGAGAATACGGGGATGAACTTGCCCCATACAATCTCCGAACGGGAGACGGGGGCAGACAGAAGCGTCTCGATGGTCCCGCGTTCTTTTTCACCCGCGGTAAGGTCCATTGCGGTGTACATGGCGCCCATCGCCATCATGAGTATCATCAGAAACGGCAAGAGACTGCCGAGAAAGGTACCGATGGTCTTCTGCGAGGACGCTGCGTTCTTATCGTCAATCCGCAAGGGATCGACGAGATCAATGGAAAGACCAAGCGATTCCAGGCGCGTCGTGACGATCTCGTAGCTGACGTCCTCCAATGCCCGGGTTACGCGCCGCCGCGCCTCGACAGAGTTTGGCCTCGTGACGTCATATTCAACCACGATCCGCACGGGACACACTTCCGCAAGCGCGGACATGGGGTTGTCTTCGGTTGAGACGACCGCCTCCAACTTGCCATCGAGCAAATCCTGTCGCGGCCGTTCTGAGTCAATGACCTGAACCTTGTCCGCCGTGGCAACCCATTCGCGCAGTATCCCGCCGGGATCGTTGGCGACCGCTACGCGCGACAGGCTCTTGTTCATGCCGCCGAGATGGACCATGGCCACCTGCGCACCAAGAACGATCATGAGCGGATACAAGACGAGGGGCAGTCCGACCATCGCGATTAGCGTGCGCTTATCGCGGAGCGTCTCGAGCAATTCCTTGCGCGCAATGGCCAGGACGACTCTAGTGTTCATCCCGCGACGCCTCCGGCCCGTTCGATGATGTGGAAAAAGGCGTCCTTCAGGTTGTGCGTGCCGGTTTGGGCGTAGATCCCTTCCTTCGCGTCGATGGCCAGAAGCCGTCCTTGATGGATGAGCCCGATTCGGTCGCACAGGAGCTCTGCCTCGGTCATATAATGCGTGGATAGGACGATGCAACGCCCGCGCGCCTTCGCGTCGAGGATGAAGTCGATTACGGTCTTGCTGGTGAGGATATCGAGGCCCAACGTCGGCTCGTCGAGGATCAACACGGCGGGGTCGTGCAGCATGACGCGCGCGATATTCACTTTCTGCGTTTGCCCGGTCGAGAGCGAGTCACAACGGCGATCCAGGAATGCCTCCATGTCAAGCAGTTGGGCGAACCTTGTTGTCTGGCGGGCTATGACATCCTCGGCCATCCCGTACAAGCGCCCGAAGTAGCGCAGCACCTCGCGTCCCGTTAGCCGCTTGTACAAACGCGTGTTGCCGGAGAAGAAACCGATCCTGCGCCGGATTCCTTGCGGATCGACGTCGCTCCGGATGCCGCACACGACGCAGTACCCCGACGTGGGCGTAAGGATCGTGCCGAGCATGCGGAGCAGAGTCGTCTTGCCGGCCCCATTCGGGCCGAGCAGTCCGAAGATCTCCCCTCCGTAAACCTCGAACAACGCGTCCTTGACGGCTTCGATGGGGTTCTTCCCCGACGGGGAAAAGGTTTTCGTGAGCGCCACGACCTCTACCATACACTCGGCCACGCTCCGCCCTCCAGCGCCCCTTTATCTGAATAGATAGCCCATCCTCGCCGTGGAATCAAGTTCCGTCTGCTCAACACCGAACAAAGGACACGTCTCTTTACGTTCCCACGCACCCTCCGCGGTTGAATCTCCATCGCAGGGGCCGCTCTCCGCGTCGCTCCGCGTTCTCCGCGACTTGCGCTGGGTTTTCAACAGCATTTCTTGCCATGCCGTCTGCGACGGTGATATCATCTCATCGGAAGGTGCCATTTCGGTAGTGTCGGAACGGCATTTTCAGCTTGGGGTGTGGAATTCCCCGAGTCGGCGGCATGTTCATACAATGAGCGCGCCTTAGCGGAGGACGGATGCTGTATTTCAAGACAAGCCAGCCGATCCCGGGCAAGGGCGACGCCTGGATGTATTACGAGTGTACCGACGAGCGGCGGATCGTGCGTTACGTGACGCATATCCCGCAAACCGGAGAAACCGAGCGTGTGAGCGACCCCGTGGTGAAGAAACTCTACCGCCCGGAGCTCTTGCAGCCGTCGTCGCAGGAAGAGTTTGAACAGTATTGGGCGCAAGTAGGTGCAGGACAGTAAAATGAAAGGAGCTAACATGGCGGACAAACACTTCAATCTCGACATGACCATCGCCGAGGCGATGAAGATTCACCCTCGCGTGGCGGAGGTCTTCGCGGCATTTCACCTGGGCGGTTGTGCGCATTGCCACATCAATCAGGTCGAAACGCTTGGGCAGGTGTGCGAAGGGTACGGTGTCGACCCAAACACGCTCCTCGAGGTCCTCGATGATCTGATGGAGCCCAGCAAAGCCTGATCGAGAGTGTATCCCCGGACCGCGATGAAAGGTAGTTTACGTGGGTGTAGTTCTCCTTAACCCATACAGCAGCGACGGCCTGCCCTGGCTCAAGGGCAATCTCCACGCCCATACGTCAAACTCCGACGGCCCCGGAGCGCCTCAGGAGACTGTCAAAGCGTATGCCGCTCTGAAGCATGATTTCCTGATGCTCAGCGATCACGACTTCCTGACCGAACCCGCCGCCCTGGACACACACGGCCTGACGCTTATTTCCGGTAACGAGATTACCGCGAACGGGCCACACGTGCTCCACGTAAACGCGCGTTCCCTCGTACCGCCTGACGAAGACCGGCAGAAAGTGATCGACGCGATAGCGGCCGAAGGCGGGTTTTCCATCATATGTCATCCGAATTGGGAAGCCAACTTCAACCACTGTCCGCAAGAGAGACTCGTCGCGCTTCAAGGCTATGCAGGCATCGAGATCTTCAACGGCGTGGTGGCCTGGCTGGAAGGATGCGCCACCGCGACGGACCGCTGGGACCGGCTTCTCGCCCGTGGACGCCGGATCTGGGGGTTCGCCCACGATGACTGTCATCGAGAGGAAGACGTCGGCGTGGGGTGGAACATGGTGCAGGCCGAGCGAGGAAACGCAGCCGGCATCATGCACGCATTACGGACCGGACGGTTCTACGCGAGCAACGGCGTCGAGATCGAACGGATCGAGGTCGACGGGAACACGGTGACGATCCGCGCAAAGGACGCCTACCGCATCAGCGTCTTCTCGGACTATGCGCGCCGACAGGCGGTCGTCGACGGACCCGGCATTACCTACACCGTTCCGGAAGACGCCGCGTTCCGTTACGTTCGCTTCGAATGCGCGGGTTGCGGCGAAAAGAAAGCCTGGACCCAGCCCTTCTTCATCGAGCGCACATGAATCTGGAAACGTCAATTGAACAACGGATGAAAGAAAAAGGGCGCCCGGGAATCACCCGGCCGCCCGCTAAACTCTCAGGAAAACGCATTACTTCTTCTCTGGCTGCTTCTTTTCCTCGGGCTTCTTCTCGGGGGCAATCAGACTCTTCCCGGCCACCAACGTATCGAGTTCCTTCGTGATCCGTTCCTGGAAGTCCTGCGCCAGGCCGACGTGGGCCGCCTGGATCACGCCCTCCTTATCGATAATGACGCTCATGGGTATGCCGTCAACCCCATAATCGTTGGAGACTTTGCCGTCCTTGTCCAGTGCTGCGGTGAATTTCAGAGCGGTCTTTTCCTGGAAAGCTTTGATCGCCTCAGGCGATTCGCCGACGTTCACCGCGTAGAAAACAACGCCCTTCGACTTGTACTTGTCGGTAACTTCCACCATGATCGGCATCAGCATCTTGCAAGGGGGACACCACGTGGCCCAGAAGTCCAACACCACAATGTCCTTCCCTTTATGCCCGGCGAGGCTCATCTTGCCGCCGACGACGAGGTCCAACGAGAACCCGGGCGCCGCCTTACCCAAGAGTGGATACGGTGGTTCCTGCGCGCCCACGATCGAGTAGGCAAGCAGAAGCCCGCACGCAACCGCCAAGCTGGTAAACTGCACAGAGCGAGAGCTTATCATCAAGTTTATCCTCTTCGTGAGTCTAACAACCGAGCCTGTCGATACATTCCACCTCGCAACAATCCTACTGTGCCGAACCGCGGAAATCAAACCACGAAGCGCGCTGAACAGGGCGGACGGATCTGATCTTGCTGAGAAGTCCTCCCCTTAGCAAGAACGCGCCTGCCGTGGCGAAGCCGATGTCTTCTCACTGTGGTCGCGATGTCCCCGTCGCGTTTGGAAAGCGGCGAGGACGTTGTGGTCGCGACGTCCCCGTCGCGTTTGGAAAGCGGCGAGGACGCTGTGGTCGCG
>CAZPMT010000079.1:0-24979 GCA_964587655.1 uncultured Nitrospiraceae bacterium
ATTCACACCCGCTAGACAACGCGACCTTGCCCGGCCGCACCTCAACCTCTCAGAGAAACGCGAGGCAAAGCTCATTGCTCAGTTGACTGAGATGCCGAGGGATTTGTCGCTAGCGGCGGATTTGCGATGACTTCTTTCATTCGCTTGCCTGGCCTGAACGTGACGACCTTGCGTTCGGGTACGGCGACTTGTTCGCCAGTGCGCGGGTTACGACCCACCCGAGAAGCGCGGGTCTTGGTCTCGAATACGCCGAAATCGCGAAGCTCCAAGCGGCGACCGTCCGCCAAACGGCAACAGACCTCGTCCAAGAAGGTTTCAAGAACATTAACTACGTCTTTCTGCGTCATTCCCAGTCTATTTGCCAGCTTAGTCGCCAGCTCTCGCTTCGTCATCGTCAAAGATCGTCCTCCCATCCCGCACATTCGAACCTAACGACTTCCTCGACCGCATCACCATTATGCGCAGAGTGATGAAGGTCTGCAACTCAGTTTCGTGATGCCTGTTCAGCGATTGGGAAGAGCAGGTTCTACAGTTGGCGCGCACGGCACGGTGTACTGAAGTTTGTTTGGATTGACCGCAGCCCCACGAGAACCATCCGACGATCGCCAGAACGCTAACAAGGCTTGCGGTCAAGGCGTGGGACACAAACTCACTGCTTGCAGAATACGGAATAGCGGGGTCGCACGCGCCGCGCTGTGGAAAGGGCTGCGACGCCATGAGCAGGGAGAATCCGTCCGGTGGGTGTCGAGACCGCTGAATCCTCATGATATTATCCCTTCATGGATTCAGGAGATCCCAAGGACAACAATCTCGACCATGTGACCGGGCTCATTGAACGAGTGACGTTCCACAGCCCGGAATCAGGTTTCGCTGTGCTGCGGGCACCCTGCAGTCCGAAGCCGATGAGTAAGACGATCTCGACGGGTTTGTCGAAGTCCCCGGTGTCGGGCGAGATGCCTTTTTTCACCGAAGGGAAAGGTGTTTCCCATGACTGGACTTGTATATCCTATAACCCGTCGTCGAGAGAGCAAAACTAGAAACACTTAAAGACGGGGAGACACACATGTTTGAGAACATCAACACCCGAAGCAGCGTAGCTGTCTATCTTCAAATCGAAAACCTCGTACAGTTCGCAGTCGCCTCCGGAACACTAAAACCCGGCGACCAGCTTCCAAGCATTCTCGAAGTCTCTGGACGGGTGGGGGTGAACCCCAACACGGTGGTGAAATCCTACCGCGACCTCGAAGTAATGGGCCTCATTCACACACGCCGGGGCATGGGCGCCTTCATCAACAAAGGCATCCAGGCAAAGTGCAAGGAAGAATGCCGCAAACGCACCATCGCACGACTACACGAAGTCATCTCCGAAGCCAAGGCCGCAGGCATGACCGCCCCCGAGATCAAAGAAATCACCGAACAAAGCTACGCCACAAACTCAGACCCATACGGACAGACGCCGGACTCGCTCCTCGCTCTCGCCAAACAGAAACGCGCAACAAAGTAATCAACGCACCACCTGGCATTTCTACACGTTGGGCATCAAGAACATCGGATCGAAACAGATCCGCCGAAAGGACCGAATTGTAGTACCCCTGCGCATTGCCGGTCTTGCCCCAGCAATGCTTATCGTTCCGACGCACTCCCGAAGTGCCGCCTGACGAAAGGATAGCCCAGCGCCGCACGCAGATCAGCTCTTCTTGGATGTCTTAACCCCAAACGACCCTATGTACTGCCGAGCCTTCCGACTGCCGCACTTCGGACATTTGACCCGCTTCTTGTCGTGTTCTGCTATGGTCATTTGCTGCGAGAATGTCTTCCTGCAGGCGTCGCACTGATATGAATAGGTCGGCATGGCCAACTCCTCCTGTGAGGGCGGTCAGCCCTAGCCCCGCTCTCCTATTCGTTATTATACAGTGGCACGATTCGAGGATTCAAGGAGGGGTACCGTAACAAGCGTATCGGGTGCGTAAGAGGCCCAAGGAGGAACCATGTCGGAGAAGGTTACCCGAGTATCCACTGGGCCACAAGCGTAGTGTCTGGCACTGCAATACAGGTCTTGCGGCGGCGCTGCCTACCGGGGTATGATTCCTTCGTGGAAAAGCGGTGATCCCCACAGTTTGTCAACAGTTTGTCTCCGTTTGACAAACTGTGACCACGACAAACTGTTGCTTGAACATTTAACTGGAGGGCGTGAACGATGAAATGCATCCTGGGATTGGCCGCATTGGGATGCCTGTTGGCGGGAACCAGCGTGTGGGGCGCGGAGGCAGTCGTGCTCGCGGCTCATGGGCGCGTCCAGGCGGATGTCGTGCTCGACCAGCGTCTGGACGCGTGCGTTCGCGAAGACCTGGTGCGCATTCTGAGCGCACTCACAAAGTCCACGGTTTCCGCAGTGGACAAGCCCGGCGAGCGCGCGGCGGTCGTGGCCGGCCTCGCGACCTTCGCGCCATTCGGGGGCCGCTATGGCGCGCTTCCCGGGGACCAGTCCTTCCAGATCGCCGTGTCGGGAAGACAGCTTCATCTTGTCGGCGCAACGCCCACGACCGCCGCGTTCGCCGTGTACGCGTTCCTGGAGGATTTGGGGTGCCGCTGGTTCATGCCGGGGACGATTGGCGAAGTAATCCCAACGGCCGACGAGGTGGTCTGGCGCGGAAAGCCACGGATTGAGACGCCCAGTTTCCTTTGGCGGGAGTTGCGGTACTCCTACGGGGGACAGCCGGAAACCGCTCAGGATTTCCGCATGTGGCTGTTACGGAACAAGGCCGTTTCCCCGCAAGTGGCCCATCACCATAACTGGCTGAACACAGTCCCGCCCGCGACCCATTTCAAGGAACACCCGGAGTACTATTCAGTGGTTGGCGGCCAGCGCCGGAACGACAAGCAACTGTGCACGACCAATCCGGACGTGATCCGGCTGAGCATCGAACATATCAATGAGTACTTCGACAAGAACCCCGACGCGACAAGCTATTCGTTGTGCCCTGACGACAACTCGGACTTTTGTGAATGTCCCAATTGCACCGCGCTTGACACAGGTAAGAAGGACAAAGAAGGGCGCCGCGTTGTTACGGATCGGATCATCGCCTATGTTAACGCCGTCGCACGGGGCATCCAGGAGAAACATCCGGGCAAGCGCGTCAGCACTTATGCCTACATAAATCACTCGACCCCACCTGAACGCGAACCGATTGATGAACACGTGAACATCATATTCACGACCAGCGTCTACTGCAGCGGGCACAGCCTTGGCGATCCCGATTGCCCCTCGCGGCGTAAGATGAAGGCCGACCTCGCCGGGTGGACGCGCCTGTCCCGCCATGTTTATGTCTACGAGTATGACCCCACACCGTTCAATGCGGAGTTGCCGTGGCCGATGTACGGGACCCATGGGCGCGCCCTTCCCGTATACAAGGAAATGGGCATCCAAGGCTTTACGCACGAGTGCCACGAGTCCTGGGCCACGCTTTTCCCGAACATGTACGTGGCGGCGCGGATGATGTGGAACGCCGGGCAATCCTATGACGCGCTGATGGACGAACTGTACGCCAACTTCTTCAGCGATGCAGGCCCCTTCATGCGGACGTACTACCGCGAAATGGACGAGGCTATCCGCCAGTACTCCGGGAACATGGAATGGGGAACGGCGGATTATCCGCAGATCTTCCGGCCCGAGCGGATCGAGCAATGCCGGAAAGCCCTTGAAGCGGCCGCGAAGGCTGCGCAGACGCCGGAAGTGAAGGCGCGCGTGCAGGTACTTTCGATGGGGTTTGAATACCTTGAGAACTACCTGCGCTGCCGCTGGGGTTCATCGGCGAACGTGAGCAGGCAGGATTTCTTGCGCGCCTGGAAACGTTGCGAGGAGATCATTGGAACCCTCTTCGGGATGAGGAAGGACTACATACTCGCACCTATCGCACGGCAGTATCTCAAGACCAGCCTAACGGGCGGGCTGACGCCGGAAGCAGCCGCCGAACTCTGCATGAACGGCACTTGGATGCTGATCGGACCGTTTGACAATGAGAACGGAATCGGACACGACCGAGTCTATCCTCCGGAGCAGGAAATCGATTTCGGCAAGAGCTATCCGGGGAAAGACGGCAAGGTGGCGCGATGGCAGCCCACGCGCGCGGCGGACTGGGCTCCGGTGGTCGATCTCGCGCAGTATTGCCAGCCGAAGGACTACGCAACCGCCTACGCGGCATGTTATGTGACGCTGCCCGAAGCGCGTGACGTTCAGATTTGCCTCGGCAGTAATGATTGGGCGAAGCTGTGGGTGAATGGCGCGCTGGTATTGAACAGCCATCCAGCCAACGGGCGCCCCGTGTTGCTTGACGACGATATCGTGCCGATAAAGATGCCCGCAGGCGCTTCCCGGATTCTGTTGAAGATAAGCAATCTTGCGAAAAGCTGGGGCTTTTGTTTCCGCGTCACGGACACAAGCGGAAACCCTCTAAAGGACACCAGATTCAGCTTGAGGCCGTGAGGTACACACGTTATCCCTGGCCAAGTCCCTCGCGTCCTTTTCCGCAAACGAAGCAATGACGCTTTCGAGGTGTCAAGGCATCCCACTAATCGACCTGACCGGCGAAGTCTAACCGCGCATGGTTTACCTCCTCGAGTCCGTCAGCGCCGATGTCGAACCTGACTAGGAGCCTTATGAACACGCTGACTCTGCCGGCAGTGCACCATTCATCGGTTCATTGCGTTCACATCGCTGCGGGAACCAGCCTATTTGTGCCGCCGTTCCCGAATTCGTATTCCTATTTCAGGGTGTTCTCGAACCAGACAGGGCCACCCCATTTGCCTGTAACGATGATATCCAGATCGCCATCGCCATCCAGGTCGGCCACGGCGATACTCAGGCCCGAACCAACGCCTTCGTCGTACGAGACGATATGCTTGGTCCACGTTACCGCCGGCTTCCGCGCCAAGTCGTACCAATAGACGCCCAACGGTTCGAGTTCACCGGGGTCGGCGCCGTTGTGCGCCATGAATCGCTTGCCTGCAATGAGTTCAAGGCCGCCGTCGCCATCCAAATCCGCCAACGCGAGACTGTGAACCTGCGACCATGAATCATCAATGAGGTGCTGCTTGAACGTAATGTCGTTTCCCTGACGGACCTGTTCATACCAATATATGCCGTAGTCGTGCGCGGCGCTGGCGATAAGGTCGGCCAAGCCGTCGCCGTTGACGTCGTACACCAGGATCTGCGCCACATCCGGACATTTCTTCTGGTGGTTGGCAATGTCTAACGGATGCTCTTTCCATTCCTGCGCGCGTGGGTCGGCGGGCGCCTCGAACCAGGCGTCGGGACGCAGCACGTCGGGCCGGCCATCACTGTTGACATCGCCGCAGCCTACGCCCCACGTCATCGCCTTACCGCATATCACGTGCTTCACGAACGTGTGGTCCCGATGCTCGTACCACACGGTGCCAACGACATCGGGCAGAATCTCATTCGCTTTGCCGTCACCGTCTATGTCGCACAGACTCCCGGTTTCATAGTTGCCGTTCTCGTCAATCAGCACGCGCTGCCACATACCCCCGGCGGTCCCAGGATTGCGGAGCCACTCCGCCTTTTTCGCGAACCACGTGCACGTGACCACATCGAGCCATCCGTCACCGTCGACATCCAACGCGGCATTCATGAAATCATCGCGATAGCCCTTACCGTCTTCGCCGACCTCACCCGCGACCTCGCAGATCTTCACCGGCTTGAGCTCCGGCGCAAGGTACAGGAAAGGGAGCGCGACGATGTCAAGTTTGCCGTCCTTGTTGAAGTCGCCGACACCGCACGCTTCGCCCCGATAGGCGCCGATACGGTGCATCTTGAACCCAACCGTTGGTTTCGCATCATCCGCCGACGCTGTACCATTCACAATGAAGGCCACAAGAAACATCAAAAAGATCTGTGTGAGATTACGCATGTCTATACTCCCTAGTTGACCCATTCGGTCTATCTTACCCGGACCGTCGGCTCCGGCGCGAGTGCTGCTGAGTGGCATAGGTCCGGTTCTTCCCAAGACCGGACCCAGAAGCCTCCAATTGGCGGTAATGCTCAACTTCGGGTTCCGCTGCATATTTCGGTTTCACCCTGGAAGAGGATATCTTCAAGATAACACGAGATTGGAGCCTCAGCGCCAGGGCCTTATTCTGCCCTCAAATCTGCTTGCGCCGACTGTAAGCAATTTACGTAAAGCGCCTCAAAGCAGTGATTTACGCGTGAAGAACGAACGAATAGCCTGGACTTCTCACGCTCCCCACGCCACTTGCGCGAAACACAAAGGGAAGGCGCGCTCTAGACAACCTAAGACAAGAACACAGTGTCATTGCGAACGAAGTGAAGCAATCTCGGCCATTCGTCAGAAGAAGTATGCCTCTAGAGGTTTCGGAGATTGCTTCACTTCGTTCGCAATGACAGTGTGCTACTATCCGTCAGGAACGTTGAAGTTATTTGCATTTTCATGCGATGGCCTTTGTAAGCTGTTGGACAGTGACGCGTTGCGCGAGGAGGATGGCGGAGGCTATTTCGCGTCCTTTTCGAGAGATTCGGTACCGCCGAGCCTTCGGGAGTTTGACGATAAGGCCATGCGCGCGCAGGATGCGAATGCGGTAGCTGATCCGGGCGGCGGCTTTGCGTTTGTGTTGTATCGATTGGGCCTGTGGGTAGATTGCCTGAACCATATCGCGGTTACGAAAACCGGCCAGAAGGTGTTCGGGGGCGCTGATGAATTCGAATAAAGCGCGGTCTTGTTCCGACCAGGGGTGTAGACCACGAACCCGTTGGCCGCGATGGGTCGTTGCGGTGGTGACGGGCTGGATGAGTTCATCGAGTCGTTGCGTGGTATCGAGTGAGGCCAACGCGTCCAGATAGCGTTCGTTGGCATGTTGCGAGACTTGGGCGCGGCGGTGTTGGTCGGCCACGCCCCGTCGCATGCGCAGCCATTGTGCGCACCGTTTGTCTTCTCCTTGTTTTTCCCGAAACACCTTGAAGGGTCGTGGGTTGTTGATGGTGGTCTCGACACGGAGAATGCGGTCGCCTTTGTCGTACATCTTCACGCTGTTGGCATCCATTCGGTGTTTGACGCGGATGCCTTCGGGGCGGTGTTTGTAGTCGCTTACGATTTGACCTTGGAAGCGGGCATCGGGACGTTTCCCCAAGAAGCGCATGACATCCTTGCTTCCAAAAGCGGCGGTGGAGCCCCATGCCAACTGAGGGTAGATGCCCGCGAGATACGCGTCCGTTCATGCAGATCTGGATCGAGAAAGGAAACCACGTTTGAATGCGGGCATGCATGAAGCCTAAGACCGGGTCGAGATGGTAATGGTACAGATGAAGGCACTTGCCCCAGTCCTTGGTAAGTTCGAGTCGTTGGGTCTTGCGATTGGCACGGACCTCAAATGTCACACACGGTTCGATGCACTTCAAAACGCAGATCAATCCCTCATCGACAGGATGTTCAAGCAGAATGCCGCGAGCCACGTCTTCCTTGCGCGTCGAACTGGACGGCAAATACTCCACCGGACGGCCCAGCCGCTCTGCCTCACTCAGGGACGACTGTATCAGGGTCCGTGTCATTATCTTGGCGTGCTCAACGAAATCCTTCAACAGCACCCGGCTCGTGTTCAGGTAGTAGCGCATTCCGCGAACCGAATTAAACCGGCCTCGGCCCAGCGTTCCGTGAAATACGATACGATCCCAGCCATGCAGGACCCCGGCTATCTTTGCGGCGTGTTTTGCGATAAACTGTTTCACGGCAGGCATCTCCTTTCGATTCAATGCGTTGGTTCAAACACATTATCGAAGAAGATGCCTGCCCTCGTCACAATTCGGTTCCGGCTACGCCGGGCTGGGATTATCCGGGTTCGCGCACTTGCGTTGACGATGAGGAACGCACCGTCCCAACCTGAGCCACGTGGAGCGGCGGAAACAACCGTCGTGCCGTCCGGCGAAATTGCCAGAGGGCCTTCAGGTCCGCCGTATGGTAAACAACAGATTTCCATGGCCATCTTCAGATCCCAGATCTTCAAATCACCACGCCAGAAGAAAGCTACCCTTTCGGCGTTCGGCGTAATAGCTATGCAATTCCCGTTCAGAGAAGATCTTGCACCAACATGTCCCTTCAGTTGCAGGTCGCGGGACTCAACGCAACCGTCATATACCGGGGCTTCCTCGATCTCCCTCCGTGTACGCGATGTAAAGGGGACGGCATTAAGAAAGGCCAATCGATTTTCGGGAGCGAGGTCCTCATCCTTGAAATGGAACTCTGCAATCTGGAGTGGTTGTTCATCCCAGGATTCCATATGTCGGTAATCGGGCGTCGCCGGTGCTGCGTCATCGGAAATCGGGTTCTTGAAGGATCGCGATACGTTTCTGTTTTCTCCGTCCCACAATTCAATTGTCGCAGACCCCTCTGGGTCGGTGTAGGCAGTCCACCGACCGTTGGGAGTAATGGCTGCGTAATCATCATAGGAGGATTCCCCGTTAAGGTCGGCCAGTTTCGCGCCAGTTCGCGAACACCATAATCTCGCTTGCTTAAGCGTTGATGTGGACACAACATGTTCTCCTTTGTCTAGAACGGCGACCGCAGTCACTGCCTCATCGTGTTTCTCGGATCGTACCCGTGCTGTGGAGTCCCCCTCCAGCTCCCATACTCGCAGAGCTCCGTCATTCCCTGCGGTAACGCAGTGGTTTGATCCCGGTATCATGGCTATCGAGACTACGCCGTACGAATGGCCCCAGAATGACTCGATCTGTTGTCCAGTCGCGGGGTCCCATAGCGTTAGCATACCCCTTTTGTCCCCGGAGACAATGCAGTTGCCATCGCAAGTAAATGCGACTGCGTTAATCGGGCTGTCGCTCTTCGTAAACGGTCGCAGCAGCTTTCCTGCCTTGAGATCTCACAACGCCAGCGTTCCGTCATCGGACGCAGAGACAGATTGGAGCCCATTAGGTGAAATAGCCACTGCGTTCACCTGTTCCCTGTGCTGTTTCATAACTTGCAGCACTTTTCCTTCTTGGACGTATATGATGACGACTGTCGAGTCTTCACATGCGGCAAGGATTTTGGTGCCATCATCAGTGAGGGCGAGAGCGCCAATTGAGACGCGACCGTCAAGGAGTTGCTTTGGGCGTTTCCAGGTCTCAAGATCAACCATTTCGAGAGAACTGCGTGTTGCCCCGAATGCCATGCGGGCGTCGCGTGAGACGACTACCGCGCGAACCTCCCGGGCCCTCAGATCGACGCACTTGAGTTGTTCGCCTTCCCTCCAGTTCCAGAGCTTCAGTATGCCATCGAGCGAGCCCGTCACCAGCGCGTGGCCGCCCGGCATGACGGCCAAGCAGCAAATAAGATCGAGTTCGCCCCCGAATTGCGCAATTTGCACCTGTGTCTGGATATCCCAAACCTTGCATTCTGAGAAACAGGAAACAATATGAAGGCCATCCGGAAGCACTATCATGTCGTTGGTGGAGAACCATCCAGTATTGATCGTGGTCACAAGACGACCTGTTGCTGTTTCGAGGCCGCAGGACACTGGGCGTAGCCACGGGAGTTCCGTATTCTTGACTATGGAATTCCGAATCTCCTGAATAGTGGGCGACGTAAAGGGCAGTAGCCGTCCGTACAGCTGCCCAGAGAGTTGGTCAGGTGCGGAAGCCAGCACATAAGCCGACAAGCGTATCGAGCGATCAACCAGGCGGATATCTGGATCACCAACGCAAGCATCCATGGCAAAGTCGCTCAACAAGGCGTGGACGTCCGTAGCTTTGAGCTTGGCCCGAAGCCAACGATAGTCAAGCAGCAGCCGATGAAGCTCGTCGAGGTATCCCGCGGCATTCAGATGGTAGGGAAGGTTTTCAAAAAAATACCCGTCGGGAAGTACCTCATGCCAGGGAATCATGATGCCCTTCTTTAATCTTCTCGCTACACTTGGGCAACACTTGGCGGCATAAGCGCGCAGCAACTTCTTGTGGATTTCTACCAGCTTCTTTTTGTCGTGCTGAAGAAAGCTGCGCACCATGTCATGGAGTGTGACTGTGGTCTTATCCTTGTCCATTTCAACTAAGGCTAGGTCGGCCAAGGCCTCGGCGATGATTTCAACGTCGCCGGCATCTGTGTTCCAGAAAGTCTGTAGCGCTAGACACGGAATCCTGGCTTTCTCCGGCGGGGCAGCAAGTTGCCAGAAGGCCTCATATTCTGTCTGGCTCAGGAATTCAGAGACACATGCCTCAATCACGTTCAGCAAAATGGTTTCCCCCCGCTGCGCGTCCAGATCGTCAAGAGTGTAGTCGGGTATGTACTTTTTGATCTGGTGCAGTTTGTTGTTCTTAAGGTAGCGGACTACCGTTGGGACGCGTTTGGGTCTTTTCTTCACCATCAGTCCAGCGATCTTGATGGCCAAAGGAATCCCTCCACAGCGATCAATTAACTCGTGGCACATTCCATCGAGCTGGGCCTGGGAAAACCCCGCGCATTTGCAGAACAGCGCTGCTGATTCAGCAAGTGAAAGGGGGCGTATCTGAATGATGTGGCCGGCCAAGTCAATATCGTCGAGAACACGCCGACTTCTTGAGGTCGCAAGGATACAACAGCTGCTTCCAAGCGAATGGAAGGGTTCCACTTGTGCAGCCGAGCACACGTCGTCCAGTATAAGAAGAAAAGGGTAATCCTTCGATAGTTCAGACAGTGATACTTGTTTCGTCGTTTCCCCCATCGTAGCCCTGTGAGCTTTGTCGTATTCTTCCTTCAATTCTGCGAAGATTTGAGCAGTTGAGGCAGCTATAGAATCACGAGTAGCGCGCCGACCAAGCGTGATCCAGTATATACTCCGCTTGAACACTTCGTTGACAGATCTGTCAGCCTCGGCTTTGTGAGCCTGAAAAACGGTCTTTTCCGCCGCAGTCCGAGAGGACTCCGGGGAGCGCAAGCGGACATGGGCTGTTGTCTCCTACGATGAGAAGCCGGGTATTCAAGCCATCGCGAACACGGCACCGGACTTGCCGCCGGTACCGGACAAGCATGCTACGCTGGGGCGCGACTACGAGTATAAGCGGCACGGAACCCTCTCGCTGCTCGCCGGCATCGACTTGCATGATGGCCGAGTCGTTGGCTTGGTGCGCGACCGCCACCGCAGCAAGGAGTTTACGGAGTTCTTGGACGTGTTGCATCAGTCCTATCCATCGGCATGGAAGATTCGCATCATCCTCGACAATCACTCGGCTCATATCTCCAAAGAAACGGTCAAGTGGCTCAAGGCGTATCCCAACCGCTTCGAGTTTACCTTTACGCCGAAGCATGGTTCGTGGCTCAATCTCGTCGAGACGTTCTTCAGCAAGATGACTCGCTCCTTCTTGCGTTTTGTGCGAGTCAAATCGAAACAAGAACTCAAACAACGAATCGAACAATACCTTGCTCAAGTGAACGAAGATCCCGTGGTGTTCCGCTGGACCTATCGCCTTGACGAAATCCAGGCATAGGAATACGCATTGCAACGTTATTTTACGAACGATCTACTAAGCTTACGGCGCAGGCGATTCTTGCCCCGGCGATAGTGCAATGGAGACGTTCTTGCGGATCTCAACGAACCACTTCATGGAGTACAACAGGGACAGAGCATTGGGGCGGCCTGGCTCAGGCATAGAGGCTGGAAAAAAGTGAAGACCTTTGTCGGCAAAGACCGGAGGGGCAACATCAGGGCGGGAAATCAGGACCCGAAGGAGATGTCCTCTAGGTTCACGAATCCGGCGGACTACGTGCGGATCTACGAATCGGAGCTTCAAGCGATTGCAGCGGAATCGCTTGCTCGGGGTTCGGTGGAGACCGGCGGGGAGTTGTACGGCCTGCGGACGCATGCGCGCAGGGCGGTCGTACTGTTGGCTACGCTGCCGGGTCCGCGTGCAATTCACGAGCGTGAATATTTCGAACAGGACCTAAATTTTTTTTCTGCCGGGCGAATGCGTTTCTCAAGGAACAGTTTGGCCTGTTGTTTCACGGGAACTGGCATTCCCACCACACCATCGGATTGAACGAACCCAGCTCGCGTGATCTCACCAGCATTCGCTCCCTCACCACCAAGAACAACCTGCCCGACTTCCTCCAGATCATCTTGACCCACAAACTCTCCGAGTCGGCGCGTCGTGTCAGTGAGCCGATGCCGGAACATGGATGGTCTTCCCAAGTAAGGTGCGGGCATGAGCCCATGTCTATAAAGCGGGCACGCGGGAGTCGTCGTCAGGCGAGCGCGGTCCAGGTCCACTGCTACGTGTGCAACCCACGCGCGACGCAGGAGGTAAGCGAGGTAGCAATTCGCCTGATCCCGGGCGTGAGTCCCTTCCGTCTCGCCCTGCGTGAGATCGGTGGTGCCGACGCGGCACTCCTCAGCTTCCCGAGCTCCTCCCTTTCTAATGCACGCATTTTCTTTCGGGATGTTGATAATTGCGAATCAAGGGGCTTCCCGGAGCAATTGCAGAAGGAGTTGCTAGAGCTGCCCGAAAAGGTTCTGGACGCCAGCCGCATAACGGTAGACGACGGGTATGCCGTTTTCACAGTCGCACTGTCGCCGTCGCGGGAGTTCCACATTGTCTACCGGATCGATGCCCCCATCGGGCCGGTTGGGGCTCTGGTTGAGGACGTACACGACCACGTACCGCGGGATGTAACTTTAGAAGTGATGTCCACAATGGGACGTTCCCGAGCGACGGATATCTACCGGGCCCTGTGTCGGCAGTATGTGCACCCCGATGAGGCGCCCCCGGCAGATTCCCCGCACACACACCACGAGGAAGTCAGGGAGCAACACGACAAAACGGCAGCATTGCCAAGCCAACCGGAAGACCGTTACACGCCCGAAACTGATTCCGCGAACAAGGAGAACCCAACATGAGTTGGTCAATAAAACGGGCTCAACGCTTGGACTGGGAAGAGAGCGCGTTGGCGCGAGACCTCCCTCAGTTTCATTTCTCTCTCGACATTTCGGAGTGCACCGCGGCATCTGGCTGGGAGCGATCACCGAGCTACCGCCATGACTATTGGCTTGTGGTGGGAATTCCTCGCGATTATCCGGAGCAAATGCCGCGACTTTATGTAGCAGAACCGAGTCCTTTGTATTGCTACAACGGGACACCTGCCCCGCCGAGTTCCCACAGTTTTCATACCGGTCCGCGCCATCCCACGGAGGGGGTTGTAGAGGTTTGTCACTGTCCCGAATCTTCATGGGATCCGTCGATGACAATCAACGACCACCGGCTCTGCCGGTGGTCGTTGATATATAGAAGGGCTAAGTTGCGCCGCGGTTCAGCCCTTGACGGCGCCGAGTTGGATGCCCTGCACTAGGTATCGCTGGAGCAGCACGAAGAGGATGATGAGCGGGACAATGTTCATGACCGACGCGGCCATGATGAGGTTAGTCTGGCGTCCGTAGATGGTGTCGAAGTAGAGCATGCCGATCGGCAGCGTCCGGAGATGTTCGCTCTTGATCAGGACCAGGGGCCAGAAGAAGCTTCCGTAGTTGCCCATGAAGGTGAAGATGGCGAGCACGATCAGGCCTGGCCGCGCAAGTGGGAGTGTCACGTCCGCATACACGCGCCAATACGAGGCGCCGTCGATCGTGGCGGCCTCGTCGAGCGACTGTGGAATCGTCAGCATGAATTGGCGGAGCAGGAACGTGCCGAACGCGGTGAAGGACGCGGGGACGATCAGCCCGATGTATGAATCGAGCAGGTGCATTTTCACCATCAGCGTGTAATTCGGGATCATCGTCACGATGCCGGGGATCATCATCGTGGCAAGGTAGAGCTTGAACACGTGATCGCGTCCCGGCCATTTCAGGCGCGCGAACGCGAATGCCGCCAGCGAACTCGTGAAACACGAGAGCAGCGTGACCCACGCCGCGATGAAAACGCTGTTGAAATAGTAGCGCTTGAACGAGATGTCCTTGTTGTTGAGGACGGCCGTGTAGTTTTCGGGATGCCATTCGACGGGCAGCGGGTTGAGCCGGAACTGTTCGATCTCGATCATGGGCTTGAAGCTCGCGAACACCATCCAGAGGAAGGGCAGCAGCATCGTGCATGCAACCACGATCAGAAACGCGTGCGAGGCGAAGAAGCGCCCCGCGCGGAACCACCACTCTGAAAACGTGCGCCGTCTACTCGTTGACATATCGGCTTCCAAACCGCCAGTTGAGCAACGTTACCGCGAACACCATGATGAACAGCACCCAGGCCACCGACGACGCGTATCCGATCTGAAACTCTTCGAAGGCTTTTGTGTAGATGTAGTACGACAACGTGGTCGTCGTGCCCGCGGGACCGCCGAGGGTCATCACGCGCGCCTGCTCGAAGCCCCCCTGAAGTCCGCCGATGAAACTCATGATGACGATGAAGAAAGTTGTGGGCGCGAGTTGCGGCCACGTTATGTGACGGAATTGCGCCCAGCGTCCGCCGCCGTCGATGGCCGCCGCCTCGTAGAGTTCCTGCGGTATGTTCGAGATGCCCGCGAGATAGAGCAGCATGTTGCCGCCGCCCGCCGCGGTCCAGATGCCCATGATGATGATTGCGTCGCGCGCGCCGAGACCAAACTGGCTCGATACAATTGCGACGCGCTCGGCGCCGAGCGCCAGCAGGTTCTTGGTCGAGGCGAGCCAGGTGGGCGCATCGACGTTGGTGAGGCCGAGTGCGTTCAGTCCCATCTCGATCAGCGTGTTGATCGGGCCGAAATTCGGGTTGTACAGCGCCTTCCACAGGATGAGCAGCGCGACGCCCGCCGTAAAGCTCGGCAGGTAGAAGAGCGTTCGATAGACTACGATGCCCCGGAGCTTCTGGCCGAGCAGCACGGCCAGGAAGAGCGATGCGGCAATGGCGATGGGCATGCCGAGCATGAGGTAGATCGTGTTGACGAAGTACAGCCAGAAATCCGGGTCCGAGAACAGCTTCGTGAAGTTGTCGAACCAGACCCAGCGGAAAGTGACAGTCTTCATCAGGTTCCAGTTGGTAAACGACGCGCCTAACGAGAAGACCACAGGACCCAGCGTGAAGACCACAAACCCGAGGAAGTTCGGCAGCAGGAAACAGAGGGCCGTGACGAGGACGAACCGGTTCTTCTTGTTCATGGCGCGTCCTCCCGGCGATCCCAGGCAGGTTTCGCGCCCGCGGCGACGTCGCGATAGTAGCGCTCCTTCAGGACCGGGTCCGCCTCGAGTTGCTCGATGATCGCCTTGTTGATCGCACGGGCCGCGTCGCGCACGGCCTCGGCGCCGGTCTTGAGGTTTTCGCGCAGGAGGTCGCCCTGCTTCAGGAGGATGCGGTCGACGGTCTGTCCGTTCACGTACAGGCTGACCTCCATTGGTATTGCATTCTCGAGGGCCGTGCGCCAGACCGCGTTGTAATCCTCTTCAGGGTGTTCCGGGTTGAACAGGAACTCTTCCGTGTAGTTGTACTTTATGACGGGCCCGATGCCATCGGCCTGGCGGTTGATCAGGTCGTTCCACGGTTTGCCGTGCATGTACTCGAGGAATTTCAACGCCCCGTCGATTCTGTTTCCCTTGGCGTTCACGAGCGTGGACCGTCCGCCGCCGAAGATCCGTTTCGACGGGCCGCTCGGCAGTTCGACCGCGCCAAGACGGAGCTTTGCATAGTCCTTGTTTCTGAGAATGCACAGCCACCACCGGCCACCGAGGGCCATCGCGCCACGGCCCGCGCCGAACAGCGAGATCACGCCCGAGCCCCAGCCGCCGGACGTGGCCATGGCTGTCTCCTCCGTCGGAGAGGGCAGCACGCCATGCTTGTGAATGAGATCCTGGTAGAACTGCGCGGCGGCCGCCGCTTCCGGCGAGTCGAGCGCGCTGCGCGTGCCTTGCGGGTTGTATATCGAGGCGCCCCATTGTCCGAAGAATAATGAGGTCCAGTCCCACGAGCCCATCATCAGCCCGAACTGGATTGGACGGCCCCGGTCGTCAAACCGCGTGAGTTTCTGCGCAATTGGGATGAATTCCTCCCACGTCCAGCCGCCTTGTGGGTAAGGGATTCCCGCTTCGTCGAAGAGATTTTTGTTGAACCAGAGCGCGGGCGCATGGGTGTTGTCCGGATGGCCATAGGCGCGTCCGTCTTGCACGACCAGCGGGATAAGACACGGCCAGTTTGCGTAGACGTCGATGCCGCGTTCGGCCATCGCATCCGTACAGTCCATCGCAATTCCGGAGCGCACGAAGGCCGTCAGTTGAAAACCGCTGTAGCAATCGAAGACATCCGGTCCGACACCGGCCAGGCATTGCACGATTGTCTTCTCCATACCCGAATTTTGTGGGTCGAGCCGCAGGTAGTACTGAGGGTAGAGCCGGTTGAACAACTCGATCTGCTCGCGCCGCACGGGGTTGTCGTCGCTGATCCACACGATCTCGGTGCGACCGTCCGTGCGCTCGGCGGGCCGCCACATCCACGCGACCGCCGAAAGTAACGCCAACACGGCGAAACTGCTGATAAACACGAGTTTCATATACTAAGTCCGCCCCTCGACAGGAGTGGCCGAAGTCTACCTTATCCTCGAACCCTTTTCTAGGACCTCGAGCAGGCTACGGAAAAAGGCGTTGACAAATCCAATCAGGTGTGTTAAGTTGATAGTGAGATAGCACATTGAGCCTTTTTCGCACCCGGAGGCCGGTTCATCATGGCGAAATACATGGAGCACAAGCGGGACACGGAGTTGTTCGTGGCGGGTTCGCTGGAGGGACTGTTGCCGGAGGATTCGGTGGCGCGGGCCATCTGGGCGGGACTGGAACAACTGGACCTTGGGTTGTACGACGCCTTGTATAAGGTGGGACCGCGCGGGCGCGGAGGCGGAATTATTGTGGCGACAGTTCGTTTGGTTGACTTGGGCTGCGGAAGAAGGCTATAATCCCATTGACCGACATATCGCGGGGTGGAGCAGCCTGGTAGCTCGTTGGGCTCATAACCCAAAGGTCGGCGGTTCGAATCCGCCCCCCGCTATACCATAAGTCTAAACAGCATGCGGGGTTATGTATGCTGTTTTTCTTTTTCTATAGCCTTTCTCCTGTGTGGTGTACCCTAAGCTGTACCCTACTTCTGTCGCTCACTTTATCAGTTCGCCGCGCTTGCGGTCTTCTCTATACGTACAGACCGCTCAACCGCTCGATATGTGCGCATCCTTCCTCGCACCTCCTTTCCCGTTTTCTACTTATGAAGCGGCAGAAGACCATGGGCGATTTCAGTAACGACGCATGCATGTCTAATTGGTGTCAATAAACTCTGCCAGAACTTCGCCACTTCACGTTTTCCTCCGTGTCTCCGATCGAGTCCATCACTATTGCGGCAGTTTGACAGGTCTCGTTTCAGCGAGTTTGGCCAGGCAGCGATGTGCGTATCTGCGTTCCGTAAGAGTTGATTCATCGGACGTATCTTGTTCACGAATTGATGCTCATGCTTTTCAAGTCCGTGCAAGTGTTGCAGCGGCGGGAATCCATCGTCTGTCTGTAAGAAGCCGTTGACATGTTTCTCGTGGTGAGAATAGGATGCCATGCGCGAACGGAAGAACGCAGTATCACGTTCACGAGAGCAGCGACGAACGAAGAAGAAGCGCTGCAACATAGGTCCGCCGCGCGAGTCCAGTGCGAATAAATGTGACCGAGATTCGGGATCTCTTGAATGATTGGAGGAAGCCGGCATGACTCAAACAAAGAACGGGCCTCGAGCCGCGGATCTGGCCCACGCAATCAGCCGTGAGGTGTTGCACAACTTGGCCGGGGTGCGATCATTCGAGCGCGGCGAAAACTATTTCGAGAGCGGCTGTGTCGGGCGGCTGGCCGAGTATCAGAACCGGGTGACGGCGTCTGTCCAGGGAACGCAGAAGTATGTACTAAAGCTTTACGTGGAAAACGGTGGACTTCGTCATGATTGCACGTGTCCTGTCGGACGCGACGGTTCGTTCTGCAAGCACTGCGTGGCGGTGGGATTGGCGTGGCTGGAGCAGCATGAGAAGGCAAGCGGATCGCGCGGCACGCATAGGGACCCTCCGCCGACAATGGATGATGTGCGGGCGTATCTGGTTGAGCTGAGCAAGGAAACGCTTGTCGATATTCTGATGGATCAGTCGCTCGAGGACGAGCGGTTGCGGGAGCGGCTTCTGATGCGGGCCGCCACGCATCGCGCCAAAAGTAGCGGCGGGCGCCTAGACGTACGTTCGTTCATCAATGCCATCGACAACGCGATCGAAGAGCAGGACGACGTCTCGTATTGCGAGGCGGCGGGCTATGCGCGCGGTATTGATGACGCTGTTGACGCCATCGAGAACCTGCTGAAAGACGGGCACGGAACCGAAGCCGTCGAGGTAATCGAGCATGCGTTCCACGCCGTAGAAGAGGCCATCGAGCGGGTGGACGATTCCGACGGGCATCTCGGGAGCATTCTCGAGCGGCTTGCAGAACTTCACTTTGCCGCGTGCACGAAAGCGAAACTCGATCCTGAGGTCTTGGCCGAACGGCTGCTCGATTTGGAGTTGCGCGCCGAGTACGGAGAATTTCGGGGCGCCGTCGAGCGTTATGCAGGCCTTTTGGGGAAGAAAGGGTTGACGAAGTATCGCGCGCTGGCCGAGGCGGTGTGGTCACAAGTGCCAACGCGGGGATCCGGACAGGATACACTCGGTCATGCGCACCGGTATGGGATAACGGCCATTATGGAGACGTTGGCGCGGATGTCGGGCGATCTCGATGAATGGATCGCGGTCAAGAGCCGCGATTTGTCTCAGGCGTATCACTTTCTCGATATTGCCGAAGCGTGCAAGAAAGCCCGTAAATATGATTTGGCGCTCGAGTGGGCCGAGCGGGGAATCAAAGTGTTTCCCAATCGGCCCGACTCGCGGCTTCGGGAGTTTCTTGCGGAAGAGTATCATCGGCGTAAACGGCACGATGATGCGATGACGCTCATTTGGGCTGAGTTTGCCGAATCGCCGGAGTTGCGGACGTATCAGCTTCTCGCGAACCACGCGCAACGCTTGAAGGATTGGCCGGCTTGGCGCACCCGCGCCCTTAAGTATATGAAAGAACACATTGCTAAGGAGAAGCAGGCAAAGCCCAAGGCGCGATTTGCCTGGCAGCGGGAAATGGATCACTCCGTACTAGTCGAGGTCTTCCTTTGGGAAAAGGACATCGATGCGGCGTGGAAGGAGGCGCAGGAAGGCGGGTGCTCGACTGAGCTATGGCTGAAGCTCGCAAAGGAGCGCGCGAAGGAGCACCCCGAAGACGCCGTGCCCATATATCAGAAACAGATCGAACCCACGCTTGCCCAGAAGAACAACGCCGCTTACGCACAGGCGCTCGAATATTTGCGCATTATTCGGGATCTGATGAACAGCGTGGACAGGAAAACCGAGTTTGCCGCATATCTTGCCTTGATCCGCACCGCCCACAAGCCCAAGCGCAATTTCATGAAACTGTTGGGGCGATTCAAATGACAAATCGATTTTCGAGGCCCCTATGGCGTTGAATGTATTTCTCACCGGCGTCGCATGTGTCGGCAAGACGACTATCGGGGATGAATTGGCAGCGTTGCTGTATATTCCTTTTCACAACTTGGATACGGTCGTCGAAGAATACTTCGGCAAGCCGCTGGCTCGGATTCAATACGAGTTCCTTACGTCGCACTCGTACCGTAGGGCGGCCGTCGAGGCGTTAACCGATCTCCTCCGGCGGATACACGGCCAGGATTGGGTCATCGCGTTGCCGCCGAGCGGTCTCATGTATCCTTTTGGACGCGAGGTCATGAAGTCAGGCGGATGGGTGGTGGTGCTGCGAGCCGATCCCGAAGACATCCTGGCGCGCATAACCTTCTACGATGACGACTCGAATCTCATCAAGAAGAGGTTGTCTGAGCGGCAGAAACGTCTCCAATTGCGGGAGATCAAGAAGGATGTCACTTACTTCAAACGCTCCTATCTGTCCGCGCATATGACGGTGGACATTTCCGGGCTCGATGTGCGGGAAAGCGCGGTGGCGGTAAAGGAAGGCTTGGAGCACTCCGTCGCAAGCAAGCAAGTCCCGCCAACGGGGAACGGGTGACTTGAGCAATGGGACACTATTGCCGGATATGTGGAAGGTCGCACCCCAATGAGAGGTTTTCGGGCCACGGCCACAAGATCCACGTGTGCAAGAAATGCGCACGTCTTCCGAAGGAGCAGCGGGAAGCCATCGAACGGAAGGAGGCGATCTACGGTTTCCTGCACCAGTCGCACATCTCGACAAGGAACGTCGCCTGTCTCAATGAATGGGCGCAATCAAATGATCCGGAGGTCGCCGCACTCGCGCGCATCGTTCTCGATGTGGCGCAGGTGAAGCCCAGCAAGAAGCGGCGGCTGAAGGTCTTGGCCCGGGAACGTCCTGACCTGTTGACTAAACTCGAGGAAACCGGACTCATCTTCGCGCATCATTTGTAATAGCCCGCACCCTGCGCCCGTATGCGCGAAGAGGCCGTGTTCTCACGCGGTCCGTCCACAACACTTCTTGAATTTCTTGCCGCTGCCACAGGGACAGCGATCATTCGGTAGGATGTCCTGGTGCTGGACACTGGGAAGCGGCCTTTTCGGGCGGTCGCGCTTGATGGCTGCTCGATACAAGGTTCGGAGCCGATGATGGCGATTTCGGATATCCTCATCCAGGGCTGGATGGGCTTCGCGAAGGGCGTGGACCAAGGTTTCCAATGACGGCGTGTCCATCCAAGGGGGATGCAAGGGTTCAAACGCACCCCGGCTGGCGACGTAACGCGCGGGAGGTATCTCCTGGGTGATTCTCGCACGGCCTTCGGACGTGGCCGCCAGATGCAAGAACGCGAATATAGCATCCTGGCAGTCGCGCTCGGGATTTACGCAGTATTGGTCGTCAACGAGCCAATGTTCTTGCTCCAGCACGAAGTCGAATGCGTTGCCCCAAGGGAAGATTTCTTTGTAGGCGAGCATCAGGCTCGGATCGCTCATGTTCTCCAGAGGGAACGTCACTGGCACGCCCTTCCAATCTGTCGTCTCCGTTTGGGCTTGCTTTAACAGATAGAATCGCTTGTAGAGGTCCTGCCAATCCTCGGCGCCCATCTCATTCACCAATTCTTCGGCTAGACTTGAAGCTTCCGGCGTCAACCGCTGCCGGTTGGGGAGTGGCGCGAGTTTTCGTTCCGCCAAATCCAGAATAATGTCGATGGTCACAGGATGAACCGCCGGTTCATATTTCGGCCGAGAGCACTGCAAAGTGACCTTGTGACATTTGCACAAGGGGTTGTGACAGGCGATGAACTCAACGGAGAAGATCTTCTCCGCGTGAGGCCCATGTTGCAGACATAACGCGCAAAGTTCTCCATTCCTGTCATAAACGAGGGGAGATCGGTTCATCGCAGGAATGTCCTTAAGTTATCCGCTCAGGAACCCGCGGATCTAATCGTCCGTTCAATCGCATCAGTCGGATACCCAAGAATGCTCCTTACTCTCCCAGAACGTTCGAACACGGTGAATGTCTCGCCATCAATTTGATAGTCCGCGTTCCACTCGATTTTGAACGTTTTGTTCGTTTCTCGTGAGTACCGAGTTCGTTGCGAGTATAGCATGTGTGTGTAGTCATGCGTCGAGCCTCGTGGCTCTAATGTTTTTTGGATCAAGTCGTTCGCGGATGAATATCGCGAGGGTGGAGGCTGGGGAGCTATCGGCGAGAAAATGGGGCAGCGTGTTGCGTAAGGCGATGCCGGCCACGGCTTCGGAAGGGACGATGCCTGGTCGGATGGTGCGCAGCCATGAACCGAAGGACGCCCATATGAGTTGGGGGCCGGTGGTGGCGAGCGCGAGCATGATGCCTTGGGCAATGAGTCCGAGTTGGATGAAGCGGTGGTATGCGGCAAGTTTCCTTCGGACGGCGTCGCGGTATTGGCGGGTCTTGCGGTGCAGGTACTGGTCGCGGGCCTTTCGGGTGATGGGGGTCATGGCGGCCATCCAGAAGTGGTAGAAGAACGCGCCGACGACGCCTTCGTGAATGCGGGCCGCGAGCGGGATTGCGACGACGCTCAAGAGGCCCTTAGCCAGGATGCCCACCGCCTGGCACGAATGGCCCAGGATATATTCGGGCTTGGTGTTCGATTCGGACTGCTGATGCAACCGCTTGACGCCGGGCATCTTCCTGCCGGCCTTGCCGACCTTGAGTCCGTCGCCCACCAGGACGCGCCGCCCATAGGCGCGTGAGCCCCTCCACGTTCAGCGCCGGACTGTGAAAGAAGTCCAGCAGCCGGTCGTAGCACACGGCCTGAAGCCCCAGCGCGCGCACCAAGCTGGTGACGCCCCACAGGTCCTCGCGCACGCAAAACCCCACGAGCACCACGCCCATCCACAGAAACGTTCTTTTCCGCGCGCAGGCCCCTCGCAACGGCGCGCACCACCGCCACCATTCGCACCATAGCCGCATGACGGCTTCCTCCTTTCGAGCTTGACATTCCCCGGCCCATTATGTATCATTCTAATGATACATGACATGTGGTATAAAGTCAAGCGGAAAATGGAGGGGCGGCAAAATGGACGAGAGCAAACAGATTGAGCGCAGGATCGCGAAGATCAAGCAGGCGCTGGCGGACCTGGGCGACATGCGCCCCGGTTCCCTGTCGGTGCAAACCCGAAGGTGGGGCGGACAGTACCGCCAGCTAAGCTACACCCACCTCGGCAAAGGGCATACCGAGTACATCCCCCGGGAACGCGTCAAGGAAGTCAAACGCCAGATCGCCAACTTCCGCAAGTTTAGGGATTTGACGCAGGAGTGGGTGAACCTCGCCGTCGAATTGTGTAAACTCAAGCAAGCTCAGGATGAAAAGCCGTAACCCGAGAAAACGGCACTCTCAAGCTCAATGAGTCTTCCATTTTATCAGAGTTCGATGATACCGCGAAGAAACATCAGCGGCTAACTGCGGCGGGGGAGGCGCATTGCCTCTCCCGCCGCGTTTCGTTTACGCTAGCGCGAGGCATTCCACTTAATGGGTCTGCGAAACGAGGCGGGCAGACTTATCGTGACGCAATTCGGGGACTTGACTTTCGAGTCCGTCTGCGGAACAATGCCGCCTGGACGCTGGTCCGGTAGTTCCTTTCATAATGATTTGTAGGCCTGCTTTTCCCGCGATTCGCCGATCCGGGGTAAGCAACGAATGTGAGAGGGTGGTTAATTGCCTTCGGCGGTCCACGCGCGGCTCGGCTTGCCTCAGGCCAATAAGCATCTTTGTCTTCCGCGCGTTCGAGCGGGGATAGCGGTCATGGGCCTTCGGCTGACCCTTTGCGATCGAGAATCTCGCCGGATCTCAGATTATCCTTTGCCGGTTCCGCCGGTCGCGCCGTGGATGGTGGAGGGATCGCAGAAGGAGGTGGATGTTGATCACATGGTGTACTGTCCTGGTAATTTATTGACATCCTGCCCCGTAAGTTTAGGGATTCCAATATTATCTCTCACTATTTGCATTGACAAAACGGGCGGTTTTCTGGTACATTGATGGTGAGAAAACCGAGGAGAAAACAGACAGGAAAAGGTGCGCGCAAAGGCCCGGTCGGAACTTAGCGCTAGTCTATGTGACTGATTGCGCCGTTTGCGAGATGGGATTTTCTGTCCTCGAAGAAGAGAGGCGTTAGTATTATGGGACCTCAAGGTTATTCGCTGTTCGGGCAGCGGCTGGTGGAGCGCGGGATCATCTCCCAGCAGCAGTTGAACGAGGCCATCCACAAGCAGCAGACGACGATGAGCCACCGCAAGCTTGGGGAGATCCTGGTTCGGCTTGGTTACATCAGCAAGAGCCATATCACGGACCAACTGGCGGACCAGTTGGACATACCGATCATCCGGCTGGCGGATCGTGATATCCCGAAGCGCGTTCTGGATCTGGTGGAGGGCAACATCGCCACGCTCTACCGCGTCATCCCCGTGGCGGAAGAAGGTCCGACGCTCGTTATCGCCACGGCCGACCCGACGAATATCAACAACCTGGACAATCTTCAACGTCTCTTGGATCGCGCCGTGTCGCCGGTATTGTGCTCGCCGGAAGAGATCACGCGGGCTCTGCACGAGCATTACGGTCTTTCGGAAACGACGGTGGAGACGATGCTTTCGACGGTGAGCAGCGCGAGCACGCTGAGCACGCTGAGCACGATGTCGAATCTAAGTTCGGCGGATTCCTCGCTGAGCAGCGTTGGAAGCATGAGTGCGAGCGACATCAGCCTGAGCAGCATCAGCGTGGGCAATGTTGAATTCGAGGGCGAGCAGGGCGGTGTCCCCGGGGCGGAAGATGATGATGATGACAGCCCGGTGGTGCGGTACGTCCATAATCTGATCCTGGAGGCGTTCCGGTTGCGGGCCAGCGACGTCCACGTGGAGCCCGGCAAGCGTGACGTGAAGGTGCGGTACCGGATCGACGGCGTGCTGCATCAGATGCCATTGCCGCCCAAGCGCGCGCAGGCGTCGATCATATCACGTTTGAAGATTCTGGCGGGGATGGACATCGCCGAGAGGCGGGTGCCGCAGGACGGACGCATCAAGCTGAACCTTGCGGGCAAGATGGTGGACCTTCGCGTGAGCGCGCTGCCCTCGGTCTACGGCGAGAGCATGGTGATGCGTATCCTGGACAAGAGCGGGCTGATGCTGGGTCTGGGCCAGCTTGGCTTTTCCCCGGAGGACCAGCGGACTTGGGAGAAACTGTTGGGCCACACGACGGGCGTCGTGCTGGTGACGGGGCCGACGGGTTCCGGCAAGACGACCACGCTGTACGCGTCGCTGCACACTCTCAACAGCCCTGAAACGAAGCTGATTACGGTCGAGGACCCGGTGGAATACCAATTGAAGGGCATTAACCAAGTCCAGATCCAGCACGAGATCGGCTGGAACTTCGCGCGGGCGTTGCGCGCGATCTTCCGTCAGGACCCGGATATCGTGATGGTCGGCGAGATCCGCGACGTCGAGACGGCGGAGATCGCGATCA
>CAZPMT010000080.1:0-24676 GCA_964587655.1 uncultured Nitrospiraceae bacterium
AATCGTGCCGGCGGCAATACGGTTGTTGGGGTCGAAAATCTGCGTCGTACCGCCGACAACGCCGTAGGTCGGGGCGTTCAGATTCATCAGATTGTAAATCGAGGTCTGATCGAGCTGCGGGCTGAGATAGGCCAGGACGCCCCAGTTGCCCACCGAGTACTTGTAGTTCGTCCCGCCGGGCACGAGGTTGGGGGGAAACGTCTGATGCTGGTCGTGGTAATTGTGCATCGCAATTCCCAGTTGCTTGAGATTGTTTTTGCACTGGGTGCGGCGCGCCGCCTCGCGCGCCTGCTGCACCGCCGGCAAGAGCAGCGAGACCAGGACGCCGATAATGGCGATGACCACCAGCAACTCGATCAAAGTGAATCCACTTCGTTTAGCAACCATTTCTCGTTCTCCTTAAATGCTGTTACTCTCCAGTTCTTATGAAGACACCGATTCCAAACTGACAAAACTCTCTCCTCTCCTGTTTCCACCCTCCTTTCCCGCCGCCCACGCCATGCTCGGCATCCCGTTACTCCCTGCTATGGTTAAACAATGCGCTCAAGAAACGTTGTTCGATCGGTCGTTGCGGATTGTCGATCCGCGCCATCAGGATGCCCGCGCTTTCGCGTCCCATTTCCGCGCCCGCCTGAGAAGCCGTGATCAGCGGAAAATCCAAGGCGCCGGCAAGTTCGTCGTCGTCGACAGTTGCGAGTTCCACATCCTGGGGCACCGCGTAGCCCAACTCGGTCAGGGCGTCGACGAGCTTCAGCGCACATCCGTCATTGATGCAGAAGAAAGCCGTAGGACGCTCCCGGTTGGCCATGATCCGGTTGATGCGTTCTCCGACGCTGCCTTCGTCCGAGTCGAACACACCCACCAACTCTTCTGAGAACGCGAAGCGACTCTCCGCCAGCGCCCGCCGATACCCCGCAAATCGGTCCTCGGCGGTCGTGTTATCGAGTTCGGCGGTGGCCAAGCCAATGTTCCGGTGGCCGCGCCGGACAAGTTCCATCGTCAGCCGGTACCCGACGTCTTCGTTGTTCGTCACAACCGCATCCGCTTCCAACCCACGCACGTGCCGATCAATCTGCACAAACGGAAACCCGGAACGCTTGAACTTCTCGAGAAGGCCTAGCGTCCGTTCGGTGGCGTGCTGAAGCCAGAAAGCCACGCCCTCGATGCCGCTGTTGCGAATATCGGCGAGAAACTCGAACTCCGCTTCGTTGCTGAAGCGCACGAAATACACCATGGTATGGAAGCCTTGCTCTGTCGCACGCTGGATAAACCCTTGGATGACCGTCCTGGTATAGTGACATTCCAGTTCCGGACACGCCAGCGCCAGTGTACGCCAGCCGTTCACGCTGAAAAGCTTCTGCCGTTGGGCCACCGGCGCGACGAATGACCCCCGCCCGGGCGTACGCAGGACGTAGCCTTCGAGTTCCAGGTCGCGCAACGCCTGACGCGTCGGGTTCCGGCTCACACCGTAGATGCGCGCCAGCTCCAGTTCCGACGGGGTCGGGTCCCCTTCCACGAGTTCGCCGCTCTCGATCTGGTTCTTGATCTCGCGTTTGATAAAAGCGTACGCAGGTATGCCCGCGGGGATTGACACCGGCGTTTTCTCTCCAAGACCGTCCATGTAGTCCATACCGTTGCTAGTCCAGTCATGGGCCCTCTGGCCACGACCTGACTTCACCAATGTAATTCATATAATGGCGTGTAATGACATTTTCTCGGCGCCAAAAAATAGGGAAGACCCCTTTCGGAAGTCTTCCCGAGCTATCCTGTTCCCGGTGAATCAACGGGAACAGGATAGCCAAACTTTTTCAACTCTAAGGCATCGCGACAGACATTTTCGTGTGAGTCGTGGGGCGCCGTGCGGCGCAACGACGACAAACTGTTTCAGCGAACTAATCTGCCGCTCTGCGTTGTATGTTGTCTCTAGCGCGACCGAAGGCGTCGGAACGAGGCGGCGGCCAGCCCAAGACCCAGGAGCGCCAGCCCGACGCCACCCGCCACAGGTAACACACTGGGGACAAGAGGATCCGAACCTAACAGAATCTCGGTCTCGTCGTTTATTCCGTCGCCATCGGTATCCACGTTGAGCGGGTTCGTGTGGTGCACGTTGACTTCGTCGACATCAGAGAGCGTGTCGCCATCGATATCGCCAGTGTTAGCCACCAACGGGTCCAAGCCATTGTTGACTTCATCCGGGTCGTCGATTCCGTCGCTATCACTGTCCACCCCGGTGTTCGACACCAACGGGTCCAAGCCGTTATCGACTTCATCCCCGTCGCTTATCCCGTCGCCATCGGTATCCGGGTCGAGTGGGTCCGTGTGTTGCACGTTGACTTCGTCGACATCGGACAAGCCGTCATCATCAGTATCGCCCGTGTTGGCCACCAACGGATCCAACCCGTTGGCGACTTCATCCCCGTCGCTGATCCCGTCGCCGTCGGTGTCGTCGGCGGCTGGGTCCGTGCCCAACAGAAGCTCATCATAATTGGTGGCGCCGTCTCCGTCATAGTCTGCGGTAATGTTCATGTCCGGAACATCGGCGCCCTCGATGTACGGGTCGACACTCGATGACCCCAGCCCACGGACCTTGAACGTGATCCTGTCGGGTGCTAAGGCATCATTTTGGCCTAACGCGGCATAATTCAGCGGGAAGACGTTGCTACCCCAAGCGTTAAAATGGTTGGTCCAGGCGCCGAAATCGACTGAATACTGGATAAACGCGGCCGAACTGCCCACATTGTACGTGGTGTCACCGTTCACATCCTTGGTGACTCTGACATCCAGGTGGGCGATGGCGGGTGGCGCGGCTAGATCTGGCGCGCTTAGGTTCTGGCTGCGCAGGTACCACGCCAACGGAGAACCCTTCCACTCGATGCCGAACCGCAGCTTCGTCGTGTCTTGCCCCTGACAGTCCAAGCCGAAGTAGAGATAGCACTTCCTGGTCAAGCCCGTCGCCGGATCTATGTACGCTTCGGGGGCTGGAATGTCCCACCCAACGTGAAGTGTATAGTCGTTCCCATCGGTAATCAGAAGCGCTGCGGCGCCCGTGTCGTCCGAGAGCGCCCCTATCGGCGTGCCCGAATAGGAACCTACGGTCCACGTGCCCAACTGCGGTGTGAGCACCATGTCCGCCGGAACAGATGCTGGGACCACCCAGATCAGCTTGCCCGTATCATCGGGGAAGCCACCATAGTAAGCGGTACCGGCAACGGCTGACCCGGCGAGCAGAATGCATCCTACTAAACATATCATTGATTTTCTCATTGCACCTCTCCTCTTGTTATTTTTCCCAAAGCACAATCTCTTCTCAGCCAACTAAGCCACAAACGAATCCCTCAAAACGCATAAGTCAACACACCCAGAGCATGGCACACGCTTTCCACTTCCGCGCAGATTGGCACGAGCGAATCGAGATCGTCTCCTTCCCCATGCCCATTCCAAGCCCTCATCAGATTGTAATCACATGCTATCATGTCGCGTGCCGTTTGTCAACTACTTTTTCATTGGGTTATCGCCGGCCTCGCCGCTCACTCCTAACGGGTTTCCCATGAACCGTTTGCTCGTCTTGACGGGATAGGACGGTTGCATCCGTGCCGTAATGACAAGTGGATTTCAACTGTGCCAAGGCTCGGTGACCGCGATTCGGGGCCTTGCTTCTTGGCCTTCCGACATACCTTGAATCCAAACCCTGGGCAGCAAGGCGTGCAAAATGTTAGTACAATTGTTCCGCTCTCAGGCCGTCCCTTGAGTGAAGTTGCAGCAGGACCTTGGTTAGATGCACAATGTTCATGACAAAACAAAGCCTTGACACCCTTGGCTGAATGCTTGCGGTACGGTTCCGGTGTAAGCGTCAAGTTGAACTTGAGGAGAATACGGATTGGCTGGCAGAAGGCTGATTTACCCGGCGGTATTGATCGCGGTTGGCTGTACTATAGCAGCGGTATCACTGCTTTTTCTTGCCCATGACCGCAAAGCTTCCGTAGCCCCCGAAATCCCCGAGGGCAAGACCTCATCAAGTCCTATCGACGATCCTCAAGCCTATCTGGCGCACCTTGAGCCGATTCGCGTTCACCTCGCCGAGGTCACGCGGAAGAATGCCGCCGGGGATTTCGACGAGCTCTCCCCGGAGCAGCGTCCGGACATGAGCGATGAGGAGCTTGCGAAAATCCGTGAGGCAACAAAGTTGACGGCCCAAAGGGAACTCGCGGCCATGGAACAGGCGTTCCCAACGCCGGAAGAACGTGCGAAGGCGGCATTCGAGTTCGAAAACAAGCGTGCCACGACGGTCGCCTTCATGCACTATCTGAAAGCAGTGAAACTCAAACCCGATCTGGCCGAAGCCCATGCCGGCCTTGGACGGACGTTGCAGCGTATGGGCCATACGAAAGAGGCCATCGAAGCGCTCCAGGCAGCCGTCCGGCTTGCCCCCAACAAGCCCGCCTGGCTGGTAGACCTCGGGCTGAGCCTGTACACGGACGGCAGTCTTGACGCAGCCCTCGGCATGTACGACAAAGCATCGAGACTAAAGCCGGACTTCGCGCGCACATACTACAACAAGGCGGTTGTCTACTGGCGCAAGGGCGACTACAACCAAGCATGGCTGAATGTCGGCAAATGCCGCGAATTGGGAGAGGAGCCCCCCAGAAGCTTTACGCAAAAACTTGCGCGCGATTCCGGGCGGCAACCGCCGCCGAATGGAGCGGCGCCCGAAACGCCCGACAAGCGTGACGCGCTCGAGGTCCAGTGATTCATCTCCGTCTTCCAGCCTGGCCCCGGCTGTTCCTTGAATTACAGATGCGATGAACCACTGCGGCGTTGCTCATCGGGCGATGCGGACGGGTGAGGACGTTCGATTTTGCAGGCGCTATGAGTTAGAATACCTTGCGTGCGGCGATGCCTGAACAGTGATCCACCGTCAGGAGGAACACGGGCGACGCGGACGTATGCCCCGGACGCCGCAGACGAGGCATACTGACATGAGGACGCCATGGCAGGGCATATTCCCCCAGACATTCCCGTATATGTTTACATAAAACGCGTGTTGAAGAACCAGATAGAAAACGGCGAGTTGACGGAAGGCGCGCGGGTGCCGTCGGAGATGGAGTTGGCGCGGGAGTACAACGTGAGCCGGAATCCAACTCGGCAAGCGTTGCGTGACCTCGAACTCGAGGGGTATATCGTCAGGGCGCCGGGACGCGGGTCTTTTGTGGCGCCGACGTCGAAACGCGAAAAACCATTGCGTGTTACGGAAAGCCGAACGCTCGCCGTGGCCTGTCCCGTGTTGGAATGCCACTATACGCGGCAAGTAATCCAAGGGTTCACTCGCTGCGCGGCAGCGAAGAGCTTCCACACGATGGTCTACTTCCAGCTCTTCAGCAATGAAAGTGAGTTTGACTTTCTGGCAGACATCCGCAACAGCGGTATTGACGGCATTGCGTTCTGGCTGCAGCATCCCAGTGTACTGACACTGGACTTGCTGGAGAAGTTTCGCCGCGCTTCGTTTCCATTTGTCCTGATCGACCGCTATGCCCGGGGTATCGAGGCCGATTCCGTTGTGACGGACAACGAAGACGTCGGTTACCGATTGACCAAGGCGCTGACGAATCGTATGCATCGGACGATTGGTTTCATAACGACGCCGCTGGACAACACGACGGTGGAAGATCGGCTGAAGGGTCACAGGCGGGCCCTCGAGGAGGATGGTCTTTCCTATCTGCCTGGTCTGACGGGCATCACCTCTGATGAGGACCAATCGCTTTCCTCGGTCGTCTATCACATCATGGCCCAGCAGCAAAGGCCGACCGCGTTTGTGTGCATGAATGACGGCGTGGCCACCAAGTTGCTGGACGAACTGGATGGGCTGGGGTACAGTGTTCCTGAAGACATCGAGGTCGCCACTGTAGACGACAATGAACTGGCCCAAGCGTTGGACATGCCCATCATCGCCGCTTCCCAAGCGGGCTACGAAATGGGAAGGCAGAGTGCGGAAATCCTTATCGCGCGCGTCGAAGATCCGAGTAAACCCACGGAGAAGCGTTTCTTGAAGGCCGAGTTGCACGTTCCGCAGGAATTGCCATCGCGCGCGAACTGACGCAGCATCGATCCCCACAGTTTGTCAAACGGCGACAAACTGTTTCAGCCGGATCAGCAGACCCGCATTCTCCGGTGAGCAGTCGACAGACGAGCGGCGCGAATCGCGAAAGGGAATGGTTAGTATGATCAGAGCAGTCAGAGTGGCGCTGGCAGTCGTATTGGGCGCGGCAACCATGGGGCATGCGTTTGCGGCGGAACCATACGTCACAGTTTGTCAAGCCGCGACAAACTGTGGACTTACTTCGAGCCAGGAAGAGGCACTAAGGGCTCTTGCGCGTGGGAATACATTGTCATGGACGGAGATGAATGATGCTCAAGGCCGGGATCTGCTCAAGAAGGCTGAAGCGTACCTTGATATCTATCGACGTTACCATCTGAGACACGGCCTGAACGCGGATGTGTGGTACACGGACTATGGTCGCAAGCAAGTCTACCGGCTTGAGGGTGTCGGTGACAGCGCCTGCTGGACGGGCCATTACCTCGCGGCCCTCTCGTTGCGTTGGCATCTTGAGCCTTCTGAAGAGCTTCGCAAGAGCATCCTGTCCGTGTTGGATGCATTCGATCTGCTCATTAATGTTAGCGGCCGGGCCGGGTACATAGCGCGTTACGCAGGGCCAGCATCGGACCAGGGTTATCGCGAATACTACAAGGTATACGGACGAGGCGAGGATCCGGAACGCCCTGGACTCGGCAAGCGCGCTTATACCGGTGTCGAACCCTACTCAGACTTGGTTTGGCTTGGGTACAGCTCCCGCGACACGTATGACGGCGTCAACTTCGGTCTTGCGACGACGCTCGCCTACGTCAACGACAAGGAAATCCTGGAGCGCACAAGGCAATTGGTGGAGCGCGTTGGAGATCGCCTCATCAGCGACGCATGGGACATCCTTGACGGGAAAGGCAACCGTACACGGGGAATGGGGTCGTTCAAGATGGCGTGGATGCGAATGATGCTCTCTTCCAATCCGGAGAAATACGGCGGTCTGGCTGAGGAATACCGCCGCCTCTGTTCAGAGCTTTACACGAAACAGAGAGCGGTGTTCGACATCCGATATAAGGAGTACTTCGCGAACAACCTCGGGTTCATTCGCATGTTCGCCACGGTAATTCTCGAAAAAGACCCGGAGATCAAGAAGCTGCTCACAGACGTCATGCGACGCATGCAGGATGAGACTGCGGCCCACCTTAACGCCCATTTCGCCGCGATGTATGCCGTCGCCACGGGCGACAAGGATAATCCCAAGGTCCGTGCGGCGGTGCAAGGGTTGTTGATCGACTTCCCGGCGCCGCCAAAGTTCCAGCATGAAGTGGATCTGAGAAACGACCCGCAACATGAGCCCTTCGACGCGGACTACACCAAATACGCCCAGTTGCCGCATGAGCGCGTTCCCACCGATTTCATGTGGCAGCGATCCCCGTGCGTCAGTCACGGCTCATCGAACCTTCCCTACGAACTGCCCGGGATCGACTTGTTCCTGCCATACTGGATGGGTCGAGTTGCAGGCGTGATCCCCGCGCCCTGAGGTGAAAGACGATCGTCCTATCGCCGGATTGAGGACATCAAGCTGTTGACACGCGACCTGTAATTACATTATGGTCTCCTCAGATTTGACCGGAGAGGATTGTGTCCATGAAAAGATATGTCTTGCGGTGGTTGACCTTCACCGGAATTCTACTGAGTCTGGCTTTGCCGGCAGTATGCGGCCAGGAATGCCTCGTTCCGATGTCCGATGGGACGAAGCTTGTGACTGTGGTATACACGCCGGAGAGCGGAGGTCCGCAGTGGCCGGCCATTCTTGAGCGGACGCCCTATCCCCGTGGACAGAACGATGCCGGATGGAATGCATGCGGAATCGTCTATATAGCTCAAAGCGTCCGTGGGCGCAACGGGAGTGAAGGCGCGTTTCGACCGTTTGCCGATGAGGGGTGGGGAGAGCACCAAGACGGTGCCGACACGGTGCGCTGGGTCCTCGAGCAGCCGTGGTGCAACGGCAAGGTGGGGACCTACGGCGGTTCGGCCCCCGGCCTCACTTCAGCCTTGCTTTCGCCCGCCACGACAAAACTGTCATGCCAGATCATCCAGGAGGCATGTGGCAACTTTCCGAAGTACTTGGTTTATCAAGGCGGCGTGTTCTGCAAGTCGCTGGTCGAGGGATGGCTCGCGGCCGGCGTGCAAGTCCCGGATTACGCTGCCGTATGGAAGGCAGAGCCTCCATCGAGTTCGTATTGGCGCTTCTACGATGCCGACGCAGTGGCCGATCAAATCACGTCACCCGGCCTTCACGTTGGCGGATGGTGGGATATCTTTGCGAGTGGAACCATCGATCTTTTCCTGCGACGCCAGTATCATGGAGGAGAAGGCGCGCGAGGAAATCAGAGACTCGTCATGCGTCCCAGCGCGCACGGCCCTTGGGGCAATCAGGACCTGAAGTTTCCCGCCAACTTCGATGAATTTCGGGTCACGCCGTACCGGAAACGTTTTGCACAGTACTGGCTTTGCGGAGCAGACAACGGGATAAAGGATGAGCCGGCGGTACGTTACTATACGATCGGGGACGACAGGGCCTTCTCGGGTCCAGGGTGGGAGTGGCGTACGGCAGATACTTGGCCGCCGTATCCCATCGATCCCACTGCCTACTACGTCCATGCTGACGGCAGCCTCTCGCCGGATCGCCCGTCTGAAGAGGCCGGTCCCCGCACATTTGCGTTCGATCCACAGAACCCCGTCCCCACGTTGGGGGGACAGAACTTAGTGATCGCTTACGGTCCATATGATCAACGACCCGTGAGTTCGCGTCCCGACGTGCTCGCCTTTGTGTCATCTCCCCTAGATGCGCCTCTCGAAACAACGGGGCGCTTTTCCGTCCAGTTATACGTCTCTTCCGACGCGCCCGATACCGACTTCACGGCGAAGCTGGTAGACGTGTATCCGCCCGAGGATGGCCGCGAAATTCTGATGTTGGACAACATCGTGCGCGTGAAATACCGCAACGGATATGACAATCCGGCGCCCCCGCTCACTCCAACTGACGTCGTTGAGGTCAAGATCGATCTAGGCCACATTAGCTGGATATTCAACACGAATCACCGCGTCGGCCTGCACGTATCAAGCTGCAATCACCCGCGGTTCGAGGTCAATCCCAATAATGGCAAGGAATTGCCAAGCGCTGAAACTCCCTCGCGGATCGCACACAATTCCGTGTTCGTGAACCGAGCGCACCCCACCGCCCTCATGCTTCCCATTCGCAAGAGGAACTAACGGCATGCACGGACTTCAGCCCGAGTACTTCACAGTTTGTCGTCGTTTGACAAACTGTGATGAGAGGGCGCTTCCGCCCCCATTCGGAACGCTCAACCAGTTCAGGGCATCTCACTGACGGGGATAAAGGCGTGACGGGTGTGATCTGACTCTATTGCCGAGGCCGCGTGCGCAGGCACACAACCAGCACTTCGTAAGGCTCCAGTTCCAGGGACAGCGGCTCCGCAACCGGAATGCTCTTGGAGTCCCTGGCATTCGAATCGACGATTACATCATCCTTCGCAAGACCCCAGCCGATCTTGATGGAGCACTGCGCGGTCTTTCCTTCAGTCTCGGCGAGCAGGATGCTGGCGCGGCCCGACGAGGCGTTCCGATACGTTCTCACAAGCGCATTCTCCGGCGCAGTGGCTTCGATACCCTCCTGGTCGCGGAAATCGGCGAAGCAGGAGTAGCCGGCCGTGCGGCGGCGCAACTCAGCCAACGAACGCACGTGCCGCGCGAATTTCGGGTAGTTCGTGATAGGCGTATCGCCGCCGTCGATTTTCATGTCAAGGTGCATTTTGTACGCGAATGCCTTGTTGACCTCGCCGTATTCGAGAGCGTCTATCTCATGGCTGGCCATCAGCCACGGCAACGTATACAGAATCGGTTCAGGAAATGGAAGGAGTATGTTCCAGTCCCAAGAACTATCGCACCACTGGCCCGTGAACTCATTCAGCGCTTCCGAGATCATGACCCCCTCGGGATTCACCTCGCGGACCAACTGCCGCACCTGCGGCAGCAGTTGCGCCAGACCGTCGACGAACACGCGATCAGGCGTCGTCGTGACGTGGGCCTCGTCGTAGTCCACGAGCATCTTCTCCGAGATCTGATCCAACTGGGTGTTGCCGAAGCCATAATCCTGGATTATCCGCTTCATGCTTTCGATGAAATACGCCCGCTGCTCTTCGCAGAAGGCAATCTCCGTGTGTAGCATGGCGCGATTTCGTGTCGGCGCGTCGAAATTGTGCCGCGCCCAGTCGCCGGCGTAATATGGATGTCCTGTTCGAGTCTTCGCTTCCCAACGATGACCGAACTCGGCGTGTTCCGGCATGGCGACATTGGCGAGCGTGCCGTTGAAGAACGGTATGAGTTCCACGCCCATGGCGCGACATTGCTCCACCGCGCGACGCAGGGCCTGCCCTCCCCCCCACTCCTCATTGGGCACGTAACGATAGAAATAGTTATTGTCGTGTCCGCCAGTCTGCCATCCGAACAGAAGCAGATACGTGCAGCCCGCGGCCAACGCGGCTTCGGCCATTCGAGGCAGGTCCTCGTACGTGTGGGGCGTGTAGCCGTCCTGATGCTTCATGAAGAAAAAATGCCATCCTATGGCGGTGGCGAATCTCTCGGGGCGGTCGGGTTTGCGAATCCATGTCTCAAGCCATGTGCGGTGGCTGTCGGCAGGTGTATGCCAATCCCCGGAATGCGCGGCAATGATGACGGGAGGCGAATCATAGGACTCCCCCGGTTTGACGCGGCGCGGGTGGACCGTAGCCAAGTCCAGGGAACGGCACACATCTTCGGGGGACGTTCCAGTAGGCTGTTTCTCCACGACTTTGTGCACAAAGAAATCCATGATCGAAAAGTCGGTGTGCCGTCCCTCGATTGCCAGGCCATGTTGCGCATTGCCGTAGTCGCACCAGGCGGAAGCCAAGTGCGCAGGGTAACGAGCGACCACCTTCTGGGTACACTCGTTCCAGGTATGGTGGTCGCCGCCGAAGTCTTTGCCAAACACGTCATCGAAAGAACGTTTCCAGAAGCTGGGCCAAACCAATCGCCCGCTCTCAATCGGCCCGATACCGCGCACCCACGGGAAGATGACCTCCTCGATAGAGCGTGTGCCCGTGTTCGTCAGGTGGAGTTCGGTGCGGATCTGCCAATCATCGAGCGAAACTGTTACGCGCGCCGATGCTCCATCGAGCGTGTAGTCGAGGATCGCCGTCAGGTCTGACACCGCGATCTGGGGGTTTACGGAATCCAAGCGGAGCCACTGCTGGTCACCTTCAGGCGTCATCAGGCGGAACATCAGCGCCCGGTCAGGAGCAGCGATGTACTCATGGGAGAGTCTCTTGTCGAAGATGGAACGGAATCCCCCAGTAGTTGCGTCGAGTTCCGCACGCAGATATTCGTTCTCCAGGATCATTGCTCTCTCCTCAATCATCGACACCGGGTCGAAGTTTTCCCCTATGGTCAGCGCCGCGGCTGTTCCACAGCATTTCCTCGAAGTTGGGCAACGCGGGATCGGTTGCGACGATGCGCCAGTTATGGTCTTCCTCCTGTTTCCACGTGTAGGTTATCTCCTCATCGGAATGGCGGGGAATGCGCACAGTCCCGTCGTATCCGTAGCCAAAGGGTTGATCGTCGTACCGGCATGCTCGGAACAAAGTGAACATACGCACCCGGACTTCCGCTGCACTCTCATAATCTGAAAAGTCCCAGCGGCGAATCTGGCGCAGCATGATGGTCTCGTTGTTTCGGAAGAGCCACCATTTCCACGCGCGCCCAACGTACTCGCGATGGAATCCATTCGGGTCTTGATACCCCGCCGAGTACAGCTCCGTCAGCCTGCGCCAGTCTTTCCCCTCATAAGCCGCCTTCATCTGCTCGATGCGCGTCACTATCTGCCGCGCCATAGTCTTGTGAGCGCCGTCCGCGCCATCAAACGTCGGATACCATTCCTGACTCGCGGGCCGGTTGTCCACTGGATCGGTGACGAGTTGGATTGCAGACGCGCCGTTCGGATCGACTGTAACCGCTTCACCAGGCATGCTCTCCGTTTGGCTGAACACGAGATAGTCCATGTAATTCACTGTGCCAATTCGCCGTGCGCGGGTCGTCGTTGTGGCCGTGACTGCGTATGTGTAGGTTGCGCCAGGCCGGATCGATTCATCCACGAAGGATGTTTCCGTTACCGACGCCACAATCGTACGCGTAGACGCGCCTTCTCCGAAGGCGCCGGGGGAATTGTCACTTGCGCTTGGGTGCGATTTCGGAGAAACCGGCCCTGCTCCTGACCGGAAAAGCTCCGGGTCGTCGAGCTCCTGTTCACGTGCGTGCCAGATATTCTTCGAGAAACCGAACTGGGGAGAAAAGGCGGGGTCTTCGACTCGGTGGACGTGATACTGGCTGGCGCCGGGATCCGCCTCCCATGAAAGACGGATCCCGCCGTTGCAGCGATCGCACCTCAGTCCGGACACCGGTTTGGGAAGGTCAATCGAGTACGTCTGCCGTTCATATAGGTTTTCGTGGGTCTGCATGACGTAGGTATGGCCGTTGATCGTAGTGATCCAGGCCGTACCTTCCGCGTCGGGCGGCGGATAGTGATGATCAAGAAGCCCCTGATACTCCTGCTCGGTATCACAGTGATGGACGCCCAGCACGGCCTCGAATTCGTCGAGGGCGGCCTTAGGTGTCTTGGGCGGAAGCAACGGGACGTAGTAGTACCGGCACTTGTTCGGGATCAGTTCGTGCTGCACGTAGCGCCCCCACAGGCCATAGGCGGCGCGTGACAGGAGGCCCTTGTCGCCGATCCAATCGACGTCTCGGAGGATTTCGTGAAACGCGACGATGTTGTCCACAACTTTGTACTGATACGCGACCTTGATCTTCTCCATCACTTGATCGCGCGAGGGGATAAGCTTCCGATTGATTACCTCCATCAGTGTTGGATAGATAACGTTGCGCCAGCAGCAGGAGTTGTCGTAGTCGAAGAGGTCCCAGAACGGCTCGAAATCGTACACGGTCGCGCCCATGCTCGCGCCGAGCAGGATCATCGCGCGGTAGAGGTCCGGAGGCATGATGCGCGTGTTGTTGGGTTCCTTCTGTCCGAAGACGCCCGGCTCGATCATCCTGGCGTTCTCGAACCACCACGACTGCGGCTCGACGCCCCAGTTGTGAACCAGTCCGGCGATCCAGAATCCCCACACCGAGGTCTGGCGCTGTATATGCCTTGGGCCGATATGCTCGTTTACCGGAATGACGCAATCGGGATGTTTGGCAATCGTTTCAACAAGGGGCTGGTTCAGGGCGTCGGCTCCGATGTGCAGCCATTTCATGTCTTGCAGTGAGATCACGACTCGACGGCCGTGCCGCGCGGCCATCTCGATGACATCCATCGTGTAGCGGGTTTCGGGAGGGATCGCGTAGCGCAACACGTTAAACGAGCGATAGAGCTCGAAACGCATCTCGGTGATTGTATACGCGCGGATACACGAGAATTCCTCGGTCAACTTCTCAACATAGTCCGGATCGAAGACGAACTCGTCGTGGGGATCGGCGAACTGGAGGTTGACGGGAACCCCGGCGGTTTGGAGTTCGGCCAGCGCGCGTCTGAAACACTCATACCGATTCCCGTGATCGTGCGTTCTGATCTCGAGCTGAAGCTGGCAGTATGGCTTGATATCGCCGGGTATTGCCTCGCGCCATGCCCGCACGGCTTCTGCTCCGTGCAGGGTTGCCTCTTCATAGCGGCCGGCACGAATACCGTAGTCCTCATCTGAATCGCCGAATCGGTTAGATGTTTGCAGTATGATGAGAGGATGCTGTGGCGAAATGCTGTCCATTTTGGATTCTAGATTTTGGATTTTGGAATCTGGCGCGATCAAGCTGAGAATTCCTTTCTGACACTCGTGACGCGGGCGGGGTTTGTTGGCTTCGGTCTACAACTCCACATGTCTCGCCTTCAATCCAAAATCCAAAATCTTACGTGCTTCTGAGAGGCCGCCCGCGGGCATCGAACACTTCGAGTATGAAATTCCATCTGCTGCCGCCGGCGTCCTCGACCTTGATGAGAACAGGATTCAGCCCACGGTGCAGTTCCGCATCGAATTGGTATGAGCCCGGAGCATCTGACCCGCCCTCGTCGGAGAAGAAGGCATGGGCCTGTTGTCCATTGACCCATACCTTCGAGCCATCGTTTGCGCCTAACTGGAAGTGCGCCTTCTCATCGCGGTCGGAACGGATGTAACAGAAGGCGTAAGCGACTTGCTTTCCACTCTGGAATATCGACTTGAAATCGATGCGGTTCCCTTTGTCCGCCTCGACAGTCTGCGCCGTGGCGGTGGCCTCTTTTCCTTGTTCGTCCTTGTATGAAACGGTCGTCGCGGGTGTGAGGGCTGCCTGAGCCTCTCCGCCGATCTGCGCCAGGTAATCGACGTCGTAACCAGCGCGGGACGTTTTCCCTTGCGCGGGATTCTGCACTGCCGGATTCGAGAACGGTCCGAGGACAATCCAGTTTCGAATGAAGGCCGTCGCTGTGTTTCCGGCGTTGTGCGCGATCTCGATCGCCGCCTCGGGCGGGGCTTGGCTATCGACGGCCACACCGCCGCCCATGATGTTGGACGTGACTATTCCGGCTTGAACGAGAGGCCCAAGACGCACTTTCAAGTGGTTCTTTCGGTCGGAACTGAACTCGCAACCGTTGACGATCACCTGCCGGGAGTTCGCGTCAATACAAGGAACGCCAGCGCCCGCTTGATCCCAGTTCGAGAAGTGGCAGGACTCGAAGAACACCGTGCCTCGGCCCTCGACCTTGGCGTGCGAATCAAGCCCCTTGTTTGCCCAGAAACCGCAAGCTGTGAATTTCACTTGGCCCTTGTTACTCGCGCCGACTTCGACGGTGGACATGAACATACCGTTGACGAACGAGACGCCCGTGTCGGCCCCAACGTCATCAACCCTGATCGCGCAAGGGGTCACGTCCATGTAGCAGTTTGTGTACACGCCCGATCCGGGTACGGTCTTCACCTCCCGCCGCTCACTATCGTAGATGGGGCCCCGGATAAAGTGCATGCCGACGTTGTAGAAGATGCTGAAACAGTTAACGGCCATTTCACCGTCGGTCTTGCCGATGATGAACGCCGTGCCCTTTGTGCGCGTGAACTCCCACAATGGACTCTTCGGATCCAAGTCCCAGAAGGGCCAAAAATGGATGTTTTCGATACGGCCAACGTCGTAGCATTGGTTGATATACAGTCCCTTATACAAGGGATAAGCGTACAAGCCGTTGATTAGGTGCCTGCCCGTCGCGTAGGAACCAAAATCCACCGCCTGATATGGGTTGATCATCGTCACGTTGGTGATCGAGGGATCGTCCGTGGCATCTCGCGTGGCAACAGTCCAGGGATACGCGTGCGGCGGGTTCGCCTTCACCTGTTCCGGGTAGAAGATCGTTATGCCCGTCAGCGACGATTGCGTGTTGAGCACAATGAAGGGTGTGCCATCAGGGTCGCCCTTGCCCTCGACGGCCAACAGAACGCTCCCTGCGCTAACGGGGTCGCCGCGCTGAGGAGATCGCCAGATCCCTTCGAGAGTGACGTGGTCCGGTATGTTCAGGTGAGATGCGATCAGAAACTGGCCGGCCGGGACCTGAACGAGACCGCCGCCCGCCTCTTTCGAGGCGGCGTCGAGAGCCGCCTGGAACGCTTGGGTGTCGTCCGCCTTCGCATCCCCCTTCGCCCCGTAGTCAGCCACACTGTAGATCCCGCGCATGGCCGCAGCGTGATCAGGTTTCCCCTCCTCGGCTGGCGCAGCGGCACACAACGCGAGCAAAATACAGCACAGGCATGAAGCGGCCTCGCAGACATACCACTGCGCGAGTGCGCCGGTCCCTGCGATCCGATTGTCAACGTTCCTGATGGACATTCGCTGTCTCCTTTTTCCTCCGCCCGAAGCGTTCCTAGTAACTATCTTGACGTGACACACAGCCTATTCCACAGTCTATCGTGTCTTGACAAACTGTGGCGATGGCGCAAATCGAAGCTCGGAAGCCGGGTCCGCCGGCAAGAGCCTGAAGGTCCATCCGCCGGTGATGTTGACGCACTTCACAACGATGGTATTCCATCCCGCCTTGAGCGGCAGCGCGATGTAAGTTGCATCACTGCGCGTTCGGAACAGGCGGCCCTCCTCGATTTCAGCGCCGTTCACAAATACTTGTCCGTAGTTCATCCGTGGTTCAAATGCCGTTTCTAGGATCAAATGTCGCTTTGCGGGCCTGCGGCCGCGCCCGGATCATGCACCTGTTCGGGCACAAGATCGAGTGACCTCAACTCTCTGTCAGGAAACTGCGGGAATGGCCGCGTGGGCAACGTCTGGTACCAATATGCCGTGGAGCACATGTCGTCAACCCGCTCAAAGTTGCCGCCCGGGTAGTCCTTCTTGTACAGGCGCGCCTTGATGAACGGGTCCATGGCCGGCCTGTCGCCAAGCCGTAGCGGAGTGTAACTGCCGTCGTTCCCGATCTGCTGAATCGTCACCTTGAGGTCGCGCGAGAAATATACCGGGTCGTGACCGTGGAAGCGATAGTACGAGATGTGCTTGCCCTCGATGAAGGGCGCGCCGAATTCCCTGGCATAGAACCTGCCGATGCCCCACGCCGCGCCGGCATAGTCCTCCGAACCTGTGCCGCATATCGTGGGGTACGGATCGTCGCCGTCGATATAGATCTTCACTTCCCCTTCCCCCCACCAGGAGTCGCACTTCGAGTAACGGTCGACAATCCCGATGTTGGCCCCCAGATATCTTCCCTTGCCCACCACGCCGTCCAGAATCACGTAGTCCTCGTACATCGTTGTATTCGCGACACGACGGAACTGGGCATGAAAATGGGGCGTTTCGGCGGTCACGTCATCTCCGACGGTGTAGTCCACTTCGTAGAAGAACATGCCGGCATCCCTGCCGCTCACATTGGATATTGTGAGCCGCGCAGATGTCGCGAAGGGCATCGGGAAATAGCTATTGAATGCCCGGCCTTCGGCATTGGTGAGAAAGCCGCATTCGAAATGACACGTGGCGCCGTGGCTCACGCCGAAGAAATCGCCGAGAGGCGCCTCGACCGACGCCTGTGATTGCCCATTCCAGTAGAAGCGCAGGATCAGGTTGCGCAAGACATCAGGATTCCGTTTCTCGACCGTAAGCCAAATGTGCCGGATGACCCCAGGCCCGTCTATTTCCGCGAAAGTGAAAACCTGGCCGTCACGGAGGTTGGGCAGGCACGGCTCCCCTTTCCTTCCGTTCAACGCTTTCCCCCCTTGCCCCACCTCCCCCCTTGGGTTTTCGGCGGAGATGGACCTGCTCGCGATGCGAGGATTGTACAGTGGCGTGCCCCAAAGCTCTAGCATGGACATCTTCTCCATAACCTCGAAACATCAAAGGCCCGCAGCCTAGTCGAATAATCTTACGCGACTCAAGGCGCAAATGCAATTACAGTTGATCTTGGCACAGGTAGACTCGGAAAATCGCACGTCATCTCCATGGTAATTCTCTTGAAATCCGAGTAGTTCATGCGAGTCATAAGTACTCATATGTCATTTGCTACCGCGGCTAGCCGGCTCCATGTGCTTGAAAGACCGGATAGGATCTCGTAATGTAGTTACAATTAGCCAAGTCGCCGGAAATTGGAGGCCACATAGGTTTCGCCAATGGATTCGGTCAGAACTCACCCGGAGTACTTCCCTGAAATCCGGGGCAAGCGGCATCCGACCCTATGCGTTATGCGCATCCCGGGGCTTTTCCAGGCCGAATCGCTTGATGCCTTCTTCGCGCAGAACGAATTTCTGTATTTTGCCCGACACAGTGAGCGGAAATTCCTTGACGAACTCGATATAGTGCGGGATTTTGTAATGGGCGATTTCGCCATTGCAGAAGGCCCTGACCTCGTCCGCAGTCAACGTTGGATCTTTCGAGATGATCCATGCGGAGACCTGTTCGCCATTTCGAGATTCGCCCACAATGCCCGCGTATCGAACCGCGTCGGTGTAGTTGCGCCCAAAATCCGCGCGTAAGGATCGGTGACTTGCGCGAAAGATTCAGATCAGGCCGATTTCACGGCCTTGCTACCGTTTCGTTCGCGTTCACGTTCCCTCAAGCCACTCTTGATCACGTTCATTTTCTCGCACTACCGAAATCTCCCGTGTTTACGCTATCGGAAACCGGGTCCGCTCGAAAAAGGTCTTTCTTACGCGCGGATTTTGGTGCGCCCATTGGGCTTGACAACCGGTCCGTGTGTGTACGACATACGGATGATCCGGTAGCGAGAAGAGTGTGGCAATCGGTGAACGGGAGACCTCCCCGTAATCACGCAGCGGAAAACGTGACAGAATCGAGTGTCATTCAATGCTGAGCTGCGTTTAGGAGGGCTGTCACTTCATCCTTGTTGGGCGAGAGTGAGGCCTGTGCGCACGCCAGCGGCGTTCTCCCATCGTTCGTGACGGCGTTCACCTCTGCTCCTGCGGCTAGCAACATCTTGACCAGCGTTGGATTGCCTATCTGGCACGCCATGTGCAATGCAGTCCTGCCATCACCGCTCTTGGCCTTCGGATCCGCGCCGCGCTCCAACAGCAGCTTAGCCACAGTGGCCACGTCTTCGGCGCATGCGATGATGAGAGGTGTTGCGCCATTCCTGCTGCGCCCTTCAATATTCAGGTTCGAGTCAAGCAAGAAGACCACAACATCCAGTTTCTTTCCTCGTATGGCATGATACAGCAGTGTTTCGCCATTCTGTCCAGTTCCATTTGGGTTGCTCACACTCTTCAAGGAATCGCCCAGCTTCTCCAGATCCGATGAGTCTATCAAGGTGAAGAGGTCCTCAAAGGTCGGTGAATCACTGCTGGTGCCGACTGAAGGCCCACGGCATGCTGATTGGATAAGCAGTATCGTAAGCGCCAAAGCTGCCAGTCTGGCGCACCTACTGACGTGCATCAATGCACAATCCAACATTACCTTACGCATGGGTTTACTCTTTCTCGACGTACACATGCTACTGACACACTGTATTCCTGCATGATGGCAACGCAGTTGTCAAGCCCGCCTCGTTGTCTTTTGACTCGTCTTGGTGCGATAAGCATAATGATGTTGGGCGTGAAATGACTGTCCCATTAGGGCTGCCGCGATGATTAACAAGACTGCGTCAACAGGTTTCGCCGCTCGCATCCGGTCTGCAAGACACGTAAGCGACCCGGAGACAAGAGACAACGGATGCTTAAGATCATGAATGCCACTGTTGCCGCGTTCCTAATGGTTGGCGCCGCCAACGCTGCGCAACTTACGGCAGGCGCCGCCAAAGCAGATATCACAGATCGGAACGCGGGTCCAGTCAGCGATCCCCTGTATGTGAAGGCCCTCGTACTAAAGGATGACGCCACGACATTGGCAATCATCACCGTGGACACCGTTGCAGTCGCGGAGATTGGAAGGATCGGAAACGACTATCTCCCCACTGTCCGCGCTCGGCTCGAAAAGGAACTCAACATCAAGCCAACGAACGTCCTGATCAACGCCAGCCATTGTCATGGAGTCGTCTGCGCGGATGTCGCCGAACGAACGATTCAGGCGGTAAAAGAGGCCTCGCGGAACATGGCGCCGGTCGACGTCGGCGCCGGTAGCGGCCACGAAGATCGGATTGTGGAAAACCGCCGGTTCAGACTGAAGAGCGGTCGGGAGGCAGACAGCCGGCACGCGTATTCGCTTCCGCCCGATGACCAAATCGTGGGCGTTGGACCTGTCGACCCGGAAATCGGTGTACTTCGACTGGACAGAAAAGACGGACAGACACTGGCTGTCGTCTACAACTTTGCGTGCCATCCTATCCAGGGCGTCCCGAGCGGCGGAAACACGGCGGACCTCACGGGTTTCGCTTCAAGAGTGATCGAAGGAATCACGAGCGAGGGCGCTATCGCGTTGTTTCTGCAGGGCTGCGCCGGGGACATCAATCCGGCCTTCTATAAGGACGTCGACCATCCCCGAGACGCAGAACCGCTGGGAAACATGCTGGGGCTCAGTACCTTGCAGGCGCTGCGCAAAGTGCAGTGCAAAGAGGACGGTCGGCTGACAGTCATCAACGAGACGATCGAGCTGCCCCGTGCCGATACGGCCCAGCGCATCGCGGCCATGGAAGCCGAGCAAGCGCGGTTGCTTCAATCCCTGAAAGGCACGAGCCTCAACCTGAAGACGTTTCTTCCCTTGGTTGTGAAATATGGCTTGTCGAGCGAGTTCCCGTCGTATTACTCGCACCGCTATTTGCACGAAGAAATGATGGGGCGGGACGCCCTGAAGAAGCTCGATGCCGGGAACCGCGAGAATATTGAGCTGTACGTTGAAAACATCCATACCATGGAAGAACTAACGCGGCTGCAAACAAATCTGGATCTCCTCCGAAAGCATCAAGCGAATATTTCAGCCGCGGGAAAACGTACGATAGACGTGGAGATTCTGGGTGTGAGAATCGGGGATTTTGTGTTGGTCACATTCCCGGGCGAACCGTCCGTCCAAATCGGGCTTAACATCAAGAAAATGTCTCCCCATGAACTGACGTTCATCGCTGGCTACACGAATGGCTACATCTACTACGCACCAACCGCGGAACAGCTTCGTAATGTGGGCGGCGCTCAGGAGGATAGCGACTGCATTCTGGCGCCGGAATGGCAGCAGCTCTACGAAGACAAAGTGGCGGAGTTGTTGAAGAAATTGTGAGGTATTCTTCTGTAACGGCGAGCGAGAGGATCTCTACCAGCACCTGCTTACCTCGGCAAGAGAGGAGGGTGGCGCGACCAAGCTACGCAGTTGCTGATGCCGACGCCGCCAAAGAGCGCAATTGTAGATTGGTTGGCGAATACCGTAGCAACGGCTGTCTAGCACGAGGTCCCGCGCGCTGCGCACTTGCTCCGCCAGAGAGCACGCTAAGACGTCTTCCCCACATCTCTTCCTCGTCTTAACCGACACTGCCTGAAGCGCGGACGGTTAGTGAACATCCGCGGGACGCGGTTTCGCGAAAAAGAAGTGATCGCAGTAATCGAGCAGAATCGTCCAATCGCCGTCAGTCGTGTCGTGGCCTCCGGGACGGAAGTAGAGAACGTTGCGGTCGGGCGCTCCCATAAAATCGAAAACCGCCTGTGCGGCCGTCCACATCAGCTTAGTTCCCGATGGATTTGCCCAGAAATCTTCGAGGCCGTCCATGGAAACGACGGCGCGCGGGGCCACCAACGCGCGCATGAAATGCTGATCGAACGGCAGGCGGTCTTCCTTGCCGGCGAATTCGCGAAGGCGCGGCTGGAACCAGTAATGAAATCGTTTCAGTCCGGTGATCAGGTCGAGCGTCTCGGCGTTCTTCTGGCACATGCGGAACGAGCCCGCGCCGCCAGCCCCGGAGCCGTGCGGGGCCACGAGGGCAATCCGATCATCCAGCGCGGCGGCCAACAGGGCGGTTTTTCCGGCGCGCGAATGCCCCGTGAGTGCGATGCGGGCCGTGTCGACATCGTCGCGGGAACGGAGGTAATCGACCACGCGCGAAGCGCCCCACGCCCACACCGCCAGCGTCGCCCAATCGTAGTCGGGGTACAAGGGATGCACGCCGTTGGAGCGGTCCTCGTCATCCGGGTCGAGGTCATGGCGCTGGTATCCTGCGAAGATGTAGCCTCGCTGGACCGCCTTCTGCGCGACCGGCATCAGTCCTGTTTCCCACACCGGCTCGATGGCCAGCAGCACCGGCTTCTTCCCGTTGCCCGCACAGTTTGTCAAGCGGCGACAAACTGTGGGGACATATACCGCTGCCTGCATTTGCACCTTTTCGTCGGGCCCCATCTTAAGCGTAAGGCACACCAGTTGCGCGGCGCCATCAAACACGGATTCGGTTGAAACAATCTCGGCGCGCAGATTGGCGGGCGGCGGCGGCGCGTGGCCGTATTCGTAATGGAGCAGCATGGCCTTAATCTCTTCGCGCCGCTGTTTCCAATCTTCGGGCGTTTTCACGCGCGCGCCGCTGGCCATCGTCAACGGGTCAGGCAGTTCTTTCAGCATAGGCAGTTCTCCGGCTTCCGGATAGTTGATGCCCGCGCCCAGGGAACCCAAGAGCAGACCCACCAGAATTCGAATCACTTCGCGTTTCCTCCCGGATCTCAGTTAGACTAACTCTACCACAGGGTGCACCGCGGCGGCCAGATGATCGATTACGGTTGAGGAAATCCGTAACGCCGACGTCCTCGCCGACAGCCTCTGTGGCTCTTGGCGGGAATACCTGCCGACGAGGACGTCGGCGCTACTGTGGGAGACGATTTCTTCACAGGCCCTGAGACTTCTTGACACAGGCAGGAAAACGGGCTTATTGTGCCAGACAATCTCAATTCGAACTGCCGCCGTCATTGGCCGTGGAATCCAAGGGTGGAGGGAACCAGCGATCTCGCACCAAATCAAAGCGCGCTTCCCACCTCTTCTTCTGACGTTCATCGAGCAACGCTGCAACTTCGGCGCGAATGCGCTGCAGCGTGGTTTCGACCTCAGGCCGCACCGAGCGACGAATGTCCCGCAGGTCATCGAGGCCTTTGCGGAGAATCTCCTGAACCTTTTTCGCCTGCTCCTCGTTCAGGTCCAACGTCTGTTTCAAGCGAGCAAAGGCGCGTTGCCTGTCAATGCCGTCCCGTTCTATGCTCGCCGCCCGATGAACGCAAACTCCGGTCATGACAACTCCGCCCACCAACAGGCCGCAAGTGAATAGCGCAAGCCCCAGCATGACCTCGCGCCACCAGCGGCGTTGCGGGGGATACAGCGAAGGGGATGTGATTCCATTTCCCTCTGTCATCTTACAGCCCCCCCTCCGTCTGGATGAAACTTGCCGCCTGGAAGACAGTATCTAAGGAATCCGCATTGCTGTTGGGAAAACCGACGGTAAGAACCACGAGCAGCGTCACGGTAACGGCGCACGCCGTCATCCAGACCAGTGGGGTTCGCTCCGGCTTGTGAAGCCGCCGCAGGACGTCGTCCGCAACGGATAGGGTTTGGGGTGCGTGCTGTCGGGCTCGCGCGGCCAATCGATCAACTAGGTCCAACGGATCATTCATAGCCTGATCTCCCGTAACCGGCTTCCTCGAGCATCGTCCGCAAGCGCCGCCTGGCTCGAAATGCGCGAACCTTAACCAGCGTCTGTGACCAACCCATACGTTCGGCAATCGTGCGAACGTCGCATTCTTCGAAATACATAAGCGTCAACACAACGCGATCCTTCTGAGGTAACCGTTCGAGCAGGACATATAGATGCTCGGCGGCCTCTGAGGGGGCCTGCGCTTCCGGAGGTGAAGCCAGAACCCGTTCATGCCATTCCTCGAGCGGAACGGTTCGCTCCTGTTCCCTCCGCCGGACCTTCCAGTAGCGATAGCCGGCCCGCGACGCGATCCTGCGTAGCCAATGGAGGAAAGGCGCCTGCGGACGATATCGCGGCATACTCCGGTAGGCATCGACGAATACCTGTTGCACAAGCTCGCGAAGATCATTGCGATTTCGTGTATACCGGGACAACTGTCTTGCGATATCGGCTTCATAACGCCGGACAAGGCGCGCATATGCCGCCTCGTCGCCGCGAAGGCTGGCGTCGATGTCAAGCCGGTCAGTATCATGGGCTTCGCTCTGCAATCCGTCATTTACCCTTACGACAGTCTATGATCTTCAAAAGGAATAATGCACGCTTCCGGGCAAAAGGTTACACCTCAGAGGATAGAATAAAACAGTGTAACCAAAACATCCTTGGCGTCCATTACTACTGCGAGCCCGGGATCGGGGACAAGCCCGGTCTCGGCTGGGCCGAACGGAAGTCATGAAGAGAACGGCCCGAAACGCGGTTGAACAATAACTGAAAGGAGAATGAAAGATGCGAAAAGGAATGGTGTTCGGGATCGCGATTGTGGCTATAGGCGCCCTGTTGGCTCTGCCTGCCATTGCGCAGGACGATGGGAGCACAAGACGTCTCAACCTGCCGCGTCTGGCCCAGATCTTGCACCAAGCGGACGCCAACGGCGATCACGAAGTGACGTTTGAGGAACTGAGCGCGAAGTACCCGAAGGCGACCCAGGAGGCGTTTGACCGTCTGGACCGGAACGATGACGGCGTGCTGAGCAAGGCCGACGTCCCGAAGCGTGTTGTGCGCAACTGGCTGCACCGCCTGTACGAAAAGCTTCGCGACGCGGATACCAACGGCGATGGAAGCGTCACCTATGAGGAGGCCTCGGCCGCAATGCCTCGGATGACGCAGGCGATCTTCGACCGTCTGGACCGGAACAACGACGGCGTGATCAGCAAGGAAGACCGCCGGCGCGCGGAAGATGACGACGACACAGAGGAGTGACACCAGGTTGGCAGCGGCGGGGTTCTCGAGCCCCGCCGCTGAATCGCATAAAGAGAAGACGCGTCAAAGCAAACCCATGAGAAAGGGAAGGCACCACATGAACAAGAAGACGGCATTGAGCTTGGCGCTAGCCCGGATTTCTCACCACTTGTAACAAATCGGGCCGTCAGATGTAGTAT
>CAZPMT010000081.1:0-24548 GCA_964587655.1 uncultured Nitrospiraceae bacterium
CACGTTCCTCACCCCTCCCTCAAAACCATCCCTCAAAAGTTACTCAACTTCCGTTGTAAGGACTTAAGAGGGGATAACGATAGACATTATCTCGAAAAATCTGATTTCTACAAATTTCTCGAAATCCATGCGCCCGAAAGGAGATCCTCGAGGCTTCTGTAACTAATCGAGGCTTGAATGGTAATATAATCTGAAGTGGGCATTGGAACAGCGGAAGAGAATCCCGGGTGAACGATATCTGCGTTAAGAATCTCGGTCTGCATTGTCCGGCGCAGCATGTTCAGTCATTGGCGCCGAGCGGACCTCGCCGGGAAGTAGATTCCATAATCGTGTAACGTGCGATTTCACACCCGTCGGGTAACCACGTTATCTGTACGGCCACGGTGGCAAAGGAGCAACATGAGCGTGTCGGTCAACCAGGACAACCTTGCACGGAATGAACGCGGACCTCGCCGGTTGCTTGTTCTGCGCGAGCTTCCCAAGGGTCTGTCGATCGTGACTGTGGAATCTCGCAAGGACCTGAAGGAGTTCGTGCGGTTTCCGATGAAGTTGTACGCGGATTGCCCCCATTACGTGCCGCCGCTTATTGCCGATGAACTCGATACGCTTGATCCGAAGAAGTGCCCTGTGCATGAGAATGCAGATGCGCGGCTGTTCCTCGCGATCCGCCGGGGCACAGTTTGTCAAACCCCGACAAACTGTGAGGTCGTGGGCCGGATCGCGGCCATCATCAGCCAAGCCGTCAACGATCGATGGAACACCCGGACGCTACGGTTTAGCTGGTTCGACTGCATCGATGACTACGCTGTTGCGGCGGCGCTCTTCGATGCGGCGGAAGTCTGGGGAAGCGGGCACGGCATGGACAATATCGTAGGTCCGATGGGGTTTAACCATCTTGAAAAGGCCGGCATGCTGACCAGCGGATATGACACGACGCCCACGATGGCCAGCTTTTACAACTACCCGTACTACAATGATTTTGTGAAGCGGTACGGCTTCACCGTTGACGTCGGCATCGTCGAGTACCGCCTCCGCAACGTGTTCGCGCAGGCATTCCCGCCGCGCGTTGTCGCGCTGATGGAGCGGAAGCAAAAGGGCCGGTACCGAGTCCTGGAATTCACTAGCCGCAAGCAGGTGATGGCGAGAGCCAGAGAAGTAGTCGCGCTGATCGAATCCACCTATTGGGACCTTTACGATGGCGTTCCTTTGACTAAGCCCCAGGTGGACTACTATATCAAGAAGTTTTTCCCTTACCTGATCCCGGAACTCGTCAAAGTGGCCGTAAACGAACGCGACGAAGCCGTGGGGTTTTTCATTGCGATGCCCAACATATCTGAGGCGCTGCAAAGGGCCGACGGCCGGCTGCTGCCGTTCGGGCTCTATCACCTGTGGAAGGCCTCCCGGCGCGGCAACAAGGTGCTCGATTTCCTCCTTGCGGGCGTCCAGAAAGAATACCGCGGCCGGGGCATCGACATCATGATGGGCGTTGAGATGTTCAAGACCGCGGCGAAACTCGGATTCGAGTGCGCCGAGACCAACCTCGAACTCGAAACCAACAGCCGCGTCCGGTCGGAATGGAAACACCTCGATCACGTCGTCAACCGGCGCAGGGCGATCTACGCGAAACCCATTGGGTAACCGCCTCCCCCTCCACGCGCATCCTTCGCGCGCGAATGTTCTATTGCCCGATCAGCCCTTTATCCCCGTCATCTTGATGCCTTCTATAAACTGGCGTTGTGCGAAGAAGAAGATGATGACGATCGGGCAGGTCATCAAGGCTGAAGCCGCCATCAATCGCCCGTACTGGGCCTCGTACTGTCCCTGGAACATGGCAAGGCCCAGGGACAAGGTGTAGCGGGTTTCGTCGAGCAAGTAGATCAGCGGGTTGACGAAATCGTTCCACGCGCCCAGAAAGCTGAACAGCCCCACGACCGCCAGCGCCGGGACCGACAGCGGCATGACCACACGCCACCAAATCGCGACCTCCCCATGACCATCGACGCGCGCCGCGTCAAGCAGATCGCGCGGAACGGTCATGAAGAACTGGCGAAGCATGAAGATGAAGAATGCGTTTCCGAACAGCGAGGGGATCGTCAGCGGGAGGAACGTGTCGATCCAGCCGAGTTTCCGGAAAACGAGGAAGACCGGGATCATCATGATCTGCGCCGGCACCATCATCGTGCCCAACATCGCGTAGAAGAGCAGGTCGCGGCCTGGCCATTTCACGCGCGCGAAACCATACGCCACCATCGAGGACGCCAGCAGGTTTCCGCAGACGGTGAACGCGCAGACGTAAAGCGTGTTGGACATGAACCGCCAGAATTGAAACGGCGAGCCGGGCTTGAACAGTTCGCGGAGATGATCGAGCGTCGGCGTGAATACCCAGACCGGCGGCCACTGTTTCAGCAACTCGTTCGGCTTCACGGCGCTCATGAGCAGCCAGACAAAGGGGAAAAGAAACACGAGCGACAACGCGAAGGTGACGGCGTGCGTCAGGACCGTCCCGCGCCTCATTCGCCGGTCCCTCCTTCGTAGTAGATGAAACGTCCCGTTGCCTTGAAGACGATTGCCGTGATCGCGCCGATGATGGCAAACAGGACCCACGCCATCGCGGAGGCATAGCCGAGCCGGAAGTACTCGAAGGCGTTCTTGAACAGGTACAGGCAATAGAACAGCGTCGAGACGCCGGGTTGGCCGCCCTTGGTCATGATGTACGCTTGCGTGAAGACCTGGAGCGCGCCGATTAAGCCCATCACGAGCGTGAAGAACAGGATCGGCGAGACCATCGGCAACGTGACGTGGCGTACCTTTTGCCAAGAGGACGCGCCGTCGAGGTCGGCCACTTCGTACAGCGTTTGCGGCACGTCCTGGAGCGCGGCGAGGTACAGCACCATCGTGCCGCCGACGCCCCACACGCTCATTATCACCAGCGCCGGCTTGGCCCAGTTCGGGCTTTGCAGCCAATTCGGCGGCGCCATGTGCACGCCCGGAATCAGGTTCACGAAGTTGCACAAGGGTTGCAGAGCCCAGTTCAGATAGCCGTATTGCGAGTTGAACACCCAAACCCAAAGCACCGAAGCCGCCACAAGCGGAACAATCGACGGCAGGAAGAAGATCGTCCTAAATATGGGGCGCACGACCATCTTCCGATTAAGGAGCAGTGCCAGCAGAAACGCAGCCGTCATACCGAGCGGCACCGCGAACACCGTGTAGAACGCCGTGTTCCAAAGCGAGGTCCAGAACAGGCGGTCCTGGCCGAGTTTGACGAAGTTGTCGAGCCCCGCCCACTTCGGCGCATTAAAGATGTCGTAGTCCGTGAAGCTGAAACAGAAAGAGGCGATCAGGGGAAGGATCGTGAAGCCCAGAAAACCGATGACGTATGGCGAGACGAAAAAAAGGCCCAATCTGAGGTCGCGTTTCTGTGATCGCGTCATGCGGCGTCGCCGATCATACCCTTGCAGCAAGTCCTCTCATTCGTGCGCCACAAGCTCCGCAAGCACCTTCATTGGGTTTGCAGTTCGGCAAAATACGTCCTCTCGGAAGATAAAGACGCCGCGCCGAACGCAAGTGCGGCTCGGATGTGTTCCGGGCGCAGTCGCGGGTATGATTCGAGCAGGTCTGCTTCCGACTCACCTTCAGAGAGCCGCTCGAGAATCAGTTCCACCGTGAGCCGGGTGCCTTCGATCACCGGCTTGCCCACCATAACGTCCGGCCGCTGTTCGATGTACTCGCGCCAATCCATAGAACCTGCCTCCGAATTCATTCCACAGTATACAGCACCGTTCGCAAACGCGACAACAAGGTAGGACAGGACGCGGGCGTACGCGGCCATCCCGGCGAGAGGTGCATCGCCTTGTTCTTGACACTCCTCGCGCCGCCTTGCTGTTTCAGCACTCCTTGCCGACGGAGGCGTCGCGGGGTTATTGCAGGTAGAGAGAATTGGCGTATGATGTGAGGGAGGAAACCTGCGATGGCTATGGACGATGCGACTTTGCTTGAGCGGTGGGAGGCCGAGGGTGACGCGGAGGCCTTCAGGGAGATAGTGGCGAGGTACGCAGGCATGGTATACGGCACGTGCAGGCGTGTCTTGGGAAACGCCAGCGAAGCCGAAGACGTCGCGCAGGAATGTTTCGAGGCGCTGACGCAGGTTGGGACGAAACCGGGCAGGCGTCTTGGGCCTTGGCTTCACCGGGTCGCTACAAACCGTTCGTTGAAGCGGCTGCGTGGCGAGCGGCGTCGCAAGGACCGCGAGCATCGATTCGTACAGGGGCTCGAGGTACAACGGGAGATCGCGTGGGATGATATGTACGAGTACGTCGATGAGGCAATAGCAGAACTGCCGGATGCCCTCCGTGTTCCAGTCGTGGCGCATTTCCTGGAGGATCAGACTCATGAGGCGATTGCAGAGACGTTGGGGTTGACGCGCCAGGCCGTTACGTACCGCGTCGGGCAGGGAATCGAACGAATTCGGAAGGGTTTGAAACGGAAAGGGGTGCCTTTGACCGCGGCGATCCTTGCGGCCCTGTTGAAGGCGAACGTGACGGAGGCCGCTCCGGCTTCTCTCGTCAGATCGGCGGGGAAACTGGCGCTGATGGGCCCCGTCGGGGCGTCGTCAGGCGGTCTACCGAGCCTGGCCAGTGTAGTCGCGACCCTGTTCTCCGCGAAGGCGGCCGTTATAGTCAGCGCCATAGTCGCCGTGGCCGCCGTCAGTTACTTCGGTTACGCGCGAGTGGCGTCCGGGAGAGAAGCGCGCGAGCTTGCCTCTTTGCCAAGCAACGGGAATCTTGCAGGAGACTCGGTGGAAGCGGTGAATCCGGTACCCGCGCCGAAGGAAGCAAGTCCGGCGGCGCAAGGGCCTGCCAAACCGGTCCCGAGCGCCGGTTCAGCGACTCTGACGGGCACGGTTACCGACATGAGCGGAAATCCGATTGCGGGCGCGCCGGTTTCCATGGCCTGGGGCAAGGGAACCGAACAGGCGCAAGCGACGACGGACTCGTCGGGGCGTTTCTCGGTGGCGTATGACACCGAAACGCTCACCAATTCGCTCGCGGTTTATGCACCGGGTTTCCTGCCGCTCAGATATCAATTCCGGCCTGTGATTCGGGGCGCCCGGTTGGAGTTACTGGTTAGAATGTTCACAGGGAAGGAATACCGAGGCATCCTGACGGATCGCAAAGGAAATCCGATCCGCGGCGCATGGATCGGCGTCGGCGAACAAGGTTCCATGTTGAATGTGTGGACGGATGCCGAGGGCGCTTTCGCGGTAGTGGCCGACCCGGTCCATCCATCGTTTCGGTTTGACCATCCCGACTTTGTTCGATACCAGATGGATATGGCGGCCGCCGAGATTGGCGAGCGCGGCCTCAAGGTGCAAGCGCCACGTGCGGGTGTCTTGCGCGTCAAAGTCATGCGAGGCTCGAGTCCCGTGCCGGGTGTTCCTGTCGAGGTCCCCGGAGGTTGTTCCCAAGCCACCTCAGACGAAAATGGGATCGCCGAGATGCGCGTTCCGGCGCCCGCGTCCTACGCCCCCACGGCCAAAGACAACGAAGGAAATGTCGCGAGTCTTGCCTCGGGCACGACGTTCGTGGAAGAGGACGCGGTTGCCGAATGCACGGTGACGTTCTCTGCCGACTACCCCGCTTCCGTGCGCGGACGCGTGCTCGATGCCAATGGACAGCCCCTGCCGAAAGCGCAGATCGGTATCAGCAATGATAGGCAGCCTGAACTGCCTCGACAGATCCCGGTTGCCGCTGACGGCGCGTTCAGCGCCGGCCTTGAGATGGGCAAGAACGCCGTCTATGCGTATGTTCAGGGCGAAGAATACTCATTCGAGGGCGGCGGCAGGCGCGAATTGATCGTTACGGGGCCGAAGCAATTCGATGAGGTCTTTCGAGTAAAGGAACGCAAGACGCCAGGAACATACTCCGTATCGATGTTGGACAGCGCGGGACTGCCCGTCACGGATGCAGTGCTGCGCCCGGCTTCCGAGCCACAATACGGCATGAACGGCAGCGTCGACGTCCTCGTACACGCGGCGGAAGGCGTGTTCCAGTTGGATGGCCGCGCGCCTCTCACGATATATGACGAACAGAAGGAGGCAGAGGTTAGCCTGGAGGGGAATCCAGTTGATCCGAATACGAATACTGAGGCGAGTTGCATGTATGAGATTGGGACGGGGCGCATGGGGCGGATCGCCAGACGCGATTCCGATGCGGCGGAGTTGTTCGTTCGCTTTGAGGGGCAGTCCGGCTCAGTCGCGGGAAAAGTTGTTGATGATGCAGGCACACCTCTGCCGATGGTCTATGTATCACTCCACAGGCCGAAGCAGAGGCGCGTGAACGTTCGACAGACAGGCGCGGATGGGGCCTTCCGATTTGACTTCGTGCCGACGGGTGAATCCGATGCCATCAGACTGCGCTGCGGATCGCCGATGCACGAGGCGGAACGCGCCTATGAGGGTATCATTGCGGCGAATCCGCCGACGCCGCTGAGGCTAGTCCTCAGGTCGGCTGCGGCGGCGGTCTCGGGCATCGTCGTCAACGAACGAGACATGCCCGCGCCCGGCGCTTCGATAAGCTATCGTGATGAGGCCGAAGGAACGGACGCATTGGTGGCAGCGGCCGACAAGGAAGGAAGATTCTCGGTGCAGGTGCCGCGCGGGGACTACATCTTCTGGACGCAGAATGAACATTGGGAAAAATCGGAGCCTATACACATTACCGCGCCTGCCAAGGGCGTAGTGCTGGTCGTCAAATCATCCTCAGCCGACGAGCAGGCGGCGGCTCCTGACGATGCCCTTCACGCACAGAGAAAAAACACGCTGCAACAGGTCGGCATCATCTTCAAGATGTTCGCCAATGAGAGCAAAGGCTTGATTTACCCGCCGCTGGCCAGCCAATACGGCGCGTTTTATCCGGATCCGAGCCTTCTCTATCCGGAATACATTACAGATCCTGCAACATTGGCTGCGCTGACGGGAAAGCAGGACGTAAGGTTGTGCTATTTCGGATACGCGATAGAAGATGAGGCAGTGGCCACTGCGTTCCTCGATGCATATGAGGAATACGGGCCGGAGGGCCTGAAGGGCGAGGACCTGACGCTGGATGAGGCGGGTGCGGAAGAGAACGACACAAAGACAGTCTTCCGTCTGCGCGAGGGGGTCGAACGGTTCCTCATCACGGATATCAATGAGGCCGACGCATCGGCCAAGGCGCAATCAAGGCTGCCCGTCGCGTGGGAAGTGCCCGCGGGAACGGAAAACGCGGCATGGGTGCTTTATATGGATGGGCATGCGGAGTGGAAACCTTATCCGGGAGAGTTCCCGATGACGGAGGCGCTCATCACGCGGGTGAAATCCATCACGGCGTCGGTACGCAGAAAGTGAGGATAACCGCTGTCGGGGATTTGCCGCCTTGTGGCCGGACATGCTGGACCTGCTTGCCCGGAAGTAGTACAGCGGACGCTGCAAAGGAATTGAGAATGCGATTTCACAAGTACCAAGCACTTGGAAACGACTATGTTGTCCTTGACGGCGTCGTCGCGGCTGATCTTGCGGACGGGATGGTGGAACGCATTTGCGACCGGCATTTCGGCATTGGATCAGACGGCATCCTGTTGCCGGTCTCGCCGGAAGGCGGCGCGGACTTCGGATTGCGGATCTTCAATCCGGATGGGGCGGAGGCGGAGAAGAGCGGAAACGGTCTTCGCATTTTCGCGCGGTATCTTTGGGATCAGGGTCGCGTGAAAGAGAAACCGTTCGAGGTGATGACGGCGGGTGGCGTGGTCCGGTGCCGAGTGATCGACGGGGGGCGAAACGTCTTTGTCGAAATGGGGAAGGCCGGCTTCAACAGCGAGATCATCCCCGTGCGCGGGCCTGCGCGCGAAGTAGTGGATGAGTCCATCGAGGTGGGCGGCGCGGCGCTGCGGTTCACGGGCGTAACGGTCGGCAATCCCCACTGCGTGGTCGTCGCGCACGACGCATCGCGAGACGTGGCGTTGCGGCTGGGTCCCTTGCTCGAACGCCATGACCTGTTTCCGAATCGAACGAACGTCCAGTTCATGATGCCGATGGATCGCCACCGGATCCGGATCGAGATATGGGAGCGAGGTGCGGGATACACGCTGGCGTCCGGCAGCAGCAGTTGCGCGGCCGCCGCGGCAGCCGTGCGTCTTGGATTATGCGACGACCCGGTAACTGTCGTCATGCCGGGTGGCGAACTGCGGATCGGCATAGGCGCGGAATACGACGTGACCATGTTTGGAGCCGTAGCTAAGGTGGCGGAAGGGGTGCTTTCCGCCGAAGTGTTCGAGACCGGAAGCAGTGGGCTGTAGGCTGGAAGATGTCGAGATCTAACTCGCGGGGCGGAGAAAGAGTCCGGAGACTTGGCCCGCCGGGTTCACGGTTACCTGGACGTCCACCTTGGCGCGTTCGAATTCACACGTTACGAAGACGACGTCCATTCCCTGGGCCTTCTCGGCGCGCGTGCCGAGTTGTTTCTTGAATGCGCCGGCTTGAGCGCCCACGGCATTCCACGTCTCGGCCAATGTGGATTCGGGCAGAGCCGCCTTCATCGTTGCGTCGAACCGGCTTGTAGCCGCGGCCCAGTCGCCGCGCGTCAATGCCGTCGCGAGTTCCTGTGCGACGGTTTTGGCGTCGGCCCCGCCGGAGGCGGGAGTTCCTTCTGACGCGGCGGGCGGGGTGGAAGATCCGGCTCCGGAGAACCGGCTCAGAATCGGCAACGCCGCCACGATAACGACCACAACGATAACCGCAATGAGTTTCTTGTCCATTATACGACCTCCTCAGACGCGTTTCCGGTTTACATTTTCTCGAAGACGTAATGGTGCGGTTTCTCACCGCGGATCAACACGTCCCCGCTTATCCACTCCATGAACAGATACTTCTTGCCGTTGAGATCCTTTACGACGTACTTTCCCTCGGCCTTGTCGCCAGGATGCCACATGTATTCCTTTGTCCATTTCCATGGCCCGGACGTTCTGCCCTCCGGCATGAACTTCAGATACTCGAACGCGAAGCCGCCCGTCCAACCTTTCCTGCCCGGCGTGAAGTCCTCGATGCGCTCCACGAAGTCCACGGTCTTCCATTCGCCGACCACGTCCGGGTCGTCTTCGAAGGCCCGGGCCCACGCCGGGGACCCGTTAGTTACGGGCCGCGACGGCGTTGCCCCCTCTTCCGCCGCGACCTTGGCCGAGGGTTCTGAAGACTTCTTGGCGAGATTCAAGGCAATCGGGAGCACGGCCAACGGGAGCACGGCTAATACCACCAAGACCAGCAGGATTGCGCCTTTCCACTTGTTTGACATCGTTTGTCTCCTCGTCGATGTTCCTATCGCACCGCAACCTGAAGCAGAGTCATCAAGACCATCTTGCTTATGGCTTCACCCGCCACGAGCATGATGACGAAGATCACTATCGCCTTCCCGCCCCGGACGTTGCATGAGACGGCGAACGCGCGGTACATCAGCACAATCATCCACACGATCATGACGACGATCACGATGCATACCGCGATGAACGCGGCGAGGTCCGGGTAATGGGCGTCCATGTTGACCACGGCCAGTCGGGCGGCCTGACGCTGGTATCCCGGCAGCATCGCAACCAGTGCGGTCACGAGTGTCGGCGTCCGTGCCAAGGCCTGGGTCCCAAATACGTCGATAACGCGAATCCGGCTCTTCGATATCAGCCAGCCCGCCGCCAGAAGCAGCACGCTCATCACCAACCAGTCAGAGGCGCCTTCGATGGCGTAGAACCAGAGCGGCATTCTCAACCCCGTATGGAAATCCAAGACCCCATCGAAATGCGAGGAACTCAGGGATCCGTTCAGGCTCGCGATAATCACCACCGGTAACCCGATGGCCAGCGCCGCTCCCCCGGCCACGTAGTGAAACGGGTTGAAGAGCCACATCTTCAGCGATTGCCTGTCTGCCATACCGATTTCCTTCGTCATGCGGAACCTGTCTCTTGGTGCTCTTCGGGTTTCTCCGCCTCCAAAGCCTGAATGCGTTCAATAAGCGCGTCCAACCGGTTCCGGACGGTCGGATACGACACTTCATACAACCGCGCCAAGTCCTTCAGACTCCCGCTGCACTTGATAAGATGCTGAACGAAGACCTGTTCGTCGTCCTTCAACCGGCCAAGAACCGGCAAGACAAAATCCCCTTCAACGACCGTGTTGCATGAGGGGCACTCGAACCGTTTGACCCGCAGCAACGCTCGGCAACTCGGGCAACTCACTGGAAGTCTTTTTTCCATGGCGACTCTCTTTATAGATGCTTCCGATAAATAATATTAAATCATCATTTCATAAAAGTCAAGTGATGTTTTATAAAACGCGATTCGCACGCAAAGTGCAAACCCAACACCTCTTGCGAGGCCGACGCATGATTGCGCTTCTGCAAGGTGGTATGGGTCCTTGGTTGAAAAGAAACAGGACGCACCGCTGGGGTGCGCCCTGTCCTCGTGACAAGAGACTGGCAAGTGGGTGTCGTACAACTACTTGAGGTCGGCGTCCTTTGGGACCTTGATGACTATGATGTCGGCGTCATCGGTTCCGGCGCGGACGTATCCGATGAGAAGGGATTTGCCTGGCACGGCGTTCTCCTTGACGAGCTTGTAGAAGTCATCGGCGTTTGCGACCTTCTTTTGCGCGACCTCGGTGATGATGTCGCCGGGACCTACGCCGGCCTCTTCGGCGGGGCTGCCTGGGTCTACCTCGGCCACAATGACGCCCGTGATCTCGGGCTTCAGTTTGAGGCGTTCGGTGATCTCGGGCGACAGGTTCTGAACGTGTATTCCGAGGATCTCCTTGCCCTTTAGGGCTGTCTTGAGATCGCCGGCATATTCGTCCAACGTCACCTGGACGTTGACAGGGGCTTTGTCGCGCCAAACCTCGAGGGTGACCGCCGCTCCAGGGGCTTGGAGGGAGATCTTGCGGACGAGGTCGGCGGAATTCTCGACTTCCGCGCCGTTGACCTTTCGGATCACGTCGTACGGTTTGATTCCGGCGCGTTCGGCGGGTGTGCCGGACTGTACGTTCTTGACGAATGCGCCCTTGTCGTCGGCGAGTCCTACGCCCTCCATGAAGGGTTTCACGTTGGTGATGCCAACGCCGAGGTAGCCGCGCGTAACCTTTCCGGAGGCGATCAGGGTGGGAACGATCTGCTTCGCGGTATTCGAGGGGATCGCGAAGCCGAGCGAGTTGGCGCCGAACACGATGGCGATGCTGATCCCGATGACTTCGCCGTCAAGGTTGCACAAGGGGCCGCCGCTGTTGCCCAGGTTGATGGCGGCGTCGGTCTGGATGAAGTTCTGGAAGCGCAGTCCGGGCAGGCTGAGCTCCTCGCGTCCGAGCGCGCTGATGTGTCCGAACGAGAATGAGCCTTCAAAGCCTCGCGGACTTCCGACCGCGATGGCAAATTGCCCGACCTTGAGGACGTCCGAGTCGCCGATTCGGGCGACGGGCAGGTCGACGTCCGGTTCGATCTTGATCACGGCGAGATCCGTGTCAGGGTCCCTGCCGATCACTTTGGCCGGATATTCCTTCTCGTTCCACAGCTTGACGGTGATTTCATCGGCGCCGTCGATGACGTGGTTGTTGGTGACGATGTGGCCCTCCTTGTCGTAGATGAACCCGGAGCCGGTCGCGACCCTCGGCGGCATTTTCATGCGGGGCATATTTGGGCCCGGTTCTGGACTGGGCATGCCGAAGAACCGGAACAGGTCGTGTAACTGGTCCGGGTCTATGTCGCCCTGCTTTGATGCCCCTTTCGAGTCGATGTTGACCACGCAGGGACGCAGTTCTTCGTGGAGCCGGATAAATGCGTCCTCCATCTCTTTGAGGACGGGACTCAGCGCGAAGGCGCTGCCGGCTGTGAATACGCACAGCACCATCACTAGGACTAGGGCGCTTGCACGCCTTGCGAAGCTCACAAAATGTCTTACATGTCTCATGTATTCTCTCCTTATGTCTCGGCGAGCGTTCGCGGATGGATCGCATTGTGCAACTCATCGCGAATCTGCGCCTGTTTTTCCTGTTCCCATATTTTCCTGCGGTCCAATGTGACGTAAAACGAGTCGCGGACGCGCCTGGCATCCGTGACAATCCGCGCGGCGGAAATGTCGAGTCCCGCCGCGGCCATGGCTTGAGTGATATCATACAACAACCCCGTGCGATCTCCCGTCTCGATGTCAATGACGGTGTGGGTGCGCGAGGACTCATTGTCGAAGGCAATCTGCGTTCGTACGGCGATGCGCGGTTGCAGCAGGGCGAACAAACGCCGCCGGGAACGGTCCACGACTTCCTGTATGTCCTCGTCGCCGAGGAGCACCGCGCGGAGTACGCGCTCGACTGCTTTGAATTGTTTCTCGGTGATGGGGCGTCCGCGCGCGGCGTCGAACACCGTGAAACAGTCGATGACCCATCCGTCGGGGCGCGTGAACAGGGCGGCGTTGTTCACATCGACCAACTGCGACGCGAAGCTGCCTGCGATCATCGAGAACAATCCCTGCCGGTCCGACGTGCTGACGACGACCTCGCTCATGCCGGTTTCCTCGTGGGTCCAGCAGTTCATGGCCAGGCTCGTATCCCGCGCGCGGGCGGCACATTCGATGTGGCGGGCGATGTGCCATGGCGTGAAGGCCAGGAGATAGCGTTCTCCCAGGCCCCGAATGTGATCCTCGACGCAAGGTTTGAGGTCGTCGCGAACGTTCTCGCTGACCTGTTGCGCCTTTGGGGATTTCCAGTACTGATCGCCGACGGTCTCGGCGCGTCCGAGCAGGATCATCTCGGTTCGCAGGTAGAGCTTCAGCAGCAGCGCGCCTTTCCAGTCGTTCCAAACGTCGGGGCCTACGGCCGCCATATCCGCGTAGGAGATGAGGAACAAGGTCCGAAGGCGTTCCTCGGTCTTCATCGTCTTCGCGAAACTTTGCACGATGTCATTGTCGTCGACGTCGCGGTACTGGCTGATCTTGGTCATGAGAAGGTGGTGCTGCACCAGAAAAGCGATGCGTTCCGTGTCCTCGTCGTCCATGCCTATTCGACGGCAGATATCCTTCGTTCGGAGCACGCCTTCGTCGACGTGCGTCTCGCCCTTCGCCTTGCCAAGGTCGTGGAAAAGAACGGCCATCACGAGGATGTATGGGTCCGGGAGATGCTCGAGGGATTTTTGAAGGCACTGCGTGACCGGGTCTTGGGCCTGCGGCAAGCCCGCGAGCGCCTCGAGCGCGCGCAAGGTATGCTCATCCACGGGGAATTGGTGGAAATCCTCATAGCGTATTACGCCTTGAATCTCGGCGAACTCGGGCAGATACGCGCCGAGCAAGCCGAGGTTTGCCGCGTGCCGCAAGGCAAATCCGGCCTGCGTGGGGCGGTTGCAGATGGCCACGAAGAACCGGCGCACGATATCGCTGGTCCGGAAGGTGTCGGTCACAAGGTGCAGGTTTTCCGCGACGCGGCGCTCGGTGGCGCGGCTCAGAGGGACCTGGTGCCGCGCGGATTCCCAGAAGACCTCCATCAGGCGCGCGGGCTGTTCCGCGAACCAATGCGGGTCGTCCTGCCCGGCCTCGAGGCAACCGTCGCGGACCACGATTTGCGCACGCAACGGCAGAAGGGAGGGATCCACGCCGGTTTCCACGGTCTGCCGATCGCAGACCTGCACGGCGATGTGGAGGAACCGGAACAGTTTCCGCGCGGCGGCGTAGTAATCCTGCATGAAACGTTGGATGTCGTGGTAGGGCGGAGCCCCGTAGTCGAACGCCTGCGCGACGTGTTTCTGGTTCGCGAACGTCAGGATGTCATCCTCGCGTCCGGCGTGAAAATGCAGTTCGTTGCGAATACGCCAGACGAAATCGAGAGCATTGACGAGATCGAGAAGCTCCTCCGGTGTGATGATTCCCATTGCAACAACGTCGTCGAGCGTGCACGAACCGTAGGTCATCATGAACAACCACAGGGCCGTGTGGAAATCGCGCAGGCCGCCGCGGTTCTCCTTTGTGTTCGGCTCGGCCCTGAAGAGGTCTTTGTATTCGTCCGAGAGCAGGTCGTAGCGGGCGCGGGCCTTGGACTGGATGAACGCGAGTGAGGTGTCCTTTTCCCGGAACGGCTCGCGCAGTTGGAGTTTCAGCCGGGCGAAGGTTGTGCTGTCGCCGGAGATCAGACGCGATTCGAGGATGGCCGTGAATACCTTCAGATCATTCTTGGCGAGTCTGACGGCTTCCGCGACGCTTCGGGTCGTGAAGTTGATGACAAAGCCCACGTCCCACAGAAACGGCACCAGATAGCTGTTCAGCGACTTGATGTTGTCGTCAAGAGGGCCATCATACAGCAGACAGACGTCGAGGTCGGAGAACGGGCTGAGTTCCGAGCGTCCGTAGCCGCCCAAGGCGCACACCGCAACCCGGGACAGCAGCGCCGAGCGGTTCGCTATCGAGAACAAGGCGAAATCGAACACGCCCCGGAGGAGCGTGTCCGCCGATTCCGCAAGCATCCTCAGCACGTTCGATCCGGATTCGCCGGCATCGTGCCGCTCGCGGATCACACGCCTGCGTTCGACCGCGTAGGCCCGAGCCGCGGCGACGCGTTCATCACGGGTCACGTCGCTGAAGGCCGGGCCATTCGATCTCGCAAGGGCTATGTATTCCGCAAAGCTGTCGCTCATTTTCGTTCCGCCGCTCCAGGGTTCGCTGAGGCGGGTGGTGCGCCCGTTGATGCACTAACCTTGGCGGGCGGTTCATAGGGCGGCCCGACGAAAGCCAGATCCGCGTCCTGGGCCCAGCCACGCTCGCCGTTCTCCGTGGTTACACGAGACCAGCCGCTGGCGCGCTTGTCGACGGTCACGCGATCCCCTTCATTGAGGTCAAACCGCACGGTTTCACTTTCGTTGGTTCCATAGTGCACGTGGACAACGTCCGCGTTGGCCACGGCTATCAATTCGGGGCGGGCCTTCTCCCAGGCTGAGAGTCCGAATGCCACTGCAAGAACGCCGGCCACAACCGCAAAACGGCGGGTGTAGCGCAACGGACGCAATTGCCGGAGGCCCAAGGCAGCCCAGAATGCCAGCCAGAGCAACACCGCCATAGTGTTCGTGGCGCGCGAACTCAGTTGATAGTGCCAGAAGAGGAGGCTCTCTTGCCAGTCCGGCGGGGCCGGGCGCGCCAGATGGTTCCTTGTGTCGCGAACGGCCTTGGCGAGATTCTCCCGCGCACCGTCGAATGCCGGGTCCAATTGCAGCGCCCGTTCGTAGTTGGCGATAGCCGGACCGAGCGCTCCGGTGCGGAAGTAGGCGTTGCCGAGGTTGAAGAAGACGGCGGGATGAACGACGGACTCGGTGACGAGCTGCTCGTACATTTGGATGGCGGTTGCGTAGTTGCCCGCGTTGTAAGCGTCGCAGGCGCTGTTAAAGGTGTCGTCATACCCATTGGCGCCGAGGAGGATCGCCGCTATTACCAATAGGCTCATTTGAGGCGCCTCCGTTTCATCTGGTCGTCGAGACGGTCCATCGCCACGACCGCCGCTTCGGTGAGTGCGCCGACCTCTTCATCCGACAGCCGCACTCCGGCGTACCGCACGCGCTCGCACGCCTTGAGGATCCGCGTGAAGCCTTCGACCAGATCGCCGTCGATCCCTCGCTCCTCAAACAACTGCTTGACGTCCCCCGAGGTCATGCCGCCTTCCGGGACGTTGAATTTGTCGGCGATATAGCCCGCAACGGCCTTGTACAATTCTTCAGAGGGCTCCGCAGCCTGCGCAATGTTCCTCAGGCGTTTGCGGCCTTTGGATTTTGCACTGTAGTCGCGCGCAAACCCCGTGTCATCCTCGAAACGGCGGCGGCGGCGCATGAAGAGGGCCAGTCCGCAGTAGGCGAGGGCGGGCGCTCCCACCAAAGCCGCGGCGGTCGCGCCGGAGGCGCGCGAGGGACGAAGCCGGCCCGGATTCTCGATGATCGAGACAATGTCCTCACCGATGATGTTTACGGCGCCTGCCTGGGAAAGGCCATCGGGCGCGACGATCACCCGCGGACCGGTATCCTCCGCGGAAAGGACCACCGGAACGGTGATAGGCGCAGTCCTCTCGGTCTTATAAGATTCCGCTTCCGGGTCAAAATAGCAGAAGCCGATCTCAGGAATTTGGAGTGAGCCCGCCGCAAGCGGTGTAATGGCGTACGAGAAAGTTTTCTCGAAGGAGATGAGCCCGCCGGTCTCGACGGGCTTTACACTATTCTCCGGATCGGAGATCTGCACATTCTCGATCTTGGGTAATGGGATCGCATTGAGCGCGTCGGAATTGCCCTTGCCCGAAACGCTGACGATGAACTGCGCAGGCACGCCCTGAACCAATTGGGTGCGCGGCAGTTCGGCCTTGATGGTGAAGGAGCCAACGGCTCCGCTGAAATCAGGCGGACGTTCCGGCAACGGCTTCACGGTGACAGTGATGGGCGGCGTGTCGAAGGAGAAGTTCTGCCGTTGGACGCGCCAGCCGATGGCATTCTCGCCGACGCCTTCCCAATGCCACGAGCCGACGGTCAGGTCGCCGCTGACGGTGGGATACAGGATTTGCCGGAATTCGGTAACGTCATAAGACCAGCCGTTGCGCTCTTTGCGATCCTGCCGCTGATCGAGCGTTATCGCGTAGAAACCCTCCGTCGTAGGGAACTCGAATCTCTGTCCTCTGTAGGTTCCGACCTGGAGTCCGGGCGAGTCGAGCTTCCATATTCTCAGCGACAGCAGAACTGCCTCGCCCTGGTATACCGTGCGCCGGGATACGTCGCTCTCGACAAAGACGGCATCGTCCCACGTAGGGTCGCCGCGTTGCGCGGAGGTTGCCGGGGGAGTTGCGCCGACGGGAACGCCCTGCTGTGGCTCAGGGACGGGTTGCTGCCCGCCGGCGCGGTCGACGACGTTGATCGTGATCGGCTTGGTGTACACGGTTTGCCCGTCGATGGGGACGGCTATCGGCGGTATTGTGATCTTGCCGACGCGCGTGGGCTGGGCGTAATACCCGAGGCGGCGCGTACTGATCGTGGTGCTGCGCGATCCTACGATGCTGATCTGGGTGCCGGAAGACGTGTTCGTTGCCTGCTTGTTGATGTTGAGGCCGTCCACGTTGGGGATCTGCGGGTCGCCGACGTTCGATCCGCTCGCCTCAATGAAGAAAAGGAAGGGGCTCCGAACCGCGACGGTCTGCCGCTGGACATAGGCGTTCACTTGCGGCTCGGCCACGGCGGCCAGAGCCGTCAGCGCAACGGCTGCTATGCAAAGTGCGGCGCGCATTACCACCAGTCCTTGCCTATCTTGATCTCCGTGCGAACGTTCTTGGTCTCTTTCTGCTCGCGCTTATCCGTGTCCTCGAGGCTTTGCAGGATGGCTTCCACGTTCTGATGACTTTCCGGTTGCGTATTGTCGGCAGACTCCTTCTGCTGATCCTTTTCGTCTTGTTTAGCGGCCTCGGCTCCGGCCTGCTGTTGCTCCTGCTGCTGCTTTTCCTGTTGCTTGTCCTGATCCGCCTGCTCGTCCTGCTTCTTGTCCTCGCCTTCCTTCTGTTGCTGGTCCTGCTGCTGTTGATCCTTCTGCTGGTCGTTGTTCTTGTCACACTGCCCTTGCTCTTGAGGCTGCTCAGGCGGCGGATTCTGCAGCATGCTTTTCAGCATGTAACGCACGTGATCCAGATTCTGACGGGCGTTCTCGTCATTCGGGTACTGCTTGAGAAACGCTTCGTATTCCTTAACGGAATCTTCGAATGCCTTCTTGCTTTCCTCGTATTGTTGCGCGCTGACGGAGTTGATGGCAATCTGCGCAGTGGAGTTCGCATGGTTGTACTGCGCGTCCTTGCGGATCTCCGGGTCGCGCGCATTCAGCGCCTTCTCGAACGATCCCTTCGCCGTCTTGAAACTCTCGACGGCGTCTCGCGGCGCTTTCTCTTCGATGAGCTTCGCGCCTTGCTTATACTGCGCGCACCCCATGCTGTAATAAAGAACCTCCGATTCCGGGTCCTCCGTCTGAAGTTCGCGATACGTGGTCAAGGCGCCGTCCGGGTCGCCGTTGCTGAGCGTGTCGTGGGCTCTTGCCAGGCGCGAGTCGAATGATTCCGCGGCAAGAGCGCCATGCGCCGCCACGAGCAGGAATGCCAATGCGATACTGGAGTTTCTAGACACGGGCGGTCTCCGTTTCGCCCTTTGCGCGGGCCTTGCGCGTGCGTCTGCTTCGCAGCAGGGGCATTGCGGCAATCCACACACCCTCTCCGGCGAAGCATAGAATGGCGAACGCGAGGGGCCATTGGTATCGGTTGACCAGCCGGAAACGGACGTCGCTCGAGGTGGCGTAGGTGGTCAGTCTCTCGATGTAGCCATAGATCTGGTCGATGTCGCTATTGTCCGGGGTCGAGCGGATATAGCCGCCCTTGCCCGATAAGGCCACCTTCGAGAGCGTATCCTCGTCGAGCTTCGAGATGTGGGGCTGCGCGTTCTTCACGTACTGCGTCATCCAGTCAGGCAGCGTAACTTGCGTGCCGTCGGGATCGCCGACGCCGACGACGTACACACGCGCGAACTCAGAGGCCTTTTCCGCCTCGGCCACGGCGTCGCCCGATACTTGCTCGCCATCGGAAATCAGGATGATTGCGCGGGAGTTGTTGTCCACGATTCCGGACTTCTCGGATTCCTCGCGAAAGACCTTCACGGCCTCGCGGACGGCCGAGGCGATGTCCGTTCCCTCGAGGCTGATGGTGTCGGTGTCGATGGCGTTCAGGACCGCCTTGAAGTACCCGAGGTCGTGCGTCAGAGGGCATTCGAGGGCGGGCGCGCCCGCGAAGGCCACCAGGGCGAAGCGGTCGCCCGGCGTGCGCTCGAGGATCGACAGGACCTTTTGCTTGGCGCGCTCGATACGCGTGGGCAGCGGGTTGGCCGCGTTCATACTCTCGGACGTATCGAGGCAGACGATGATGTCGTGGCTTTGCTGGCGGACCTCTTGCCACGATTGTCCCCAATGGGGCTGCGCGAACGTCAACGCGAGCAAGGCGAAACCCGCAACCGTCAGCCAGAACAGGGGGCGGCGCATGACGGGGTCGTAGCCGAGCAGCAGACGCGGCGCAAGGCCGGCGTCCACGAAACGATAAAGCCTCGCCTGGCGGCGCTTTTCGAGCGTGCGAAGGCCGAGCACGATGAGCGCCATCGCCGCGACGGCCAAACCCACCCACCAGTGCAACTGGCTCAACGGGAATATAAATTCAACGTTCACTCTCGGCTTCCTCGGTTGTTCGTCGCGCGTTCACGGGACCGTCTCAAACCAATACCTTCTCGAGAACGCCGAAGCCAGCATGATTAGCGCTCCGGCGACTGCGAAGGGCATGAAACCTTCTTTGTGTTCGTAGTAATCGTTCAACTCGACTTCCGTCGTCTCGAGTTGGTTGATCTCGCCATAGGCTTCCTGGAGCGAATGCGTGTCCGTCGCACGATAGTACTTGCCGCCGGTGATCTCCGCGATCTTCTTGAGTGCGTCTTCGTCCACGCCCTCCGTGGTCTGCTGGAACAACGGTCCGAAGATGGTCGAGGTCGGCACCACGCCGCCCTCCGGGGATCCGGCGCCAATCGTGTAGATCTTGATGCCGTAGTCCTTCGCCAATCGCGCGGCGGTAGGCGGCGCAAGCTCGCCGAAGTTGTTGAGTCCGTCGGTGAGCAGGATGATGACCTTGCTCTTGGCTTCGGACTTGCGCAACCGGCTCACCGCGAGGCCAATCGCCGAGCCGATGGCGGTCCGTTGCGACTTCTCTTCCTCGGGATTGATCTCCGTACGCTTGAGTTCGTGTTCGAGCAGACCGTAGTCGAGCGTCAACGGGCAGGCGGTCCAGGCGTATTTGCCGTAGAGAACCAATCCGAGACGGTCGAGGCCGTAGCGGTCAGAGCTATGCTCCTTGCGGCTGTTGATGAAATCGCGTACCGCCTCCTTTGTGACAAACAGGCGATCTCGACGTTGTCCGCCCGATACGAAATCCTGCGAACGCATGCTGCCTGATACGTCGACGCACAGCATGATATCGATGATGTTTCCGCGATCCTTGCGGACCTGATAGCCCGTGATGGGGCGCGCGAGGGCCAGCACCAGAAAAGCGAGACCGAGCGCGCGCAGCAGTACCGGCAGCCTCCGCTTGATGTCCGCCGTGGGGCGGCGCAATCGCGCGAGTATCTCGCCGGTCGAGATGTTGAGCGTGCCCGGGGTGCGCGCCAGGACCTCGGCAATCAGGACCGCCAGGACGCCGAGCAGCAACAGCAACGCCCACGGGTTCATGAGCGTGTCGAAGGAGAATGGGCCGAGCCGGTTCATGCAGCCATCTCCTTCTCTTCCTGCGCCGGCTTCGGAACCGTCTCGTCCACGAACTGGAGCACGAACGCGAAGCAGCGGTCCATCTCGTTAATCGACGGAACGTATTGCGCGAATTTCACGTAGTCGCTGTGACGCAGGAACTGCGAGAGAAGTTTCTGTTGCTCGTCCGTAAAGAGGCTGACGCCGGTGGCGGCGGCGAGAAATTCCTGCGTGGTCTGTTCCGGGGCATGCAGACTGAACCGGTCCTCGATGTAGTATCGGAGGACGGCCGAGAGGTCGACGTAATAGGGCTCGTACTTGCCCGACTTAGGAAGCTGACGCTCATCGAGTTCGCGCAGCCGCTGATACGCCACTTCCCAAGGCGGCGTGGGCGGGGCCTGCTGGATGCGCCGCTGCCGGCGCCGGTACAGGAGCCAGCATACCGCCGTGGCGAGAAGGACCACCGCCGCGATGGCCACCCAGATGCGCCAGTGCTTGGCAAGCGCGCCTTTCACCGGGATTGGGCCGTCGATATCGGCGAATTTGCCTGCGTCTTGCTTCTCCTCGTCGGTCAGATCGCGGACGCGCAGCGCGGGCGAAGGCACCGTGATGCCCTCATTGTCGCCCCACTTCACCTCGGCGGGATAGATCTTGTAGACGCCGATTAGAATGGGGTCGAGGACGTAGGTTTCGGAGATCCTTCTGCGATTGTTCTTGAGTGGCTGCGTATTGTGCCGGAGATCAGAGGTTTCCAGTCCCCCGAACTTCTTTACCATCTGCGGAAACTTCACGTCCACGTCGTTGGGGGCTTCGACCGTGATGGTGTATTCCGCCTGGCGATGAAACGGAATGACCGGCGGACTCAGCGTGACGCTTACGTCCACCGGATTCCCGGCGGCGGCCATCAGCATGGCTATGCACAACAACGTGTTCATTTCTGTGGCGCGGGCTCCTTCAACCGTTCGGGGTACAGGTGCACGTCGCGCGCCTGGAGTGTTTCGTCGATGATCGCGCCGACCTTCTCCTGTTCCTTCCGCATTTGGAACGCGCGCGTTGCCCTATCCTTCACCTCCTCGAAAGGAGGAATGCGTTCTTCTTTTTTCGAGACGACTTTGAAAACGTACCAGGACTTCTCGCCCTGGACGGGACCCACGGTTCCGCCGGGTTCCGCCGTGAAGAGTGCATCCGGAGCGGTGATCTTCTCGGTGGCTCCCGGGACGCGTCCGCCCTTGATGGCCGTCACGGGTTTCTCCGGAAAGTCTTTGATGGCCTTCGCGCCGTCTTCCGAGTCGGCCTTCGCAACCTGGACTTCCGCCGAGGCCGGCTCTTTGAACTGGTCGATTTCCGCCTTGTAGAAACGCTCGACGTCCTCTGGCGTGACCTTGACGCTTGCCTGGACCTCGTCGGAGATCAGTTTTTGGACTATCATGGCGTCAAGCTGTTTCGCGAGTTGGTCCTGGATCTCCGGGGTCTTGTCGAGCTCGAGGCGGCGCGCCTTGTCCAGCAGCAGACGCTCGGCGACAATGTTCTTGAGGAGATCGGCCTTCTTCTCCGGCGTGCTGAAGGTGTCGCGCGCCGCCGGGGGCAGCTTTTCGATCTCCATCTCGAGGTCGCGATTCGTGACGATCTCGCCGGCGCATTCCGCGAGTACGGTTTCGCCGGGTTTGACGTCCGCGGCGGTCCGCTTCACATCCGTGCGCTTCCGCAGCTCATGGCGAAGGTCCACGGTGCGCCCGAGCTTGTCAAGGCACAGCACCACCTTCTTGTTGATCTCGTCTTTGAGATCCGAATTCGGATCGAGGAACTCCGACTGGTAAAGGTACGGGAGGGCCATGTCGTACTTCCCGGCGTCGACGGCGAGCTTGGCGACGTTGTAGCAGATCTTCGCGCGCTCGGGAGGCGTCAAGGAGGCGGTCCTCATGTACTCCTCGTACGCGGCGATCGCCGCGAGCGGCTGCTGCTTCTCCTCGAGGCGTATCGCGTATTCCCGTTGCTTCTCGGGGGGCAGTCCGGCGGCTAAGGATTGGACGGGAGGCGCGGGCGCGGGCCGAAGCAGAAGTGCGACCACCGCCGCGAATCCCGCGATCATGACGATCAACTGAATTATCGCCAGCTTGCTGAGCCGCTGCGGGGCCGGCTTATACTGTGATCGAAACTCCTTGAGTCTTTCCGGGGTGTCTTCACTCATGACGCGGCGTCGCTCCTCTTCTAGGCGTATCGCTTCTCCCGCATCCGGAAGAAACGGTAGATCTCCGTTGCGTATGGCTTGTCGGTCCTCACGTTGATGGCGTCCACCTTCGTTCGCTGGAAAATCTGCGCGCGATTCTTCGCGCGCTCGACCGCCACGCGCTCGTACTGCCTGCGTACGTCGGCGCTGCCCGTATCCACGAGGGTCTCGCGTCCGGTTTCAGTGTCGCGGACGGCGATCAAGCCGACGTCCGGCAACGTCTCCTCGCGCGGGTCCGTCACGCTCACGGCGATCACGTCATGTCGGCGGTTGGCGATCCGCAGAGGGACCTCGTAGTCCTCGGCCATGAAATCGGAAACGAGGAAGGCGACGGCGCGCCGCGTCGTGACGCTGTTGAGAAAGTTGAGGGCGCGCGGGATGTTGGTGGCGATGCCTTTCGGTTTGAAGTAGAGCACTTCGCGGATGACGCGCAAGACGTGTTTCCTGCCCTTACTCGGCGGGACGTACAGTTCGACGTCGTTCGTGAAGATGATGAGGCCGACCTTGTCATTGTTCTTGATCGCCGAAAACGCAAGGACGGCGCAGAGTTCCGCGGCGAGCTCGTTCTTGAACCGGCCCACGCTGCCGAACTGTCCCGAGGCGCTCGCGTCGACGAGCAGCATGACTGTCAGTTCCCGTTCCTCGGCGAGCAGCTTGACGTGCGGCACCGAGGTGCGGGCGGTGACGTTCCAATCGATCATGCGGACGTCGTCGCCGGGCACGTATTCGCGGACCTCGCGGAACTCCATCCCCTGGCCCTTGAACACGCTCTCGTATTGCCCGGCCAGGATGTCGTTCACCATATGGCTCGTGCGGATCTGAATCCGCCGGATCTGTTTCATTACTTCCTGAGGGATCATGGCTCGGGTTTCGGGTTTCGGGTTTCGGGTTTCGGGTTTCGCATCCCGGATTTTCCTTCCAGGGATTGAATCAATCTCGTCAGCATCTGGCCTACATCCTGCGCCAGACTCCACGTTTCCAGCATGCCCTCGCGAGCCATGAAACCCAAACGGACAACGAGCGTCATGTGCGTTTCCAGTTCAGCCAGTGACCCGCGAGCCATCGACAAGTGATGCAGGTAGTCGCCACGGTGAGAGCGCCCGTATCCTTCGGCAATGTTCGCGGGTATCGACACGGCCGCCCGTTGAAGCTGGCTTATCAGTCCGTATTTCTCTTGCGCAGGCAATTCGCCGCTCAACCGGTATACGGACACCACCAGATCCATCGCCCTCTGCCACACCTCCAACTCGCGATACGTCTTGAGCGCCATTACATCTATCCTCAGGCTTCGGGGATCGTCAATCGCCCTTCTGATTCTCCACGACCACACTTGACGCAAACATTCTGTCTCGCTCGTTTCACGAAACCCGATACCCGAACCCCGATACCCGTTCTCACGGCACCGGTACTGTTTCAAGGATCTTGCGAATAATGTCCTCGCTGGTCATGTTCTCAGCCTCGGCCTCGTAGGTCACGATCAGGCGGTGGCGGAGGACGTCCATTGCGACTTGTTTCACGTCGTTCGGGAAGACGTTGCCTTCCCCTTGGAGAAACGCCAGGGCGCGCGCCGCCTGCTGGAGATAGATGGTGGCGCGGGGCGATGCGCCGTATTCGATCAGATGCTTGATGTTGAGGCCGAACGCCTCCGGATTGCGCGTGGCCTGAACGATGTCGACGATGTAGTTCTTCGCTTTGTCGTCGACGTAGATTTGATTGACCACTTCGCGGGCCTTGAGAACGTCTTCTTTGGCCACGACCGGAGATACGGATGTCTCATGGAGGATGTCGACGCGGTTCATGATCTCGCGTTCCTCGACCTTGGTGGGGTACGTGACCTTGAGCTTGAGCATGAAGCGGTCCACCTGGGCTTCCGGCAACGGATATGTGCCTTCCTGCTCGATGGGATTCTGCGTCGCGAGGACCATAAAGGGTTCCTCGATCGGGAAGGTGTTCTCCCCGATGGTGACCTGGCGCTCCTGCATGGCCTCCAGCAGCGCGCTTTGCACCTTGG
>CAZPMT010000082.1:0-24280 GCA_964587655.1 uncultured Nitrospiraceae bacterium
TGGACAACACCCACGCCAAGATTCGCTGCCCGGACGCCCCGAGCCTCATCGCGCTCGACAAGAAGACAGGCCGGCTTCTCGCCAAAGACGGGGAGGGCATCGGTCCGCGTATCTTCCATTGCACATGGGCGCCCCCGTCACTGGGCGACGTGAACGGGCGGCGCCTGGTCTTCTTTGGCGGCCCTGACGGCGTCTGTTACGCTTTCAAAGCGCTGCTGCCCAAGGTCCCGGAGACCGTCCGAACGCTCGAACCGGTGTGGCGTTTCGATTGCGATCCCTCCGCTCCCAAGGAAGACATTCACAGCTACCTGAAGAACACGAACGAAGGCCCCAGCCAGATCATGGGCATGCCGGTCTTCTACAAGAACCGTGTGTACGTGACGGCGGGCGGCGACATCTGGTGGGGCAAGTACCAGGCGTGGCTCAAGTGCATCGACGCCACGAAGACCGGCGACGTCACGAAGACCGCGGAAGTGTGGTCCTATCCTCTCGAACGCCACAGTTGTTCGACGCCGGCCGTTGTCAACGGCCTGGTGTTCATAACGGACTGCGCGGGCAACGTCCACTGCGTGGACGCCGGCTCCGGCCAAGCCTATTGGACGCACGACGTGGGCAACAAGATCTGGGGTTCGCCGCTGGCCGCGGACGGCAAGGTCTACGTCGGCGCGAGCGATGGCGCGTTCGCGGTGTTTGCCGCCGGCAAGGCCAAGAACGTCCTATTCACAACCAAGTTCGACGACGAGATCAACGGCACGCCGACGGTCGCCAACGGCGTTTTGTACATTCCGACCCTGAGCCGCCTCTATGCAATAAAATAGCCGCGTGACACGGAACACTTACCGGTAGACGCGTCTGCGCACGACCGTGTAGAGCGCGCCGAGAACCGCAAGGCTTATTGCAGGAACCGCTATCGAGAAGCCGTGGACGACGGGCAGCGATGTGACCACGTTGACATTGACCACGTAATCGCCAATGTGCTCGCTGTTGCTGTACAACGTGCAGCGATAATATCCCGTGTCTTCCTCGCCAAGCGCGGTCACGTGGAGGGTCCGCTCGTGCGAGCCGGTCGTCCGATCGTCATCGACGAGAGGAACAACGCCCTTGTACCACGTGTACGAATCGGCGCCCCAGACGGGACAGGGCACGCTGAGACACAGGTCTTCGTCCACGAGATACGCGAACTTCGGCGGGCCGCAGTCTCCGGTTTCCTGGCAATAGGGATCGATTAGCTGCACTTGGTCGACCCAGCCCGCGTCGAGGCCACCGGCGACAGACTCATCCTTTTCGTAGACCCACTTGAGGGTATGCGGTCCCGCGGCAATCGAGAACGCGCGGTAGAGCCAGGCCGTATCGCCGGAGATGGAGACGGGTTGCTCCACGTCGTCAATGTAGAAGCGAAGGAAGTCAAAACTCAGCTCCGAGGAAACGCGCCAGTAGAAGCCGAGTTCGGCCGGGCCAAACGCGTTCGTGCCGAGTATGCTAAGTTGCATGTCGCCGATGGGACCGCTCTGGGCCGCGTCCACCCCGTCATGCGTGATGACGGCTTGACCGAACCAGGCCTCATCGCCCTCGGTCGTCCACTGGGTCGAGCGCGTATCGAGCGCCTTGGAAAGCGAAGGCCCGACATTGACGGTGACGGGCACATCCACGGGTGCATTTGGGACGGCGGCGTAGGCGCGGACGGTCGCGGTGTACGCGCCATAGGCAAGCCCCGCGACGTTCATGTTGAGCGCGTGTTCTATCCAGTCGCCCGAGGAGACGCCGTCGGCCGGGGTGACTGAGAACACGCCCGGTTGCGAAGCGTTGATGATCGTAAGGGTATAACTCAGAGGAACGGCCATTACGTTCATGACGCGGATCGGCACGACAAGCGCGGTCTCGTCCGTCACCCGTTGCGAAATGCTCGCGGGCGTCACGGCCAAACCGGATTCCACAGGTGCGCCATGCGAGAAGGTGATGGTGGATCCCGCCGCGCTCACGGAGTAAATGCGTTTCAATGAAGGCAGACCGTCCCACCAATTGGTATTAGGCTGGGTCGTTGGACTGCACTGGTTCACGCCGCCCGCCTTGAACAGGTCGTTGGCGTCGCCCCAGTTGTAACCGTGTTCCATGTCCCAATCGCCGTCCGCCTGGACGAGCGTGACCAGGAAGTGCCTGTCCGGCAGCATCTCATGGTAATCGTTGCTGCCGAAAGTGTCCACGTGCCAAAGCGCGAGCCCGGAATCAGGCAAGGACGCGTCCCGCGCCGACTTGTTGCGGTTTTCAAGCATGAAGTATTCATTGACGGCCGTGGGATGCGGGATCCGATAGAAAGAGTTGGTTCCCGCCGTTAGCGGCAAGTCGGCCCCCGAAGCACCCAAGTCCGTAACCGTAGCCCATCCGGCCAAGTCTTTCAGTGGTGCGCAGGGTTCAATGGGATTCGTATCCGAAGGCGAATAGGCCATGAGGCAGAAGGATCCGACGCCGAACGACTCACCGGTGTAGTCATAGAGATCGGGCCACTCACAGATCATGTGGCCGTTCTCGTGGCAGAACGTTCCCAAAGAAAGACTGCCGCCGATGTTGGTGATCTGATAGCGGAAGCAGGTCACGCCGTCCGCTGCGTAATACAGCCCGCCCGAATGCGGCCAGAGGCCCACGCCCCACTCCGGAGATCTATCGCCCGCGAAGAAACAGTTGATCGCGTCGACATAGCCGTCCGTGTTGGAGTCATACAGTGAGAAATCGAATCCGCCGGCGTCCAGACTTGCGAGGGCTTCCAGGATCAGTTCCGTGGCGCCCTCTCCAAACGGACGCGCGGGATTCTCATAGTAGGTGCGCGGATCGCTGGCGCGATAGTATGTCGGCGTCACGTAGTTCGTATAAGTAAGCGCCGTGTCCGAGACATCGTAGAAGTAGTCCCGCACGGAACCGTTGTTGCCGTTGCCCGAGTAGCCGGGAGTATTGCAGTAGCTATTGATCGCAGGCGCCTCGATCGTGGATTGATCGTCCGAGAAATCGACCAGCAGGCATATGCCCTTCACGTCGCCCAAGGAAGGCGGGGCGGGCTGGGCCTTCGCGCCGGCCCGTTGTCTGGCCTGGTCCAAGCGTGACTGCGCCTCATTACGCTTCTCGGCGATCAGGGCGGCGCTCGCGCTCGGATCGATCCGAACGTGCGGCGTCAGGCTCCCATCCTTGGGTACGGGATTTCCCGCGGGAATCCCTGTTGACTCCAGAACGCGTTTGTCCGCCGACAATTTCGCGTAGCACACGAAACCGGACGCAGCGTCGCGAACGAGGGTGTAGCCGTCGAGCGTTTCGATCACGCGATAGTACTCATCGCCCCAGACCCGGACGTTCACCGTGCCGCCGTCCGGTTGGGACAGTTGATACTCCGCGCCGTACACACCGACGGCCCCCGCGCGCCCCGCGAACAGCAACCCTAAGGCAAGAACCAGACAGAAGACTCGAAGCCATCGATTCATGAAGCGACTCCTCTTAAGATACAGCGGGGTGAAACTCCGCTTACGCCGCAGCCAGACTTCCGCAGTTACTATACCACGGAATCCGCGCCAGCGCCACGAATCCGCCATCAAAGGACGGCGCACTTGTCCTTGCATTTGTTGCGTTTTTCATCTCTCCTCTGTACTTTAGCTCTGGCTGATTCGGAGGAATCGATATTCTGCTTTCCCGGATCGGATCCGGGATAGTTGTCATGAGGAGGCTGGGCGGATATGAAAGGAATTATTGTGATTTTTCCGGTGGTGATGGCAATTGCGTCATCGATTTTCGGGGCTGAAGCGCCGAACGTGGCAAACCCGCACGCGGCGCCCAACCCGCCGCTGGTGAAGTTGCCGCTGGCGTTCCCCGGGCCGCGTATGGAAAACACTCCCGTGGCTTATGACGGGCGTCCACTCCTGGTGCAAAATGTACGTCCGTTGAACACGAAGGCGCAGGGGTTCTACCTGTTTATCCAGGACATGCGGACGGGCGATGAGGTAGCGCGATTCGGCGAGACCTTCTCCTTTGTAAGCGCGTTCGTGAACGGCAACGAGATGAACGTGTTTGCGACGGAGAACACGGACGACGATTGGACGCACGACATCTATCGGTTCAAATCGAATGACTTGAAGCAATGGGACAAACAGTTGGCGATCCCGCGCAAGCCGGGAGAACATCTCTTCAACGCCAACGTGTGCAAGGACGACCAGGGCTACGTGATGGCGTTCGAGTCGAACATGCCCGTGCAATGGTCGTTTCGCTTTGCGCGGTCCCAGGATCTCGCCGCGTGGAAGGAAGTGGAGGGGATCAACTTCTCCGACGTGGCCGAGAAGACCGCTTGCGCATGTCCTGCGATCCGGTATTTCGCACCGTATTACTATGTGGTTTACGGCGCGTGGCGATGGGCAGGGCCTGGACTCTGGTACGAATACCGCCTCCCTGAGACAAAGTACGTGACCTTCGTCGCGCGCTCCAAGGATCTGGCCACGTGGGAGCTGGCGCCCACGAAGTATCCGATGCTGGACCCGGTCCCGGGCGAAGGCATTAACAACACCGACGCGGACCTGTTCGAATGGGAGGGAAACACGTACGTCTTCTACGCGACTGGCGACCAGCAGACTTGGGGAACGATCCGGATAGCGATGTATTCGGGACCGCTGAAGCAATTCTTCGAGAGCAACTTTCCGGAAGGCGTTCCGAAGATTGTATTCAACGCCCGTGAAGGGAAATACGTGTATCCCGAAAGGTAGAAGAATTCAGGAGACAGAAATCAGGAGTCAGGAGTGATGTTGACAATGCTGCTTATTCTCGCTACGAGCTTGCAGGTGTCGGTGCATGCGACGGTGGATGCCGCGGCAAAGGCACAACGCATTGCCTGGTTCAATGAGGCCAAGTTTGGCCTGTTTGTGCACTGGGGCCCGTTTTCAGTGCAGGGTAGCGATCCAAACGCGGCGTTCGATTACTTCGCCATGAAGGAAGACGCGCCTGCCCGTATCGAGTTCCGCAAGTACGCCGAGCAGTTCAATCCGAAGGCGTTTGATGCCGCGAAATGGATGGAGACCGCCAAGGCCGGAGGTATGAGGTATCTGATCTTCACGTCGAAACATCACGACGGCTACTGCATGTTCGACAGCGCGTTGACGGATTACGATACGATGGATCAAGCTCCGAAACGCGACTATGTGCGTGAACTCGTGAAGGCCGCAAGGGGCGCAGGGATAAAGATCGGCTTCTACTACTCGATGCTCGACTGGCGCCACCCGGACTACACGGAAAACATCTCCAAGTTCGTGGATGAGTACTTGTTCGGCCGGTGCGCGAACTCTGCACGAATTACGGTCCCATCGACTGCATATGGTTCGACGGTGAATGGGACTACCCGGCCGCCGTGTGGCGCGCTCCGGAACTCGTGCGCATGATCCGCGAGTTGCAGCCGGCGGCGCTCGTGAACGACCGCCTCGGCAAAGGGGAGCGCGGCGTCAACCCGCTGTGCGACTTCTACACGCGCGAGCAGCCTTCCGAAATGAACGTCGCAATGCCGTTCGAGCGACAACAGCCCTATTCCTGGGAAGCATGCATGACGATCGGCGAATACTGGCAGTACTCGATCAAAGACAAGCAACTCAAGAGCGCGCGTGAACTCATCCGCATACTGGTCGACGTCGTGAGCCGGGGCGGCAACCTCCTGCTGAACGTCGGGCCGACGCCCGATGGCGAGATCCCGGAACCCCTGGTCGAGCGCCTCCGAGGCGTGGGCGCGTGGCTCCAGGTGAACGGCGAATCCATATACGGCACGACGCGGTCGCCGTTCACGGCGTTGCCGGCCGGCAAGTGTACCGCAAGAGGCAGCCGTATCTACGTTCACTTGGAAAAGCACCCGGGCGGACCCGTCCAACTGCCCCGCCTGCAGAACACCATCAGGAAGGCGTGGCTGCTCAAGACCGGCGCCGAACTGAAGTTCGATAACGCCGCGAAGACCATAGCGTTGCCGGATGAACTTCCCGATGATGACATGACAACCATCGCCGTGGAACTCGACGCCCCGCCCGTCGTTCGATAGCGTCCGATGAGTCGGAGGGCGCGCGCGGCTATTGGCGGTCGCGATCTGCGACTTCGCGCCAGGCCGATTCAGGCTTGATAGACGAATTCCAGCGCGACGTTTACGTCCGGGTGGAGACTGTGCTTCACGGGGCAGAATGCCGCGGCGCGTTCGAGTTCCGCGCGCTGGGCGGCGGAAAACGAGTTGCCTCCAGGCAAGGTCACGGTCACTGTTATCTTGCCGATGCGGCGCACGGGGGCCGAGGTCATGTCCTTGACGACGTGGACGCGCGTGCCGGTGATGTCCAGGCCGGCCTTCTTGGCATATAGTCCCATGATGGTCACCATACAGGCGCCGAGGGCCACGCCAACAAGGTCCGTGGGTGAGAAAGCGGCGCCTCGTCCGCCGTTGTCCACCGGGGCGTCCGTCGCCACGATTTGCCCCGATGGTCCGTGCGTCGCGGCGCAATGCAGATCCCCTTCGTATACGATGTCCATTTCGACTGACATGATCGTTCTCCTCTCAATTGTGTTCGGGGCGCGGCACGCGATTTCCGCCGCCACTCCCGATTGAGGTATCATTGGCGACAAGGAAAGTATCACAATTGCGCCTCCCCGTGCGAACCGTTTTGCTTGGATTCCGATCGAACGGGGCGGTCGAAGATATTTGAACCCATGGTTTCTCCCATTTCGCGGAACATGGGCGCGTTGCGCTCCCTGGCATCGAAACTGCCGCTCACCTCCGGCCTTCATGAGCTGGATGCGGCCCCGCGTCAATTCCTCTTGTTCATCGTTTTCAACGTCGTTTCCTGGCAATGCATCATCGGCACGGCGATGGTGTTGTTCGCACGGAAGATCGAGATGCCCCCTTCATGGGTTGGGTTTCTCCTCGCGTTTGCCCCCATATCGATGATCCTGGTTGTCGGCACGGGCCTGCTCGTCATGCATTGGGGCGCGAAGCGCGTCATGTTCGTCGGCTGGCTGCTGCGGAACATGTGCACGTGCCTCATTTTCGCCCTGCCATGGGCTATGACGTCGTGGGGGCCTCGGGCAGGATGGTACGTCGTCGTGGCTTCGACCCTCGGCTTCTGCCTGATGCGCGCCGTCGGCGGGGGCGGATGGTTTCCGTGGCTCCATGAGGTCGTGCCCGAACGGCAACGTGGCGCGTATTTCAGCGCCGAGGCAAGCGTCACGCAACTCCTGAACATAATCGTGGCCTTCCTGCAAGCGTTCATCCTTCGCGGCGATCCGGGAATCAACCGGTACTTGTTGGTTTACGGCATCGGCATCGCGGCGGGTTTCGCCAGCCTTCTGTGGATGTCGCGAGTGCCCGGCGGAGACGCCAGCGAAGAGCATGCATCGATCGAGACGGACCTTGCGTCATATCGCAGGGCGTTTGCGGACCGGCCGTTCATCTGCTTCGTGCTTGTGGCGTCGCTCTGCTTCTCGATGTTGTCGTGGCTGGGATCCTCCTACGTTATGTTCATGCGCGACGAACTCGGCATCTCTTCTCGAACCATCATGATCATCACGGCCATGGCGAGCGTGTGCATCATGTTCACCGTGCGCAACTGGGCGCGGTTTGCGGAACGGCGCGGGAGCGGCCTCGCGATTGCCCTGGCGCAAACCGGTCACGCTGCGTGCGCGCTGACGTGTCTCATCCTGGTTCCGGGGACTTCCTGGGCGAGGTGGGGCATCGCTCCGATCATTATCATGGCAAGTGTCTTCGGTTCCGCTTTTTGGATGACGGTCCATCGCGCCATGCTTGGTTACGTGAAGACGGCGGACCGTGTCGGATATACGAACCTCTGGACGGTAGCGACGGCGGTGGCGTTCGGCATCACGCCGATCCTTGCGGGGATGGTGATAGAGCACTTGGGCCTTTGGGGGTTTCGGTTGTGCTTCCTGACGGCGGGACTAGGCGGGTTCTGCGCCGCGACTCTGATTCGCCGCTTCGCGGGCGAAGACAACCCGGCGCGCATGCCGAGCGGCGCCTGGCAATGGATCATGTTTCCTCCTCGGATCATCGGCCAACTCGTACGCGTGACAGCGGGCCTTGATGAAAGCGGGCGAGGACGATAGGGAATAGCGGTCGGGGGCGAGCAGCATCTGACAGCCAGAGAAGTCTGTCGAAACAACAGTTGCGCTGACATAATACAAGGAGTAGTATGATTACTGAGGATGTGTCTGCAACCGGAAAGGCTGTAACATGCCCGACGTGCGCATTTGCCACATGCAAGATGAGAGCGCGTTCCAAGCGTTGTGCGAAGGTCTCGCGACGAAACGCCCGCGGCGGCGGTTCGGCCGGTTCGAGGCCGGCGGTGAAAAGGCCGTGCTCGAGGCCGAGCCCGGCGGGATGAAGGTCTTCTGGGTTTATGCCGGGGAGGGCGAAGTCTTTCTGCGGCGCGGTTTCCGCACGAAGGAAGGGGACGGCCAGCGATTGCCGGCGGAGTATGCGCCCGAACCGATGGACGCGCGTTTTCGCGAACGGCTCGAATTCCTTTCGAATGAGATGGATCGGATCGCTTCTTCCGCGCAAGTCCCCGTTCAGGCCATTCTCAGTCGCGTCCGGGGAGATGCATACGTCGGCGATTTTGCGAACGAACTCTGGAAACTCGAACATACGAATGAGCCGTGGTCTTCCGAACACGGGATCGTCGAGGCAATCCGATATCTGTGTCTCGTCTACCGCGAGTACGGCTATTCCGTGAAGTCCACGGACTCCTATGAGCGCGTCATGGCGGGCGACCAACTCGCCTTGGCGGCCGGCGAGACCCTGCGCGTACGCGGACGATTTTCCTGTCTGACCTTCGAATGCCCGGCGCACGGAACGCGGCGCGTGCCGTCCGTCATGCGCTTGCGGTATCTCAAAGATACATCCGGCGGCTGCAATTTCGACTTCGACCCGTTCCGGCGGCTTCCGTTGACGTGGTACATAAATCTTCCCGGCGAGAAGGGCGACGGCGTCAACTTCGCGAACAGCCATGTCGTGAACATCGCCAAGGAAACGTCTCCAACGCATTTTCATCCTCCGAAAGCCATCGGCGGGGGCGATCCGCAAGACGAGATCTATCTGGTGCTCGACCCGGCGTCCTCCTATGGGTTGAAGACGTACGGCCGTCAAGCCCGTCTCATCACCTATCCGGACCTGCGCGACCTCGGACGTTTCGACGAGCACAAACTTGAACCCGGCAACTTTGCCTTCATCCCGGCCGGCGCCGGCCACCGCGGCATCGACGCATTCGTGAACGTGATTACGGTCCCCGGCTTCAAACCTCACAACGAGTATTACATCGACGAAGACGTGATGGAGGCGACCGGGGGAAAGGCCCCATACAACGAGAACCTTCTGGGCCTCAAGAACTACCACAAGATCGAAGACCTGCTCTAGCAGAACGTTATTTCGGAAAAGTTCTACTAGAGGCCATCCCAAAACCGCCGCGCCCGTCGAAATACCCGCGCGCCCCACGCGCACCGTCATTCCCGCTTGCGCGGGAATGACGGTGCGGGCGCGGCATAGGGTATTTCCGGTTTTGGGATAGCTTCTAGATTCTTTCACGGGATCTCGGGGCGCGAGAGGGATCAGGAACGCTGATGCGTATGGGATTCGGTGACGACGTAGTCGAGAGGAATGTCGTGTGGTTCCGGCTGGAATGATTCGGTGATTTGCACATCAAAGGCCAAGCCGATGCTCGCGCCGGGATGGCCGGCCAGGAAGAGGTCGTAGTAGCCGCCGCCGTAGCCGATGCGGTAGCCGTCGCGTCGGAATGCGATGCCGGGCACGATGACGATGGCGTCGCCGGGAGGGGTCGTGATGCGCCTGAACTCGGGCCGCGGTTCTAGGATGCCGAAACGGGCCCGGGCCAGTTCGCGGAGATCGTAAAGTCGCGACCAGGATAGTTGTCGGTCGTTTCCGGAGATGGGTACGAGCACGGTCCGGTCCTGTGTCAGCAGCCACTCGATCAGGGGATAGGTGTCGACCTCGTTGTCCTTCGAGGAGACGTAGCAGAGGACGGTCTGCGCGCGGACGAAGACGGGAAGGTCCTGGAGCCGCCGCAGGATGTTCGAGCTTTTTTCTTTGATCTCTTCCGGACTGAGGGCCTTGCGTGTCTGCAAAGCCGTTCTTCTGAGCAAGGACTTTTCCATTGATTCCCACGCAATGTGCAATGAACGTTCTATTTGTTTGTGTAAAACGGTTCATGTTGGCATACGGTTTCCGTCAATTCAAACGCCGGCCAGACCCGTGTCGCGACTCTTTGATAATGTCCCATTGGAGTATCGTCTTCCGAAGGAACTGCAGCTGCATGTCCGCGACCTCTTGCGCTTCCCTTTGGACAGAAGGTAGAGTGTCGGAAAGTTTACGTGGGCTCTTGGGGATCGCGCCGCGTGCGTTTGCGGGAGACCTTATGCGGATCAATCTGGGATGCGGGGTTACACCCACGCGGGGCTGGGTAAACGTCGACAATTCGTTCAGCGTTGTCTTGGCGCGGCGGCGTGCCTTGGCGTTCGTGTTGGACGCGTTGGGCGTGTTGCAGCCGTCGCAGCGCGAACTCATCCAACGCGCCCGCGCGTCAGGCATCCGGACGGGCGACGCCACCCGTATTCCGGTGGAGGCCGAGACGGCGGACGTCTTGTACTCCTCGCACATGCTGGAGCATCTCGATCCCTTGGAAGCGGAACAGTTCCTGCGCGAGGCGATGCGCGTGCTCAAGCCTGGGGGGATCCTTCGTCTATTGGTGCCGGACCTGCGCACACTGGCCGAAGACTATCTTCGAGACGGGGACGCGGAGCGCTTCCTCGAACGCAGCATGCTCACGTGCCCCAAACCGCGCACTCTGGTTCAGCGGGTAAAGCAGCTTGTTATCGGCGGCCGGCATCATTTCCATATGTACGATGGGACATCGTTGTCGCGTCTCGTGGAGAAGGCCGGGTTCACGAACGTCACGCTGCTGAACGCAGGCGAGACAACCATCTCAGACCCTGGCGCATTGAACCTGTCGGAACGAGCCGACGGAAGCATTATCGTCGAAGCCCGGAAACCAGAAGCCCGTCCGTAGCGCAGGCTATCGTTCACGCGCTTACGCGAACTCCTTCCGGTGCGCCCAGACCTTCTCGAATGCCTTGATGTATTGGTCGACCAACTCGGGCGCGTCCTTCGTGAAGTACGGCAGCGAGATGGCGGTGGCGTTTGCCTTATCCGTTCCTGGCAACTCAGGTATCACGGGCTTGTGATGCCACCATTCGTCCTCGGTGTAAACCGGAAGCTTGTGCTGCGGCTGATAGAAGAGTTCGGTCGCGTTGACGCCTTCCGCCTTCAACGCCGCGACCGCCTTCGCGCGCGACACGCCGGCCTGGGCTTCGTCGATGAACAGGACGTTCCACGAGTAGTAGAGACGATCCATGTCCTTGCGTCCGCTCGTCTGTTCGTACAAACCCGGCAACTGCGTCAGCGAGTCGTTCAGACGGCGGATCTGTTTCGCGCCCGCGCGATTGCGCTCCTCGAGTCCTTTCATTTGACACAGCGTCAGCGCCGCCGCCATCGGGTGCATGCGGAACTTGACGCCGAGTCCCGACCCGGCGTATTTCGTGTAGGCGCTGTCCTTTGGGACGCCCTTGAGCTGGTAATCGCCGAAGGCGGCGGCCCGATCATGGTCCTCCTGATTTTGGTAGACGCCCATTCCGCCCTCGATCCCCGGCAACGGTTTCGACATCTGGAAACTGTAGATCGCCATGCGGCCCCACGAGCCGGTGTACTTATCCTTGAGCTTCACGCCGTGGGCGTGCGCCGAATCCTCGAGCACGATCAATCCCTTCTCCTTGGCCCAATCGCAGATGAGGTCCATATCGCACGGCAGCCCGATCCAGTGCACAGGCAGCACGGCCTTTGTGTCTTTTGTAATGCGCTTCTTCGCATCATCGAGATCGAAGTTCAACGTTCGCGGGTTGATGTCGACGAACACGGGGACAAGCCCGAACAGGCGCATCGGCATGATGGTAGCGAAGAACGTATAACTTGGAACCAATATCTCACTGCCCTTCGGAAGGTTCAGTGCGAAGAACATCGACGTCAATGCGCTCGTGCCGTTACAGTACGCTTTCGCGCACGGCACGCCGAAATGGGACTTCCATTCATTCTCGAGCGCGAAGATCGGGTCATACGTAGGGTTCCGCACGAGTTCGAGGATTGCCTTCTCCTCCGCCTCTCCGTATCGCGGCCAATGCACCGAGTCCGCGTCGGAAGCGGTAACCACCTTAGGGCCTCCATTCACGGCCAGCTTCTCGACCTGGCCCCGCGCTTCCGGTTGCGCCGCAAGCGTCAGTCCCGCGGCGACCGCCCCGGTCGCCTTCAAGAAATCACGCCGCGTGGCCTCCAACGTGAATGACCTGTTCTTCTCCGTCATGGCATTTCCCTCCATTTCGCTCGTTCCCCGCCGCGGCGAGCCGGTCACATTCGCTTTCACTTATGATATGTCCATTTACTTAGGGTATCAAACGTGCCGCGCTTCCGGTTCTTGCGCATTTCTCAGAGCCTGTGAAGAATGTCAGAGTCACGTCATTCCCGCGAAGGCGGGAATCCAGAACACACATGCCGCTCCACAACCTCCGTACTGGATCCCCGCCTTCGCGGGAATGACGTAGCGTTGTGCTCGCAATTGCGCTTCCATGTTGCTAGCATAGGAAAGAGCACGCCGGACCTCTTGCGCGCAACGATGAGGCGCCGGAAGACGGGAGACAACGACAGTGGCGCCGGAACTTGGCAAGACGAACAAAGGCAATCAAATGACGCCGATCGAAGCCGTGCTCTTTGACGTTGACGATACGCTCTTTGACCGCAGCAACAAGGCGCAGGACCTTGTGCTCGAGATCATCGTGCGTGAAATGCCCGCTCTCTTCGACGACTTAGACTACGACGAGGTCCGTCGGGCGTTCGCCGAATCGGACCGAATCACAAACGCTGAGTATTATTCGGGGACGCTTCAGGAGGGGTTTCGTACTCGCCGAAGCAAGCTTTTCCTGGAGTTCCTCCGTCTGGATCTGAGTTTCTGTGAGGAGATCACCGCATTGTACGTCGAGCGCTATCCCACGGTGTACTCACCCGTGGCCGGCCTGCAAGAGGTCATTGATGAGTTGGCGAAGACGTACAAATTGGGCGTCGTCTCGAACGGTTTCCCGGACGTGCAGTACCGCAAGCTCGAAACGCTGCGGATTCGCGAGAGATTCGGCTGTATTGTCTTGTCCGAGGAGGTGCACATGTACAAACCCGAGCCTGCGATCTTCCACCACGCCGCCTCGCTCCTGAATGTGCCGCCTCTGGCCTGCGTGTACGTCGGCGACCTGTTCGACGTGGACGTCGTGGGTGCAAGGAGGGCTGGCATGCGCTCGTGCTGGCTCAATCCCAGCGGCGCGCCGCGTCCAATCCAAGAGATCGTCCCCGACGCCGAAATCCAAGAACTCGCGGCCTTGCCCCCGCTCTTGAAAACGATGTGAGGAAACTATGGAGATCTCCTTGCGAGAACGATTGATGACGCTTGACCGCGTTCAAGGCAGCCCGTGGCGCGTCTTGTCGCGGAGGGCGTTCCTGCTCAGTTCGCTGCTGCTGGGCTGCGCGCATGGAAGGCGAACGTCTCGCGCTCCGGACGGCTCCGCGAACGTCCTCATCGGCTACACGGAATACCGCACCAACCTTCCGGCCCGATACGACAACCAGATCACCATGCGCGCGTGTGTTGTGCGGAAGGACGGTTCCGAATACCCCGTTCTCGCCGAGGACTTGACGCGCGAGCCCCATTCGTGGACGCAGTTCGCGGGGTGGTCGCCCGACGGCAAATTTGCCGTGATCGGTCGCGGCTGGGAGACGCCGGAGAACGCCGCTTGGGAGGAGGAGCACAAGACGTTTCGGATGACCGAGGGCTGGCTGTACGACATGTACCTGCTCGACATGGCCTCGGGCGAACTCGTGAACCTCACCGGCGTCGAGCGCGTCAGCGACTACAACTCAGGACTGTTCTACGTGCCGGGCGACACGAAGCTCGGATTCACCGCGCTGATCAACGGCATCTCGCACCCGTTCATAATGGACCGCGACGGCCGCAACAAGAAAGACCTCACGCAAGGGACGGAGGGTTTCTCGTACGGCTTCAGCGCGTCGCCCTCGGGCGCGCTCGTTGCGTATCACAAGGACTACCAGATCTTCGTGGCCAATCGCGACGGCTCGGACGCGCGCAAGATCGAGACCGGCAATCCGTTCAACTTCTGCCCGCAATGGTCGCCCGACGGCAAGTGGCTGCTCTTCGTTTCGGGCGAACACTACAATTGCCACCCGTACATCGTGCAGCCCGACGGAACCGGCCTGCGCAAGCTCGCGGACCGCGGCGGCTACGAAGGCGTGACACCGGTCGTCGACGTGTTCGACTTCCACGGCGGCAGCAGCGACGTGCCAGTGTGGTCAGCGGATGGCGCCTGTGTCTTCTACACGGCCCTCGTCAACGGACCGATCGAACTGATGCGCGTGTCGCTCGACGGCCGCATCGAGCAACTGACGCACTCCGCTACCGGCACGCGCCACTATCACCCGAAACCATCGCCCGACGGACATTGGCTGGCCTTCGGCTCGAACCGCACCGGTACGCGCCAACTCTACGTCATGCCCACCGAAGGCGGTCCCGCAAATCCCATCACAAACGTCCCCGCGGGACACGGCGCCATGTGGCCTTCCTGGCAGCCCTGAACAATAACGGCCGGCGTCTCCGCTCGTACAGCCTATTGGATCGTGCACGAAAAGTAGGGGCGGTTTTTCCAAAACCGTCCCAGCATCAACCGGGATCAATGGAAACCACTGCGCCGGTGCGGGCGGAAGCGATCAGCGCATCGAGGGCGGCCATGTTGCGGACCGCGTCTTCGATCGGCCAGCGCGGGGATGAGCCGGTCAGCACGGCATTTGCGAAATCCTCGATCTCGAGTTGAAACCGGTTCGCGCCGTGCGTCGAAATGGTTTCGCAGCGGCCTTCGCGGCGGACGATTAACTCGGCGCGTTGGTCGCCGGGGTTCCATGGCGACTCGATGACAATGGAACCTTGCGTGCCGGCGATCTCGGCGCGGGCCCGCTGGAAGCATTCGATACCGCACTCGATCTGCGCGAGCATGCCGTTGGGGAATTCGAGCATGCCGATGAGCGTATTGTCCACGGCCTTGCCGCGCATCATAGCGGCGGCGCGCACGGGCTCGCCACCCGCGACGAGCCGCGCGAGGTTCACGGGATAGCATCCGACGTCGAGCAGCGCGCCGCCCGCCAGTTCCGCCGAAGCCACGATGCTGTTCCGGTCGTCGAGGAAGAAGGTGAACGTGCTTTGCACGGAGATGACTTCGCCGATAGCGCCGCTTCGCAGACATTCAAGCAGGCGCGGGTACAGCGGGTGAAACCGATACATGAACGCCTCGGCGACGGGCAGGCCGGTCCGGTCGCGCATACGAAGCACCTCTCGCGCCTCGGCGGCGTTGGCCGTCAAAGGCTTCTCGCACAGAACCGGCAGACCGGCTTCCATCGCGCGGATCGTCCATTCGACGTGGAGGCTGTTCGGGAGTGGAATGTAGACCGCGTCCACTTCACCTGAGCCGATCAGATCCTCGTACGAGCCGAACGCTCGCGGGACATTGAACCTCTCGGCCCATGCCCGCGCACGCGAGAGTTCCCGGCTCGCAATCGCCCTCAACACACTGTTGGAACTGAGGCGGATGCCCTCGGCAATGGATTCCGCTATTGAAGCCGTTCCGAGAATGCCCCACCGCACTTGCGCCATGATCATGACCCTCCGAGGCCCTCTGCCGATTCGCCTGATACGAATACCTGTTCAGTCTAACACGAACAACGGTTCCGAAATGACCGACGCCAGCCCGGCGAAAATGCCGGATGCTTGTTGGTCCGGGACGCATTCCCATGCTATAAACAAGGGGCAGCAGTTTCATGCGAGATGCTTGATGGCCAACGAACGTTTGACAGTAATGTCCGGTCCGCGCCAGGGCGAAAGCTTTGAGATCGTCGGCTCCCTTAGCATCGGGCGCAATCAGGACAGCGGGATCCTGCTGGAAGATCCGCAGGTCTCGCGGCGGCACGCGGTAGTCGAGCAGACGCCGGGCGGGACGTGTCTGCGCGACCTGAATAGCGGCAACGGGACGTTTATCGGGGAACGCCGCATTGTCGAGTGCCGTCTGACGCATGGGGATATCATCCGGATCGGCGGAGTCGACATCCGTTTTGAGGTCCCGGAAACTGCTTCGCAGACGTGCCCCAAACCCGGCCTCGACCCACGCATCGAGTCCATTGACGCCGCCAGTATCTACGAAACGTTCCTCCGCGCGCCGTCGGCCGCGGCCACGATCGAGCAACAGCGGGACGCGCAGAACCGTCTTACGGCGATCTATCGCGCAAACGAGATCATATCGAGCGAGAGAGACCTGCGTAAGCTTTTTGAGCGGGTGATGGACCAGATCTTCATGCTGATTCCGGCGCATAACGGGGTAATCCTGCTGAAAGACGAGAGGACTGGCGAACTCGTGACGGAATACGTCAAGTCCGGATCGCAGGATACGGTAATCAGCTCCACCATAGTGAACCGGGCCTTTCAATTCGGCGAGGCGCTCCTAACGCACGACGCCGCGGGCGACGCCCGGTTCGAAGCGGGCGCGAGCATCATCTCGCAGAATATCTCGTCGGCCATGTGCACGCCGCTCATTCACCAGAACGAACGGTTGGGCGTGATATACGTGGATACGCGCGGCACGACGAACGCATTCGAACGGAGCGACCTCGAGATGCTAGGGGCCTTCTCGGGTCCGGCGGCAATCGCGATCAAGAACGCGCAGTACGTCCACCGGCTCGAACGGGCCTATCATGACACGTTGATCGCGATCGCCGACTTAGTGTCGATGCGCGATCACTACACGGTCGGTCACACGTGGCGGGTCACGAACTTCGCGCTCGAGATCGCCCGCGTGCTCGGCTGGACCGAGGAGCAGCTCGAGGCCTGCGAGATGGGCGGCCTGCTCCACGACGTGGGGAAGATCGCCGTGGACGACGCCGTCCTGCGCAAGCCGGGCCAACTCACGGAGGAAGAGTTCGCCAAGATGCGCGTGCACCCGGAACGCGGCGCATGGATGCTGCACGACATCGAGCGGCTCCGGCCCCTGGTCCCCTATTGTCTTTATCACCACGAACGGTACGACGGAAAGGGGTATCCCTTCGGCTTGGCCGGGGAAGCGATTCCGATCGAAGGCAGGCTGATCGCCGTCGCCGACACGTTCGACGCCATGACGAGCAACCGCCCCTATCGACAGGGCATGCCGCCACACATTGCGATTGCGGAGATCGTGAAGCAGCGCGGCACGCAATTCGACCCGGCAATCGTGGACGCTCTGGTCGCGTGTTACCGTGACGGCAAGATCACGTTGATTATCCAAGAGTCGCTCAAAGGAAGCAAGAGCATCGTCTGCCCGTTCTGCAGCACTTTCATCAGCATTCCGGAGGGCGCCAACGAGGGGGACAATTTCCGATGCGCCGTGTGCCATCGGACGGTGCAACTCAAGCAGCAGAACAACGCCTATTACGGCGAATTGATCTCAGAGGGGTCGTCGTAATACGTTGAGCCGCACCTCTGCTTGCGATCATGGGCCCTTTGACTCCCTCACCTTCATGTGCTACATTACTTCGGCTCGATGGTGCGGAACGCATACGCGTTGGGCTTGGTGGCCGCTAAGGCAAGGTATCAAGATGGGTTCTTGCGCCTCGAACGAAAACGGGCCGGGTCCAATGGCAACGGTGGGAAGACGCAGGAAGTCCCGCGTCTTATCATACAGAAGGGCAATTTAGCAGGAAACGAGGAGGAGAGTCACAATGGCAAACAGTATTCAAGAGTTCTTCGATGCGCTTTCCGGGAAGATCGAACCGGCCCGGTTGGCCGGCATGAAAGCCACGTTCCAGTTTGTGGCCACGGGTGACGGCGGCGGTGACTGGTACATCAAGGTCGCCGACGGCAAAGCCGACATCGGGCAAGGCAAGGACCCCAGCCCGACGATCGTTCTCACGTCGTCCGCCGCGGACTGGCTCGCACTGATGAACGGACAGATGAACGGGCAGACCGCCTTCATCACCGGCAAGCTCAAGATCCAGGGCGACATGACGCTCGCGATGAAACTCGAGAGCCTGTTCCAGCTCGGGTAAGGTTCTCGTGCAGTATCCGTGGGGATCCCCCCACAAGAGTTGATGCTTCGCTCACGGGGGCGGGATAGCGTTGCCGCCCCCGTGACGGTTTCCTTTTCCGCTGTATATCGCCCGCTGTGGGAGGGGCCACACATGCGTCAATGGCGCCTGTGCCTTAGCGCCCTGTTGTCCATCCTGCCGATCATCGGCGTCGCGTGCGGCGAGGCTGCGCGGAAAGACGCCCCGCTCACGAAAGAACTCGTGCTCCGGACGGCCGACGGCGTTTCCCTCGGCGCCACTCTTTACCCAGTCCAGCAGGCCAACCCGCCGGGACTGGTACTCATCCATATGCTCGGGTCGAATCGCGGCGCATGGAAGCCTTTTGCTTCGCGCGCGCAGGCCGACGGGCGCCTGTGCATCGCCGCGGACCTGCGCGGACACGGCGACAGCCAGAACGCGGGCGGCAAGAAGATCAGCTACAAGGACTTCACCACGCAGGACTGGCTCGCGGCCCTCGACGACATCGAGACCGCCAAACAGGCCCTGCTTAGAGAAGGCGCCAATCCGAAGAACATAGTCGTTATCGGAGCAAGCATCGGCGCGAACCTAGCCCTGCACTATGCGGTCGATCATGGCGATATTCCCGCGGTCGTCCTGGTGTCGCCGGGGCTCGACTACCGCGGCGTGAAGACGGACGCCGAAATTGCCGCCCTCGGACAGCGTCCCTGCCTGCTCGTGACAACCGACGGCGACTCCTACTCGTCCACCTCCTGCGCTGCCATGAAGAAAGCCGCATCAGGACTCTGCGAGCTGCGCGAATACCCTGGCTCCGCGCACGGAACCAACATTTTCGACGCCTCCCCCACCGCCCTCGAAGAAGTTCTGCTCTGGCTCAAACCCATCTTCAACCCAAGTTCGCAGAAGTGACCTCATGTGACAGCCAGAGGTGTGGCGCTAAAGCGGTGTACTCAGGACTGGTTGCCTGTCTTAGGACTTCGGTTTTTCTTGGGGCTTATCCAGGCGGATGAGCATTGGGACGAGGGGATCCATTTCCATGGGGAAGCTAACGTCGCAGGCATTGATCAGGTCCCGTCCGGAGCGCGGGCCGCCGTAGAGATGAGCCATGATGCGGTCTTTCCGGAGACTCACGATGTATAGGTATTCCTGACCTTCGGAGACGACGTACCGGGACTTGACGCCTTCGATAGGGTATCCCGAAGCGTTAATCGTGCGGGGAATCTTGGGCAGAATATCAAAGGCGGAGACGGCGTCCATCGCATGCAAGTACTCCGTGGGGAGATTCTGACCCCGGACCAGCACCGTGTGGCGCGTGCCGCTGATGATGTCGCGCCGGGAATGTCCGTACTCGTCGTACAGAATCGAGAACGACGTGCGCACCACGGTGCCCTCGCCGCTCATGTATTCTTTCAAGACGCGGAAGGTGTCGTTCGAGATGGCCGGCGAGTCCGGCACGACGAGCACTTTCACATCGGCAAGCTGAGTCTCGATGCACTGCTTTTCGGTGACGAACCGAATCTTGTAGCCCGAAAAGGAGCAGCCCTCGTAAGCGAACGCGACTGACTCCAGGTGAGGCGAGCCGTTGTTGTAGATCTTCGACGGCATACTCCAGAAGATGGCGACTTCCGCCGGCGCCTGCTGAAATGCGGTGACGATGGGCGCCAGACGGTTCAAATCGAGGCAGGCCGTGGCGTATCCCTCGAGGCTTTCCGGCCGCAGCGCGTCAAGTCTAGCGCGGAGGGCGAGCGCGTTCATGCCTGACATGGCCGCTTCCCACACGGCGGTGTGAATGTAGTTGGACGAGCACGGGTTCTCAGACGCCTGCTCCGCGGTCAGCATCCCGTCGAAGTTGACCACTGGTTTTGCCGGCGCCATCGATCGCATCAACGTGTAAATCAACAGGGATTTGGGGTACTCGAGCGCGTAGTATGGGCTCGTATGTCCGTTCGACGCGCAGACCGCGTTCAAGTCCAACTGCGCCGACAACGTTTCCCTATCCACTCCGGATTCGGACTCGCCCGCGGCAAACACATTATCGGCAACGGCCATCATCAACGGTTTGTCGCTGGCGTCGCGGACCAGTCTCCGCAACCACGCCGTGTACTCGGTCCCAAGTCCCTGATGGAACGTCTGCCAATCGTAACGATAGGCCGAGCTTTCCTGGTACCGCGGGTTCACGCGGTTCCAGCCTATCTCGACCTCGTCCATATCCGCGAACAGGCCCTTCCACGCCTTGTTCAGTGCATGGCGGTCCCCGTACTGTTCTTTGACAAGCCTCAGGAATCGGAGCCGGATGTCCTCTCCTGTGAACTTGAACGACGGATTCTCCATCAAGGCGATGCCATCGAGGGCCTTCTGTTGGGCGAGGTATGGAACAATAGTCTTGAAATGCCGTTCGATGAGCTGGCACGCATCGGGTTCCGTGATGTCAACCGAGCCTGCTCCGCCCGCGGCAATCTGCGGGAACTTTTCCACGGCCCAGGAAGGCATAGTTTGCGGAGCGAGGGACACCATGATGCCCACTCGGTTCTCGAGTGCCGCGCTGAAGACCGGGTCGAGTTTGGACCGGAAATCGGCGTTATCCGCCGCGCTTGCCAGCGTCTGATTTGGCCCGAAGGAGAACGTCGCGAAGTTCAGACCGTATCCGGCGATTCTGGCCAATTCCTCGGCGCTGGGCGCATCCCCGAGATAGGTCCCGATAAGGAACAGCGGCCGGCCCTCGGCCACGAAGGATCCATCTCGAACTTCCATGGCCTCCTGCGACGGTTTCGCCACGGCGTCCCAGAGTTCCGGCGCCGATTTGCCAAATACCAACTGCGCCTGGGTGTTTTCGACGGTAGTCTCGATATAGCGGATGACGCCGTCGGCGCGCGGCCAGTCTTTTGCGTCGAGAGCGTTTCGGGCTTCCTTGATATAATCGCCTGCGATCGCGATGCGCATGCGCAAATACGGTGGCCTGGCGCCCGTGTCCTCCAGACTTCGCAACCGGTCCTTTGCCTCGCCCAGGCGCCGTTCCGTGGCATCGAAACGCGCCTGCAACTCGCTCAAGGAAGCCTTCCGTATAGTATAGTCCCGGTGGACAATCGAGATTCCCGGCGGCCGCAGCAACTCGAAGTGCGCCGCATAGGACCCGGGTGGAAACGGACTTGCGTCCCACTCAAAATGAAAAACGCCTTCTTCCCTGTCCAAGGACGTCTCGGTCGCGCCCCGGTAGACCGGCGCGCCTTCAGAATTCGACACATCAAAACGAAGGGTTACTTTTCCGACGGGCCGTTCCGCGCGGATTACTCCCTTGAGTTCGACCGGCGCATCGGCGGCTTGACTGCCCGAGCAATCGAGAATAATCGAGGCGCGGCCGGCGCCGTCGCCGGTCCCGGGCTCGAACCACACGCGATGATCCCCCGGCAGCGGTGCATTCGCGACCGGGGCCTGCGCCGCCGCCTGGGGCACAGTTTGTCGTGATTTGACAAACTGTGGAGACTGAGCCCAAGCAGACCCGCATGCAAGTGAGACTAGGACTATCCAACACAGGCAACGCGCCATGACCCCTTTCCTTTCCCTACAGTTTGTCAAGACTCGACAAACTGTGCCAACGACGGGTCGTTTCAAGAGCACTTCTCGAAACAGTTTGTCAAAACACGACAAACTGTGAGCAGGCAGAAACAGCCCCTATTCTAAAGACACGTCTCCATCCTGTCAAAGGAGATAACGAACCCGGCATGTCCGGTGATGACGCGCTCTTGTGCCGCCCGTATATCACAGTTTGTCAGACCACGACAAACTGTGGTCCATAATACGGGCGGAGGTAAGGACCCGGGGCCGACTGGCGCGGCCTGCGGTAAAATGGTAGCCTAGCCGAAGGCAAGGCACGGACCAGGGGGAAGGAAACAAATAACGGTGCAAGTCGAACCTCTGACACCCGCGCGACACGCTGAAGCTGCCGCGATCCTCGCGCGCGCCTTCCACAACGATCCCATGTGGTCCTGGGTCTTTCCAGCCGGTTCAATGCGTACGATGCGGCTTACGTGGGCCATCGGGCGTGCGGTGCGCCTCGTCAGCGTGTTTGAAACGAGTTACATCACTTGCGGAGGGGAAGGAGTAGCGCTGTGGTATCCACCCGGGTGCGACCGCGATACGGACACTTGGCGCGCGAGGCTCTTTGACCTGCCGATGGCCGTCGTGCGGCTTGGACTTCCCGCGCTATGGCGTTCGTGGCGCGTTCATGTCGACATCATGCGTCGCCAGCGGGAGGAAATCACCGAGCCCCAATGGGAGCTTGACGTTATCGGCGTGGACCCCGCGTATCAGAAACGCGGCGTCGCGCGTGTCCTCCTCCGCCACGTACTCGACCAGGCCGACCGGCAACTTACCCCTTGTCACGTGATCACCCACAATCCCGCCAACGTGACCTTCTACGAACACCACGGCTTTTCCGTAATACGCAAGGAAACGATCTTTGAAGGGGGACCGTTCGTGTGCTCACTCCGGCGTGATCCCGCCCGTATTACGGTCCGACATACGGGCGCATGACACAGGCTATTATGGCTTCACGGGCAAGCCCGACTGAATAGACTCGTTCGCCGCGAACGTCACGAGAAACGTTTTCATCGCGTCGGCGTACGAAGACTTGATCCGCGTCCGCTTGCCCGTTCGGATCGCGTCGATGAATACCTTGCTCTCTTCTTCATACATATTGACGCTTGCCTGGTGCTCGGTGACTTTGCCCGCTTCCTTTACAGTCACCGTGCCTCCCGCGATGAGCATGGTCGCCTCGGGCGTGACGATCTCGAGCGTGACGCCACCCCCGTGATTGCACACGCACGACGACGTGATGGTGGCCGAAGCGCCGCTCTTCATGCGCATGGCCACTACGCTGCTGTCGTGAACGTTGAAGTTCTCGACCTTGGTCATGCAGCCCGTCGATGCGGCGGCGTACACCTCGGCGACCTCGCCGCAGAGGTAACGCATCAGGTCGAACATGTGCGTGGTCTGCTCGACGATCTGTCCGCCGCTCTTGTCCATCCGCCGCCACCACGAGACGCCCGGCATCCCGCCGTTCCAGGAACCGCGTATCAATGAGACCGGCTTTCCGTTCAGGATCTGCCGCGCCGTCTCGATTGTGTTGTAGTAGCGGAAGCAGTAACCCACGCTCGTTATGATCTTCGCCTTGCGCACGGCGGCTTCGATCCGTTTGGCCGTCTCGCGGTTGATCGCGATGGGCTTCTCGATAAACAGATGAATCCCGCGTTCGGCGGCGGCCTCCTCGATTCCGCAGTGCGCGTACGGCGGAACGGCCACGTACACGGCCTGTGGCTTCACCTTGTCGTACATCGCTTCGAATTCCGTGAAGGCATCGCCCCCGAACCGGCTCGCGGCGGATTCCGCCCGTTCCTTGATGATGTCGCAATGCCCGGCCATCTTGATGGCGCTCATGGCGCTCAGGTGTTTGTAGTGTTCCTGCATGATGCCCCCGCAGCCGACAAACCCCAACTTGATCATAGATTCTCTCCTTCTTTCGCCTTAAGAGGCTGTAGGCTGAAGGGTTGATAAGGAAGATAGCCCCTTGCCCTTCGGTCTTCAGCCCAACCCAAGTTTCCAATTGTAGCAGAGCCGCACGGAAATTCAAATGAAAAATCCCATGGCGCTAAGGAGGCGCCGCCTCATTTGTAAAGACTCGTTACTTGTGCGTGCGATATGGTAGATTAGGCGGTGGAACACGCGACGCGCGTTCTCCGCAGTTTGTCGTGATTTGATAAACTGTGAAGCGGCCCGGCGCTTGGTGGGAGAGAACAAGACCGGAATGAAAGTTCGTACAAGACTGCTCGCGCTGCTCGTTGCCTTTACGAGTCTCTGCGTTGCCGGCGTCTTCACGGCGCATTACGCGGCATCCACGTATATAAAGTCGCTGCAGAGCGAGGGGACACGCGTCCGCCGGACCGTCCTCCTCAATATTGTCGACTTGCACGCGAGACTCCTGCGAGCGGTTGCCGGCCCTTAGGATCCGTAAATAAATAAAGGTATCAAATGATTTGGGACTGTCGAGGCCGGATC
>CAZPMT010000083.1:0-24047 GCA_964587655.1 uncultured Nitrospiraceae bacterium
CTCCTGGCCGATTTCGGCGTCAATGCCGTTGGAACGCTCAATATTCTCGAGCTTACGCGGAAGCACTGTCCCGACGCCCCGTTCATTTTCACCTCGACAAACAAGGTCTACGGGGATACGCCGAACTTCTTGCCGCTTGTCGAACTTGAGAACCGATGGGAAGTGGACGCCTCTCACCCTTACGCGGAGCACGGCATCGACGAGTCCATGTCCATCGATCAATCCAAGCACTCCGTGTTCGGGGCGTCGAAGGTGGCCGCGGACGTGATGGTGCAGGAATACGGCCGGTATTTCGGCATGAACACGGCTGTGTTTCGCGGCGGCTGCCTTACCGGCCCGGGCCATTCCGGTGCGGAGTTGCACGGGTTCCTGTCGTATCTCATGAAATGTGCGATGACGGGACGCGAGTATCGGGTTTTAGGGTACAAGGGCAAACAGGTCCGCGACAACATTCATTCGAGCGACCTCGTGGAGGCCTTCCGGCAAGTCTTTATGAAGCCTCGCTCTGGCGAGGTCTACAACATCGGCGGGAGCCGGTTCAGCAATTGCTCGATGAAGGAAGCGATCTCCTCGTGCGAGCAAATCGCAGGCAAGAAGATGAACTGCACCTACGTGGAAGACAACCGCGTTGGCGACCACATCTGGTGGATAAGCGACGTGCGCCGCTTTCAGTCGCATTATCCCGAATGGCGGCACCAGTACGACATTCAACGGATCCTAGAGGAAATCTTCCATGGCTTCGAAGGGCGCCTCTGACAGAAAACCGGTCGCGCGAAACACCCTCCTGTATTCGATCCTTATCCCCGCCTACAACGAGGAAGAGAACATAATCCCGACGGTCCGCGCACTCGCGCAGGCGCTTCGCGCTGAGCATATCCCGTTTGAACTGCTGATCGTGAACGACAACAGCAAGGATCGCACGCCGGACGTCGTGCGCGAGGCGCAGGGCGAGTTCCCGGAATTGAGGCTCGTCCACAACACTCCGCCGGGCGGCCTCGGCCGGGCCGTGCGCTTCGGACTGAAGCACTTCAAGGGGGAAGCCGTCGCGATTGTCATGGCGGACCTTTCAGACGATCCCAAAGACGTCGTGACGTGTTACCGGAAGATCGAGGAGGGATACGACTGCGCCTTCGGCTCGCGGTTCATGAAGGGCAGCAAGGTCGCGCACTATCCGCCTCTGAAACTCGTTTTCAACCGCATCGGCAACGCGATCATCCGGCTCATGTTCATGACCAGCCACAATGATCTGTCGAATGCATTCAAGGCGTACCGGCGGCACGTGATCGAAGCGATCTCGCCGCTCCATTCGTGCCACTTCAACATCACGATCGAGATGTCACTGTCAGCGCTGATTCGCCGCTATTCGATCGCCATGTTCCCGATAAGCTGGTCGGGACGCACGTGGGGTCAGTCGAATCTGCGCGTTCGCGAAATGGGCCGCAGATATATCTGCACACTCATCAAGATATGGTTTGAACGAGTCCTAATCCTCGATGACCTCCTCGCCGACATGAAACAGACCCCGGGGGAGTAGATCCCGTGGAACCAGCTCGGCCCGAAAACGTGCGGCGCGTCTCTACTCCAGAGGGATAACCTCGCGCGTGAGCCCGCCCGGCGCCCGCGCAAGCGATGTAATGGCCGTTATGCCGTTCCGCAAGAGATACTCGCGCGCTTCCGGAATGCCGCCACCGACGTCATCGGGACCATGACTGTCGTCGCCGAAACACACGGCGATGCCGAAGTCGCGTACGGCCATTTGAAGAAGCCACGGCGCGGGAAAAGGTGTGCTCAAGCCCTTGCGCAACGCCGCGGTATTGACATCGAGTATGCAGTCATGCTCGCGGATCGCCTCCAAGGCGCGAGTGGCGGCCCGACGGATGGACGGCGTGCCGGTTGCGCTTTCCGGGACGGCGTACTTGCGAATAACGTCCAGATGACCGACGACCTCGGGTCTCAGTGAGTTCACCATTTCCCGAACGGTTTCGTAATAGCGAACGGCGAACGGATCGAATCCGCCGCAACGCTCGACCGCGCGGTCGAACTCGGCCTTCGTGTAGTCGATGATGATGCCGTCGACCCAATGGACGGAACCGACCATGTAATCGAAGTTGTACCGCGTGCGGAGATCCAGCATCAGCTCGACGTAGCGGTCCTCTGGCACTACCTCGGCCTCGAACCCGCGGAGCACGGCGATCCGGTCCGCGAACTCGCTTGCCAGCGAGGCGGCCTCTCGGGCGTAGGCTTCGAAATTGCGCTCCAATCTGGCCGCGTCCCAGCCCATGGCGATCTCCTCGGCGAAGACGTGCGCCGGCTCATACCGCGGCGCATGTTCCGCGACACCGTATGTATGGAACCCGCGCGCTATCGCCGCCTCGAGGATCGCGCGCAACGTGCCGGTCCCGTGATCGCAAAAGGCGGCGCTGTGGCCGCCGTGCAACGATACCTTCCAACGTGCTGCGTCCGAACGCAAAATCACATCCTGCTCCTGCGTTGAAGCGCGGTGAGCCTAGCAGAACTACCCGGAACGGAGCAATGCCCGCGTGCGAGGCTGAAGGCCTCGTTGGCATGGCCCATGTGGAAGCGGCGTCCCCGCCGCTTTCCTTGCGCCTGAGCGGAATCTTTCAGCTTTAGGCTCGCAATGGATAGCGTGTATGATATGCGGAAGGCGCCTTGCACCTAGATTCGGCAATTGGAGCCAGTTGGGTTTGTCCAAGTAGTGGACAAAGTGGACGTTGTGGACAAAGTGGACGCAACCCTGCAGGTGATCTTCTTCGGGGTCCACATCGTCCACAAAGTCCACGCCGTCCACCGTTTCGGGAAGCACCTTCAATCTTGACTGCCGAATCTAGGTTGCAGGCTCGTGTGGAGGCAAAATGGCCGAGACCATCGATAGCAACCGTGATGCCCGCCGTGAAGGTTTGGTTACCGTTGCGAAGCTGTACCGTGTTGCGGCCAAGACGTATACGCTGCTCCCCTACTACTTCGCGCGGAACGGGTATGCGTTCCCCGCCCGGCACTATTATTTCGAGGTGACGCGCCGGTGCAACCTGCGGTGCCTCATGTGCCAGTACATCCAGTGGCTTCGAAGCACGCCCGTGTCCGTTCAGAAAGAGGGCGAACTGACGACCGGCGAATGGTTCCGCGTCATCGACCAGGTGCAGCGGTGGAGTCTTGTGACGTTCACGGGCGGCGAGCCGTTTCTGCGCGACGATTTCATGCAGTTGCTTGAGCGGGCCAGCGCGCGGACCCGAACGCACCTCATATCAAACGCCGTTCTCTTGACGCGGGAACGCGCCCGCCGGTGTGTTGAGATTGCGGCGAGGAGGGCCGGCGGAATCGGTTTCAACTTCGCGGGTGTCTCGATCGAGGGGCCGCCTGAGGTCCACGATCACATCCGTGGGATGCGGGGGGCTTTCGAGCGCAGCATGGAAGGCGTCCGGACACTCGTCGAGTTTCGGAAGGCCAGCGGAAAGCAGTGCCCTTTGGTCCACGTGACTACGGTAATACAAGACGGCAACGTCGATTGCCTGCCCCAAATGCCGAAGATCGTGGCGGATGCCGGTGGCGACGTGCTCAATCTTGCGCTGGAAGCCCGGAACTGGGAACTGGAAGGGATGGGGTCATCGGACCCATCAAGCTACCCGCCGGAAGGGGTTCTCTTTCCCCACATTGACGCGCAGCGTCTCACAAAGGCGCTGGATGAGACGCGTCGCGCCGCAGCCCGGACAGGCATCGAATTGCGGATGCCGGACATGAACGACCGGGCCGTTACCGAGTACTACCAGGGAAGGATGGACCTTGCGGCGTTCCGTTGTGGCGGGGCATGGGCGAACCTCGCAGTCAGTGCAAAGGGCGATGCGTACCCGTCCTGCTGGCTCTTGCGCATCGGAAACGTCCGAGAGAAGGCGCTGAGAGAGATCTGGGACGGGCGCGAAGCGCGCGAGTTTCGAAAACGGACGAAGGCCGGACTGTACCCGCCTTGCGTGGGATGTTGCTTCTTGATTCATCGCGAAGGCGGACGACGAGAGGGAGCTTGATGAGTTGTGGTTTTTTCACATGCTTCGAGACGACGAACCGCGCGGCAAGCCGGTTAGTCGACGGTGACGATAGCGCCTTTCTCTGAACTCTTGGCCTTGCTCAGGCGGCGGTATGCCGTCTGCACAAGCCCATATGGATTTGCCCCGTCGGCGGGATAGGTGACAACCGAGAAGCGAAGGTCGACTTGATTGTCAAAAAGGTTTGTGTAGCGTCGAATGGCGGACATGGCATCGTTCTTGTCCGTCTCACCCATAAGGACCGCGATGGAACTGTCGAAATCGGCCATCACGTCGCTCTTCCGGACATGCTCTCCGAGCAGATTTGTCAACCCCGCGCCGTTGCCTCCGCTGGTGACCATCACAAGCGATACGAACCGCCTGTAGCGTTCGGCTGCATGTAACTCGTATTGCAGCAATTCGTAGAACATCGTGAATTCCATGCGCACGAACCGCGTAATCCTTATTCTATTCTCTGCACCCAATAATCCCGAAAGAACAGAGCATTTTTTGTGCCAACTCGAGATACGGTCGACAGGCAACCGCAATTCACGCCAGGAACTACTTGAAATGCAATGATTTAGGAATGGTGACGCATGTCCTCTTCGGGTACCCGAACGACCCTCAGTCAGCCATTCCAAATGGATCCTTGCACCACAGTTTCTCTAAGTTGAACAACTGTTGACGCCTCAACGCCCTGTTATTCCCGCGATTCGCATGCAAGAGCGGATCTAACGGCTTTCAGCATTCGTGCGGCCCAATGGACGCCGCGTCCTGGGGGCTAGTTTGCACGGATCCTGAGGGATCCGCGATAGGACCCTTTCGAACGGGGTGGTTGCCTTTCCCCGGAGTCTTGGGCGTTCGGCGTTTGCCTCCAGGCGGGAGAAAGTGGCCCAAAAAGAAATTTCTTGTCAAAAGCATATGCTTATGATAAAATAGCTGCATTATGGGCGGAGGCCGAGTGGGAATATTCGGCCATGGTCCACGATGTTTCCATACGCGAGTACATGTGAGCCTTGTCGAGACAAGGATTGCTGACTTGAGGACAAATGTTTGTCACAAGAGAACAATTTCTTGCTGAGGTCGAGAATAGGTGTGTATGAAGGGATAACTGCGTGTTTACAAGATATTGGGGTATCGCAAGGTGTTCGCCTTACAGGTAGCGGAACAGGGTCCCCTCAATCTGCGAATAACAATTCAGACTGGGTGTGGCATGGAAGATGCTCTCAAGATCGGGCATGTAGCGTGGCGCTCATGTCCGCAGGTGCTGTCTACAGGCGGGTGAGGAATGGTGGACAGCGACAAAGGAGGGTTGTTTGCGTTGGCTATTCGCAGTCATATGTGGTCTGAATTCAGGGACGAAGAGATCCGCGTTCCGTTACACGAGAAGCTCATAGGGAACGACCCCCGTATTCGCGAGATCAACGCGCTGGTGGGTCAACTCGCTCAGACGAATCTGACGGTTCTCATCACGGGTGAGACGGGCACCGGCAAGGACATTGTTGCCCGCCTGCTCCATACGCTCTCGCCGCGGGCTGACAAGTCCTTCATCAAAGTGAACTGTCCGAGCATTCCCGATGGCGTATTCGAGAGCGAGCTTTTCGGATATGAGCGAGGCGCGTTCACTGGGGCGCATACGTCGCGTCCGGGCCGTTTCGAACTTGCAAGCGGGGGCACGATCTTCCTCGACGAGATCTGTGAGGCGCCCCTGCATTTTCAGGGGAAGCTTATCCAAGTGCTGGACGGCGAGCCGTTCATGCGCATCGGGGGCACTGCGCCCGTGCGGGTGGATGTGCGCGTGGCGGCGGCGACGAATATCATGTTGGACGAAGCGATCAACGGCGGACGGCTGCGCAAGGACGTTTCATTCCGCCTTAGAGAGGTAGTGCTCCATTTGCCGGCGCTCCGGGAACGGCGCGGCGACATTCCCATGCTTGCCGAGCATTTCAACTACAACATGTGCAGGATGCTCAAGAAGGCGCACGCCCCCTTACAGCCGGAACTGATCGACCGGCTCGTCGAACAGGATTGGCCGGGCAACGTGCGGGAGTTGGCCGGCCGCGTCAAGGAGTACGCCGCGACGGGGCTGCCCGAGGCGCTTTTCGCCGAAATGAAGCCGGCCGGGCCGTCGTCGGCGCCGGAGAAGAGGCGCGGGCGAAAGCCCAAGGACGCCGGTTGGGAAGAGGACGAGAGGGCCATCCCGGAACGCGAGTTCATGTCCCTGAAGGAGGCCGCGCGCCGGGCGGCGGATACGGCTGAGCGCACTTTGATCGAGGACACGCTGCGGTACACGTTGTGGAATCGAAGGAAAGCGGCGAAGCTGCTGAAGACGAGTTACAGTTCGTTACTGCGCCGCATTGACGCATACGAAATCGGTAAGTCATGAGGGGCCCCCTAACGCGGCACAGCCGCAACAGGAGCCAAGGGCATGATTTCTTTGTCAGCAACATCTAAGCTGGACGCGTGGATGTTGCTGACAAAGAAACGAACGGAAGGAGGAAGTCCATTGAAACCGCAAGTGACGGCAAGGCAGACACGATGGGTGGTGCTGGCGCTCGTAGGGATGCTGTGTTTCGGATGCGGCACAGTCCAGACCGTGCGCGACGCGACCCCGGCGAAGGAAGTGCGTGACGCACAAGCGAAGAATATTCAAGAGACCTTGGTCATGCCCACCTCTGAGCTTCATAAGGGCGAGGATGGCCAGGCAGCCGCGCCCGAGGTGAAGGAGGCCGCCCCCGAGGCGGCGGCCGCCCCGAAGACGACCGAGGACATGTTCCCGGAGTATCGGATCGGTCCCAACGACGTCTTGGGCATGCGTTTCTTCGACGACGAGAGTCTCAGCTCGGAGGTGCTGGTGCGGTATGACGGGTGCGTCTCGCTGCCGTTGATCCCGGACGTGAAGGTGGCGGGTGCGACTCGCCAGGAAGCGGTGGACATATTGAAAAAGGCATACGGCGCCTTGTTCCAGGATCCCCAGTTAAGTATTTCCATCATTCAGACGAACAGCAAGACGTTCGCGGTCATGGGCGAGGTCAGCGGGCCGGGCGAGTACCCGTATCTGCGTCCCATGACCCTCATCGCCTGCATCAACGCTGCGGGCGGCATACGCGTGAATCAGCGCGGCGGGACCTCCTACGTGGGAGCTCAGGGACAACTCGTGAAGGCCGTGATCATCCGTCACTCCGGAGAACAGCGTGAGATCATCGAACGCGATCTTCGCAAGTTTGAGAAGCCGGGCCCGCACCCCTCAGATACCCTGGTGTTGCCGAGCGACATCGTATATGTCCCGGAAGGCATGAACCTCGTGTACGTGCTTGGCGAGGTCAGCGGTGCGGGCGTGTTTGCCTTGAGCGAGGGAACGACGCTGCTTCGGCTGCTGGCCCGCGCCGGGGGCTTCAACGAGAGCACGGGCCGGCTGCATCAGTTGGTGTTGATGCGCGAGGAGTCCGAGGGTTCTTCGAAGATCATGCTCATAAACGTGCGTCAAATCATAAGTACGGGACAGGACATTACTCTGCTTCCTGGCGACATCATCTATCTGCCTCGCAAGCCGCTGGTGAACCTGCGTGACTTCGTGACTCGTTTCACGGGCACGGTATCGCCGGTGCTGAGTCTGTACCGGCAGGCCTGGGATTCATACTACACGGCGAAGCAGTTTGACCAAATGTTCCAAACCACATCTGGAACGGGCAGTGACCTCCTGACTATCCAGCAGGCCCTGAGAAGCATTGCCTCGTTTTCAGGAATTACGGCGCCGTAACAAGGCCCAAGAACATAGGAAAGAAATGAGCAAAGATTTCTCGACCGTATCGACTGTTCTGCAAGACCTTATATCCGACAACGCGGCGCGGAGCGCCGTGGGGCCGCGGCTCACTCTGAAGCGGATGGTGTGGCAGCGGGGGCCGCTGATGCTGCTCGTGGCGGCCATACTTGCTGTGCCGTCCGTCGTTGTGGGATGGTTTATCGTGCCCGTCAAGTACACGGCGAGCGCGGAAATCCGCTTTCTGGCCTCGACCCCACGCGTGTTGTCAGACGAAGGCAGCCGCGACAGGTCGACGCCCTATGACAAGTTCCTGAATACGCAGATTAGTCTGGTTACGGGAAACACCATTCTTTCACGGGTGCTGAACGAGCCCAGCGTGAGCAGCCTGCCGGCTCTCAGCGAGGCCAAGGATCCGCTCGAGTACCTTAGGGCTCAGGTGGGGTGCCGCGTTGAGCGAAACAGCGAGTTGGTGACGGTCACGTGCTCCATGCCCGACGCGGAGTCCGCGAAGCGCGTGCTGGAAGAGGTCGTAAAGGTATACATGGACTATGCGCTGGGCGCGGAGGCGAGTTCAGGCGGCGAACGATTGAGCGTTCTTACGAAAGAGCGTGACGCACGGCAACTCGAGCTCGAATCGCGCATGCGTCAGATAGCCGAGCTTCAAGGCAGCGTGGACATTCCATTGAATAGCCAAACCAGCGGACAAACCTTGGATACGCGCGAGAGCGAACTGTATCGCGGGGGCCTCGTCAGGGCCGAAGAAGATCTATCCAAGGCGCGGGCGCAAGGCGCCGATAGCGAGAGCCTGCTGGCTCAGATCAAGGAACTTCATGAGAAATACCGCGCAGACCCGGACAAGCCGATCTTCGAGTGCGGCGTCGAGGAGCGGGTCAATCAGGATGCGCGTGTTTCCGCGTTGCGGCAGGATCTTGTTCGCAGTGAAGCGAACGTCGCCAGTATTGCGGGGCGTCAGCTTGCGGAGTCGCCCTTGCGCCGGGAAGAGGAGAAGCGCCTGGCGAGCACGAAGGCGAGTGTCCAGCAACTACAGCGCCAAGTCCGTGGCGACGTGCTTGACGCACTGCAGGCCCAGTACGAGCAGATGCGAGACATGCTCGCCAAGGCGGTGGAAGAGGCCCAGCAGCGAGGCGACAAGTTCAAGCAGCAGTTGGCGGATTACGAAGGGCGCGTGCAAAAGGCGAATGATCAACTGACGGAACTCGCGGAACTAAGGCGCAAGGCGGACGAGACTAGGTCCGTGCTTGACGAGGTCCGTCGTGAAATCTCGCAGATCAATCTCGAAAGCAAGGCGGCGGCCCGCGTCCAACTGGCCTCTCCCGCGACAGTGCCGGCCGGCGGTCCGGATCAACTGCCGCGCATTCTTGCCATGATGATGGGTCTGTGCGCGGCGTTGGGAGTCGGCTTCGGTGTAGGTCTTCTCCGAGAGCTTACGGACCAGGATGTTCGATCCCCGGAGGACATTACGCGCATTACCCGCCTGCCCGTGATCGCGACGCTTCCGCACGGTAGCGAGGACAAATCGCTTGGTTCGGCCGACTTTGCGATGGTGACGGCCGATCATCCGAACTCCGCCCCCGCGGAGGAGTTTCGCCGCGTTCTGGCGCGGCTGCTGTACCCCGAAGACTGTTCCGTGGAAGTCAAGACGCTTGTCGTGGCGAGCCCGACGCGCGGAGACGGCAAGACCTCTTTGGCCTGCAACCTTGCCCTAGCGATGGCGGAAGCCTCGCGCCGCGTGTTGCTGGTTGACTTGAGCGCGCGCCGCCCGAGCGTCGAGAAATGCTTTCATTTGGAGCCGTCGGAGGGCCTTGCCGAATTTCTCCATGGCGACTGCGGTCCCGAGCAGGTGATTCAGTTGACGGATTTTGAGCATCTCTGTGTGATGGGTCCCGGGATCGATTCTGAAGACCTAAGTGGCCGGCTGGCCTCACGCGAAATGCTGCGTTTCATGGAATGGGCCGAAGAGGAATTCGACCACGTCATCATGGACACGCCTCCCGCGCTGCTGATGTCTGACGTCAAGCTCCTCGCCCCTCTGGTGGACGGCGTGGTCATCGTGGTCGGTGTCGGCGTATCATCGATGGGCATGGTCCGGCGATGTCTGCGAGAGATGGAGGTCGTCGGGGCCAACATGGTCGGTGTGGTGCTCAACGGTCTGCGCAGCACTCGCGGCGGTTATCTGAAACACAATCTGAAACTTTACAAGACATATTCGGAAGAGACCGGCAACGGGCGGGCGGGCCGCCATGAGCGCGATGTGCGCGATATCGAAATTGTGGACGAGGAACCGGAGATCGCAATGCTGCCCCTGGGCGAAGAACAGGAGATGACATCGTCTTCCAAGAGGACGGAAGACGCGTGAGAGACATGCGCTCCGCTCGGATCGCGGGCGACGAATCTGTTCCGGCGGGCAAAGCCGCCAGCGAAGACTCGGCCGCGTCTCAGAGAGCTTCATCCGTCTGCTTTCCCACAGATTGTTAAGCCACGACAAACTGTGGCCCGAAAGAGGATGGACCTGTCGCGGCGGGGTGGGCTATAACAGGACCAGGCAACCGTAAGAGGAACATACCGGAGGAAAAGCGGGTACATGTCACGCAAAGGTTGGATAACACTCCTTACAATTGTCCTTCTTGCCGTTCTCATTCTGGCGGCGGGAGGCGTCGCCGCCGTTCGCGCTTACTTCCGTTACGCCGACCGCCAGTTGCTTACTCGAGCGGAGGAAGCAGAGGCTGTGGAGAACTGGCGCGCCGTGAAGAACAACTACGCATGGTATCTCACGCGGCATCCCCAGGATGCCGTGATCCTTGCGAAATACGCCCAGGCCTGCTCTTCGGCGCTTGATAACCGCAACTCGAATGTTCGCGACGCCAGCCGGGCTTACTTTCAGGTCGCCTCGAAGGACCCGGCCCAGGACGAACCCATCGCGCGCCTCCTCGATTTCCAGGAAAAGCATCGTCTGTGGGGGGAGTTGGAGTACGCCACCAGCTACTTCCTTCGGCAAAGAGCGGGGACTCCGTCCCCAGGACTTGACGCCCGGTTGCGTTACCTTCATGCCCTGGCGCTCGATCGGTCCGGGCGCACAAAAGAGGCCATTGACGCCTATACGGAGCTGACGAATTCCGGTACGGACTTCGCATTTTGTGAAGCCACGACAAACTGTGTGGATGCCTACGGCGATCTTGCGCTGCTGTTGCAGCAGGAAGGTCTTACGGAACAGGCCCAGACTGTCCTGAAGCAAGGCCAGGAACGTTTTCCAGACCACGCGCACACCTTTCTTTTCCGGGCGAGGCAGTCTATGGCCAGCCGCTCCTTTGCCGAAGCGGAACAGGCCTTCCAGCAGGCGTTGGAGCGCGCTCCGGATGACGTGGAGGTGCTCGCTGAGGCGCTTGATGCCGCGCTGAAAACGCGGCGTTGGGACGCCGCGACGGGCTATGCCGAGAAACTTGTGAAGGTGATCCCGGATCGCCAGGAAGGCTACATCGCGCTCGCCTATCTTTTCGATCGCAAGGGCGAAGCCGACAAGGCCATTGCTTTGCTGTCCGGTCTTGACCCTCACGTCCGCGCGGACAACGCCGAGTTGTTCCTCACCTTGGCGGAACTCCAGGTCAGCAACAATCGTTTCGAAGACTTTGCTGAGACAGTGGGCGCATACAAGAAATCCTATCCCGAACATGCGGCTATCTTCGATTATCTTGCGGGACGGGAACTGCTGGCCAAGGGACAAGCGGTGGAGGCCGCGACGAAGCTGGCCGCCACGGTCGAGCGCGCCCCGGAATTCTTGCGCGCGCAGTTCTACGAGGCCATTGCGTTACTGCAATCGAACCAAGATGACCTTGCGCAGGGGGCGCTCGAATCTTACCTCCGAAGCCGGCCGGACGACGAGCGCGCCCAGGCCCTCTGGCAAAGCCGGTTCGGAGGTTCAGCGACACGCGAGGACGCGGCGAAAACCGGGCAGAACGTCCTGGCCAATGCGGAAGCGGGACCCTATTCCCTGGTCTTCGCGGCGCGGTCGCTTATGACGTACGCGGCTCTTCCCGATACCAAGGAAACGGACATCCAGTTGACGAACGAGCTTCTTGAGCGCGCCATCAAACGGCAGCCAACGAGCGCGTCCGCCTACCAGGTGCTCGCGGAGTTTCGCATCAACCGCAAGGACTTGCAGGGCGCGCGCCAGGTGCTCGAGCGCGCGGCGGCCGCGGGCGTGGACAAACGCGACCTGGCTGTCTTGCGGGGGGCGATAGCCCTGGCGGAAAACAATCCCGACGCGGCGCACGCTCTCCTTGTGGAGGACCTGGCGCGTCCGGATCTCACGCAGGAGGAGGTCATCCGTTGGGCGCAGTTCCTGGCCGGCTCCGGTCATCTTGACAAGGGGCTTGAAGCCCTGGACCTCGGGGCAGCGCGGATGGGCCCTGAAAAGCTCTCCGAGCTCGAACTCGATCAGGTTGGGTTGGCCACGCGTTACGGCGCCGCGAACCGTGCGATGGAAATCCTCCTGAAGATCGAACCGCGCCTGGATAAGACGCCCACCATGACAAAGCGCCTCTGTCAAGTGAAGATCTCTTTGGTCCGGGCGCTGCTTCGCCCGGACGCGGCGGACCCGCAAGGGAGTAAGGAAAAGGCCCTCGGCCTCCTCACGGCCATTGAGACCGAAGAACCCACGAATGCCGGGGCGCGCGTTCTCCGGGCGAATCTGCTGCTGAGACAGGACCCGCCCGATTACGGGGGCGCTGAAAGCATCATCTCCAGTGTCCTTGAGTCACATCCGTCGGACGCTGAAGCACTGGCGTTAATGTCGGAGATCGCGTCCGGCGCCGGACACCCGGGCCAGGCGCTTGATTACGCTCAACGGGCTGCCGCCGCGTCCCCTGCAGGGGCGCAAGTCCAGCTTGTGCTTGCGGACGCTCAGTTGCGCGCTCAACGGTATCGTGAAGCGCAGGAAACGCTCCAGCGGTATCTGATAGAGCACCCGAACGGCATGCGCGCTAATGAGATGCTCTTGCAGGCATACGGCGAGCAGGGCAAGACCGCCGAGGCCCGGACGGCATTCGACCGCATTGAGAAAGCCCTCGCCGATGATCCCCGAAGGGAGCAGGTGCTTGATCAGTTGCGCGGACGGCTCGCGGGTTACGATGGAAATTGGCAGGAAGCCGAGCGGGCGCTGCGCGCCCGGTACAACGCCAATCCTGACGGCACGACCGAGGTGCAGCCGCTTGCCGTGGCGCTCCTCAAACTGAACAAGGCGGACGACGCCGAGCAGATCATGAAGGAATACGCCCAACGCAAGCACGACCGCCCAGAGGCATGGACCCTTCTGGGCCAGTTCTATCTCAGTCGCGACACTGAGAAGTATCTCGGGCAGGCGTCTTCGGCCTTCACGCAAGCTTCGCTTCTGGTTCCGGACTATGGACCGGCGTTGCGCGGTCTGATCGAGGTCCAAGTGCGGGGTAATAACCGCGGAATGGCGCTGGGCTTGTGCGAACGCTACCTTACCCTGCAGCCGGACGACGTGGACATACTGTATCGCAAGGCCGTCTTGCTCGGGCAGGACCGAAACAGACTCGACGAGGCCCTGCAAACGATAAACCGGGCATTGCAGATCTCGGAACGGGCCGAGTTCCTGTCGGCTCGCGGCGCCATTTATCTGGCTCAGGAGAAGTTCAATGAAGCGCTCAAGGACTTCCAACGGCGTGCCGAACTGAAGGGAAGTACTTCCGCTGAGGAGGACACGGCGATGGCGGAGATCTATCTCGGTCTCAACGAGAAAGATCTCGCGCGGCAGTACTACGAGTCGGCTAAACAAAAGGCGGCAAAGGAACAGAAGACTGACACCGCCCGCCTTGATCGCCTGGGAAAGAGATTAGAACAGGAGTCTCAAAAACCATGACGGATACTCCCCTGGCGGCGCCGCCGACGGAGCGCTCCTTCGAGAACGGCCCGCGAGACAATCCGATCTTCTACGTGATGTTCGCGGTCGTCGCGGGGACTTTCGGCGTCCTGTACTACCGCACCTTCTTCGAGCTGTATTCAGCGTGGATGCAAGCCGACTCGTACTACTCGCACGGTTTTCTGATCCCGCCCATCTGCCTCTATTTTGTCTGGCAGAAGCGCGCCGAACTCCGGGCGGCCCCGTTGCGACCGGCGTTATCCGGATATGTGCTTCTGGCCGCGGCATGCTTGATGCTTTTGGCGAGCGACTCGCTCGGGCTTCGCCTGTTCGGCCAGCTTTCCCTGCTGCCCATGATAGCCGGTCTCATATTGATCTTTTTCGGCTGGCGGCACTTGGCGCTGTTGTGGTTTCCCATTCTGTTTCTGGTCTTCATGATCCCGATTCCCTCGTCTATCACGCAGAGCCTTTCGTTGCGCGTCAAGCTCCTGGCGACAGACTCCGCCGTCCGTCTGGCGCGGTTGTTCACCCTGCCCATGGTGCGCGACGGATCCTTCGTGCATTTCGGAAACGACCAGTTTCTCGTGGGCGAGGTCTGTGGCGGCCTGCGTTCGCTCATTGCCCTGATAGCGTTTGGGTCACTCATGAGCTACATCAGCAAGACACGGGTCTGGGCGCGGCTCCTGATCCTGCTCATCTCGGGACCTATCGCCATAATCTCGAACATGTTCCGCATCTTTGGCCTTTGTGTCGTGGGCTATTTTTGGGGCAGCGAGACCGCGGCCGGACGCTTCCACGACATATCGGGCATTCTAATATTCGTGGTCGCCTTCGCGCTGCTCTTCGCGCTCGAGGCGATTTTGCGCCGATTGGTCCCCGAGGCGCCAAGACGACCGCGGGCATCGCAAGGAGATGTCTCATGAAGATACGCATGTCCGTGACGATGCTCCTGCTTGGGCTTACGCTGGCCTTCCACGTCGCGATCACGCAGGCACATGACGTGGCGGCCCTCGGCGCCGCCGACCCCACGCTGCTCGATATCCCTTCCATGATCAGCTCTTATAAACAGAGAGGTTCTGATATAGATCCAGGTGATCGCGTCCGGGAACTGCTCCAAACCAACGCCATACTCACTCGAATCTATGTATCGCAGGGCGGCTGGCCCGTCGAACTGACGATCGTGCATACCGGTCTTACTCGCGGGAGCCTGCATTTCCCGGAAGTCTGTCTCGTGGGCCAGGGCTGGGAAGTGCGCGACCAATTCTCAGCGCCCATCGGATTTCTCTTCACGGGCAAGCGCCTCGTCCTTGTCAAAGGCGATAGTAAGCAAGCCGTTCTATACTGGTTCAAGACGGGGGACAACCTTACGGGCAATTACTTTCTCAATACCTGGTTCTGGATCCTCGGCAAACTAACGTTCAAGGAGCCGAGTTCGTCGATGATCCGGGTCAGCACGGCTATCGGCGGACAGGGCGAGGAGATTTCCTTCCGCGTCCTCGAGGATTTTGCCACCCAACTCGCACCCATCCTACTGGAGAAGATTCCATAAAGGGAAACGACCATGATACAGACTGTCCATATTACAAAGCGCCTGTCGGTCCTGTTGATTCTTGCGTGCTGCGGCGTGTTAGTGACTGCCGGCTGCGGCGAGCGGAGAAGCGAACAGTATCGTCTCGAAGGCGACGCCTATCTCAAACTCCATAAGTTGACGGAAGCCGGCGACGCATACCACAAGGCCGAGGTCGCGAACCCGAACAACGCCCTCGCGAGAGCCGGGCTGGGTCACTGCTATCTTCTTCAGCAACAGTATGACCAGGCGTTGGCGGAGTTCCAGAAGGCCTACGAGCTTGACCCGGGCTTGGAACGGGCCTATGTCGATGCCGCGAATGTCCTATTGAAGACGAACCGTCCCGATGATGCGATAAAGGTTGCCGAGCAGTTCGCCGTGGTGAGTCCGGAACGCGGCGGGCTGTTGCAGGGATCCATTCAGATCCGGGCCGGGCGTGATTCCGACGCCGTAAAGCTGCTGACGGGACTGCGCGACCAATTCCCCCAATCCGCCGACATTCGGGTGAGCCTGGCGTCCGCCCTTGTGGCCACGCAGCAGCCTGATAAGGCCGAACAGGAACTGAAGACTGTGCTTGACACGCTCGACCCGAAGTCTACCTCGGCCCGCATGGTCCTGGCGGACAGCTACAAGGCCCAGGGCAAGACGGACGCGAGTCTCGCCGAATTGCGTAAGGCGTCCGAAGACAATCCGGATGACCCAGCCGTTAGACTGGCGCTCGCCCGCGGTCTCGCCGATGGCGGACGCACGGACGAGGCCCAGAATCTTGCCCAAGAAGTCCTCCTGAAGGATCCGGGTTCCGGGTGGGCAAACTATGTGATCGGTTGCTGCCTTATGGGCAAGAAACAATACGGCCAGGCCGTGCCCTATCTCCAGGCGGCGGAACAGGCCCTGCCCGGACAGCCCGATGTGGCCCGTAGTCTTGCGGTCGCCCGAGCCGGAGGTGTGCCAACGGCGCCGGGCGCCACCGTCGCCCCACAGCCCGCCAAACCACGGCCAACTGCGCCCGTGCCCGTCGAAACCGCGCCCGAGGACTGGCAGACGCTGTGGCGTCAGGCAAGTCTTTTCACGTTGCTTCGCGAGTGGGACAAGCTGTTGGAGAAAGGCGGCCAGGATCTCCGGGAAACACTGCTGGTGGCGGCCCTCGTAACGCGTTCCTTTCCGATGGTGGAGCCGATCGCGAAGGGCCTTCCTGAATCATCCGTTCTGCGCGGCATCGCTGACGTCATGAAGAACGGAAAACCGGAACAGATCCTTAAGCAATTCGATGCGTGGAACGAACAAGATCCTCAACGGCAGGTCCTGCGTGAGAACGCGTTGGGTGTGGCCCTCGCCGGTATGGGGGCGCGTACGCGCGCCTTTCAGGTGTTAGCCAAGTGCTACCAGTCCTGGCCGGACAACGCGGTTAGCCTGTACAACATCTCACAGGTGTTCCAGGAGGCGGGCATGCCGGAGTTCGCAGCATCGACGCTGCAACGCCTGATAGCCCAGTATCCGAAGAACGCTGACGCCTATATTGTCCTTAGCGCCATGCTGCGCGAGGGGGGAAAGTCGCGCGAAGCTCGCAACGCCGCTGAAACCGCCTACAGTCTTTTCCCCAACGTGCGCGACGTCGTTCTGAGCCTCTGCCAGGCGTATGAGGACACCAAGGATCTCGATGGCGCGAAGAAAGTTCTCGAACGGGCGCTGCAATCCAGTCCCGACGACGTCACGCTGAAGCTCGAGCGTGCCGCCTTGCTTATGCAGTCCGGTTCGCCCGAAGAGGCCGTGAAGGCGCTCGAAACGTTCTCTGTCCCAGCGGCTCTCGAGGGCCGCGCTGCACTGGTGCGGGCCTTCGGTGCGGCCTTGCGCGGCGAATGGACAAAGGTCCCAGATCTCGTGGGGAACCCCGATCCCGCAGCGCTCAGTCCCACCTTACGGCTTCTCCTTGCCGCCGCCCGTATTATGGACCGACATACGGGCGCGGACGTCAACGCCAATCACAGTTTGTCAAGCGGCGACAAACTGTGGACCGAAGACGCGCGAAAGGCGCTTTCCCCGAAAGACACATCGAGACCCACGCTCAGCAGCCGTGTCCGAGACATCGGGTTAAAGGCATTGGGCGATTCTCCCGGCGTCTTGTCGGATGCGGAGAAAGAGTTGGCGGACGCGCTGGCCAAGGACCCTGCCGCTCTCGGAGACTACCTGTTTGGCGGGGCGTGCAAGTCGGCTCAACTGAACGGCCCCGCGCTCGATACCTTCAAGAAACTCGATGCGAAGATCGGCTACCATCCACAGATCCTCCAGTTTATCTTCTCCGCCCTGACGCGCGTTCAGCCCGGAGCCCGCGCCAAAGAAGAAGCGCAAGCGATTGCTCAAGAGTACGCGACCCGGCCTGTCGCTTGGGTCGGCCTCGCCATGGTAATGCACTCTCTTGACGACATCGAGGGCGAACGCCAGGCGATGGCTAAGGCTGTGGAAACCGGGCCGAACGAGCCGGAGGTCTGGTTCCAGCAAGGCCAGTTCTGCGAACGCCAGAAGGACATGAAGGGAGCCACCGACGCTTACAGGCGTTTGGCCCAACTCCGGCCCGACGACCCCGCCGCGAACAACAACGCGGCATATTGTATGCTCGTCACCGGCGGCGACCTGAAAGAAGCGCTCGAACGAGCGCAAAAGGCCAAAGAAAAACTCCCAATGAATCCCGCCGTATTGCACACCCTCGGCGTGGCCCAGTTGCGGAGCGGAGACCTCGAAGAGAGCCGCAAGAACCTCACTATGGCCCTCGAACTCCGCCCCGGCGACCCTACACTCCTGCTCGACTATGGCCTACTGCTCAACGCCGAAAAGAAACCCGGCGAAGCCAAGCTCCATATCGAGTCGGCCATAAGCTATACCGACCAACTCGGACTCGATTTCCCACGCAGAGCCGAGGCCGAGCAGATGCTTGGAAAGAAATAAAGCGATTCACCCTACAGCTCTTGGCCAAATCGGCGTCGCGGCGCAGGTTGTCGGTCTGGGAGAAAGGCGGCAAGTTCTCTTTGGAGCATGGCAGACTGACAGTCTGCCCCGCGCGGCCAAGAGATTCTTTCGCAACGCCCGTATTATGGTCCGATATACGGGCGTCTGAAGGCGGCGCTATGCGCGTGTCCCTGCAGAGACAAGGGGTTGCAACCCCTTGTCTGCAAATGATCATTGTGGTTGGAATAATCCCGGGAATCTTTCCATGAGAGTACTGGTGAGTTGCTTCGGTTGCGACGGGGGAAAGTCGGGCATTGGCCAGTACGCGATGCGTCTGATGCGTGAGCTGCCGCGTGTGGCGGCGGATATGGAGTTCGACGCGGTGCTCTGCCGTGGCGAAGAGTCCCTTTTCGTTGGGGACAGGGAACGTGTGCATCCGATCTCCGTGGGAACCCATCTTCAACATCCGATGAGGAACCTGGCCTGGCAGCAATGGGCGATGCCGCGGCTGGCCGCGAAAGGAGGACACGACCTCCTGTTCATTCCGGCGGGGAATCGGCGAATGCCGTATTGGACGCCATGTCCGCGGGTGGGCACGTTTCACGATCTGGCCGCCGCCCATCTTAGCGGGAAATACGACCGGCTGCACACGTTTTACAACCGCCACATCCTGCCGCGGCTCGTGCGCCGGCTCACCATGGTGATCTCCATCAGCGAGTTCACCAAACGCGACCTGCTCGAGTACGTGGGCATGCCCGAGGACCGCATCGTGGTGATTCCGGAGGCCGCCGACACCGATTGTTACTATCCCCGCGATAAAGAGGAAACCGGGCTGCGTATGGCTAGGCGCTTCGGCATTCGCCCGCCCTATCTGATCTACATCTCCCGCATCGAGCATCCCGGTAAGAATCATGTGCGGCTCATCCGCGCTTTCTCCAGACTCAAAGAGAAGGAGCGTCTGCCCCACCAACTCGTTCTGGCGGGCAGTGACTGGCACGGCGCCGATGAGGTGCACCGCACGGCCGCCGCATCGCCTGCCGCGAAAGACATCGTATTTACCGGCTTTGCCCCGCAAGAAGCTATTCCGGACCTGTATTGCGGCGCCGATGCCCTGGTATTCCCCTCCCTGTTCGAGGGTTTCGGCTTGCCGGTGCTGGAAGCCATGGCGTGCGGCGTCCCCGTGGCATGCGCGGATGCAGCCTCGATGCCGGAAGTGGCGGGCGGCGCGGCACTGTTGTTCGATCCATTGAACGAGGAAGCGATAGAGGACGCCCTTCGAAAGATCGTGTTGGATTCCGGTGTGCGCGACGACTGTATCGCGCGCGGCGGCAGGAGGAGCGCGGAATTCAGTTGGAGAAAGACTGCGGAGCAGACGGTGGAAGTGTTCCGCCGCGCAGTTTGTCAACAGTTTGTCGCCGTTTGACAAACTGTGGGCTCGCTCAATCCCAATAGCAGTCTTGTCAGAACTGAGCAACTTTGCATCAAGAGGCGCCTAATTAACACCCAGGAAACGTTGCCCGCAAAGTGCGGGTCAGACCAATCTGGCCATGTAAACCATTTACCCAAATGGGCTTACGTCTTGTGCCCCTTTGGAGCCTTCCTAAGTCACTGTTGGTACATATCTTGCTTTTTGGTAACCATCGAGACTAACTGCAAGCGGACGAAGGTCGTCCAGGGAACAAGGAGCCGTAGACAGTGGCCGGGACGAAACAAGGTCGGTTGCGGGACTCCGGCGTCTCGCTCGACTGCCTTGACACAGTTTGTCAAACCCCGACAAACTGTGCGGCAAACTGTGCGGCAAACCGTGAGGCGGGACAGCACCTTGTCCGGTACGATACCGTGAAACGCCTCGTCGACTTCTCCGTTGCGCTGGCTCTTCTTGCTCTTCTTTCGCCGCTCATGTTGTTGGTTGCCCTTGCGCTTCTGGTGAAGAATCGCAAGGTTTGCCAAACGACGGCAAACTGTGGGCGCGTGCTCGCAAGGACTCCCCGGGCCGGATTGGACTGCAGGATCTTCAACGAATACTCCTTCGCACAGTTTGTCAAACCCCGACAAACTGTGATGAACGGCAGCCGGGTGCGATATCTGCCCCTGCTGCTCAATGTCCTCAAGGGGGACATTTCGTTTATCGGCCCGCGGGCCGCGGACCTCGGCGAGTTCTGTCCGGAATGCGCGTTGATGTTGCGCCAGCCGCCGGACGAGACGCTCTCAGGCAAGCGCATGGAAGGATGCCGGGTCAGCCTTCGAGAGATCCCGGGATCCCCGCCGCGCGACCTGACGGCGCGCGAAGTGGCCGCTCGAAAGCGGAATCAGGTTCGGCCTGGCATTTTCTGCGATTGGTGGATCCTCAAACGCGCCAACATGGCCTACGATCATGAGGCGGTGGTGGATTCGCATTACGTCGACGAATGCGGCTTTCGGAAAGACGTTGGCATCCTCTTTCGCGCGTTGCCCTCGATTGTCGCGCAGGCGTTGTTCGGGTCGGGTTCCGAGGAATCCGAGGCGCCCGACGTGCTGAGCATCATGGACATTCGCATCGATAACCTGACGATGCGGGACACCCTGGATGAAATGCTTCATCTTCTCGACCAGGACAAACCCCACCAAGTCTGCTTCGTCAATCCCCAATGCGTCAACGTCGCCTATAATGATCGCGCCTACAGAGCGGTGCTGAGCAAGGCTCACTTGGTGTTGTCCGACGGTATCGGGATGAAGATCGCTGGACGGATCCTGGGCCGGACCGTGCGCCAGAACGTGAATGGTACGGACCTGTTTCCCCGTCTGTGCGGCGCGCTGGCGGGCGCCGGAAAGAGCATATACCTCCTCGGAGCTCGGCCCGGTGTCGGAGACGCGGTGCGCGCATGGATCACCCGCAACCATCCAGGAACGCGGGTGGCCGGCTGCCAACACGGCTATTTCACGGCCGATCAGGAACAGCAGGTCATCGGCAACATCGCCGAATCCGGCGCCGACGTGCTGCTGGTGGCGATGGGCGTTCCCGCTCAGGACCTCTGGATCAACCGCAATCTCGAACGGCTTGGAGTCAAAGTGGCCCTCGGCGTGGGTGGGTTGTTCGACTTCTACTCCGGACGCATTCCCAGGGCGCCCCTCTGGGTCCGCGAGATCGGAATGGAATGGTTCTACCGTTTTTGGCAAGAGCCTGCCCGCATGTGGAGGCGCTACTTCGTCGGCAACGGCCAGTTCCTGTTCCGGGTCTGCCGCGAGCGGCTGACTGGACGCACCGCGCCGAGGCATTCCCAGTAGTCCATGGCGTTTCCTCCCGCCAAGATTATCCCACGCAAGACATAATCATGGAATCTGAAATCGGCCAAGGCCGTGCTACTGCGCCTTTGGACGTGGAAGGCTGTCGGCGAACTTCAGCGCTTCTTCCATGAAAATCTCGGCGGTCATCTCGCCCAGACACGTGCGACTGATGTACTCGTAGCGGTGGAAGCTGTTCCAGTCCACCTTCGCCAGCATGTATCCGAAGGCATCGTTCGTGAGGCCGAACAGGAGGTTGTACTGGCCGTGCATCTTGCGCTTGAGATAGTACCCGACGTTTGGCAGCGCCTCACCCGGGATCGTCAGTACCTGCGCGTTCCCGAGATTGACGACATTGACTTGCGTCGCCACGTTCTTTTCGTCAGCCAATTTGAAGCCCAGGGGTGAATTCTGGAGGATGGCAATCATTAACGGCGAGTCAATCGGGAACTTGACGGTGGTGGCCCAGCACGCCATATCGGGCTGTTCCTGAACGGTGGCTTCACCGATGATGCGTAGCGCCTCATCCGCCATCAGATTTCCGATGCGGACGCATTCGTCCCATGTTTGGATATCGCCGTTCGGGCCGCGGCAGTCGGCCGTCACCATGCCGCCCTGCGCGCTGTTCATGAAGATCCCGATGCCGCCGCCCTTCTCCTGAACACGATCATAGAGGGGTCCGCAAAAGTCCGGGGAAAGAATGCCCTGGTCCGGCCCGATTATCTCGGGATGCGTGGCGTAGTTCACGAGCGTGACAATAGGCTTTCCTTTGTCTTTGCCGGATGTCGCGATGCACTGGATAACGTTCATCCGCCGGTCATACAACTCCGGCGCGTAGTAGTTGAACGCGATCTTCTCCTTGGCCTCGGCTGTGTTGACCTTCAGCGCGGCCGGCTGGAGCTTCTGCACCGCCTCGTTAATCGCCTCGGCCATTTTCACGCAGACCGAATCGATGTACTTAAGATCCGCGCGGCATTCGCCCTTTTTGTTGATGAAACCGTACATGTCCGGCGCGCTGTGCACGTGCGTCGATCCGATTATAATGTTCTCGGGAGGAATTCCCTTGACCTGCGCGCGCACCTTATCGCACAAAATGCCCGGGAAACCTAGGAAGTCCGCCCCCACGATCGCCACCCGCGTCCCGTCCTTATCGAGTACCATCGCGCGGACGGTGAGTTCCCCGATTTTCTTCGTCGCAGGTTCGGCGCCGCCAGTACCGCCCGAAACCGGCAACAGGGGATCCGGCGTCACCACGCGCACCGCCGCGCCGGCGCGAAACTCCGCCTCGGCGCGAACCGAAGCTGCTTGAACTATCGCCAACACCGTCAAGACGCTCACGAAGAACTTCATTACACGATCCTCCACACAGTTTGTCAAACGGCGACAAACTGTACCCTGAAAGAGGGTGTTAAGACTATGGCCCGAGACTCTCCCTGTATCATGGCATCTTCCCATGATCCCGCACAAGTTAGGCCCTCTTGAAAGAAGCCGCCTCAGCGGGCGGCAAGCCGGACGCAAGCGTCGTATGCCGTGTCGGGAGTAACGCGACGAAGCCGCTCTTCCACGGACAGTCCGGGATCGCCCACATACAGTATCTCGCACGGCCTTTGATACGGGGCGTGCTTCTGGGGATCCGTGCCGCCGAAAATGGCGACGACCGGCGTGCCCATGGCGGTCGCAACGTGCATCGGACCCGTGTCGCCGCCGACGTACAGATCGGACCGGTGGACAATCCACGCATAGTGCTTCAGACGCGGCGTCTCCGGCGCGACAATAGGGTTGCGCCGCGTCCGCCGCAACATCTCTTCAACGGCATGGAATTGACCCGGTCCCCACGTGAGAAGCACCTCGAAGCGTCCGTCCGCGAGAAGCAAATCGGCCAGGGCCGCGAAGTGCTCGATGGGCCACTGCTTTTCCGGCCGATCCACATGGACGTGCATGGCGGCGACGCGCTTGCCTCCGTCGAAAGTGCTCTCAAAGTACTCATCAATCTCCTCTTGGATCTCCGGCGGCACGAAAACGGCGGCGTCGAGCGGACCCCTGCGCGGCGAGAACGGGTCGCATAGAAGCAGGTTCTCCTCGACGCGATTCAGGGTCTGTGAGGGAAGTTGGATTCGATGGTTGGTGAACAGACCGCTCAGTTCCCTCGCCCGGGGCCGGGCGAAACCGTAGCGCTGTTCCGCGCGCGACCAGCCCGTGATGAGGCCCGTCTTAAAGATCCCGTGGAAATCCAAGACGATGTCGTACCGGTTTCTCCGAACCTGCGCGCAGAACCTGAGGAAGGCCCTGCACGCGGCGATGAACTCGCGAGGTCTCTCAAACACGAGCGTGCGGTCAATCGACGGATGCCCCTCGACGATATCGGCCGACTTGCTTTCGACGGCCCAGTCGATTTGAGCGTTCGGATACTTCCGGCGTAGCGAGTGCAAGGAGGGAAGGACACGTACGACGTCGCCTATGGCGCTCAGGCGGACGATGAGGATGCGCGGAACTCCGTTCAACATGAAATCTTGACTATTCCCTTACTCGAACGGAGTCTAACATAACCCGGCAATGGCGACAAGGCCCAGTCCGTCTATTCCG
>CAZPMT010000084.1:0-24023 GCA_964587655.1 uncultured Nitrospiraceae bacterium
CTTACTGGCCGCGATCAGCCGAATTCACGAAGTGGCCGCGCCCGAAATATGCAATTCCAGGGCCGCTGAGTGAATGGGCGTATTGTGACGGCATTTCTTCACAACCTCTCCGAAGTCATTCCCCGCCTCAAGGGCATTCGGCCCGAACGGTCAGCCCCATTGACGATCCGATCGTCTTGACAATGCCATTCATGTCCTGTCTTTCGGGACTCTTCCTGTATGACAGGACTCGCGTCTCGTTTTGTGGGATTTGCGTGTCGGCATTTCAGGATAAAAGGGCTTTTCTCACTTGGTGCGCCCCTGGCCTAATGTTAAAAATGAGTATAATATAACCTTACAGATACATCGGATTTGGCACTTAAATTGCGATCTGTCATGTGTTGATGTGGTCTTACCGAAGATTCAGGACGAAGAGATGGACATTCTGGCGTTAGTTCCCGCCGACAGATGCAACTTACCCGGACTTGACGCGGTGGAGCGGAGTTCGGGAAACGGGGCAGTCACGTCTTACTCCAATGTTTCGGACTTCTTGTCACGCCTGAGACAGGGCATATGCAAGCCAGCAATTCTCATCCTCTTTGTTGACGGTCCGGTCCCCTTGCGTTCCCTGCATGAGGCCGGCGACCTGCTCAGCGGCTTTCACATCGTCGTGGTCCTGGAGACCATGGATAGGGAATCGGTGGCGCTGGCCCATCGCCTTCAGCCCCGTGTAGTGATTGCGAGCGAGCAAGCAGGCGAGGAACTGGCCGCTATTGTCGAGAAAATGATCGGGGTACGCCCGACGTTGTAAGCGAAAAGGGATCACAAGGAAAAGACAAGAAGAGGAGAACAGAAACATGAAGACGGGATGGACCATTGGAAAGAAGCTGGCCGCGGCGTTCATGGCCGTTGCGGCGATCACGCTGCTGCTGGGCATCGTGGGCTACTACGGCGCTGTCAAAAGCCAGCGGTCTATCGAGGCGGTTGGCCTCGTACGTCTGCCTGGCGTTCAATCGCTATTGCAGATCATGGACTCGCGAGCGACGATAACCGGCACTGAGAATGCGCTGCTGAGCACCAAGCTCGACGCCGCAGCCCGGCAAGCGAAGTTCAAGGAATTCGACGACGCGAAGAAAGAGGTCGACAACGCGTGGAAGGTCTACGAGACCCTGCCCCAAACGACGGAGGAGGCCGCGGCTTGGAAGGAGTTCGTACCGGCGTGGGAGGAATGGTGGAAGAACCACGAGGAGTACGTGCGCCTGGCGAAGGAGTTCGACGCGATCGACATCGGGGATCCCCCGGCCCTGCAGAGAGACATCCAGCAGTTCCGAGGAGATCACCATAAACTGGTTCTGGGCACGCTCGAGGCAATCGAGGGCAAGGAGTTGAAGGGCGGAGACGATCCGACGGCCTGCAACTTCGGCAAGTGGTTAGTGACTTTCAGCACGACGAATCCGACGGCGCACAAGCTCTTGGGCGACATCCGCCCTTTCCACCAAGAGTTCCATGCCAGCGTGGCCAAGGTAAAGGGTTTGCTCACGCAGGGCGACAAGGAAGGCGCCAGGAAAATCGTTCAAGGGCCGATGGAAGCGGCTGCGGCAAAGACGTTTGAACTGTTCGACGGGGTCTTGGCCGAGGCCGTTCGCGCGGGGGGCCTGTATGATCAGATGAGCAACCAGGCTCTGGCCGTGAACGCGAAGTCGTCTGAAGCCACCGAGAAATCCTTGGCGAAGCTGGGGGAGATCAACGCGACGGCTGCGAGTGAGACCGTCACGGCGAGCACGGTGACGGCGGCGTTCCTGAAGATCCTGACTCTTGCCGCCACGATCTCTGGAGTGATTGCGGCGCTTGCGTTGGGGTTGTTCATCAGCCGGAGTATCAATAAGGCCCTGAGGCGGATTGCGTCAAGCTTGGGCAATGGCGCGGAACAGACGGCTTCGGCGTCGGGCCAAGTGGCGCAGTCGAGCCAGTCCATGGCCGAAGGGGCAAGCGAGCAAGCATCAAGCCTCGAGGAGACGTCGGCGTCGCTCGAAGAGATGACGTCGATGACGAAGCAGAACGCGGAAAACGCGAACCAGGCCAAGACCCTGGCCGGGACCGCCACCGCGAGCGCCGACAAGGGGGCGGAGGCGATGGCGAAGATGAGCGCGGCCATCGACGATATCAAGAAGTCCGCCGATGCGACGGCCAAGATCATCAAGACGATTGACGAAATCGCCTTCCAGACAAATCTGCTGGCGCTGAATGCCGCCGTGGAAGCGGCGCGCGCCGGCGACGCAGGCAAGGGCTTCGCGGTAGTGGCCGAGGAGGTGCGTAACCTCGCACAGCGGTCCGCCGAGGCCGCGAAGAACACCGCCGCGATGATTGAAGGTTCAGTGAAGAACTCGGAAAACGGCGTGCAGATCAGCAAGGAAGTAGCCGACGCGCTCAAAGAGATTGCCGAAGCCGCCAAGAAGGTAAACGCGTTGGTTGCCGAGATCGCCGCGGCCAGCAAAGAACAGGCTCAAGGCATCGAGCAGATCAACACGGCGGTCGCGCAGATGGACCAGGTGACGCAGTCTAATGCCGCTAACTCCGAGGAAGCCGCCTCCGCGTCCGAAGAGCTCAGCGCACAGGCGGAAGAGATGAACCGCATGGTGCAGGACCTCGTGGCGATGGTCGGCGGGGCCGGCTCCAACGGTTCGGCCTCGAAGGGGGCGGCGAAGCAGGCTCATGGCTCCCCCAAAGCCCACCATGGGCCCAAGGGCGAGGTGCCGTCCAGACCGCCAACGGCCCCGCGGAAAACGAAAGGTGCGGCGCTCACGGCAGCGCGTCACAATGGCGGCTCGAAGGTCGCAAACCCAGAAGAGGTCATCCCGCTGGATGACGAAGAACTGGCCAATTTCTGAGACAGCCTCGTGCCCGCGCGGAGAAGTGGATGGGCCGAAGCCTGGCGCAGAGGCCCCCCACTTACCCGATTCGCGGTATGTACCGGGCGCGAGATCGACTGGAAAGTCTTGGGGTGCTATTATGGAGACGATTCTGATAGTGGACGATCAGGAGCAGATTTGAGGTTTGGCCGCAAAGTGTAAACTTAGATTCGGCAGTCAAGATTGAAGGTGCTTCCCGAAATGGTGGACGGCGTGGACTTTGTGGACGATGTGGACGCCGAAAAGGATCACCTGCCGGGTTGCGTCCACTTTGTCCACTACTTGGACAAACCCAACTAGCTCCAATTGCCGAATCTAGGGTAAACGACAAGATGCCGGAGCCTTCGGGTTCCGCCGGACATGAGGAGGTAACACGCGATGAGTGAAACAACGCAAACCATGGATCAGGCCGTGAAGGCCATGGCCAACCGGGCGGGGAAGTATTTGACCTTTCGCCTGGCCAACGAGGAGTACGGCATCGAGATCCTGAAAGTGCAGGAGATCATGGGCATGATGCCGGTGACGCACGTTCCGCGCACGCCGGAGTTCGTGCGCGGGGTGATCAACCTGCGAGGGAAGGTCATTCCCGTGGTGGACCTTCGGCTCAAGTTCGCCATGGAAGGCAAGGAAAATACCGAGCGGACCTGCATCATCGTGGTGCAGGTGGGCGCCGGCTCCGGCTCGATGACGATGGGCTTCATCGTCGACGAGGTGTGCGAGGTGTTGGACATTCCCGGCCAGGATATCGAGGAAGCGCCGAGCTTCGGGGCCAGTCTGGACACGGCCTATATCCTGGGCATGGCCAAGACCAAAGGAAGCGTCAAGATCCTCGTGGACATCGACAAGGTGCTCGCGGCGGAGGAAATCGTGCGATTGGAAGAGACGGCCTGACCTCGTATGAGGCGGGCTGGACAGGTAACGGGATCTACATACAGGCAGGATCGAGAAATGATGCCAAGAGAAGAACCGAGTTTTCGGACGAGAAAGCTGAGGGGTCGTATGGGCACAGTTTGTCGTGGCTTGACAAACTGTTCGGCGGCGAAGGGAGTTTTGCTTGCTGCAGCGTTGACTCTGGCCGGCATCGGCCACGCTCAGGAAGCCTCGAATGAGGACGTGTTGAAAGAACTGCGTTCCCTGCGCGACCGTGTCGGCGAACTTGAAAAAACGGTCGAGTCGCAGCAACAAGAGATTGGAAGGCTAAAGGGGCAGGGCGAGCCCTCCTCCGAACCCGTCCCGGCGAAAGAGGGGAAGCAAGTCGACACCCCAGAAACTCTTGAGACGCGGTTATCCGCATTCAAGGATGAACTGATCGAGACGTTGGCCGGAGAGGAATCCCCTTTGAAGATCTCCGGGTTCTTCGACGTCACCCTAGAAAGCCCAAACGAGCGAGACCGTCCCTTCGAGTTCGGGGCTCTCGAATTGGATCTGGAATATCCCTTCAATGAGCATTACACGGTGAGCAGCGCTCTTGTGTGGGATGGAGATACGGCTGAAGTGGGGGTTGGGATCGTTGACTATCACTGGTTCGACGACGCTGTACCCGCGCGTGGACGCATTTTCGACGAGCCCGGATTCCATCTTCAAGCGGGGCGGTTTGATCTGCCTTTCGGTGTTGATTACCAGTTCTTTGCCACCTCGGACAGACCCAACATTTCGGCGCCGCTGACCACCGAGCGTATTCAACTCGGTGGATATAACAGCGACGGAGCACGATTGTACGGCACCTGGAAAACGTTCGACTACGCCCTCTACGCAGTTGATTCCTTGTATGGCGACAATGGGGGTACCGTGGGAGGGCGGATTGGGTTCTTCCCGTGGCGAGATCCCTATCGGCTGCACCGTTTCGGCGGAAACCGCAGCCTCGAGTTTGGGCTTTCCTATCTGCAGGACATGGACAATCACGGCGATGGCCGCGATAGAGTCTACGGCGCGGACATGACGTTGAATTACAAGATGTTTCACCTTGTGGCGGAGTGGATGAAGCGGGACAGCGATCCACATGTCTTGCACCGGGCGCCGAGTCTGGTGCAACCGGACGTGGAAATAGTGCGGGACCTGGGACAGAGGAGCGAAACAGGGCTTCAGGTGTCCCTGGTGACGGACTTGGAAACGATAGTGAATCGTCCCGTGAGTCTATTCTGCCGATTCGACGCCTGGGATCCGGATTATGACTTTCTTGTCGACGCTGAGGATGACACGCTCGCGTATAGGGTCAAGAACACGCAGCGTGTAACGTTTGGCGTTGGTTACAACGTGACGGATTCGATCCGCCTCAAGCTTGAGTACTACGACTACCTTGGAGATGGCACTCGCGAGCCCGGCTTCGACGACAGCCGGGCGATGGTTCAGTTGGTTGCTCGTTTCTAGCAAGATGCGGACACAGGAGGCGTTCATGACAGGACACGTGCACAAGTCCCGCGGAGTTGTTCTGCGCGCCGCCCGAATCATGGTCCGATATACGGGGGTCGTGATAGCTGGGATATTCCTTTTCGCCGGCATTGCCGGGTGGCGGGTCGCGGCAGTGGGTACGGAGGGGAATCCCCATGAGCCGCAAGGTGCGGCAACGGACGCGATGTGCAAGACCTGCCATCGGGAAACGCCCAGTCAATTTCCAGAGAATCCCACACGAACCGTACTTCCCGACACGGACGATCTCATACTGGACCCGGTGGCCACGTGTGTTGCGTGCCATGAGGAAGGCGCGGGTTCGCACCCCGTGGGGGCTCGTCCTGATTATCCGGTGCCGGCGGACTTGCCCCTCGACAAGGACGGGCGGATATCCTGTTTGACTTGCCACTATACACACGGAAGTTTCGAGAGCGACCACCAGTGTTGCAGCGCAAGCCTGCTCGACCGGTTGTTTAATCGCAAAAACTTGCGCAAGAGCTTTCTGTTGCGCCGCGACAACCCAAGAGGTGAACTCTGCAAGGCCTGCCATCAAACAACGGCCCAGAACAAGGAGACGCAACCATGAGCAACAAGACCTACAAACGGAGAACGCTTTTCATCAAGCGTCGATATCAAGCAACGTTCATCGCGTGGGTCATCGGACTGTTGATCGTGTGTTGCCTTTGTTCAGCCGCAGTCCTCTACCCATTGTTGTCGAGCGAGGTAAGCAGCCAACTGTCGGCCGGACATCGCAATACCGGCCAAACAGGAGACCGCTTAGTGCTGGTGATCCTGACGGGCAACCTACTGGCTATTATCGTTGCTGCCCTCGCGTCAACCGTGGTGATCCTGTACATCTCCCACAAGATTGCAGGCCCGCTCTATCGATTTGAGCGTGTATGCGAGGAAGTCGGCAGAGGCAATTTCGACGTCTCGGCCAAACTTAGAGATGCGGACCAGTTGAAGGATCTGTCACAGGCTTTTGCCGCCATGCTTGTTCAATTGCGCGACCGGCAGCATGGCCAGCGGGTCCGCTTAGAAAAGGCAAGAGAGAACGTCGACGCGTTGCGGGATAGTCTGGCCGACGGACATGCGAATCCGGAAGCACTCGCATCTCTCCGGAACCTGCTGGGGACGCTCGTCGAGGAAATGAAGGAGCGGAAGTCTTGAACCATTCCACAGTTTGTCGCCGTTTGACAAACTGTAGGGATCATCACAAGAAACGGAGTATACAGTCGTTGTCGTCGGCGATTCCCGCCCGTATATCGGTCCATAATACGGGCGAAGCGAACTGAGTCGAACACGACAGCCAAGGAAAGAGGAGAGTGCAATGTTTACGCCGGAAGTGCATGAGCAGGTAGAGCATCTCGCGGAAATGCTGGTGTTGGCGGATCCGAAGGACTTGCCGTCGTTGGCCTCGTTGCACACGGAATTCGAGGGGCTGATCTCTTCGGCGGGTTCGGACGGTCACGCGCAGCTTGGCGAAGTGATGAAGGTCTCCGCGACCTGGGTAGAGAAGATCATCCTGGATGACGTGGAGAGCCCGGCGCGTGTGTTGGAAGACTTGAGCCAGGTGGTAGCGAATCTACAGGGGATCGTCCGCGACGGGCGTCCCACGGAGGATTTCCGTTGGCCGGCGGGTCTTGGATTGAATGGCTATGGAGCGAACACCAAGACCGCTTCAGGAGGCGGAAACGGTCAAGATGCGGGAGCGAGCGCGGTCTCCGAGCAACACCCCATGGCGACAGTTAGTGCGCCACTTCCCGCACCCGCCAAGGGACCTTCCGCCGCCCGTATTATGGACCGACATACGGGCGAATCCAATCAGCCTGCATTCCAAAGCCGTCCGTTGGAGGGCGATCCGAGTCTGTTGGGCGAGTTTGTGAACGAGGCGCGGGAGCACCTGGATGCGGCGGACATCAACTTACTGAACCTCGAGACGACGGGCAGCGGCGGGAATGAGGACGCGTTGAACGCGGTGTTCCGCGCTTTCCACACGATTAAGGGCGTTGCGGGGTTTCTGGCGCTCGATGAAGTCCAGCGGTTGGCGCACGAAGCGGAGAGTCTGCTGGACCGGGCGCGAAAACACGAGTTGGATCTCGTGGGTCCCGTCATGGACGTGACGTTCGATGCGGTGGACATGATGAAGCGCCTCATAACGAACGTCAGCGAGGCCTTGGAAACCGGAGCTCCTCTAGCCACGACACCGGGTGTGCCTGAATTGGTGCGCCGGCTTAAGGCGCTGGCCTCGGGCGTGCCCCCTGACGCCGGAGACGCCGACGCGCCATACGTAGAACCGGGGACACCATTGGGCGAGATCCTCGTGGAATCGGGAGCTGCCACCCAAGGGGCCGTGTACTGCGCGCTGGCGCGGCAGCGGGCGCCGCACGAGCACAAGAAGCTCGGCGAGGTACTGGTTCAGAGCGGCAAGGTGCTGCCCACTCATGTGGATATCGCGCTCGGCGTCCAACGCGACACCCCACAGTTTGTCGTGGGTGGACAAACTGTGGAGTCACCCAAACTCGGGGACATACTCGTGGACATGGAGGTCGTGTCTCAGGCCGACGTCGAGATGGGCTTGCGGCAGCAGCAGGACGAAACGTCCGTCCCGAGACTGGGCGAGTTGCTTGTGGAAACGGGTCAAGTTGCCGCCAAAGATGTGGCGCAGGCGCTACGGGCTCAAAACGGGCAGGCGCAGGCGGGTACGCAAGTTCGGGAAACGGTGAAAGTGGATGCGGACCGGCTCGATCTCCTCGTGGATATGGTTGGCGAACTCGTGATCGCGGAGTCCATGGTGAGCCAGTCCGGGGAAATGCGGGCGGGTTGCTCGCCTGGATTGGCGCGCAGCCTGACGCAGTTGGACAAGATCACGCGCGAACTGCAGGAAATGGGAACCGGTCTGCGGATGGTGCCTATACGCGCCACATTTCAGAAGATGGCGCGATTGATTCGCGACCTGGCCAAGAAATCGGGCAAGCAGGTCGAGTTCGTCACCAGCGGCGAAGAGACAGAACTGGATAAGAGTGTCGTGGACAAGATCGGCGATCCGCTGATCCACATGGTGCGCAACGCGGTTGATCACGGGCTCGAGGCCGGCTCAGACGAGCGCCGTCAGGCAGGGAAACCGCCGGCTGGACGCGTCGAACTGCGCGCCTTTCACAAGGGCGGAAGCATCCATATCGAGATTGAGGACGATGGGCGAGGGCTTGACCGGAACGCGATCCTGGCGAAGGCCCGCGCGCGCGGCCTCGTTCGCGAAGGCGACGTCCTGAGCGACCGCGAGGTCTGGGACCTGGTCTTTGCGCCCGGACTGTCCACGGCGAAGACCGTGACGGACGTGTCCGGCCGCGGGGTCGGCATGGACGTGGTCAGGCGGAATATCGATGCGCTGCGGGGCCAGGTCGAGATCCAGTCCGAGGCGGGCAAAGGGACGACGTTCAGCGTCCGCTTGCCCCTGACGCTGGCTATTATCGACGGTATGGTGGTTCGCATCGGCCATGAAAGATACATCGTTCCGACCCTTTCGATAGTGATGTCCATCCGTCCCGAGGCGCGACAGATCTCAACCGTGGCGGGCCGTGGAGAGATGCTTGCCCTGCAGGGAAGGCTTCTGCCGCTGTTTCGTCTGGCACGCCTGTTCGACATCCGGGAAGGCGTGCAAGAGATCACCGAAGGCATCGTGATGGTCGTCGAAGACGACGGACGACGGACCGGGTTGTTGGTGGATGAAATCCTCGGTCAGCAGCAGATCGTCATCAAGTCGTTAGGCGAAGCGTTTCAGGGCCTTCTTGGAATCGCGGGCGCAGCCATCATGCCCGACGGCACCGTGGGCCTCATTCTGGACGTGGGTGGCGTGGTCAGGGTGGCAAACGAGGAAAAGAGGGGGGCGTCCCGTGTCGGAACTCCTGCATGAATTGCGCACCCGTTTTCCTGGTTCCCCTGAAGGGCGAACCCCCACAGTTTGTCCACAGTTTGTCAAACAACGACAAACTGTGGTCCATAATACGGGCGCGGGACAGAACGCTTTGAGTAGAGGATTCGGCGCCAACGATGCACGAAAAGCCGTCCATCCCGACGGGACCTCCGGCGGACGGCGCCCAACAAAGGAGAAACAATAGTGAACGTTGAATACATCAACCCCTTTATCGAAAGTGTCCATGATCTGTTTGCGACCATGCTGACCGCCAAAGCGTCGCGAGGCAATGTGGCGGTCGCGCGGGGTAACGGCGGTTCCCACGATATCGTCGCGCTGATCGGGTTGAGCGGACCGGCGCGCGGCATGGTGACGCTGGCTTTTCCCCTTAAGACGGCGCTGAACATCGTCAACCGGTTGCTCGGCACCGAAAGCCGCATAATCGACGACACGGTTTCCGACGCCATCGCTGAGGTGGTCAACATCGTGGCGGGCGGCGCCAAGGCACGGTTCAAGATCGAGAATGGTCCCCCGATAGATCTCAGCTTGCCCAGCGTGGTCCGCGGTAACAGCTTTTGCGTTGACTATCCCACGAAGACCACTTGGCTGGAAGTCCCTTTTGACTCCGAACTCGGCCCTTTCACCATGCGGGTCACGTTTCAGATGGAAGCGAAGAAGGGAGGCGCATGATGAGAGTGCTTGTCGTAGACGATTCGACCGTAATGCGCAAGGTATTGATAGGCGCTTTGTCGCGCGCCAACATCACTGAAGTCGATCAGGCGTGCGATGGTGCGGAAGCTGTCGCGGCCACGCAACAAACCGACTATGACTTGGTGCTGATGGACTGGAATATGCCCAACATGCTGGGGATCGACGCGGTCCGCGCCATCCGCGCCCAAGGCAAGAGTGTGCCGATCATCATGGTGACCACCGAGGCCGAAAAGAGCCGGGTAATTGACGCGCTCAAAGCCGGCGCCAACAACTACATAATAAAACCCTTCGAGCCCTCGGCCATTGTCTCGAAAATCGAAGACACATTGGCAAAGGCGGCTCCGAAATGAAGCGCCCGGTCGTCCGGCAACATTCCCTTGCGGTTGCGACAGCGTCAAAGACGTCGTGGCCGCACGGGACCCGCCGCGGCGGGGCGGCAGGCAGGCGAGCGCAATGCCGACCTAGGGTCATGGCGGCCGGAGTATGTGCGCAATGACGCTGGAGAGTGAGCACGCGATGGATCAGGCGGTGTTCAAGAAGTTCCGGGATCTCGTCTACGAGAGAAGCGGGATTGCGCTCAGTTCGGGCAAAGAAGCCTTGGTTTCGGCCCGGATCGGGAAACGGATGAGGGCGTTGCAGATCGGGGAGCACCGCGCCTACCTCCAATATGTGATGGGGGACGATACGGGCGAGGAGGTCGTCCACCTGATCGACGCGATCTCGACAAACGTCACGAGTTTCTTTCGAGAGCCGGCCCATTTTGACTACGTGAAGGAGCATGTGTGCGAGTGGCTGGCGGGCGGACAGCACCGGTTCCGATTCTGGTCGGCGGCCTGTTCTACCGGAGAGGAGCCATATACTCTGGCGATTAGCATTCAAGAAGCACTGGCCGGCGCCAGGGCGGATGTGAAAATCCTTGCCACGGACATATCGACGCGGGTGCTCCAGAAGTGCCAGGAAGGACGTTACAGCCTGGACAAGCTGGAGAACGTGCCCAAGTACCTGCGGGACCGCTATTTTGAACTCCAACGGGACAACGGTGAAACGCACTGTATGGTCAAACCGGCCTTGCGGAAGATGGTCGTGTTCAGCCAACTGAATCTCTCGCGACCTCCCTTTCCAATGCGCGGTCCCTTCGATATGGTCTTCTGCCGGAACGTCATGATCTACTTTGATAACACGATTCGCGGCCGTCTGCTTGGAGAGATCCATCGATTGCTCAAACCCGGCGGATACCTGCTGGTGGGCCACGCGGAGAGTCTGACGGGCATGCTCGGCCCGTTCACGATGGTGCAGCCTTCGGTCTATCGAGCAGCCGGCTAGGCGAACGGCGAGAAACCGGACCCGCAGGACGGGCGGTTGTGGTGAAAGGGCGACAGTGCAGTACACGGTAGGCATTTCAGAGATGGTGGTCTCGACACGTCCGGAGGACGTTATCGTCACGTACTCGCTGGGCTCCTGTATCGGGCTCACGCTGTACGACCCGTCCATACCGGTGGGTGGAATGGTCCATTGCATGCTGCCCTTGTCTAGAATCGATCCCGCGAAGGCGGCGCAGAACCCGGGCATGTTCATCGACACCGGCGTCACGCGCCTGATTCAAGATCTGCTAAACCTTGGCGCGCTGAAGAGACGTCTGCTCGCCAAGGTGGCCGGGGCCGCCTCGCTGCTTGACGAGAATGGCACCTTCAACATTGGGGAGCGCAACTACGTGGTGCTGCGCAAGATTCTATGGAAGAACGACATCCTGATCTCCGCAGAAGAGACCGGCGGCACCATTGCGCGAACCCTTTACTTCTATATGGATTCGGGCCGCGTCATGATCAGATCGCGGGGCCAAGAGAGGGAACTCCTATGAGTGAACAGCGCTCGGATGATACGGCGCCTCAGCCCGGGAATTGCCGCGAAGCCATTTTCCGCGAAGTGGACGCGATTCCGGTCTTTCCGGCCATCGCAAGCCAGATTCTCAATCTGATCCAGAACAAGGAAACGCCGATCCCGGAGATTGTGCGATTGGCCGAACACGACCCAGGCCTGACATCCAACGTGCTGCGGATCGCCAACTCGGCCTATTATGCAGGTGTGCGTTCGATCGGTTCTCTTCAGGAAGCGGTCATCCGCTTGGGCACCAAACGCCTCTCCGAAATCGTGCTCGTTTCCGTGGCCGCACCGTTGGCCGGGCAACCGATTCGCGGTTACGATCTGGCTGCCGGCCAGTTGCTCGAACATTCCATTGCGGTGAGCGTGGGCGTCGAAGCCCTCGCCGCAGAAACAGGAGAGGCGCAACCTCCGCGTCATGGATTTACCGCCGGCCTCCTCCACGATTTGGGGAAGATCGTGCTGGGCTCCTTTGTGGGTGCGGACGTCAAACTGATTCTCGATATGGCTTACGGCGGCGGGTACTCGTTCGAAGAAGCGGAATCACGGGTCTTGGGAATCAACCATGCGGAAGTCGGAGCGATGCTGCTCCAGCACTGGAACCTGCCCCTTGATCTGGTGGAGGCCGTCCGGTTTCACCATGACCCCAGCGCCGCTCCCCACGAGTCCGTCATGGTGGATTGGGTGCACGTGGCCGATCAGTTGGCCATCGAAAGCGGCATCGGCGCAGGGATTGACGGCCTCCAGTACCGGCCATGCTCATCCGCGGTCGCTCGGACAAAACTCGATCGAACCGGGACTGAACGGGTCGTGTGCGGGATGGTTGAAGGACTACGGGCCTTTAAGGAATTGGTTCAACACTGCTGAGGGGGGTTATTTCCATGGCGCTCAATCTTCTTATCGTAGATGATTCGGAGACCGTTCGCTCGGTGCTTGCAAAGACGCTGCAGCTTTCCGGGATATCCGTCGGCGAGTTACACAAGGCCGCCAACGGCAAGGAAGCGTTGGAGGTCCTTAAGGACCATTGGATCGACCTCATCTTTTCGGACATCAACATGCCCGTGATGGGGGGCATGGAGATGATCCAGCAAATGCAGCAAGACGACGTGCTCAAGGCGATTCCGGTCATTGTCATATCCACGGAAGGAAGCATGACCCGCATCGAACAACTCAAAGCCCAGGGAGTTCGCGCGTACATCCGCAAGCCGTTCACGCCGGAACTCGTCCGGGCCGTAGTCGAAGACATCATTGGACCTGCCGGCATCGAGCCGCAGAGTTAGGAGGGGGCGATGGAAGCTAATCCCGAGTCCGCTGTAGGGAAAGTGTTCAAGCAGGTGCTCGAAGACTACGCCTTTCTGTTCGGCGACGTTCTCGAAGCCGGTTCGGCGCCTGCCGCGCCAGGACCATATCTTCGGGTGGCGATGGACTTCGAGGGACCGTTCAAGGGAAGTCTCGCACTGGCCGTGCCCAAGGCATTCGGCGTGCAGGTTGCCGCGAACGTGCTGGGGCTTGACATGGACGACCCCCAAACCGAAAGCGGCGCCGTGGATGCGCTCAAAGAACTGCTGAACGTCACGTGCGGGAACCTGCTGCCGGCCATCGCGGGAGACGAACCGGTGTTTGACCTCACGGTCCCGGAGGTGACCACGCTTTCGGAGGACGAATGGCGGGCCACGCAGATTTTGCCGGACACCATCGGGTTCCTTGTCGAGGAATGCCCCGTGTTCCTGCGTTTTACCGTGCAGGGCGAAGCCGAACCAAGGGGGTGTTGACGCCATGAACTCAAATCATAGGGTTCGCGTGCTCATCGTGGATGATTCAGCCACGGTACGGCAGATGTTCACCAGGGAACTCGCCCGGGATCCCGAAATCGAGGTCGTCGGAACGGCGCCCGACCCCTATGTGGCCCGCGACAAGATCGTGCAGCTCAAACCCGACGTCATTACACTCGACATCGAAATGCCGCGCATGGACGGGATCACGTTCCTGCGCAAGTTGATGGTGCACTATCCGCTCCCGGTCATAATCGTTTCATCCCTGACGCCGGCAGGCGGCGAGTTGGCGCTCGAGGCGCTTCAGGCGGGCGCCGTGGACGTGATGTGCAAACCCGGAGCGGCGTACGCCATCGGGGACCTCTCGGTCGAGCTGGCCGACAAGATCAAGGCGGCAGCCCAATCCAATGTGCGCTCGCGCAAATCGGATCAACCTGTTTTTCAGGCGCCGGTCAACCGCCTGGCGCTCACACGAACCACCCACAAGATTCTGGCCATCGGCGCCTCCACCGGCGGCACCGAGGCCCTGGCCAGGGTGCTGTCGGCACTACCGGCCAATGCGCCCGGCATCCTCGTGGTGCAACACATGCCCGAGCATTTCACGCGCGCGTTCGCGGATCGGCTCGACACTTTGTGTGCGATAGAAGTGTCCGAGGCGAAGAATGGCGACACCGTCTCGCCCGGCAAGGCACTCATCGCGCCCGGCAACTACCACATGCTGTTGCGGCGTTCCGGGGCAACCTACTGCGTTGAGGTCAAGAGCGGGCCCCTCGTCACCCGCCACCGGCCCTCCGTCGACGTCCTGTTCAAATCCGTGGCCCGATACGCCGGACGCAACGCCGTAGGCGTCATCATGACCGGCATGGGCGCCGACGGCGCCGACGGCATGAAGGAAATGCACGACAACGGCGCGGCCACGATTGCCCAGGACGAGGCCTCCTGCGTCGTGTTCGGCATGCCAAAGGAAGCAATCGCCCGCGGCGGCATTGATCACGTCGTCTCGCTCGACCGCATTCCCGGCCTTGCCCTGGATTTGGCGCAAAAGTCCTGAGCCCATCTGTGGCATCCGCCCGTATTACGGACCAATATACGGGCGGGCCGGCACGCGTGAGGAGAGCGTCATTTTCTGAGCCAGTATGTTACGGTTTGTCAACAGTTTGTCGCCGTTTGACAAACTGTGGCCACGACAAACTGTGGTCCATAATACGGGCGGAGGCCCGGCATGATAAGAAAGAAGCAAACGGCGGAACAGCGCAAGCAAGAGTTGGCCCGGCTTCACGCACGTGTCGCCGAGTTGGAGGCGGAATTGGCGGGCGTCCGGCGCGCCGACGCCCGTATATCACAGTTTGTCAAACCGCGACAAGCTGTGGTCCATAATACGGGCGGCGCGTCGGGCCTGCCTCGCGAGCGTTTCCGCCAGGTGCTTGATTCAGCGGACGACGTGATCTGGTGCACGGACGCTGAAGGGCGATTCACCTACGTAAGCCGGGCCGTACGGTCCTCGCTGGGGTATGAGCCGGATGAGCTGATCGGAAAAGCGTTCGATATCGTCTTGACAGAGACCGCGACGGCGGAAGCGCGGGCCTTCCTTAGCGCCTATCTTCGCGGCGAACTGGGCACACCACCCCTAAGACTCGAACTGGTGCATCGTCGCAAAGACGGGACCGAGTTCTGCGGCGAAATCATCACGCATCCCATCCTCGACGATCAAGGCCGCCTTGTCGAAATCCAGGGTATCACTCGCGATGTCAGCGAGCGCAAGCGAGCCGAGGAGGTATTGCGCGAAAGCGAAGCCATGTTGCGCGGCATTCTCCGGGCCGTCCCATTAGGCGTCGGTGTTACTCGAAACCGTGTGATGCTGTGGTCCAACGATCAAATGTCCGCCATGATCGGGCGCTCGAAGGACGAGTTCCAGGGCCTTAGCTCGCGCATCTTGTATGAGAGCGATGCAGAGTTCGATCGCGTCGGCGAGGCCCTTGCGAAAGGGATGAACGAGACCGGCGCCGGATGTATCGAGACCCGCCTCGTGCGCAAGGACGGCTCGAGCTTCGAAGCCCTCATCCTGGCCGCGCGAGTGAACCCTTCGGATCCTTCCTCGGTTGTCATCGTCGTTGTATCGGACATCACCGAACAGACGCGGGCAGCGGACACGTTGCGGGAGAGCGAGGAACGATATCGGTCGCTATTTGAGAACGCGCCCGTCGCCATGTGGGAAGAGGATTACTCAGGGGTATATCGGCGATTGCAGGAGTTTCGGGATGCCGGCATCACGGATCTGAGGGCCTATTTCAACGACCATCCCGAAGTGGTCTGGGAATTACTCGCGAGGGTCAAAATCCTGGCGGCTAACAACGCGGCGGTAAGGCTCCATGGGGCGTCCAGCGAAGGAGAATTGAGATCGAAACTGCACTCGGTATTTGCGCCGGAAACCTACCCGGCACTTCGAGAGGGGATCATCGCAATAGCCGGAGGCAGTTCTTCGTTCGAAACCGAGACCATAGTGCATACGCTCCACGGTGCAAAACAAGACCTCTTCGTGCGGTGGGCCGTTGTGCCATCGTCCCAAGGCTGTGGACCGCGCGTCTACCTTTCCCTCATGGACATTACCAAGCGCAAGCGGGCGGAAGAGGAGCGGGAGAAGCTGGAGGCGCAGTTGCGGCAGGCGCAGAAGATGGAGGCGGTGGGTCAGTTGGCGGGCGGTGTCGCGCATGACTTCAACAACCTGCTGCAGGTGATCTCGGGGTATGGTGAGCTGCTCGCCGGGGAGTTGCGTCCCGGCACGCGGGGGCATCTGGAAATCAAGGAAATGATGAAGGCCGCGGAACGGGCCGGCGCACTTGTGCGCCAACTGCTTGCGTTCAGCCGGCGCGAGTCCATCCGGCCAAGAAACGTTGAACTGAACGATCTCATCCGCGACCTCTTGAAGATGCTGCGCCGCGTCATCGGCGAGCACATCGATCTCCGGCTGGATCTCAGGGAGGGCGCGCCGGCCATCTGGGCGGACCCGGGCCAAATCGAACAGGTCTTGATGAATCTGTGCGTGAATGCGCGCGACGCGATGCCGGGAGGTGGGCGGCTCGCCGTTGAAACGCGCCCTGTCGAGTTGACCGAAGATTTCATGGCGGCATACCCCGAGGCCTGTCCGGGCCGGTATGTGTTGCTCCGCGTTTCAGATACCGGGCATGGCATGGAGCCGGACGTGCTGGACCGTATGTATGAACCGTTTTTCACAACCAAGAGCGTGGGAAAAGGCACCGGCCTCGGATTGGCCACTGTGTATGGCATCGTCAAGCAGCACGGAGGCATCATCACATGCTCGAGTGAACCCGGCAAAGGCGCGTCCTTTTCAGTCTATCTGCCCGCCGCGGCGGGGGCGGCTGAGGAATTCGGTTCAGAGAATGCTCCCCTGGAGATTCCGTGCGGGACAGAGACGATCCTGTTCGCAGAAGACGAACCGTTGGTTCGCAACTTAGGCAGGCAGATCCTGACCAGCGGCGGGTATCGGGTGCTGGCCGCGAAAGATGGGCATGAGGCGCTAAAGCTCTATGACGCGCATGCAGAAGAGATCGCTCTCGTAGTATTGGACGTGGTTATGCCTGGGTTCAACGGCAAGGCCGTAGCAGATCGCATCAAGTCGCACAATCCACACATCCCGATTCTGTTCAGCAGCGGATACGATTTCAGCATGCTGGAGGGCGTCCTGTCATCAGGTGAAGTAGCGAATGTGATCCGCAAACCATACACACAAAGAGAATTCCTGCGGCGCATCCGCGAGCTTCTTGACGAGGCCAAGAGAAACCAATCGGAGTATAATGCCGGTTGATTAGGCTATAGGCTGAAGGCTGTAGGTATTCTGTTTTCCTGCAGCCTTCAGTCTACAAGTTGGAGAGAGATACTGTCGTGACAACGGGAAATTCGCGTGACTTTGGGGCCAGGCGAACCTGGTCGGTTATCTTAGCCGTGATTGCCCTTGGGCTTGTGGCCGCCGGATATGGGTTCTACCGCGTTTCGGCGCAGCGTATTCGCCTCGATAAGTACAACGAACTCTCGGCAATCGGCAAACTGAAGGCCTACCAGATCGCGCAATGGCGGCAGGAACGCCTGGACGACGTGATCAAGGATGCGGAGAATCCTTTTTTCCGAAAGGCCGTGGAGGCTTTACTTAAGGACTCCGGTAACCTCGCTCTGCGGGATGAGTCTCGCAATCTTCTGATGCTCGAACAGACGAGGGGGGGCTACTGCGACGCTCTCCTCCTCGACGTGGACGGACGCATTCTACTGGCCGCCAAGGACGCTCCAGACCCGGTGGACGCCGCCATGGTGAAGGCCGTCGCGCACGCCCGTGATGGCAAGAAGGCGATACTCTCCGACCTCTTCCCTTGCTCTGACGGCGACGCGAACCTTGACGCCGTCGCGGCGGTATTGGACGCCAACAACCGGCCCATCGCCGTCCTGATCCTGCGCAGTGACGCCACAAAATCCTTTTACTCGCTCGTCCAGTCCTGGCCCATCCTCAGCCGGAGCGCCGAGACCCTTATCGTCCGTAAGGAGGGTGACGATGTCCTCTTTCTCAACGAACTGCGTCATCAGGCCGGCACCGCGTTGTCGTTGCGCATCCCACTGACGCGGAGCGATGTCCCAGCCGTTCAGGCGGTGCTGGGTAGGCGGGGAATGTTTGAGGGCAAGGACTATCGCGGCGTGAAGGTCCTCGCGGACTTGAAGCCAGTGCCCGATTCCCCATGGTTCATGGTGGCCAAGGTGGACGCGTCCGAGATCCTGGCCGAGGTGAACTACCGCGCCTGGACCGGCACCGTCTTTGTGGCCCTCTTCGTCCTGCTCGCCACCGCTGCGGCCGCCTTTTTCTACCGGCAGCGGCAGGTCCGCATCTACCGGGATCTCTACGTATCGGAACGGGAGAAGCGCCAGACCCAGGAACTGTTGCGCGCTACGCTTATCGGTATCGGTGACGGGGTGATCTCCACCGATGAACACGGCCGCGTTGCTTTCATCAATCCCATAGCGGAAACGCTCACCGGCTGGCCGCAAGCCGAAGCCCATGGCAGACCGCTGACCGAGGTCTTCCACATCGTCAATGCCCAAACGCGGGAGCATTGCGAGAACCCTGTCGACAAGGTGCTGGCCAGGGGCGAAACAGTCGGCTTGGCGAACGACGCCGTGCTTGTCGCACGGGATGGCACGGAACGCCAGATCGCCGACTCCGGCGCGCCCATACGCGATACCGAAGGCGGCATCCTCGGCGTAGTCCTGGTCTTCCGCGACGTGAGCGAGGAATATCGGATGCGGCAAGCGCTGGCCGCTTCGGAAGTTCGGTATCGCCGACTCTTTGAGTCGGCAAAAGACGGCATTCTGATCCTCGATGCCGAGACGGGCGTGGTGATCGATGTGAACCCGTTCCTGGTCGAGCTACTTGGGCATTCGCGTGAGCAACTCCTCGGAAAAAGAGTCTGGGAACTAGGATCTTTCGGCGATATTCTCGTCAACCGGGACCGCTTCCTGGAATTGCAGCAACACGAATACATCCGCTATGAGGACTTGCCGCTGAAAACCGCCGACGGATGCCGGATCGACGTTGAGTTTGTCAGCAACGTCTATCCGGTGAACGACCACAATGTGATTCAATGCAACATCCGGGACATCACCGAACGCAAACGGGCGGAAATGGAGGTGAAATCCGCGCGGGATTACATCACCAATATCGTCAACGCGATTGGAGACCCGGTATTCGTCAAGGACGATCGGCACCGGTTCGCGCTGGTCAACGACGCCGAATGCGCCTTGATCGGATGTCCCCGCGCCGAGTTGATCGGGAAGACCGATGCGGATTTCTTCCCGCCGGAACAGGTGCAAGTGTTCTGGGAAATGGATGACGAAGTGCTGAGCACGGACCGGGAAAACGTCAACGAAGAGTTGATCACGGATGTGCGCACCGGCGAGACCCGGACGATCGTGACGCGGAAGACCCGGTATGTGGATCCGCGCGGGAATCGGTTCGTTGTCGGTGTCACCAGCGACATCACCGAGCGCAAGCGGGCGGAAGAGAAGCTACGGGCCCTTTCCTCACGGCAGGAAGCCTTGTTGGCCGCGGTGCCGGAAATCATCATGGAAGTGGACAACGATAAAGCTTACACATGGGCTAATCAGGCCGGCATCGAGTTCTTTGGGGAGAACGTGATAGGCAAGGAGGCCGCCTTCTATTTCGAGGGCGAACAGAGCATCTACAGTGAGGTGCAACCCCTCTTCAATGGCGATGACCGCGTGATCCATGTGGAAAGCTTGCAGCGGCGGAAGGACGGACAGAAACGGCTGCTTGCCTGGTGCTGCCGGGTGCTGAAGGATGAGAGCGGAAACGTGGTAGGCGCTCTCTCTTCGGCGCACGACATCACCGAACGCAGGCGGGCGGAGGAGGCTGCGGCACATTTCAGCAATCAGTTGACTGCGCTGCACTCGGTGTCCAACGAACTCTCACGGGTGGACACATTGGACGACCTGTGCCGTCAGGCGGTCGAACTGGGCCGTAGCCGGCTGGGCTTCTCGCGGCTGGGTATCTGGTTTTGTGATAGACCAGTTCAGAAGGGGGAGGGGGTAGGCAGTTGGATGCGGGGATCATTCGGCACCTCCACCACCGGTGAGACCACCGACGAACGAAACATGCATCGCCAGATCTTCGAGACTAGTGCGGGGATCATTCGCGAAGGCGGAGAACGGCTCCGCTACGCGCAGGCAGAGCCCTTGCGTGACGGTCAGGGAGAGCAAGTGGGCGTGGGCGCTCATGCATCGGCTCTTCTTTGGGACGGTACGGCGGTTGTTGGCTTGATCACTGCCGACGACCTGCTCAATCCCGGTTCGCTGACCGAAAGGCAGGCCGAACTGCTGGCATTATTCTCGGCAACGGTCGGGCATCTGTGCTCCCGCAAGCGCGCGGAGCAGGAGCGTGAGAAACTGGAAGCACAGTTGCGGCAGGCGCTGAAGATGGAGGCGGTGGGCCAGTTGGCGGGCGGGATTGCGCATGATTTCAACAACCTGCTGCAAGTCATCCTGGGGTATGTGGACGTCCTCCAGGGCAATCTGGGCAAGGATGCCGCAACTGGAGAGGCGCTCGACGCGGTGCGCCAGGCAGGGGAACGCGCGGCGGATTTGACCCGGCAGTTGCTGGCCTTCAGCCGGCGTCAGATTATCAAGCCGGTCAATGTGGACTTGAACAGACTGCTCCAAGGCGTATTGAAGATGATCCGGCGCGTCATCGGAGAACACATCGCTATCCGTTTCATGCCCGCGGAGCAATTGGGTACGATTTACGTGGACAGGGGGCAGATGGAGCAGATTGTCACGAATCTGAGCTTGAACGCGCGCGACGCCATGCCCAACGGCGGGACGCTGACCATCGAGACGGAGGATGTCTTCGTAGGAGATGACTTTTGCCGGGAACACCCATGGGCGGCGGAAGGCCGCTATGCGTTGATGAGCGTGACGGACACGGGCCATGGCATGGATGAAGCCACACGCGCCCAGGTCTTCGAGCCGTTCTTCACAACCAAGGGCGTTGGAGAAGGGACCGGACTTGGACTGGCGACCGTCTATGGCATCGTGAAACAGCACAACGGCCTGATTCACGTTTACAGCGAGCCGGAGAAGGGGACGGCTTTCAAAGTGTACATCCCCATCGTCGAGCGTCCTGCGGAAGCCGTGAGAGCGAAACCTGAGGAGGCCGCCGTCGGCGGGACGGAGACCATCCTCGTGGCCGAAGATGAAGAGGTGGTTCGGAATCTGGTCAGCCGCATCTTGGAGACTGCGGGCTACACGGTCCTGACGGCATGCGACGGAGAGGAAGCCTTACGCGTGTTCGAGGAGCATGCTGGCGCGATTGACATGGCAATCCTTGACGTAATGATGCCCAAACTCAGCGGACGGGACGCCATGAACCGCATCCAACAGTTTGTCAAATCCCGACAAACTGTGGCGAAATGCCCGCGAATGCGTTTCCTGTTCAGCAGCGGCTACAGCCAGGACGCGATTCACACGAACTTCGTCATCAAGGAAGGGCTGCGCCTCATCACGAAGCCCTACGGCAGGTCGGACCTCCTGCGCGCCGTGCGCGAGACCCTCGAAGCATCGTAGGGACCTGTCGTTCCCGAAAGCCTATCCGGCGTTCCGTAGCGCGATGTTTCCAACATCGCGGCTGCAAACCCGTATGTCGGTCCATAATACGGGCGGCGGAGAAGAACTGCGACGTTGGAAACGTCGCGCTACCAGCCGAGCGCAATCCGCTGAAGCACGCCGGCAGCGAGGATTGCCTTGCGGCATGCCGATACCCTAGCAAGAAGGGCGCGCAACCCGTGTGCTGCGCGCCCGATCAAACTGTCTTTCGTCTGTCCTTTGAACCAAGACAGACTCAAATGAATCAACCAAACGCATCCATCAACTGCGGCATGGCCCGGCACACCGGCCATTCGCTCGGATATCTCAGGAAGCTAACGTGGCCATCCATGTACAACACATTACCGCCGCCGGGGATATGGCTGAAATAGCTGAAGCTGCCGTCGGCTGGCGTCCATATGGTATCCCACTGGACCGGGATTTCACTCTGGGCTTTGGCGCTTGCAGCCGGATTGTTGATATCCGTAATGAAGAAACGCTCGATACCTTCACGCAGACGGTAAATTGTCTTGTCCACCCCTTGCTCGTTCGTAAAGGGCACGTCCTTATCGAAATTCGCGCCCGTTATATCAGTGTTTCCCATGATTACAGTAGACAGTGCCGCCGCGAACCCCCCATCGAATTTCTCGAAGAACGTCCCCATGCTATTTTGATCGACGCCCTCCTTTAGGACGTCCTTGATCATGAGTCCCCAGCCGTAGTACGTGTAGGATACTTCCCAGAACCGGCACGGATCGACATCTACTCCATTCGTCTTGAAATTCTCCGCCTGTGTCAGCGCATCGGGGTCCGACGGGCAGAGTATGATGTTGTAGTCCGTCATGTATTCGGGATAGACCGATTTGCCATCAAAGAACTGGTTGATGTTGTTCGCAACGGTACAATACACACCACCAATGCCTTCGTTGGGCAGTGTTCTCAACATAGTGGGGAATTTCTGGCCTTTGCTCTCATTCGAGTACATCTTGAAGATGAGGCCCAACTGTTTTAGATTGTTTGAGCAACTTGCGCGCCGTGCTGCTTCTCGAGCCCGCGCCAATGCCGGCAGCAAGATCGCCGCCAGAATGCCTATGATGGCGATTACGACCAGTAGCTCGATCAGCGTGAAACCTCTCTTGCTTCTCATGGGAAAAAACCTCCTCTCGTGTTCTTTGGGGCAGACAACACCCCAGCCTCTGAATCATGGAGTAGTCCACAGTTTGTCTTGGTTTGACAAACTGTGTGAACTCAAACTACGCTGATGTTAGCATACACTCTAACCTTGAGGATGGCAATGTCCAAGATTATCAGGAGCATAACGGAAACTCTCATTTTTCCGGAGGGCACCAATCATAATCTGATACCGTTTAGCACCCCGCCGTGTAAGCCTTTACGCGACGCTGGAATGTGTTTTAGCGGGATTAGTGATGCTCCCGAGGGCTATATGGTTGAGCGCCGCCAGCCAGGCAATCACGAACTCCTGTATACGCTTGAGGGTGAAGGTTATCTGGAATCAGGAAAACGGACGGTGACGGTCGGGCCGTCCGACCTGATGGTATTGCCCGGAAACGCCAACTATCGATACGGCGTTGCAGCCGGACAATGGCGCATATTATGGTTCCACCTTGAGAGTATTGGGCTTTGGTCGTCGCTGGAGGGCATGCAGCCCCACGTTCGCGGGGAAACCGTGAAACGGGACCTGCTCGCGGCGGCGGAAGGCCTGCTCGCTGAAAGCCTGCGGAACAACGTGGGGGCAGGCCGGCTGGTAAGCCTGTTCGCCGAACAAATCGTTCTGTACTTGGCGCGGGAAGTATCCGCCGATGACAGAGCGCACGACCGCAGGATGCGTCAACTGCTGGACGGCCTGTTGCGGCGTCTGAACGAGGCCCTGCAACGGGACTGGGACGTGCGAAACATGGCGGACCAGTTGCAGGTCTCGCCCGCGCAGTTCCATCGCGTCTGCCTTCGCTACCTGGGGAAGACGCCCAAGAACGTTTTGCGTGACTTGCGCATGCGGCGCGCCGAAGACCTGCTCATCCATTACGATCATCCCTTGGCCTCCATCGCTGACGAGGTGGGTTACGGCAGTCCCTATGCTTTCTCAAACGCCTTCAAGCGGCATACCGGGATCAGCCCGAAGGCGTATCGCTCAAGTCTTCTGACGAACAGACGACAGATCTCGAAGGGCGGCAAGGTCAGCCCCTGACGGAAGCGTGCCTGTGGCATGCAGAACCGTGAGCGCGCTACCGTCCAGGACGAAGAGCTTGTGAAGAAATGCCGTCACAATACGCCCATTCACTCAGCGGCCCTGGAATGGCG
>CAZPMT010000085.1:0-23884 GCA_964587655.1 uncultured Nitrospiraceae bacterium
GGCGGTCTGTACCATGGGATGGACTTACAGGGGTGCGTGCTGAACCAAGTGCTAGATAGCCTGATTCTTCCACGCCAACGGAGGGCTTCGTCAAACTCTAGCTCGCGAGCCGCTGTCTAGGACAAAGGTGATGCCAGGTAAAGTCAAGCTTGATCTTATTGCCGGCCCTATGAAGGGAAGGAAATTCGTGTTTGAAGAGCACGATACCTTTCTGCTCGGACGTTCGCCGGAGTGTCAGGTCAGCCTGCCCAATGATTCATTTGTTTCTAGGTACCATTTCATTCTTGAGATAAATCCACCTCGCGTGCGTATACGTGACCTCGGCAGCCTAAACGGAACATTTGTCAATGGGAAAGAGTGTGGTGGGGGCAATGTTAATCGAGGATCTGACAAAGGGACAGCGCAGTACTCTCAGATGGAGTTGGTGAATGGGGACCGGATCCAAGTGGGGGAAACGATCTTCCTTCTTGAAATAGAAACGCCACCAACCGTGCACAGAACTGATCGTTGTCCTGCTTGTGGACGAGAGACGTCCGACGTGTTAGCAGAAGGGCAGCGGTGCAAGGCATGTCGCGCAAACATCGGGGAGACGAAGGGATATCCACGAGAAGGTGTTCACAAGGCAACAACTGTTAGAACTCAAGCCGCCCCGTCTATTGATGGCTACAGGCTGAAACGGAAGATTGGGCAGGGCGCCATGGGAGACGTTTATCTCGCAGAGAGAACGACGAACGACGAAAGAGTGGTTCTAAAACTTCTTTCTACCCAAGTGGCAGTCGAGGAGCCGGCAAGGAAAAGATTCTTGCGGGAGATGGAAATTCTGCAGAGCTTGGAGCATCCCAATATTGTGCGCTTCATGGATAGTGGTACTGACGGTAATCAAATCTACATTGCCATGGAATACTGTAACAAGGGCAGCGTTGAGGATTTGCTGGAGCGACATAATGGTCGTTTTCCCTTCGATATGGCCGCCAGTATTCTGAAACAAGCGCTAGAGGGATTGAAGTACGCTCATAAACAGGAAATGGTGCATCGCGACATCAAACCCTGCAATATCCTGATAAAGGGTCGGCGGACCCGCTGGAAAGCAAAAATCGGCGATTTTGGCTTGGCCAAGAACTTTACTGAGGCGGGCCTAAGCGGCATGACAGCCACAGGCGAGCACGGAGGAACCTACCCCTATATGCCGCGGGAGCAGTTGACGGAATTCAAGTATGCGAGACCCGTCAGCGATGTCTGGAGCATCGCTGCAACATTCTACCGAATGGTCACGGGAACGTTTCCGCGTGACATGCGGGATGACCAAGATCCCCTCGAAGTCATCTTAAGCGGTAATAGTGTCCCTATTGGACAGCGGGCTCCAGACGTTCCCCCTAGAATTGCTAACGTAATCAACAAAGCGTTGGCAACCAACCTTAACGATCTATTTCCATCTGCCGTAGAGTTGAGTGAAGCTCTAGATGCCGCTTTGTGATAACATCTCGACCGCTGACGAGAGGGGCACGACAGTCTAGAGTGTGCGTAAGAAGCGTAGATGACCGCGTCTGAAGCAGAGTCTTGCTTCCATTTCCGGAAGTCTCATACTGTGACATTCTCATTTTACAGGCCGTTTCCAATAAGCGCGCTTGTACAATTCAACGCGTTCGGCGAACGGTGTACTCGCGTCTCCCGGATAATCATCCATGTCCCGTGAGAATGAATTCCATATGATGTAACCATCTTGATTGAGGTTTCCTGTCAAGAGAGTTCTGCCGTCGGGGCTGAGTGCCATTGGATCGGTCCCTTCCAGGGTATATACCTGCCGACCCGAATCGACATCCCACACGGCCACATACTTGTCGTCGGCGGAAAATAGCCGTTTCGAATCGGGACTGAAGACGACCGAGTCTATACGGTTGATCTGTCCCGCCAAGACGTGGACCAGCTCGCCACTACGCGGATTCCAGACCCGCACCGTCCCGTCCGCGTATCGGCCACCCGTAGCGAGATACTTGCCGTCGGGGCTGAAAGCAACCGAAATTACCCAGTCGGTGTGTCCTTCAAGCCTATGGATGAGTTCACCCGTACTTGCATTCCAAAGATAAGCCATGTTGCCCCGATCACCTCCCGCGATCAGCTTTCCATCAGGACTAAAAGCAATCTCCTCCATTTCAGCAGGGCCGGCGGGAAAGGCCAGAATCTGAAGTTCGGTCTCGAGGTCCCACACCGTAATCGGGGTTACCTCCAGAGGCCCGGACATGGCCAGTTTCTTGCCGTCCGGGCTAAAGGCTAAGCCAAAGACCCAAGCGCCTTTGTCGCGCTTAAATGTATGGACTTCTTCGTTTCTGGCAACACTCCATACGGAAACAAGTTGCCGCTTTGCACCCATGGCAAGCAGACTATAATCTGGACTAAACTTTACGCTTACGATGTCGCCTATACCCGGTTCTATTCTCCCGGTGATAACTCCTGTGTTTCGATTGATGAGAAGCACTTGCCCTTTATGTGCGACAGCAAAATAATCTGGACTTTCGGCACACTCATCGAACCCGTCAAACGCGTCATTGAGTGCTATAGTGTCGTCTGGTTTTTTTCGAGTAGTGTCCCAAATCTGAAGCTTGGCGCCGTTGCCCGTCGTTACTAAGGCATCGCCGTCTTTGAGGAAGGCCGCCTTGTAGACCGGTTTTGGAGGGCTTATGGGGGATATCATCTCCTGCCCGGTGGACACGTTCCACAATCGAACCGTTCGGTCCTCACTGCAAGAAGCGAGCCTGCGACCATCGGGAGAGAACACAAGTTTCAGTACGGTATCGGTGTGTCCTTCAATCGTCCTAATCAACTCTCGTGTTTTCATGTCCCAAATTCGTATCGTGGGATTTTCGCCCGCGGTGGCGACCATGCTTTCGTCGGGACTCACTGCCGCGGTCACGCCCCGTTTGCCATTTGTGCCAACCGGCACATCTATTGACTGAACAATGGTCCCCGATTGACAGTCCCACACGCGCACTACACCATCTCCTACGCCTCCCGTAAGGAGCTGACGTCCTTCCGCTAGAAATGTTTCAACTGTGGCCTCCGCGGAATCAGCCTTTACGTTGAACAGTTCCTCTCCCGAGAAGAGGTCGACTATCGTGGCGCGCCCGTCCATCCAGCCGCGCGCGGCCCTCTTTCCGTCGGGCGCGATTACCGCGGAAGTCGCACCCGGCGTATCAAAGTTGTGTACCATCTCCCCCGTGTCTACTCGCCAAAGCGCCCCCGATCCATCCTCGTAAGCGGCAACAAGATGGGTTGCGTCCGGAGTAAATTCGATTGGGCTTGCGGGTTTTGGAGTCTCAAACCTTCGGATCTCCTCTCCCTTGTTTAGGTCCCAAAGCACAATCGTGTTCCCCGGACCTGGAGTGGCGACCATATCCTGCGCTGGGGCGAGGGCAAAATACCGATTCTCCGTAACTTGCATATCCAGGGAAAACAAATCCTGATTACAGAGGTACATCGCACGACCCCATTCCCAGCCGCGCAGGTATTCCGGGCATCGCCCCAAGATGTCCATCGCTTCGTCATACCGACCCCATTCAGTCTTGTCGACGGCGTAGGCTAAGGATGCGAAGTAGAATTCCCGAGTCGCCCTTTGTTCGGCGGCAACAGCTACCCGGTTTTCCTTGACTACTCGCAGATATGAGTACGTCCCCATGAACATTAGAACGATGATAGCTGCCGTTGCTGTGCCTACAATCGTTTTGTGTTTCTTAACGAAGCGCCAAAGATATTCTGACAGGTGGTACTCATAAGCCCGGACGACGCCCCCAGACTGAAATCGCCCCACTTCTTCGGCTAACTCTTTTGCGGATTGGTAACGAGCGTCGGGATCCTTTGCCATTGCGCGTTCACAAATAGCCACCAGTTCTCGTGAGACATAAGGTTCTCTACTCAGAATTGTCTCAGGTTCCTCGTGGGTAACTTGATAGCGTAGTTGGATAGGGTTGCCGTGCTGAAAGGGTGGTCGTTTAGTCAACAGCTCGTACAGAACGGCTCCGAGCGCATAAACATCCGATCGCTCATCGACCAGATCAATGTTTCCTTCGGCTTGTTCTGGAGGCATATAGCAGAGCGTGCCTAACACCTGCCCATAGGTTGTACGTGTGTCTTCTTCCTCCACGTCAACAACGCCAACAGACGCGGTTTCTTGAAATTCTGCCGCATGTATATCCTTCTCCCCCCGAACTTTTGCCAATCCCCAGTCGATTACCACGGTCTCCCCAAATTCGCCCACCATGATGTTCGAAGGTTTAATGTCGCGATGAATGACTCCTTGGCTGTGGGCATAGGCAAGGGCCTGGCACAAGTCAATAAAGTGCGGGAGCAATTTGAGACGCTCCTGCAATGAATTGGCTTCCTTCAAGACATCGGCGAGTGTCTTCCCTCGCAAAAGCTTCATAGTGTAGTACAGATGTCCGTCTTCCCGGCGGCCCAATTCGTGCACGGGCACAATGGACGGATGTTCGAGCCGGGCCGTAACACGAGCTTCGCGGAGAAAGCGAACCGTCAGAGAACGGCTCTTTCGACTGGAACTCGAGTCGGTCGATTTCCACGATTTGCGAGCCCCCTCCACGTCAACCAGCAGTTCTTTCACGGCAATGTCACGTTTGAGGTGGTGATCGTGTGCGATGAGAATACGCCCCATTCCGCCGCGTGCATGTTCTCCTCGCACGCGATATCGCCCCGGGCTTTCAAGTGGAACTTCCAAAGATGAGGGGTGGCTCGCCTCCCGAAGTCGTTCTTCACGGGGACCGACCATCAAGCTTCCTCTTGAATTCAAGAAGAACTCAACCGGGTCGCTACTGTCCGAAGACACTTCGTCACCAAATGCCTTCAACGCCGCAGCAGAATCATCCTCATAAACATGAAGTGCCTGCTCGACAAAGGTACGGAGAAGAAAAGCGTCATCTTTGGAAAGGGCGCCTGCAGCCAGGAGCCGGTCGCGCAAATCTGACGAAGGGTCCTTGGCCCATTCCTTTGATATTTGGATGAGTGTAGCCCACTTGACTTTACCTAACTGTGCGGCGAGTAGCCCGAAGATAAGGTTTCGGTTCCGATCCATTCCGCCTTTCTCCGCTTAGTTCGAAACGACAGTCACTAGACGACAAAGAAAGTAGCTTATAAGAGGACGTACAGAGGAGTCAACGAAACGAAACGACAATCAAAGCGGATCGAAGGCCAAGAAGGCGCTTTCCCAAGCCTTATCGTGGCCTTACACATGCTCGCGCAAACCGTCAACAATCTCGCAAAACACTTTCTCGCAGTATTCTTGCGCGTAGCCACTGAGCGGTCATGACTTCACATACGGTGCGTTCATGAGTGGATTGCCGCGTCAATTCTGCGGCCTCACACGTGCTGATTGTGAGGACCGGGAGAGGGGCTAGGGGAGATTCCCATGTACTCTCGGTTGGACCACTTGACTTTGGCGAAGAAATGGAATTCATCTGTGGCCATTATGTGGCCCATTGCGTCAAGAAGGCAGTCGCCGACTCTCGTTAAGCCACTGCACAATAATAGGTTACAGACGATGGGATAGCTCAAGGCTGCGGGAAAGGCCTGAGAATCCTGTACTTGCGTAACCTATTGAAATTAAAAGAGTTATGGTGGAGGCGGCGGGAATCGAACCCGCGTCCGAAGGTGCGTCTGTGTGTGCTACTACATGCTTAGCCTGTCTTTTGTTGATTCGCCATTCGGGAACCCGTAAGGCGCGGTTTCCCGAACCGCTAGGCGGAGGCGCACGTTGCCGTGCGTGTACGGGCCTCCGGATCCTCCGCCGTCGTCGTCCGGGGCACGGCCCGCTGTCGACGCCTTAGCCACCTAGCAGGCGGTCAGTGGTAAGACGCGCTACCCTTAATTAGGCAGCGAGTGCCAATGGTTCGTTGGCAATTGTTTGTTTCCCGGTTGTTTTACGAGGCCAACCGGGGACCTCGGCATGCAGCCCACGCTTCCGTCACCCCCGTCGAAACCATGTCGCCCCCACGTGGGCGGAGAGTTTACTCCGGGGAACAGTAGAACGAACCAACACTATTATGCCACAAAACGGGAGGGGCAATGCAAAGGCTAAATTCCCTTCAAGACGTAAGATTCGAGACCGCAACGGAGAACTCGCGCCGATTGGCTCCGACGCGGCGTCCTTATCACGCCCTTCGAGAGCGCACAATACTCGGGAGGTACCCTTGCCCCGGAGCGTTGCCTTGGGCTTTCGCGTCATGGTCCTTCAAGCCCGGATGTACAAACCACGCGCAACTGTTCTTCGGAACAGTTGTTATGCTCCCAAGACTTTCTTGCAGATTTCGTTGAGGAGCTTGCCGTCAGCGGCATCGCCGAGCTCTTTCTTCATCGCGCCGGTGAGCTTCCCGGGATGATTGACCTCGGGATGCTCTGTGAGGTACGCGCGGACTTTGGCCTCGATTTCCTCCTGAGACAACTGCTTTGGCAGGAACTCCTCGAATATGAGGATCTCCCGCTCCGCGGACTTCGCGTCCTCTTCTTTGCCGATCTGCCGGAAGACCTCGATGCTCTGCTGGCGCTTCTTGACCTCGCTTCGGATGGCCGAGGAGGACATCTCGTCGGTTAGCGCCGCGGAGGATTCCTTTTCCTTGACCAGGATGCCGGCCTTGGCCATCCGGAGACATTCGAGGCGGAACTTATCCTGGTTCTTCATGGCCTTCGTCATTTCTTCTTGGATGCGTTCCTTGATGTTCATGGCGTTCTCCTTGTTCGTGCAAGACAATGTAACGGTAATCGAAGAATGATTGCAATCGCCAAGTCTCACATGGCTCATGATCCCGTCGAGAGTTGGCTTCGTCAGTCGCGCTCGATGCGGCAGACGGTCTCGATATGGGCGGTGTGGGGGAAGAGGTCGAGGGCCACGACTTCGGCAGGGCGCCAGCCGCGGCCTGTTATGGTCTTGAGATCGCGGGCGAGTGTGGCGGGGTCGCAGGATACGTAGACGATCTTGTTACAGGAACTCTCGGCGAGGGCGTCGGCGATGTTCTTCGCCCCGGTCCGGGGAGGATCGATAAGCACAACGTCCCAGGTGTCTTTGAGGGCGCGGCGGAAGTCCGTCTCGTCGCCGGCCCGATAGGCGCCGCGGCCGATGTCGTTTGCCGCCCGGACGGCGTGGCGGTTGTGATCGAGACCGAGCACTTGCACTTCCTTTGATAATCGAAGGGACAGATTCCCGTTGCCGCAGTAGAGGTCCAGGACGCTAGATGCATCGCCGATCATGCGCAAGACGATGCTGGTTAGCAGGCGGTTCAGCAGCAGGCTGGATTGGGAGAACGCGCCGTTCACGATCGGCACGCCGTCGAACAGGAATTGGTGGGGATTCGGGTCATCGATGGCGTTGACGCAGTCGAAGGCTTCGCGCAGGCTTCGGTGTGGGCGTTTGCCGGCGATCATAATCTCGGACCCTTCCGGGTTCACGATGACTTCGATCGAGTCTTTCAGAGGCAACGCGCGGAGGCGTTCGAGGGCGCGGTTGAGGTGCTCGTGGCACAGGGGACAGTGCTCGATGTCCACGGTTGTGCGGGACTCGGGGGCGTAGAAGCCGAGGCGTCCTTCGTTAGCGTGGAACTCGGCGCGAGTTCGGTAGCCAAGGCGGAGTCCGGCATTCTCTTCGAAGGCGACGTCATATTCGACCTTCGCGATCCGTTGGAGACAGTCGCTGACTATCCTGCGTTTCCACTGGGCCTGCGCCGGGTATGCGAAGTGCAGCCAGCCGCATCCGCCGCACGCGCCGAACTTAGGACAACCGGATTGCGGTACGCAATCGGGTTGCGGCACGCGGTCAGGCGACGCTTCGACAATCTCTTCGATGACGCCCCATAGTACGCCCTTGGATTCCTTGGCGACGCGGACGCGGACGACGTCGCCGGGAAGGCCGTAGGCGACGAAGCAGACTTGGCCGGCGATGCGGCAGACGCCGTGTCCGCCGTGGGCCAAAGAAGATATGCTTGCGACCGGCAGGGAATCCATCATTTCTCCGGAGAAGGCAAAGACGCAGGAGCGATCATCTGACCACCCCTGCGTCTGAACGGTTCGGTGTTGTGGCTACTTCTTTTTCTCGTGGTACTCGCCCAGGCCGACAAGCTCGATGCGGGCCATCGGGGCGGCGTCGCCCGCGCGGTTGCCCAAACGTAGAATGCGGGTGTAGCCTCCGGGGCGTTCCGCAAAGGCCGGTCCGATAGTCGAGAAGAGCGCCGAGACGACGTCCTTGTCGCGGAGGGCGGCAAATGCCTGACGCCGGTTGGCCACGCTGTCGGTCTTCGCCAAAGTGATCAATGGCTCGGCGAATACGCGGAGTTCTTTGGACTTGGCGACGGTGGTTTCGATGGCGCGGTGCGTAAACAGCGCCAAGGCCAACGACTTCATCGTCGCTTTCCGGTGGGCCATCATCCGGCCCAGCTTCCTGCCTGATTTCCGATGCCTCATTAGTGTACTTCCTTCTCGCCGCGCGGCCACCGGGGGCTGCGGTATTCGGAGCTTCCGTCTCTATTCGTCTTCGTCGTCATCAATGACCGGCCTTGACATGCCGGGCAGCTTCATCCCTAGCGAGAGCCCCATCGTCTCGAGGATGCTCTTGATCTCATCGAGGGACTTCTTCCCGAAGTTGGGGAATTGGAGCATTTCGGACTCGTCGCGAACCACGAGGTCCCCGATCGTGCGGATGTTGGCCGCCTTGAGGCAGTGGGATGCGCGAACGCTTAATTCGAGTTCATCGACGGGCCGCCCAAGGGCCACAACAAACTCGCCTTCGACCTCGGAACCCAGCAGCGGCATATCCTTTTTCTCTTCAGGCTGCTGGCTGACAAAGATCCGAAAGTGGTCGATGAGCACTTCGGCGGCTTCCTGGACCGCTTTCTCTGGGGAAATTGAGCCGTTGGTCCACACGTCCAGGATGAGCCGGTCGTAGTCGGTCACCTGCCCTACGCGGTGGTCTTCCACCTGGAAGTTGACCTTGGTGACGGGTGAAAAGCTTGCGTCGAGGTAGATGGTTCCAAGGGGCGCGTGCTCGAGTTCGAAGTGGTCGGCGGTCACGTAACCGCGTCCGCACGCAACCTTGATTTCCATATCGAGGTGCGTGGACTTGGCCACGCTCGTCATAACGACCATCTCGGAATTGAACACGTCGACGTCGACGCTCTTGAACACTTGTCCCGCGGTTATCTCGCCCAGTCCTTTGTGGGAGAAGGAAAAGATGATCGGCTCCTCGCGGTTGAGGCGCAACTGGCATCGCTTGAAGTTGAGGACGACGTTGGTGAGGTCTTCCCGCACGCCCGGGATTGCCGAGAACTCGTGCGGGATCCCTTCGATGCGCAGGGCGGTCACCGCCGAACCTTCCAACGAGGCCAGCAGCACCCGGCGCATGGAATTGCCGATGGTCGTGCCATAGCCGCGCTCAAATGGTTCAACGACGAAGCGGGCATAGCGATCCGTGGCGCCATCTTCCACCTTGACCCATTTCGGAATCACAAACTCTTTTGCAATCATTTATTCTCAGCCTTTCGCTCGTGGGGTCCGCCCCATCCACATGGGTTTAGGGTCCAGGGTTTGGGATCCAGACTTAGAAGCCGGGGCGTCCCGATACATCGCACACCCTAGACTCTCAACCCTAAATCGCACTGAATCCATTCCTCTACTTCGTCCTCGTCCGCCGATACCTTCAAGAAAGAGGTTACTTTCTCCTTCTGTTATACGCGGCGGCGCTTCCGCGGCCTGCATCCGTTGTGCGGGATCTTGGTGACGTCCCGTATGAGGGTCACGTCCAGGCCCGCGGCCTGAATGGCGCGTATGGCGGACTCGCGCCCGGCGCCCGGCCCGCTGACGTATACGCGGACTTCCTTCATGCCGGCTTCCATGACCTTGCGGGCGGCGGCCTCGGCCGCCAACTGGGCCGCAAACGCGGTGCTCTTGCGCGAGCCCGAAAAGCCCACTTGTCCCGCGCTGGACCACGCAACGACGTTGCCCTGCACGTCGGTAATGGACACGATGGTGTTGTTGAACGTCGCGAGGACGTGCGCCACCCCCGAAGTGACGTTCATCGAGACGCGGCGCTTCTTGCCGGTCTTAGGCTTTCCGCCGCCGCCGGTTGCGCCGCCGCCGGTTGCGCTTCGCTTTTCCTTTGCCACCCGCTATCCTCCTATTTCTTTTTGATGGTGGCGCGGCGCGGCCCCTTGCGCGTTCTGGCGTTGGTGTGGGTACGTTGACCCCTCACCGGCAGCCCGCGCTTGTGCCGCATTCCGCGGTAACAGTTGATATCCATAAGACGCTTAATGTTCGAGGAGGCCTCGCGACGGAGGTCGCCTTCCACCTTGTAGTCGTTCTGAACGACGACCGAAAGTCTGCTCACCTCTTCGTCGGTAAGGTCGCGTACGCGCTTGTCCGGGCTGACGCCCGCTTTCGCCAAAACGGCGCGGGCGCGCGTGAGCCCGATACCGTGAATGGCTTGCAGTCCCGCCTCGACGCGTTTGTCGCGGGGAAGGTCCACACCTACTACACGAGCCATGCGGAATTCTCTCCTATCAGTGGTCGCCGGAAACCGATACGCGGCGACGGGTTAGCCCTGGCGTTGCTTGTGCCTGGGGTTATCACAGATCACGCGTATGCTGCCGTGCCGTTTGATGATCTTACATTTCTCGCAAATCTTCTTTACCGAACTGCGTACTTTCATTGCATGCTCCCAACCAGCGTCCGCAACGCCGAACTCTTCTTTCCTGGCTTGCGGGGCCACCGCCTACTTATAGCGGTAGGTTATGCGCCCGCGCGTCAAATCATACGGCGACATCTCGAGTTTCACGCGGTCGCCGGGCAGAATGCGGATAAAATTCATGCGCATCTTCCCGGACACGTGAGCGAGAATCAGGTGCTTGTTCTTCAGTTCAACGCGAAACATCGCGTTGGGCAACGATTCGACGACCGTACCTTCAACCTCTATGGGCTGTTCTTTTTGCATAGTCTCGCTTCTTCGTATATCTCTACTGTCCCCAGACGCGCCGTGGCGTCAGGGACAGGACTTCTGCTTCGCGTTCCCGCACGACGACGCTGTGCTCGAAGTGCGCGCTCGGGCGTCCGTCGGCGGTAACGGCGGTCCATCCGTCATCGAGGACGCGCACCTCATAGCCGCCCGCGTTCACCATGGGCTCGATGGCAAGGACCATCCCGGCCTTGAGTCTCGGGCCGCGGTCTCCGGTCACCATGTTGGGGATCTGGGGATCCTCATGCATCTCAGTTCCGATGCCGTGACCGACGAACACGCGAACCACCGAGAAACCTTCGGCCTCGGCCGTGTCCTGAATCGCGCGGGAAACGTCCTGCAAGTAGTTCCCTGGGCGCGCGGACCGGACGGCCCGGGCAAGAGCCAAGTCCGCGGTCCGCAGGAGCCGCTGCCGAACATCGTCCACGTTGCCGCAGGAAACCGTAAGCGCCGCGTCGCCGTGGTAGCCCTTGTAGAAAGCGCCCACGTCGAGGCCGACGATCTGCCCTTCTTTGATGCGGCGTTTCCCCGGAATCCCGTGGATGACCTCCTCGTCCACCGAAATGCACGTGGATTTCGGATAGCCACGGTAGCCCAGGAAGGAGGGGACGGCGCCGCGTTCGCGTATCAGGCGATCCGCCAGCGCATCCAGTTCTCCTGTAGTGATGCCCGGCACAACTTTTTCGGCCATCGTCACCAACACGTCCGCAACAATCTGATTGGCTTCGCGCAGGATGGCGATCTCGCGTTCTGTGCGCAGCGCAATCACAGCGGCTGGACGGCTCCAGTTACGGCAATGATCTCTTCAATTTTTGCGAAGACGGCTTCGGGCGCTAAACTTGTCCCGTTAACGGTCTCCAAAATGCCCTGCTTTTCGTAATAAGCGATAATCGGCTCGGTGGTCTCGTGATACACGCGGAGCCGCTCGCGTATGGTCCCTTCTCGATCATCCTGCCGTTGAACGAGGGCCTCGCCGTCCGCATCGCAGACGCCTTCTTTCCTCGGCGGACTGAATTTCAAGTTATATATGGCGCCGCACTTGGGGCACGACCGCCGACTGGAAAGCCGGTTGATAATCTCTTCGTCCGTGACGTGGACGTCTATCGCTAGATCCACGCCCTCGCCGCGCGAATCGAGCAGGCGCTGGAACTCCTCGGCCTGGGGCAGCGAGCGGGGAAACCCGTCGAGGATATACCCCGGCGCGCAGTCGTTCTCGCAAATGCGGTCGGCGACGATCTCGCAGGTCAAGGCGTCCGGGACAAGCCCGCCGGCATCCAGGTATTGCTTGACCTGGCGGCCCAGAGGGGTGCCTTCGCTCAAATGCGCACGAAAGATATCTCCGGTCGAGATGTGCGGCAGCTTATAGGCCGCCGCCATGCGCTTGGCCTGAGTGCCTTTGCCCGCACCGGGCCCGCCGAGCATCACAATGCGCAAACCCATGGTGCTGTTATGACCTCCTCCCGCGCAGTCGCTTGCTGCCCGGGCCGCCGAAACCGTCGTAGTGCCGCATCAGCAGGTGTTGCTCGATCTGGCGAACCGTGTCGAGGGCCACGCCGACGAGGATCAGAAGACTGGTCCCGCCAAAGAAGCCCACGATGTTCCAGTCATAGACCTTGACAACCCCCCACACAATATTCGGCAACAGAGCTACAACCGCCAGGAACAGAGAACCTACAAGTGTAATACGAACCATCACGCGATTCAAGTAATCCGCGGTGGCCTTGCCCGGACGAACGCCCATGATGACGCCGCCGTATTTCTTCATGTTGTCGGCGATCTCGATGGGGTTGAACGTGATGGCCGTGTAGAAATAGCAGAAGAAAATGATCAGGAGGGCGTAGAACAAGTTGTACAGTATACCGCTCGGGTCGAAATAGTTGCTGAAGAAGTTCTCGATGACGGGAATGGCCAGAGCGCCCTGGAGGAGTCCCGGCAGCATCAGGATCGAACTCGCAAAGATAATCGGGATAACGCCAGCTTGGTTCACGCGAAGGGGAAGGTAGCTGCGCTGGCCGCCGAAGACCTTTCTTCCTTTTACCTGACGGGGATACTGGACCGGAATACGGCGCTGGCCGGTGGTCACAAGGATGGCGCCCGCAATGACGATACCCATCAGCACGACCAGAAGCAGGGCCTGGAAGACGTTGAGCTGGCTGTTTTGGATCATGCGGAACACGTTAAAGACGGCGTTCGGCATACGGGAGATGATGCTGATGAAGATGATCAGCGAGATGCCGTTCCCGAGGCCGAATTCGCTGATCTGCTCTCCAATCCACATGATGAAGGCGGTGCCGGTCGTGAACGAGATAACGCACATGAGAAGAAAGGCGATGCCGGGCGTCGCGACGATCTCGGCGCCCATGTTCTGCAGGTACGCGCCGACGCCAATCGCCTGGATGATGCACAGCACGATCGTGCCGTACCGGGTGTACTCGGTGATCTTCTTCTGACCTTCCGGGCCCGACTTCGAGAGTTTTTCAAGAGACGGCACTACGGCGACCAGAAGCGATAGGATGATGGATGCGCTGATGTAGGGCATGATGCCGAGCGCAAACAAAGTGGCGTTACTGAACGCGCCACCGCTGAAAATGTCATAGAAACCGAGAAGTCCGCCGGTGCCAATCCGCTCGGCGAGAGCGGCGCCATCGATGCCCGGAGTCGGCACGTGGGCGCCCAGCCGGTAGATCGCCAGCATGATAAGCGTGAATATGATGCGGCGCTTTAGTTCCGGGATCTTGAATGCATTCCGGAAGGCTTCAACAGGCCTGGACACTATTTATCCTCCTGTCCTTCTTTGGACGCCGCGGACGCGGGGGCGCCGATGATGTCGACGGTTCCGCCGGCCGCCTCGATCTTCGCGCGTGCGCCGGGCGTCACTTCGTTCGCTCTCACTGTCAGCTTCTTGGTGATCTCGCCGCGTCCGAGGATCTTGACGCCGCCCTTGGTCATTTCGATGAGTCCCGCGGCAACCAATGTTTCCGGGGTGACGAGGGCGCCGGCGTCGAACGCACTATCGAGGACGTCCAAGTTCACGTTCACATAGGGGTAGCGTTTCCGGTGATGGAACCCGCGCTTCGGAATGCGGCGATGCAACGGCATCTGGCCGCCTTCGAACCCGGCGCGTCTCGAGTAGCCGGAGCGCGCCTTCTGGCCTTTGTGGCCCCGGCCGGCGGTCTTGCCGGTACCGGAACTGGGTCCGCGTCCGACGCGCTTCCTGTTTTTCCTCGCGCCCGGCGCATTCTTCAATGTGCTCAAGTCCATCTCGCTATCAATCCTTCCGTTCCATGCGGCTTGAAGATTTCAGTACTTCGTCAGCCTTTTCCGCCGTTTCTCGAATCCGGCGGACAGGCGTCCCTAAAGGATCTCGGCCACTTCCAGCCCGCGCATCCGCGCCAAGGTCTCGACCGTCTTGAGTTGCCGAAGACCGTCGAGAGTGGCCCAAACCACGTTCGTGGCATTGTTTGAACCGAGGCACTTCGTAAGAACGTTCTGATATCCGGCCGCTTGCATCACGGCACGCACCGGGCCCCCGGCAACAATCCCGGTGCCGAGCGAAGCCGGCTTCAGCAGCACGGTCGCGGCGCCGATGTGCCCGAGCACCTGATGCGGGATGGTGGTGCTTACGATCGGCACTTGGAACATCACCTTCTTGGCCTTCTCGATGCCTTTGCGTATGGCGTCAGGTACTTCGAGGGCCTTTCCGAGCGCCGCGCCCACGCGGCCTTTGCCATCGCCCACCACGACGATCGCCGTAAAGCTGAACCGGCGCCCGCCCTTGACGACCTTGGCGACCCGGTAGATCTTCACGACGTGTTCAATGTGGTCGGACGCGTCTTCGCGGTCCCGTCTTTCGCCTCGATGTTCGCGTTTGGTTCGCTGCTCCATGCTCAAGCCATGCTCTCCTAGAATTCAAGTCCTGCCTCGCGGGCTGCGTCGGCAAGGGCCTTCACCCGCCCGTGATACAAATGTCCGCCGCGATCAAAGCACACTTTGGCGACGTCCTTTTCTTTGGCCTTCTCCGCAACGGCGCGACCGACGGCCTTGGCCCCGTCGAGGTCCCCGCCGGGGATCTTCAATGCCGGCGAGGATGCCGCGGCGAGGGTCCGGCCCGTCGTGTCATCAATGATCTGGGCATAGATATGCTTCAATGACCGGTACACGCACAGACGCGGCCGTTCACCGGTCCCGATCACGCGTTTGCGCACGCGTTTCCTGCGCCGCTCCAGGAGCGCTGCCTTGTGGGTATTGCTTGCCATTATCTGTCTATCTCCTCAACGCCGACGGCCTCCTCACGGCGAACGCGCGCCGATGAACCGCCGGGAACCTGCCTTATTTCGCTCCGGCCTTTCCGACTTTCCTGCGTACGTATTCGCCTTCGTAGCGAATACCTTTGCCCTTGTACGGCTCCGGCTTGCGCCACGCCCGGATATCCGCCGCCGTCTGTCCGACCAGTTCCTTGTCGATTCCCGCGACGCGGATCGTCGTGGTGTCGGCGGCGGTAAGCGTGATGCCTTCCGGAGGCTCGATCAGCACGGGGTGGCTGAAACCGATGGCAAGGTTCAGCGACTTGCCCTGCACCGACACGCGATAGCCGACGCCTTCGATTTTCAACACCTTCTCATACCCTTTGGTAACGCCGTTGATCATGTTCTGGATGAGGGCGCGAGTTAGCCCGTGCAGCGCGCGGTGCTGGCCCTTGTCGCTCGGACGTGATACGGTTATTTCCTTCTCGCCGACCGTGACGGTCATGTCCGGATGCAGATCCCGTTCGAGCGCTCCTTTGGGTCCCTTGACCGTAAGCCGGATCCCGGCCAGTTCGCACTTGACGCCACCGGGGATGGGCACCGGCAATTTTCCTATGCGTGACACGTTTTCAAGTCCTCTTTCGTTATGTGAGCCGAGATGTTTGAATCAGCGCCTCTCGCTCCGATCACCAGACTTCACACAGTATTTCGCCGCCAAGCCTCGCGGCCCGCGCCTGTTTCCCGGTCATGAGACCTTTGGAAGTGCTCACCACGGCGATTCCCATGCCGCTCCGGACGGGTCGCAGTTCCTTGCCGCGGGTATAGACGCGCAGGCTGGGCTTGCTTACCCGGCGCAGGCCCTGAATCACGGGACTGCGGTCCGGCAAGTACTTCAGGGCAACCCGCACCTGACAGTGTACCGCGCTACGGGCATCGGTCAAGGTGTAATCCTTTATGAAACCTTCCCGTTTTAGCAGCGCGCAGATCTCTTCCTTCAGGCGCGACGCCGGGATGTCAACACTGGGATGACCCGCCCGGACCGCGTTGCGCACCCGCGTCAGCATATCGCCAATTGGATCGCTCATCGACATCGTGGTGTATCCTTTTTCACCCGCGGTTTCCTACCAACTCGACTTCGTCACGCCGGGAAGCTTGCCTTCGAGCGCGAGGTTCCGGAAGCAGATCCGGCAGAGCTGAAACTTCCGCATGTAGCTCCGGGGACGCCCGCACACGCGACAACGATAATAGGCCCGCACCTTGAACTTCGGCGGCCGCTTACACTTCTCTATAAGGGACTTCTTAGCCACAACACTCTCCCAGTTTTCCCAATGGATAAATTAGCTACGGAACGGCATCCCAAACTTGCGCAACAGCTCGCGGCTTTCCTCGGCCGTGTTGCTGTTCCTAATCACGAAAGTAATGTTCATGCCGCGCACCCGCGCGACGGTATCAATGTTCAGTTCCGAAAAGATGGTCTGCTCGCGCAACGCCATCGTGTAGTTGCCAAAACGATCGAAACTGTTGGGCGACAGCCCTCGAAAGTCGCGAATACGGGGGATCGCAACGTTAAACAGGCGATCCATGAACTCGTACATGCGTTCGCCGTGCAGCGTCACCATGCAGGCGATCTTGGCATCGGCGCGCACTTTGAACCCGGCGATGGACTTCCGGGCCTTGCGGATGGCGGGCTTCTGGCCGGAGATCAGACCGAGCTCGTTCATCGAGGCCTCCAACATTCGCGGCTCCGCCTGGGCATCGCCCACGCCGACGTTGATCACGATCTTGTCCAGTTTCGGCACTTCCATGACATTGGCGTGCTTGAACTGGTCCCGCATCTCCACGCGGATCGTTTCGTTATATCGTTCCTTCAATCTTGCCGCCACCGTATCACCACTCCTTTTCGAGTCGCCGGTTAGTCGTTCAGCGTTTCACCGTTGATCTTGTACACCCGGACGCGCGCACCGTCTTCGAGGCGTTTCATAATGATCTGCGAGGGCGCCGACGCCGCTTCGCACCAGGCCTTGACATTGGAAATGTGGATGGGGGCTTCGCGCTCGACGATGCCGCCTTGCTGATTCCGGTTGGTCGGCCGGGTGTGCTTCTTGATTATGTTGACGCCTTCCACGAGAATCCGTTCCTCGCTTGGAAGCACGCGCAACACGCGTCCGCGGCGTCCTTTGAACTTGCCGGAGATGACAACCACGGTATCGTTCTTTCGGATGTGCATGGCTCTTTTCCTAATCCGTCCTTCTTGCGTTCATACGACTTCGGGTGCGAGAGAGATGATTCGCATGAAACCCCTCTCCCGGAGTTCGCGCGGCACCGGACCGAAGATCCGGGTCCCGCGCGGCTCATTCTGCGGGTTGATGATCACGGCCGCGTTCGTATCGAACCGGATCACGGTCCCGTCGGACCGCTGCGTGTCGAAGCGGGTCCGCACAACGACCGCCTTCACGACCTCGCCCTTCTTGATGGCCGCGTTCGGCAGCGCCTCTCTCACGGAGGCCGTGATGATATCGCCAATATGGGCATAGCGGCGCTTGGAACCGCCCATCACCTGGATACACCGGATCCGGCGAGCGCCTGAGTTGTCCGCCACCTCGAGGTTCGAGTAAATCTGAATCATTGCCTTTTCCCTTGGTGCTTACCGAAGAACGCGGCTCGCGTCCGCCGGAATCCCAGGTTTCTATTTCGCCTTTTTCACGATCTCGACCATCCGCCACCGTTTGGTCTTGCTCAGGGGCCGGGTCTCGCGGATCCGGACCGTATCGCCCACCTTGCATTCATTGTTCTTGTCATGCGCGCGAAACTTCGTCGTGCGCTTGATCGCTTTCTTGTACAGAGGGTGCTTGACGAGACGCTTCACGGAGACGGTGATTGTCTTCTCCATGGCCGTGCTGGTTACGATGCCCACGCGCTCTTTACTTTCGCCACGCTGGGGCGTCGCGGCTACTTCCTGGTTCTGCATGACTATTTGCTCCCTCCTGAAGCGGCCAATTCGCGCTGCCGAAGAATGGTCTTTATCCGCGCGATGTCGCGCCGGGCCGCACGCGCGGCGCGCACGTTGTCGACCGCGCCCGTCGCTTGCTGCATGCGGAACGACATCAGTGCGTCAGCGCGTTCACGCAATCGCTGGTCCAGTTCTTCCGCCGTCATCTCTCGAAGATCTCTTGCCTTCACTCGCGCTCTCCCACGGCCGGCTCGACGGCCTTACGCTCGTTTTACGAATCTCGTCTCGATGGGCAACTTATGTCCCGCAAGACGAATGGCCTCTCGGGCCAAGTCCTCGGGCACGCCTTCAATCTCGAACATCACGCGTCCGGGTTTCACGACCGCGACCCAGAACTCCGGCGCGCCTTTGCCTTTGCCCATGCGGGTTTCCGCGGCCTTCTTAGTGACGGGCTTGTCAGGAAACACGCGGATCCAAACCTTGCCGCCGCGCTTCAGACAACGCGTCAACGCGACACGCGCCGCCTCGATCTGACGCGCCGTGACCCACGCCGCCTCCATCGCCTTCATACCATATTCGCCAAAGTCGATCTTCGTGGCGCCCTTGCTAAGTCCGCAACGGCGGCCACGCTGTTGCTTGCGGTACTTGACTCTCTTCGGCATTAACATCGAAATATTTCTCCAAAACGTCGTTTACTTCCGGGACGGCCCGCGGTCCCGATCGCGATCCCGGTCGCGTTCGCGACGGCGCTGCGCGGGCACCTCGGTGCCCGCCGCTGAAGCGTACTGCCCGGGCGCCACCTCTCCGTGATAGATCCAGCACTTCACGCCGATACAGCCGTACGTCGTGTGGCTGATGGCGAATCCATAGTCGATATCCGCGCGGAGCGTGTGGAGCGGAACGCTGCCCTCATGGGCAGGCTCAACGCGCGCAATTTCGGCGCCGTTCAAGCGGCCTGCCACGCGCAGGCGGATGCCCTTCGCGCCCAGCCGCATCGTGTTCTGGATAGCCTTCTTCATGGCGCGCCGGAACGAGATGCGCCGCTGAAGCTGCTGGGCGATGCCTTCCGCGACTAGCTGAGCGCTTAGTTCCGGGCTCAGCACCTCGTGGATGTTGATAAGGAGTTCACGGCCCGTGAGATGCTCGAGCTCATAGCGAAGCTTGTCGACCTCCGCGCCGCGCTGGCCAATGACGAGCCCTGGACGGGCGGTGTAGATGTGCACCTTTGCCTTGCGTCCGGCGCGCTCGATGTCGATCTTGGCCACGCCCGTGTTGTACAGGCGCTTCTTGACGTAGTCGCGGAGCTTGAGATCTTCGTGCAGTAGTTCCGCGTAGTCCCGGCCCGCGTACCACACGGAACTCCAGGTCCGCGTCACGCCCAGCCGAAAACCGTTTGGATGTACCTTTTGACCCACGCTTGCTCTCCTATTATTCGCTCACGTCCGTGATCGCGATTGTCACATGGCTTGTCCGCTTGCGGATGCGCGTCATCCGGCCGCGCGGTTGCGATGTGAAGCGCCGCAGCGTCGGGCCGCCGTCAACGTAGATGTCCTTCACGACCATATCCTCCGCGTTGACGCGTTCCCGGCGTTCCTTGGCCGCGCTTTCCACATTCGCCACCGCCGATTCGAGCAGTTTGCGCAGCATAGGCGCGCTCCGCTTGACCGCGTACTCCAAAATCGCCCGGGCTTCAGAGACCTTCTTGCCGCGGATCAGATCCGCGACCAGCCGCACCTTTCGCGGTGCGATCCTCAGGTATCTTGCCCGTGTCTTCGTCGCTGCCATTGACCTATCTCCTCATGCGGTCGCCGTCTTAGTTCTCACTTGGTCGGGGCCGTTCCCTTGGTGCCGGAGTGTGCGCGGAACGTGCGCGTCGGGGCGAACTCGCCGAGCTTGTGGCCCACCATGTTCTCGGTCACGAATACCGGGATGAACTTCTGTCCGTTGTGGACCGCGATGGTGAGACCCACCATGTCCGGTATGACGGTCGAGCGCCGCGACCACGTGCGAATCACGCGCCGGTCGCCGCTGCGCATCTGCGCCTCGATCTTCTTTTCCAGGTGGCCATCCACGAACGCGCCTTTTCTTACTGACCGTGCCACAGCTCTCTTTTCTCCTTGCTCCGTAAGCGATAACCGACGGCCGCTATTTCCTGCGCCGGATGATGTACATGTTCGTCCGATGCTTCTTCTTTCGCGTCTTGTGTCCCTTCGTGGGCACGCCCCAAGGCGTAACCGGGTGGCGTCCGCCAGACGTGCGGCCTTCGCCCCCGCCGTGCGGGTGGTCCACCGGATTCATCGCCACGCCGCGGACCTTGGGACGGCGTCCGAGCCAGCGACTCCGTCCCGCCTTCCCGAGGCTGATGTTGACGTGGTCCTCGTTGCCGACCTGGCCGATAACGGCGCGGCAGTCAATAAGGACCCGGCGCATTTCGCCCGACGGGAGACGCAGCGCCGCGAACTCGCCTTCTTTGGCCAGCAACTGGCAACCGAGGCCGGCCGCGCGCGCAATCTTGCCGCCGTTGCCGGGGACCATCTCGACGTTGTGCACGACCGTGCCGAGCGGAACGTTGCGCAGGGGCAGGCAGTTGCCGATCTGGTATTCCGCGCCCGGACCGCTGTTCAAAGTCATCCCGATCTCCAGCTTCGACGGCGCGATGATATACCTCTTCTCGCCGTCCGCATAGACGATCAGGGCGATGCGCGCCGAACGGTTCGGGTCGTACTCGATCGCCGCGACCTTGCCGGGAACGCCGTCCTTGTCGCGGCGGAAATCGACGATGCGGTAGTGCCGCTTGTGGCCGCCGCCGCGGCGGCGCATGGTCACGTGGCCGTGATTATTGCGCCCGGCCTTTTTCGGGCTGGGCATCAATAGGGATTTCTCGGGTTCGGACTTCGTAATCTCGGTGAAATCCGGCCCGGTCATGAACCGCCTCGATGGCGTCGTCGGTCTATGTTTCTTTAGAGGCATTTCCCTGGAGCTCCTACACGAGATCGATCGCGTCGCCCTTGCGCAGCGTCACGATGGCCTTCTTCCAGTCGGGATGGTGTCCGGGGACGCCCCGGCCACGCCGTCCGCTAACCTTGCCGCTATAGTTCATGGTGTTCACCGCGACGACTTTCACGTTGAAAATCTTTTCGATGGCGTCGCGGATTTGACGCTTGTTCGCCCGTGGGTCCACCCGGAACGTGTAATGGTTCTTCGCATCGCGCTGGATCGAGGATTCTTCCGAGAGCAGCGGGCCTTTCACAATGTAATAGGGGTTGTTGTTCATGTAAGCCGCTCCTCGAGCTTGGGCAGGGCGTCGCGAACGATAACCACACGCACGGCGTCCAGCAAATCCAGGGCATTCAGGTCGGATGCGGTGCGGATCGTCACCTTCTGAAGGTTCCGGGAGGACAGCATCGCGTTCTTGTTTACGTCGGCGGTCACGAAGAGCGTCTTCCGCCCATCCGGGGCGACGAGCCCCAGCATCTCCGCGAAGGGCTTGGTCTTCGGCGTCTCGACGGCGAGCCTTTCAAGCACGCAAAGCGACTCATTGCGAACCCGGTCGCTAAGGATGCAGCGAAGGGCCTGCCGCTTGAAGCGCACGGGGACGTTCTGGCGGTAGCTGCGCTTGTGCGGACCGAACACGGTGCCGCCGCCGCGCATCTGCGGCTCGCGGCTGCTTCCGTGCCGCGCGTTGCCGGTCCCCTTTTGCCGGTACGGCTTTTTTCCGCCGCCGCGGACTTCGCTGCGGGTCTTCGTTTCGGCGTTGCCTTGGCGCTTGGCATTCATCAACGCTACGGCGACGTTATGGACCAGGGTCGGGTTCATTTCAACGTCGAACACGGCGTTGTTCAGTTCAATCGGGCCCAACTCCTGGCCATCCATCGAGTATATTTTCGCGGTCGCCATGCTTACTTCGCCCCTTTCTTCGAGCTTCGGGTCACGACTTTCACGCTCTTCTTGACGACAATCAATCCGCCGGGGGCGCCGGGGACGCTGCCGCGCACCGCGATGAGGTTCTTCACGGGGTCCACGGTCACGACTTCGAGATTCTGCGTCGTGACGCGCTCGTCGCCCATGTGGCCGGGCAGGGTCTTGCCCTTGATCACGTGACCGGGGCTGGCGCTTTGACCGATGGATCCCGGCCGCCGGTGGAAGTTCGAGCCATGGCTGCCCGGGCCGCCGCTCCAGCCGTGCCGCTTGATCCCGCCCGCAAAACCTTTGCCCTTGCTTGTGCCGGACACGTCGACGAAATCGCCCGTCTTGAAGATATCCACGCGGACCTCGTCGCCGGGTTTCAGCGCGTTGTCTTTGTCCACGCGAAACTCGCGAAGCGCGCGCTTCGCGGCCACGCCGGCCTTCTGGAAATGGCCGCGCAGGGGCTTCGTAAGCCGCCGCTCGTTTGCCTCGCCGTACCCTATCTGCACGGCGTCATATCCCTCGTGTTCTTGAGTCTTGCGCTGGACGACCAAGCACGGGCCTGCCTCGAGGAGCGTCACTTCAATCCAGCGACCGTCCTCGGTGAAGATCCGGGTCATCCCGAGTTTCTTTCCCAATAATCCATTCAGCATCATCCGCAATCCTTTACAGCGGGCTGCATCGCGCCCCGCCTCATCGGAGGGACCGGTGCAGCACAACTGACGCTATTGCTTTATTTCAACGTCCACACCCGCGGGCAGGTCCAACTTCATCAACGCATCCACTGTCGCCGGCGTCGGATTGATGATGTCGAGCAGCCGCTTGTGCGTGCGCGTCTCGAACTGTTCACGCGACTTCTTATCGACGTGCGGCGAGCGGTTCACCGTATACTTGGTGATGGCCGTGGGCAACGGAATGGGTCCGTTGATCCCCGCACCCGTCCGCTGCGCGGCCGACACGATCTCCTGCGTTGACTGGTCGAGCAGACGCTGATCGTATGCCCGCCGCTTGATCCGAATCTTGTAACCTTGGGCCATTGCCTATCCCCAGACCTTTTCGATTCCTCCTATTCGATAATCCGGGTTACGACGCCGGTGCCCACGGTCAGGCCGGCCACAGCCACCACGAGGAGGACCCGGCTGTCGCTAAACGGCGATCCCTCGTCGCGGGCATCACTGCCGCCGCCCGGCCCCGTCGAGGCGCCCGCGCTCGGGGAGGCCGGGGGGCTCGGGTCCGCGGACGCGCTCGGGGTTGCGCCAGCGACCAGGTCCCATCCCGGCGGCAGGGGGCCTGGCGGGGCCGGTTGCGGGCCGATCTGGGTCGGTGCGTCGGCCCCGAGGCTCTCGAGCCAAGCGGCCTCGAATGCCGCCACGTCGGTTCCGACTGCTGCTCTGAACGCCTCGTCATCCGTGACACCCTCGGCATAGCTGTTGACGAGGCTGACGAGGGCATCCGTGCCCTTCTCGCGCGCGAGGTAGTCAACGGCCGAGGTGCTCTCAGCGTAGGCGAGGGTGAAGCGCTCGTACGTCGTGGGGAACTGAACCGAGAGCGCCGTCAGCGGCATCAGGCGCCCCGCGCCGGCCGCAGCCTCGACGGAGACCCGTAGCCAGGATGGGAAACCCTCCGAGAGGTAGGTCGCCACGCCCTCGTTGAGCCAACGGGGCGGATAGTGGTACGGATTGTCGACGGCCGTTTCGAAGGCCAGGTTGGTCAGCCCGTGGGGCCACGTCCGCGGGACCCCGGCCGGGGCAACCTCGTTCGGCGGGACGAAGCCGGACACCCTCCGGATTC
>CAZPMT010000086.1:0-23726 GCA_964587655.1 uncultured Nitrospiraceae bacterium
AAACCGGCTACTGGGCTGGACGCTTGGGGGAGACAGGAGCACATATCCCGGCGGCGAGATCATGGATCAGGATCCAGGGGCCATTACGGAGGTAGAAGAGGGAATGTGGGTGGATGTTGATATTATCATTGGCCCGGCAAGCGGCGAAGGCGAGGGTGAAGGCGAGGGCGAAGGCGAGGGCGAGGGCGAAGGCGAGGGCGAAGGTGAGGGCGAGGGCGAGGGCGAGGGCGAAGGTGAGGGCGAAGGTGAGCACCTACCCGGCGAGACGGCGGTCTTCGCGGGAATCGAATTCGTGTGGTGTCCCCCTGGGTCCTTCACTATGGGCAGCTCAGCAGCGGATGGATTCCATGAATCCGATGAGGGGCCGGAGCACGTGGTGACGCTGGCCACTGGATTCTGGATGTCGAGCCATGAGATCACCCAGGCGCAATGGTTTGCCGTGGAAGGCACGACGCCTTCCTACTTCTCCGGCTATGATGACCGTCCCGTCGAACAGGTCTCCTGGGAGGACGCCAAGGGTTTCATAGCGACGCTCAACGGCGCCCATCCGGGCATGCACTTCCGTCTGCCTACCGAAGCGGAATGGGAACACGCATACCGCGCGGGCACGAGCACCAGGTTCTACTGGGGAGACGACGCAAGCGATTTGGGCGCGACGAATTATGCCGTATACACCTTCAACAGCAGTTCTCGTACGCACGACGTGGGCGGCAAACTGCCGAACGCGTGGGGCTTGTTCGATATGGCCGGAAACGTATACGAGTGGGTCGAGGATGTGTACCACACGGATTTCGTTGGCGCTCCAACAGACGGTTCGGCGTGGTTGTTGCCCGCAGACACCAAGCGCGTGATCAAAGGCGGCGGTTACTACGGCGCCATCAATTACCTTCGCGGTGCAAACCGAGAGCGGGCCTTTCAGACGAACTATCATGACGACTGGGGTATCCGCCTCGTAAGGTCAGAGTAGAGTTCGCACGGACGGGTCAAGGCTGTAGGCTGGAGGCCTGATAAGGGAGATAGCCCCTTATCCTCCAGCCTCCAGCCCGATATCTCCATTTCCTCAAAGTACATGGATCTGGCAGGAAGAGGCCCTTGCCAATCGGAATGCACTCGCGATACTATGAGCGCGGCGAGCTATGCTGAAACCGGCAAGTGAGTTCATTCATCCGGCTGGCGGTTAACGTTCTCAAGGGAGAGACGTGGTGACACGTGGCGCTTCGTTGGGGTTTCTGGCAATGGTCACGGTGGGGCTGGCCGCGGGATTTGCGGGTGCGCAACCGCCGTCCGATGCGGATGCTTTGGTCAAGCGAGTCCAGGCTCTCGAGGAAACGAACAAGGCCCTCGTACAGCGGGTCGGGGAACTGGAGAAGCGCCTCGAAAATCGACCCGAGCCCGCGGTGCAATCCCCGCCCGCGAACACCGCCCCGCCGTCCGCGCCCGCGAACAAAGAACATACCCTCCGCTCCTACTGGGACAACGGACTTCGTTTTGAAACCGACGATGGGCAGTTCCGTTTGAAGGTTGGGGGGCGCATCATGTTCGACGCCGCTCACTTCAGCGTTCCTGATTATTGGAGTCTCGGCGGCCCCGAGATCGACGAGCACGACGGCACCGAGTTCCGCAGGCTCCGCCTGAGATTCGCGGGCGACATCTATGACAGCTACGTGTACAAACTCGAGGTCGACTTCGCGGACGGCGACGCCGAGATCATTGACTCCTACGTCGGCATGAAGGATCTGCCGTACGTCGGCACGGTTCGCGTCGGCCAGTTCAGCGAACCGTTCGGCCTGGAGGCGTTGACGAGTTCGAGTTTCATCACTTTCATGGAGCGCTCGATGGCGACCCAGGCGCTTATTCCCTATCGGTCGCGCGGCGCGATCTTCAACAACGCATATTTCGACCAACGACTGACGGTGTCGGCCGGCGTCTTCAACGGCGGCATGGATCAGGACAGCCATTGGAGCGTGACGGGCCGCGTGACCGGGCTGCCGTGGTATGCGGACGAGGGCCGCCGCCTGCTGCACCTGGGCTTGTCCGTGAGCCGGCGTAACCCGGAAAGCGATTACGGGTTCTACGCGCGCCCCGGGTCGCATCTCGCCAACGATCATCTCAATACGGGTGAGCTGCCCGCCAACGCGGTCACGCTGTGGGGTGCCGAGGCCGCGATGGTCTGGGGGCCCTTTTCGGTGCAGGGCGAGTTCATGCGCGCGGACGTTTCCTTCACGCCGGAGCACCGCGACGTGACGTTTCTGGAACTCGACCGCTCCTTCCGAATGCGCGATCGGCATTTCGACGGGTACTACGTCCAGGCGGGTTGGTTCCTGACGGGCGAGCATCGCGTGTACGATCCCGCAACGGGCGCGTTCGAGCGCGTGATCCCGCGCGGATCATTCAGTTTGCATGGCGGCGGATGGGGCGCGTGGGAATTGGCCGCGCGATATGACATGCTTTCGCTCGATGACTACGATGTTACCGGCGGCGTCGTGGGCGGTGAAGGCCGTAACGTCACGTTGGGCGTCAACTGGTATATGACGCCGAACGTGCGGCTGATGCTCAATTACGTCAGGAGCGACATCGATCAGTTCGCCTACGAGGGTGCGATTGACATAATCGAGGCGCGTTTTCAGACTGATTTCTGACGATCCACGGGAGATTTGCACATGCGGCACCTGATTCCTTTGTCGAAGCGCAAGATGCCGGCCGCGGGCATGTCGCTGCTTGAAAAGCAGGCGCTTACCGACCTGATCGAGCGCAACTTGTCGCAGATTGCGGTATTCCTGAACATCATCGCTGGCTTGAAGGATCGAGGCAGTTGAGCGCCCGCGCCTCGCATTGCCCGCGCCGAACCGAAGCAGGGAGTTGAGGCCCTATGAAACACTTTGCCCCCATCAGCCGCCCGTATTATGATCCGACATACGGGCGAAGGCAACCACTTCCGGCCTTTTACTATCAGTTGAGCCTGACGCAGAAACTGATGGAGTTGGCCACGCTGGCCTCGATGGCCGATTCCCTTCTGGGCTCGGTCAAGAATCTGTTTGCGGCGCGCGAGTGACGCGGCACGACATGATGCGAACCTTGATCAAATACCCGCGTCCGGCGCTAATCGCCGCCTCGCTGGTTTTCACGCTCGCGCTCGCGGGCTGCCCTTATCTCGAACCTTGGGACCTGCGTCCCGCCGCGTCCGGCGAGCACTGGCTGCGGTTCGTCCAGGTGACCGATATCCACGTAGTCGACGACGAGAGTCCGGCGCGCATCGTCAAGATGGACTCATACAAGGCAGGGGCGTGGCGCCCGCAAGAAGCTTACGCCGCACAGGTGCTCGACGCGACTTGCCGCCTGATAAACCGCATCCATTACGGCGGCCAATTTACGGGCCATGGTCCCGTCGATTTCGTCCTCGTCACTGGGGACGTGACCGAGAGCGCTCAGTACAACGAGGTGCGATGGTTCATAGACACCATGGACGGCGGATGGGTTACGCCGGACTCCGGAGATCCGGATGGGGCGCAACGGCCGATCCCCGCTGAGATCAATCCGCACCTGCCCTTCAAGGCCGCGGGCTTGGCCAAGGACGTTCCGTGGTACGTGCTTATCGGCAATCACGACAACCTCTGCGTGGGAAACTTCAGCATCGATCGGACATCGCCGGATCCGGAAGAGTGGCGCGCGCCCATCGGCCCGGTTGTCGGCAGTTTTCTGGGACTTCCGGACCTCTTGCCGCCGCAAGATGCCCTGATTCCGACGGGAGATCAGAGCCTCGCAATCCTGCGCGCGGGCGATCCGGAGCCTATCGATCCGTACACGTATCAACTTGACATGGATCTTTTGCAGGCGGGTCCGATCACGCCCGATCCGGACCGGCATTTCATGTCAAAGCGGCTCTTCATCGCGGAGCACTTCAAGACGCGATCGTTTCCAGGCGGACACGGTTTTGACGCGACTTCGACGCTGACCGGCGAGGCCCACTACACCTTCCGCCCGAAACGCGACGTGCCGATCCGCGTCGTCGTTATCGACTCCGTGGGTCCCGATGCGGTTCCCGGCTATCTAGGCGCGTCCGGCGCCGTCACGCTTGCCGAGTTCGACGGCTTTCTGAAGCCGCGGGTCCGCGCCGCGAAAGCGGCGGGCGAATACGTCATACTCGTCACACATCACCCGTCATTTGACATTAGGAAACCCACGCTTGTTCCGTGCGTGACCCCCGAGGCGTTCACGGCCTACCTCGCGAGCCAACCGAACATCCTTGCGCACATCTGCGGGCACATGCACTACCACGATGTCATCATGCATCCGGGACCGTATCCGTACCCGGAGTTCCTTACCGCGTCCCTCATAGACTATCCGCAGCAGGTCCGCATGCTCGACGTTTACTACGACAGTCGCAACAAGACGTTCGAACTCCGGAGCACGTTCCTGTCGCATACGGACGATCCCACGCGGCTCTCAGAGGAGGCCTACGTGCGGATGACGACCGACATGATGGAAGATCCGGACGGCTCCGATTGGGCACAGCGTATGAGTCATCTCGATCTCGCGGGCATCGAGTCATTCCTGCTCGATGACCACGGCGAAAAAGCGGACCGTCATCCGGTGGACGCTCAGGACGCATACCTCAGAGACGGGCAAACCGGGCCTCGCACCTTGAGCGTTTCCATGCGCCGTCCGGACCTCAAGGAGTCAGATTAGTGAAGCTGATTCGGAAAATGAATGCCGCCCTTGCGCTCGCGGCGGTTGTTGCCTGCGTTCGGTGCGCCTTCGCTGCGGATCCAGGCGGCCCGGCCATCGCGGCGCCGCAAGCCCTCCGCCTTCTCGATCTCATCGTGCCGGGCGCGGCTGCTTTCGAGGCGACCGCGACGGATCTCGATGGTCACGTGGGATACCGCGTCGCCGGCGCGATTGGAAATGATCGGTACGAATGCCTGGTCGACGCAATTGTTCCGCGTGTCCTCACCGTCGGCAAGAACGGCGCCGAGCAATACAAGTGGCCCGGGATCTTCGCGGTGGCGCATCGCGGCGCGATGCGCTTTGCACCCGAGAACACAATCAGCGCATACAAGAAGGCCGTTGAACTCGGCGCGCACTGCATCGAGATGGACGTGCGCGAGAGCAAGGACGGCCATTTCGTCATCATGCATGACCCGTCCGTGTTCCGCACCACCGGCGGCAGGGGAATTGTTGCGACGCTGACCGTGGCGGAGATCAAACAGTTCGACGCGGGCGCGAAGTTCGGCCCGGAGTTCGCCGGCGAACGCATTCCGACGCTCGATGAAGCCCTTGACGCCATCGAGGGAAAGGCGATTCCGGATATTGATTTCAAGGCGGGCGATCCCGCGAAACTCGTTGAGGTCCTCCGCGCAAGGGGGCTGCTTGGGAAGGCCTCCTTGGCGAACAATGATCCGGTCATCCTCCGGAAGGTGATCGACTGCGGCGGCGGCCAAGTACTGATCCGGCCCGCGCCTCCGAAGGAACGTGACTCGGTGGGCGTAATGCAACAGAGCCTCGATCCCCCTCTCGCGAACATAGACGACCCCTCGCGCTTTACCGAAATTCACCGCGCCGGCATCAAGGTATTCACCAACACCATGTCCGAGAGGCAGGAAGACGAAGAGGCACACATCAAAGCGGCCATAGAGGCGTGCGCCGATTACATCCAGACCGACCGCCTCGATATCCTCGTGCCGCTTCTCAAAGAGCGCGGACTGTACGCGCCGCACCCTTGACTGCTATCGCGATATACGGGGCGCTGAGCGTCTGAGAGGCAGTCTGCCGTCGGCAAAGGAACTCACGGAAATGGAATAGACGTCGGGGCTGTTACTTGAGTTCCTCGTCAAAGACGGCAGTGCGGTCGAATTCAGCCCATACGCGATAGCTGAACGCCTCAATCTCGCGGAAGTAGGCGGGGGTCAGATTGCCATACTCCCTGGCCGTCTTGGCGATGAATTCGGCGATCCTCTTCTGCACTTCAGGCTTGAGGGAGAGGCGTACTTTGCGAGCCTTGTATTCAAAGACGGCTGCAACGCGCGGCTCTCCAGTAGCAGGAGCGTGAATGAGATCCTGGGCGAAAGTGCTGCCGAGCGCGACTTGAAGACCATCGATAACGCACGACACAGGAGGTTTGTCACCGGTCTCCGCGGTCACGTTGACGGCCCGCGGAGTAGCTTCCAGGATTGCTCTGGCGCGAACACCCATCTTCGCGCCCAAAATGGTGTAGATGCCGACATGTTGATGGATTTCGTTCGTCAAGACCACCGCAGCCCATTCCTCGTGGCCGAACTTCTCGGGTATTCCTTGGTTGACAAGCTCCGCCGCCCGCGCTCGATAGGCGGAGGCATCAAGCGGGAGCGTCTTGAGAACCTGAAACAGGCGTTCCCCTTCCGGCGTCTGCGTTCCTTCTCCGTCCTCGTGCCCCGTGGCGTCTTGTGCGAACGAAACCGGCCAGACAATGAGAACAAGCGCGATCAGTATTACCCGCATCGAGCAGTCTCCTTATCGCAAGCGTCAGTATAGGCCAAAATGACTGTTTTCGAGGAGCATGCCCTCGTCATCCGCAACCGGGTAGTCGCCCGGATAGCGGATGAACGCCGCATGGCCATCCATGTATAACACGTTGCATCCGCCCGGCACATGGTTGAACACCGTGCCGCCGCCCGTATTAGCCGAGTCTTCAGGAGTTCCGAACGTGTCCCATTGCACCGCGATCGAACTCTGCGCCTGCGCGCTCGATGCCGGGCTGTTGATATCGGTGATGAAGAACCGCTCGATCCCTTCGCGTAGGCGCAGCACAGTGTCGCCGCCCGCCGTGCCGGTGGCGACGGATGCGTCCACCATCGACGGCAAACTGCCGAGGTCCAAGTCTATGTCTCCCGTGAAATCCTTGACTTTCACCTGCGGCGCGATGTCAAGAATGGTGACCGTCTGGTCTGCCGCGACCTCGAACATGCCGCCCCAGATGCCGTAGTACTCGCCGACGTTCGTCGAAACGTATCCCTTATACAAGTACGAACGGCCCAGTTGAGCGCACAGGAAATAGTCCTCTGAAAACTTGTCGCCGGCATCGCGCGCGGCCTGCACCCACGTTTCAAAGTCGCCCGTATTGGGCAGACGCGGGGCCACGTATGTGCCTGAGGCGTCCACGCCCGCGTCCGACGGGCATTTCGCCACGTTCAGATCCGTCAAGTACTCCGGATAAACCGCCGTGGCGCGAGGGGAGCTGAACAGAGTCATCCCGTACGGATTCGCGAACGGAGAGCAGGGCGGAAACTGTTGGCCCCGGCTTTCGTTCGCATACATTTTGAACACCAGCCCGAACTGTTTCAGGTTGTTTTGGCAGGACGACCTTCGTGCCGCCTCTCGTGCCCTGGCGAGCGCCGGCAGAAGAATGGCTGCGAGTATCCCGATTATGGCGATGACGACGAGCAATTCGATTAGGGTGAACCCGGTCTTTCGTGAGGAACGCATGTCTGACTCCTTTCGGATATTACGATTCTTTAATTAGTAATACCACGATCCCTTGCCGATTGTCAAGCGGAAAACGAGGGAGCGGCTTAGGCAGGGGAAAGGGCCGGCTGTATGCGGCGTCCGGTTTACGATGGTTGGGCGCTGCCGGTTTCTTGACATCGCGATGGATGTGCCCATAACATCGAGATCATGCGGATGCGATGGATGAGAGTGGTCGGGCTGGTCTTGCTGTGCGTGTACGCGGTGGCCATGGCCCACCAAATTCTGCCTCATGACTTGGGCCATGGGAACGGGGATACCTGTTCCTTCTGCCTCTTGCTTACAAGCATTGTGCTCTTGGCGCTGGCGGTGACGCTTAGGCTGGAGCATGTTCTCAAAGCGTTTCTGCTTCCGTCGCACGCCCGTGTTCTCTCCCGCCGAATTCAACAGCCGTTCTCGGTTCGCGGCCCTCCCTTCGTTTCGTTCTAATCTCCGACCTCACCTTCGGAAACTTGCGTGCTTATCCGGCGCGAAGGTTCCGTCACTGTTGTTTGGAAAAGCTTCTCTGAACGGAGGAATCATGTCATGAAGAAACGTGGATTTACTCTAATTGAATTGCTGGTCGTCATCGCGATTATCGGGATATTGGCGGCCATACTGTTGCCCGCTTTGGCGCGTGCACGCGAGTCGGCCCGTCGTGCGAGTTGCGCAAACAACCTGAAACAGATGGGCCTGATCTTCAAGATGTACGCCAATGAAAGCCGCGGACAGCAATATCCCCCCATGAAGTCTCTGGACTGCAACGGCAAGGTGGCTCCCGGCGCCACCATTTTCGATGCGGCTACTGTATACCCGGAGTATCTGTCGGATTGGAACATGCTGGTTTGTCCCAGCGGCGCTGCCGCCACCACGGCGCTCGAACTCTGGGACCAAGGCAAAACTTTGGCCACGTTGTGGGGCGGAAACGGGGCGGTCGTCCAACCCTATGCAAATGACGGCATAGTGGAGCCGTGCGAGGTTTACGAGCATCCCTACGTTTACATCGGTTGGACTATTGAAGACCGGATGTCTCAAATGGCCAATGTCGTCAATCTGAAGACCAATATAGAAGACCTGTTCAAGAATGCCCTCAACACGACGCCCGCCCAAGCAACCGAGGCCGTGCGAAGCGACTGGGCTGTCCTTTCGGGAACCGGCAACGCGAATGGAGATAGCATCTACCGCCTGCGTGAAGGGATCGAACGCTTCATGATCACGGACATTAACAACCCTGCGGCGTCGGCAGTGGCTCAGTCCGAGCTTGCCGTTATGTGGGATGAAATCGGTGACGACGCTTCGCATTTCAACCATGTACCCGGCGGCTGCAACGTCTTATTCATGGACGGGCACGTGGAATTCTTGAGATACCAGGGAATAGAAGAAAATGTATTCCCGGTCAATCAGGGCGGCATGTTGTTCCATGAGATGAGCCACTTGTTGTACCCATGAAGTGAACCACGGGTTGTGCGGGCGGCAGACTACTGTCACCCGGAACTGATCGGTGAGGAGTTCAGGACTTCTTTTCTTTTGCTCCTCACCGATCGGTTGAGTTGTGAGGAAACACCACGCCGAAACGCAAATTGTCCATATACGACTATCTTCTCCGTGCACTTGACAAGCCGCGCAACTTGTGTTAAAGTGTTAATACAAGATACAAGTTGAGAGGCGGCCATGAAGATATATATCTCACCCAATGACGGCGTGCCGATCTACCTCCAGATCGTGCAGCAGATCAAGCACCTGGTGGCGTCGCGGCGGTTGAAGCCGGGCCAGGAACTCCCTCCGATTCGCGATCTCGCCCAGGAGCTTCTCATCAATCCCAACACGGTCGCCCGGGCTTACCGGGAACTCGAAGCCGCGGGCCTCGTAACGTCGCGGCGCGGGGCGGGCACCCACATATGCGACGAGGGGTCGCCTTTGGCCCGGAAGGAGCGCCTCAAGATCCTCAATGACCGCATCGACGCGCTGCTGGCCGAGGCGGACCAGTTGGACGTCGATTTCGAGCAAGTCACGGAGATGATTGGAAAACGGCACAAGGCCATGCACGGCGAATAGCGAGGAGGCACCGATATGACAAGCAACGGCGTATTGCGCGACAAAGATGCCCCTGTCGTCATCGAGGGGCTGACGCGGCGTTTCGGGGGCAAATCAGCGTTGGTCGATGTCTCGCTGACGATCCCGAAAGGCAAAGTGTACGGGCTTGTCGGCGAGAACGGCGCGGGCAAGACGACCCTCATCAAACCCGTTCTCGGGTTGCTTGTGCCGAATAGCGGCCCCGTGTGCGTCTTCGGCATGGACCCGGTCCGTTATCCCGACCAAGTGCTCGCGCGCATCGGATATCTGTCGGAGAACCGCGACCTGCCGGACTGGATGCGGATCAATGAGCTCATCCGTTTCACGAGCACGTTTTACCCGGAATGGGATCGCGGCTATGCGTCGGAACTGCTCGAGACCTTCGATCTGGACCCCAAGGCGAAAATCAAGCATCTGAGCCGTGGAGAGCGCGCGCAAGCCGGACTGCTGATTGCCCTGGCGCATCGTCCCGACCTACTCGTCCTCGACGAACCGTCCTCGGGGCTGGACCCTGTGGTGCGGCGCGACATTCTCTCCGCCATCATTCGCACTGTGGCGGACGAGGGGCGGACCGTACTGTTCTCATCGCATCTGCTGGACGAGGTCGATCGCGTCGCGGACCATGTGACGATGATACACAAGGGGCGCGTCGTGCTGTCGGCCTCAAGAGACGAGGTGCGCGAGAATCACCATCTGATCACCGTGCGCTTTCCGTCCGCGCAGGCGGGGACCCCGCAACTGCCAGGCGCGCTGTCGTGCGAAGGCGCGGGCGAGGAGTGGACGGTGCTTTGCGGCGACACGTTTGACGCTATGAAAGCCAGGATCGAGGGACTCGGCGGGGCTGTCGTTGACGAAAGGACCCCCTCACTCGAAGACATCTTTGTTGCCCGGGTTAAGGCATCGCGTGCGACACGCTAGGAGGACCGCATCATGAAATCTCCCCTTGCTGCATTCTTGTGGCAGGAATGGCGCCTTTCGTGGGTGGCCACCGTGTCCATCACCGCCGCCGCCGCTTCGTTCTCGTTACTTTGCTACCGGCTAGACGGGAACGGCGAGACCGCTGGGAGGGCAACGTCTCTGCTCCTGGCGGTCCTCGCGTCCGTCTCGATCCTGCTCCGTTCCGGCGGGCGCGAGTCGCAGACCATGCCTCGCTTCTTCCTCACGCTGCCGGTTAAGAGCGGCTTCTGGGCATCGGTCCATTTCGCATACGGAATCGGCATTCTCGTCGTTGCCGGCATCGCCCTGACGAGCTTCCACTCGTGGTTGTTCGGGGCAAAGGCTGAATTCATGTGGGGACCGGTGCCGCCGTTATGGAAGGTCGCGCTCTGCCTGGCCGCCTTCGCAGGTGTGCTCGAAGGCATACTCACGCTAGTGAGAACCGTCGGCTCGCCCCTGCTCACCGCCGCGGCACTCGCCATGACCGTGATCCTTTTCTCGGCGGTTACAGGCAGCGTGGCCCTGAGAGATTGGATGACTCAACAGCCAGCAGTCCCTCCCTCCAGAGCATTGAAAGCGCCTCAGCCTGTCGGACCCGCGGTCGGGGGATCCATATTTGGGGAACCGACTTCTCGTAATGGCCTCGGCGGCCGCGGGAGAGGGCCGGGAGAGTACGCGGCGCCAAGGCCAATTCCCTCGCAGCCATCCGAGAATACCAATGCGGAGGCGCGGCGCAACCCAGACGCCGCGCCGACGGAGGTGATTCCGCAAGGGCCGCCTTCGCAGGGAGGGCCTTTGCCTGAACTTGCCATGAGAAGGTCGGCGCCGGAGCGCGGGCCTATCGAGCGCGGAGTCTCGCGGCGCCGCGCGCCCTTACTGCCATGGATCTGGGCTACGGAACTCTTTTTCGGGTATTCTCTCTCATGCGTTGGAGTCATGCTCTACCGCCACGGCGCGGCCTCCCTTACACGAAATGCGCTCCTGATAAGTGTGCTGCGACGAGGCCGGCGCGATAAGCAAAGGTTTTCCTCGCCGGAATCCGCCGAGATCTGGCTTGAATGGAGACGTTTCGGGAGATACCTGCCCTTAACATCATCTATCCTTATCATGCCAATCCTCGTGTTTCTCTGCACGGGAACAGGGATTATGCACGGGGATCTCATCATGCTGTTTATCATGCCCATGATCGTGTCCGTATCGGGCTTGGCGGTGTACATGACTCTGCGCCGGCATTGGGACCATACGACGGGTCTTGACGCGTTCCTCTTCACGCTTCCCGTCACGACCCGGACGATGGCCACGGCCCGTCTCAAGATGGCGGCGTACAGCATCACCTGTACCCTCATCATCGCGGTAGCGATCTTGCTCACCTTTCACCTGGGGCCGACAAACATCCACGGGATTCTCTGGGGCACACCCTATGGGAACTTCATCGCGGTGTTGCTCATAGCGGCTGGAATTTGGATCCTTTTCTGGTTTGCGCTCCCGGCGGGCTATTCGATAATCCTCTTGGCGATCGTCTCAGGACTCGCATCCGAAGTGTTCAACCTCAGATCTCGAGATGATTTCGGCCCCCTTGTGATAGCACTTGCCGTCCTGATCGCAGTCCCGTCCCTGGTCATATTCCGGAAAGCGCACAAGGCGGGCCTGCTGCTCACAAGAGGCATGGCAGGCATGTTCGTCTTTTCTCTTGCCACCACAGTGTGCGCATATCTCGCCAATGATTCGCCAAACGATATTGAGGACACGATCTTGCTGCTCTGTGTGGCGTTGATTTCCCCGCTGCCGTTTGCCACCGTGCCCCTCAGCATCAGATGGTGCCGGCACAGGTGACGCGGACCACTAGAATCGCAGATTCCGGATGAGGGTCATCACGACTTGTTCCGGACACCCTCGGCATGTCCGATGCCGCCAACCAGGCTGGATAGATATCCGGGGACTTTGGCTTCAAACGTGACTTGTTTGCCCGTGAAGGGATGTTTGAAGGAAATCGATTTGGCGTGGAGCGCCAGGCGTTTGTGCGTTGTGTCCTTTTCTCCATACTTTTCGTCGCCCACAATCGGGTGCCCATTCTCAGCCAAGTGCACGCGTATCTGATTCTTTCTGCCGGTGATGAGATCGATCTCCAGCAGACTGAACTCCTCGGTCTCTTTGAGAACCCTGTACGCCGTGTAGGACAGCTTGCCTTTCCTGGCATCGGACGTCGAGTACATGACGTGGGCTTTGTTTTCAGCCAGATACGAGGAGAAGGTCCCCGTCTTTTTTGCCAGCCTGCCATGAACAACCGCGAGATACTTCTTCTCCGTTCCTTCCCATCGTTCCTGCAGATACTCTTTGGCCTCGCTGGTCTTTGCAAACACGAGTATCCCGGAGACGTCTCGATCCAGGCGATGTACAATGAAGATGCGGTTTCGGGACTTGGCGTACCCTTTGCGGACGTAGTCCGTGAGCCGGTAGTAGGCCGTTCTTGTTTCCCGCTTTTCCGTGCTTATCGTCAACAGGCCGGGGGATTTGTCGACGACCAGGATATCCCGGTCTTCGTATAGTATTGTGACTCCCCGTGGCTGGTGTCTGCTGCTCGGGGCTCGTTTCTTGAGTACAGCGGGTTTTTCCGAAGTCTGTTTCTGTTGCCTGTCGTCACTAGGTTGCGGCATTCAGGTCATCCTCATCATCAGAGTTCTCACGACCGGTGGACGATCTCACCGCCGCATCGTGCGCCTTCTCGCCCTCCACTTCAAGGCGCAAGACTCCAGCCACTCTCGACCACAGCCCGGAAGAACTGCTTGACATCTAACAATTACGTGCGGTACAATTCTGGCGTGAACAGGAGGGTGGCATGATGTCCCTGTCAGCGGAACTTCATCTTGATATTCCCATTTCGGACCTTCGGCACGAGGCGATTCTGAACATTATTCATACGGCCAACCAGATTGCGGCGGCGGGCGCGGCGTTCTTTCGCCGGTACGATTTGACCGAGGCCCAGTTCAACGTCCTCTTCTTGCTCAAGCATAAGAAATGCGACCTGACGCAGTCGGCGCTGAGTCTGCGGCTGGTCGTGACGCGCGCGAGCGTAACGTCGGTCTTGGATAAGCTGGAGGAGAAGGGGCTCGTCGAGCGCGTCAACGTTCCGGGGAATCGGCGGATCTATCACGTCCGCCTGACGAAGAAAGGGCAGGCGCTTATTGACGAGATCGAGCCATTTTACCGCGAGGAAGTACACGATTTGTTGAAGGACTTGACGGAGAAGGACTGCAAGGCGCTGATCCGTAGTCTCGAACGGGTGCGTGCGAGGACGGCGGCGCTTCGCGAGGCCGTGCAAACGAACACGGCCTGAAGACAAAGTGGGGCGTGTCGGCATGCCATTGCTGCAACACCTTGTCTAACGAATGTGCGTGAAGCTCCAATGCCCCAAGTGGGGCGCGAATCGGGAGACGGACACGATGAATTCATCGACGGCGGCCGTCGAGGCCACTACGAAGCGGTACGGCATGCGGGGATTCTGGGCGCTGATTGTCACTCAGTTCCAGGGGGCGTTCAATGACAACCTCTTCCAGTTTCTGATCCAATACACGATCCTGACGGTGATGATCCTGCCGGGACAGACGAAGCCCGACGAAGCCTCGGCGACGATGGTTCCGGCGGTCCTCAACATCGTCTTCGCCCTCCCGTTCCTGATCTTTCCTGGAATTGCCGGCGCGCTTTCGGATCGATTCAGCAAACAACGCATCGCGGTCTGGGTAAAGTACTGGGAAGTCTTCATCGTCTGCTTTGCGTTTTTCGCTTTCTATCTCAGAATGCCGTTATTTCTCTGGGTGATGCTTTTCTTCATGGCGAGCCACAGCGCGTTCTTCAGTCCCGCCAAGTACGGCATCCTGCCCGAGATCCTGCCCGAGGACAAGCTTTCCTGGGGCAACGGCATTCTCCAGATGTTCACCATTCTGGCGATTATCCTCGGAACCGCAATTGCCGGGCCCCTTTACTACTTACTGAAGGACCGCGTCCACCTATCGACCTTCGTGCTGCTTAGCTTGACGCTGATTGGGCTTGCCACGGCACAGTTCATCAGCCGCCCGCCCGCGGCGAATCCGCTGCAGCGAATTGCCCTGAATCCGTGGTCCGGCATGGGCCGATACTTCAAGATCCTCTGGAATGATCGTTTGCTGCGGTACACGGTCGTGGGCTACACCTACTTCTGGTTCGCGGGCGCGCTGATACGCGCGAACGTCCTCATCCACGCCACCGTCACCATGGAACTAAACGAAGCGCAGACCGGTCCCGTGCTGGCGAGCATGGCCTTGGGCATCGGCGCGGGCGCTTTGAGCGCGGGATATCTCTCGCGCGGGGCCATCGAGTTGGGCTTAGTGCCCATTGGCACGATGGGGTTGGCGTTGTTCAGCGCGCTTCTTGCGATGCCCGGCATTTCCTATGTCGCATGCCTGATATTCCTGTTCGGACTGGGTTATTTCGCGGGCTTCTTCGATGTCCCGCTTGCCGCTACGCTCCAGCATCGGAGTCCCAACGACATCAAGGGCGGCCTGTGGGCCGCCACCAACATGCTGACCTTTGTGGGCATGTTGATTGCCGGCGCCCTATACTGGTTCCTCGGCCGCACGCTTCACATGGGCACGTACGAGGTCTTCCTGATCACTTCGGCCCTTTCCGTGGCGGTCGGCCTGTACCTTTGCATGAGAATGCCCATGATGCCGTTGCGGTCGCTCCTTTGGATCATGAACAACACGCTCTACCGCACGCGCGTGATCGGTCGCGAGAACATTCCGATAACGGGCGGCGCGCTGCTTGTCGGCAATCACGTGTCGTTCCTCGATCCGGGGTTTGTTTCGGCGTCCGTGGATCGCCCGGTGCGTTTTCTCGCGTACCGCGGCTACTACGAGAAATGGTGGATCAAGCCCATTGCGAAGATGTTCGGGGGGATCCCCGTGGCGGCGAAAGACGGTCCCCGCGAACTTTTGAAATCGCTCGAAGCAGCCCGGGAGGCCATCAGGGCCGGCGAACTCGTGTGCATGTTCCCGGAAGGCGAGATTACGCGTACGGGGATGTTGCAGCCGTTCCGTAAGGGGTTCGAGCACGTTATGAAGGGCGTGGACGCCCCGATCATTCCCATTTACCTCGACGGGCTTTGGGGGAGCCTCTTCAGCTTTTCCAAGCGCCGCTTCTTTCTCAAGTGGCCGGAGCGCTTTCCCTACCGTATCACCGTCAACATCGGGAAGCCCGTCCCCGCCGCCACGACGCGGTTTGAACTTCGCCAAGTCATCCAAGAACTGGGCGCCGAGACCTATGCCTTACGCAAGATGCCCTGTGACCTGCTTCATCGCGGCTTCCGGCGGACGGCGCGCCGTCATCCCAGGCTGCTCGCCGTGGCGGACGCGCGTTCCGGCAACTTGTCGTATATAAGAGCCCTGACGGGCAGCATCGCGCTCGCCCGGAAGCTCAAGCGGATCCTGGACGGCCAGTCGATGGTAGGGGTGATTGTGCCGCCTTCGGTGGGGGGCGCTTTGACCAACATCGCCTTGCAGTTCATGGGCCGCATCCCGGTCAATCTGAACTACACGACCTCCGCACAGACCATCGCATCCTGCGCGCGAAAGTGCCATATCACTCACTGCATTACCGCAAGAGCGTTTCTTGAGCGGTTTCCAGTCGAGATCCCGGGGACTCCTATCTACCTCGAGGACTTGCGCGCCTCGGTGACCAAGAAGGATCAGCTCGCCGGTCTGTTGCTTGCGTTGTTCTGCCCTGTGCGAATGTTGGAAAGGATATGCGGGACCACTACGCGCCGTTCGAGCGCTGACATTGCGACGATCATCTTTTCGAGCGGCAGCGAGGGGGAACCGAAGGGCGTGATCCTCACTCACGCCAACATCAACCACAACATCGAGTCCGTGGCTCAGGTCGTCGACCACAAGCGAGGCGACGTCATGATGGGATTCCTGCCCTTCTTTCATTCGTTCGGGTTTGTGGTCACATTGTGGGTGCCGCTCATCAGAGAACTGTCTGCCGTTTACCACCCGAGTCCGCTTGAACCGAAAACCATCGGACAATTGGTTCGCAAGTACAAGGCCTTCTTCTTCGTGGCCACACCCACGTTCCTGCAAAACTTCACGCGCAAATGCGCTCCGGAGGACATGCGGAGCGTGCGCTTTGCGGTATGCGGCGCGGAGAAGATGCCAGATCGCGTACGCGACGGATTCAACGAGAAGTTCGGCATCGAGCCGCTCGAAGGATACGGAACCACAGAATGCGGTCCGGCCGTGTCGGTAAACGTTCCGGACTTCCGTGCGCCCGGATACCATCAGAAGGGGTTCAAGCGCGGCTCCGTAGGCAAGGCCATTCCAGGCGTCGCCGTTCGCGTTCTTGACCAGGATACCGGGAAGGTGCTCGGCCCGAATGAGCCCGGCCTTCTCGAGGTCAAGGGCCCGAGTCTCATGCAGGGGTATCTGGGAATGCCTGAGAAGACCGACGCCGTTCTCAAACAGGGCTGGTACTCGACCGGAGACATTGCGCTTGTCGACGAGGACGGGTTCATAACGATAACCGACCGGTTGGCGCGGTTCAGCAAGATCGGCGGCGAGATGATTTCGCACACTAATGTGGAGGGGACCCTGCACGACCTCCTGGGGCTGACCGAGCAAGCAATGGCCGTGACCGGCGTACCGGACGAGGTGCGGGGAGAGAGATTAGTAGTCCTGCATACACTTGACAACGGCCAGTTGAATGACCTGTGGGCGAAGCTTGACAAGTCGGACCTCCCGAATTTGTGGAGACCTCGAGCCGCCAACTTTCACAGGATTGATTCGATTCCCGTGTTGGGGACGGGCAAGATCGACATAAAGGGCGTCAAACAAATTGCAGCCGAAGTCGAACCCGACGCGAAAACATGACGAGAACCGGATGAACCCTATTTCCGATTGGGCGCACCAGGAACTTGGCCCGCTCGGGACCGCTCTGTTATGATCTCTGACAAGCCATTGACAATCTTCGAGGAGCATTTGCGGTGTTAAGCTCCATTTTCAAATCGATATTCGGAACCAGCAGCGATCGGACCGTCAAGAAGATGATGCCGCGGCTGAACGTCGTCCGTGGGAAGGAAGCGGAATATGCCCGGATGACGAACGACGAACTGCGCATGCAGACCGTCCGTTTCAAGGGGCGGCTTGGGCAGGTCAGAGAAGAGTTCCGCCGGCAGCATTCGAGCGACGAGTTGGCGGGAGACGAGTTTCGGAAGTCCCTGCGCAAGCGGCTGAACGAAGAGTTGGATGAGATCCTGCCGGATGCGTTTTCCGCCGTGCGCGAGGCGTCCAAGCGCGTCGTCGGGTTGCGTCCGTTTGACGTGCAAATCATCGGGGGCATTGTGTTGCACCGGGGTGGGATCGCCGAGATGGTCACTGGGGAAGGCAAGACGCTCGTGGCCATGATGCCGGTGTATCTCAACGCGCTCACGGGGAACGGCGTGCACCTTGTAACCGTCAACGACTACCTGGCCCGCCGCGACAGCGAATGGATGGGACCCATTCTCAAATTCCTGGGCATCACGGTCGGGCTCGTGCAGCACGACATGGATACGGCGGAACGGCAGGTCGGATACCGCGCCGACGTTACGTACGGAACAAACAGCGAGTTCGGGTTCGACTACCTGCGCGACAACATGGCCGTGCGCCCCGATTACCGCGTGCAGCGGAAGTTGAACTATGCGATTGTCGACGAGGTGGACTCGATCCTTGTCGACGAGGCACGGTCGCCGCTCATCATCTCCGGGCGGCCTGAGCGTAGCACGGACCTATACTACAAGGTGGACGATGCCGTGCGTCAGTTGCGCAAGGGCAAGCATTACGAGGTGGACGAGAAATACCACCACGTCCTGCTCACCGAGGACGGCATGGAAGCGGCCGAGCGGCTGCTGGGCGTCGAGGACCTCTATACCGACGAAACGCTCGGCCTCGTGCACATGGTCGAGCAGTCGATCCGCGCGCACAACCTGTACAAATGCGACGACAAGTACATGGTGCGCGATGGGGAAGTGTTGATCGTGGACGAGTTCACGGGGCGCGCCATGGAAGGCCGGCGCTGGTCCGACGGCCTCCACCAGGCCATCGAGGCGAAGGAACGCGTGTCAGTGCAGTTCGAGTCGCAAACGATCGCCACGATCACCTACCAGAATTATTTCCGTCTCTACAACAAACTCGCGGGGATGACCGGCACCGCCGTTACAGAGGCCCAGGAATTCGCCACGATCTACAACCTGGACGTCGTGCAGATCCCGACGAATCTGCCGCTGATCCGCGAGGACATGACGGACTTGATATTCGCGACCGAAATGGGCAAGTTCCGGCACGTCGTCGGCGAGATCGCGCGGATCCATGAGACCGGACGCCCCGTCCTGGTCGGTACGGTCTCGATCGAGAAGTCCGAACTCGTCGCGAAAATGCTCGATGAACGCGGCATCAAGGACTACCAGGTCCTCAACGCAAAGTACCACGAACGCGAAGCGTCAATTGTCGCGAACGCCGGCAAGCCGCCCGCCATCACCGTTGCGACCAACATGGCCGGCCGCGGCACGGACATCAAACTTGGCGAGGGTGTGCGAGAGTTCGGCGGTCTTGCCATCGCCGGCACGGAACGGCACGAGTCCCGCCGCATAGACAACCAGCTCCGCGGCCGTTGCGGCCGCCAAGGCGATCCCGGCACGACACGCTTCTACGTAAGCCTCGAGGATGAAGTCGCGCGCCTGTTCGGCGGCGACCGGGTCAAGAAGATGCTCGACTGGTTCGGCAACAAAGAGATGGACGAGGAACCGCTGAGTCAGCGGATGGTTACCCGCACAATCGAGCGCGCGCAGCGCCAGGTCGAGGAATACAACTTCGAAACGCGGAAGCACGTCCTCCAATACGACACCGTCATGGAGAAGCAGCGCCGGATCATTTACGGCATGCGCCGCGACGTGCTCGAAGACCGCGACGTTACGGAACAACTGCACCAGATGTTCGAGAACATCATCGCCGATGCGGCCGGGTCGTACACTCCGGAGGAAACGGATCCGGAGGAATGGGATCTTGAGGGGTTGTCCGCACGCTTCCGGCAGGTTTTCGCTTTCGATCCCAACATAACGGGTTCCGAAGAACAGGGCGAGCCGAAACCGATGATCGAGCGGCTCCTGGATCAGGTGTTAGCGGAGTATGCCCGGCGCGAGCAGTCGATCGAGGAGGAGATACGCGCAAGCTTCCGCGAACAGATCGGCGGCGACGAGTCGCGGATCGATTTTGGGCGGCTCGCGCGGAAACGGCTTCACGGCTTCGAGATGATGGTCTTGCTGCGGACCGCCGACGAGCGATGGATCGACCATCTCTACTCGATGGACTACCTTCGCGAATCGGTGCGGCTGCGCGCGTTCGGACAGAAGGATCCGCTGCTGGAGTACAAGACTGAGGGGTTTGAGCTCTTCGAGCAAATGATGGCAAGCATCGAGGAAACCGGGGTGCAGACGCTGTTCCGCATGACGGACCCCGAAGCGCGGCGCACGCGGCAGGTCCAGGCGCGCAAGGGCACGCTGACCGCGAAGGACGACCCGTTCTCGCAACTGGCGCATTACACGTACATCGCGGCGGACAAGGAGGCGGACCGCAGCTTCGCGTCATACGACACCAGCCGATTCGCGTTGGCGGGACAGGATTCCGCCGCTCAGGATCCGGGCCGCGCTGCCGCGGAACGCCGCAAACCGAAACCGATTCGGGTCGGTCCGAAGGTGGGACCCAACGAGAAGTGCCCTTGTGGCAGCGGGAAGAAATACAAGAAGTGCTGCGGCGCCCAACAGGAAAGCTGATCGCGATCGGCATCATCCTTTTCTGGATGGTTATGACGGGTCTCTTGCTTCGGCGTGAAGGCCTTTTCCCCTTCTCACAAACGAATGCGAACGTGCCGTCGCCGCGCGCCGCACGGCCCGGCAACACGTGGATGGGGATCTATCTCGGCGATGCGGGCGCAGGCGGAACGCGCATAGGGATCGTCAATACTATCAGCACGCCGGACAGCCGCGACGGTCACATCGGCGTGGTGTTCACCTTGACCGCGAGGCTGCGCTTGGTGCTGTTGGCGATGCCGGTGGATTTCTTCATTGGGGGATCCGCGTGGATGCCTCAAGACGGGGCGCGGGCCGACTTCGATTTCAAGGTGCGTTCGTATCAGCACACGATGCGGATCGCCGCGAACGTCGAGAACGGGCGGCTCGACGGGACGATCTACACCGCCGGAGAGGCCATTCCGTTTCAGTTCCCGGTCGGGAAGGACGTGCTGGTTTCGGGCGCCATGGGAACGGCCACACTGAACCTGCCGTCGCTTCATGTCGATCAGGAAGTCGTCATTGACACGTTTGACCCAATGACGTTCTCGGTAGGCAAGACTCGCGTTAAGTGCGTGGGCGAGGAGACGATCGAAGCCGGCGGCGAGCGTATGCGATGCAAGGTGTTGACGACGGAGTTGAACGGCCTCACCTCCAAAGTCTGGCTGAGCGAAAACGAGGAGATCGTCCGGGCCGAAACGCCGTTTGGATTCGCTCTTCGCAAGATAACGGAGGAAGAAGCGCTGGCGCCGCTGGGCAATTGAAGTGACGGGAATCGAGTGAATCATGATTCAAACGGAAAACCTCACGAAACGTTTCGGCAGCAAGTCAGCCGTGGCTAACCTGGACCTGCGGATACCGGAAGGCGAGTTCTTCTGTTTCCTCGGGCCGAACGGCGCCGGAAAAACCACCACGATCAAAATGCTGACGGGTCTCCTCCACCCGACGGAGGGCCGCGCGCTCCTCGGTGGATTCGATATCCAGAAGGAGCCGGTCGAGGCCAAGCGCATCATCGGTTACATCCCGGACAGCCCGTTCCTGTATGAGAAGCTGACGGGCCGCGAGTTGATGCGGTTCGTAGCCGGATTGTACAACCTGCCCGACGGGCGCGTGACGAATTTCGGCGAGGAGTTGCTAGAAATGTTCGGAATACGTTCCGTGGGCGATCAACTCATCGAGGATTACAGCCACGGAATGCGGCAGAAACTTTCGTTTGCGTCGTGTTTTCTCCACGACCCCAAGATCGTCATCGTGGACGAGCCGTGGGTGGGACTTGATCCAAAGAACATCCGTTTCGTGAAGGATTACCTGAAGGCGCGGACGCGGGAAGGACTGACCGTGTTCATGTCGACCCACACGCTGAGCATCGCGGAGGAGATCGCGGACCGGATCGGGATCATACACAACGGCAAGCTTCTCCACATCGGCACGGTCCCGGAAATCAAGGCCCTCGCGGATCGCCCCGGATCGCTCGAAGACATTTTTCTGGAACTGACGCAAGGAGACGAGGCATGAGCCAGATCGGCGCCGTTGCCCACGCGAAAGTGCTGATCGCGAAGCACTCGATCGCGTCCGTCCGCACGGAGTCAAAGCTCAAGGTCGCCGTGATTTCAGTGTGCGCGTTCTGCCTGTGGATCGGCGCGTTGTTCATGTTCAAAGAAGGCTTCGAATTCCTCGTCCGGTTCGGCGCGGACGCCAGCGGATCGGGGCGCGGCATCGGCAGCATCGTGTTGACGCGGATGCTCGGCGTCATGACGCTGGCCGTGTTCTTCATGCTCATCTTCTCGAACATCCTCGTTTCCTTCTCGACGCTGTATCGCTCGCGCGAAGTAGCGTACCTGCTTCACGCCCCGATGTCCTTCCGCGCGCTGTTCGTGGCGCGCTTCTTCGAATGCGTCGCCTTCAGTTCGTGGGCGCTCGCCTTTCTGGGCACGCCTCTCATCCTCGCGTACGGCTATACCACCGGCGCGGCGCCGGCGTTCTACGCGGCGGCCCTGCTCTTCTTCTTTCCATACATAATGCTCCCGGCGGCCATCGGCTCTTTCATTACGCTCGTGCTAGCGCGCGTCTTCCCCCGGCTCCGGATGAGTTCGATCGTCTTGTTCGGAATCCTGGCCGTGCTGCTTGTCTTCGTGTACTGGAAGGAATACTTCGGAGCCAATCGCCTCTCCGAGGACACCCTTCTGCCCGCGCTGTTGGACATGACTTCTCAAACACAGTCGCCGCTGCTGCCAAGCTACTGGACCACGCGGGGCGTGCTGGCCGCGGCGGCCGGAAACTATCGCGAGTGCCTTTTCAATCTGTTGCTGCTGACGTCGAACGCGCTAATGGCATTGTGGCTGGCGGCGGAAAGCGCGCAACGCATCTACTACATGGGGTGGTTTTCGCTCGCGGGACGCGACAGGGATCGCCCGAAGTGGCTGGGCCGCGGTCCGCTGGCCTGTCTGGACACTCTTTTCAAGATGCTGCCGAACCCGCAGCGCGTGTTGGTTATCAAGGACGTGCGCCTCTTTTGGCGCGACGCGACCCAGTGGTCGCAGTTCGTGATCTTCTTCGGGATCATGGCAATCTATATTGCGAACCTGAGGAACATGTCGGGCCGCTATCAGCAGGACTTCTGGAAGAGCTGGATCGCGTGCCTGAACATCGGTGCGTGCACGCTCATCCTCGCCACGCTGACGAGCCGGTTCGTTTTTCCGCTCGTGAGCCTCGAAGGCCGGCGATTCTGGATTCTCGGTCTGGCGCCGCTCTCGTTTCGTCAGATTGTCTTGCAGAAGTTCTGGCTGAGCGTCGCAACGACTTCGGCTTTCACGGTGGGGCTGGCGGTCCTTTCAGGATCCATGCTGCGACTCGAACCGATCTACTTTGCGTTGTCGGTTTACAGCGTCATCATCACGAACTTCGGGTTGTCTGGACTTGCGGTCGGCCTGGGCACGCTGTACCCGAACTTTCAAGAGGACAACCCGGCGCGCATCGTGTCGGGCATGGGCGGGACTCTCAATTTCCTACTGAGCGTCGGCTACATCACATTCGTGGTCGGCGCGCAAACGGTCATCCTTCAGTGGCGCGTACTCGGACTTTACACAAGCGACGCGGCGTTCTACGCAGCCCTGGCGGTTGTCGTCTTCTTCATCACGAGCCTGAGCATCCTCAGCACGGTGATTCCGCTGAAGCTCGGCCTGCGAAACCTGAACAAGATGGAGTTCTGATCTCGTAGAGGAGGGAGGAAAGACATGCAATCATTCACAGTTAAAACACAGCATCACACGCAATTCGTTCGAATCGATCGCGAGGTTCAGCAGATCGTCACCGAAACGGGGATCAAGGACGGGGTGTGTAACGTTTTCGTTCCACACACAACCGCCGGGATCACGATCAACGAGAACGCGGA
>CAZPMT010000087.1:0-23533 GCA_964587655.1 uncultured Nitrospiraceae bacterium
TGCACAGATCCCCCACCGTCATGCTCCTGCTCGACCGCGGTAGGGACGCCGGTTGCCTTGCGCCCCCCGCACAGATCCGTACGTGGAGAGCTACTCCATCCCGGCGACTCTGCTCCTAATCGCCATTACGCGTACGAAAGCGGAAAGCCGGGCGCCAAGGAAGTATGCAAGAACCGGAAGAGCCTGAAACAAAAAGGGCCCTAACGGAATTCGGCCCAATGGCGTTCGTTCTCGAAGATCCAGCGGTAGTAATCGGTGTGCCCGAGCCGGGAGGCGGCGGCTTCGTCGACGATCACGACGCAATGCGGATGCAACTGGAGCGCCGTGGCCGAGATCATGGACGTGATGGGCCCTTCGACAGCCTTGGCGATGATGTCCGCCTTTTCCTCGCCAGTGGCGAGCAGCACGCACTGACGCGCGTCCAGGATCGTGCCGACGCCCATCGTGATCGCCCAACGCGGCGGTATCACGGTCGATACCGCCGGCATGTTCTCATTGCCGCCGAACATGAACGCGTTCTGCTCGACGGTCTCAGGTGTCAACGCCTTCTCGCGGGTGCGCGAACGCAACGCCGACAGCGGTTCGTTGAAGCCGATATGACCGGAGCGGCCGATTCCAAGCAATTGGAGATCAATTCCGCCGCGATTCTGAATCCGGGCTTCGTACTGGCGGCATTCCGTTTCGACGTCCGGCGCCATGCCGTTCGGCAGGTGCGTGCGGCGCGGCTCGACGTTCACGTGCCTGAACAAGCGCTCATCCATGTATCGGCGATACGATGCGGGGTGGTCCGTCGGGATACCCACGTATTCATCGAGGTTGAAAGTCGTCGCCTGCGAGAAGTCCAAACCCTCTTCGCTATGCATGCGAACCAATCCCGCGTAAACGATTTCCATCGTGCGCCCAGTGGCGAGGCCCAGCACAAGGTACGGGTTCGCCCGCAACTCGCGCGCGATCAAGCGCGCCGTAAGTTCCGCCGCCTGCTCCCGACTCTCTCGAATCACAACTTCCATTGCACACTCCAAACGCGGACAAGCCGCGCAATCACGGCCCTCTCTCCCATACAAGTTTGATCCTTGTGACGGCCCCGATTCAACTCCCGCATTCGCAGCGTGTTGCCGATCTGTAGACGCGACGTCCCCGTCGCGTTTGGAAACAAGAGCCAAGCGGCGAGGACGCCGCTTCCACATTTCGAGTTTCGGCCAAATAGGTAAATCCAATTCATTGAGCTCTAGGCCCGCAAGAATCGCATTACCTCCAGGTACTTCATTTGAGCGCCAGCGTCAAGCGGGCGATCTTGTCGCGGTGGGCGGCGCAGGTTTCGATGTCGGTCCACGTGTGCGGAATTGTGCGATCTCCTTGACGAAGGTAGTCGCGGCTCTCGACAAAGGCTTCGTCGGAAAGCTCCAGCATATCCACTTGGGCGATACGCAACGCTTCGTTGGCCTCCTTCACAACGTTGCTCGCATCGCCCCTTGCCGTGCGCGAGGCGACGGCCTCTTCGAGTAGCGTGACGGCGGCGATATCTTCGAGCCCGTCGCGGACTGCTTCCCACCGTACGCTTGGCACGGGCAGGGTGCCGGGATATACAAGCGCGTACTCGTCGTTTGTTCCTTTGCCGGGCAGCCAGTGGTTGACTTCGGTGGTGCTGAATGTCCAGAAGCCGATACCGCTGAGACCGAAGAAATGCGCGCGCCATGCCGCGGCGCGGTTGTAGCGCAACGGTGAAATGGACTTCACCTGCGACACGCACTCATAGGACCACACGGTCTTTCCGGAATCGCGGATGCGTTTCATGCGTGGATCGCCGGCAAGGAGGCCGGAAACCAAGCGCATGTTCGGACACCAGACGTCGATAAACGGCTCGATGCGCTCGAAATCAACCTTCGAGATGCTAGGAACCGGGTCGGTATAGATGCGGAATTGCGGGTCGGCCTCGCGGAACAGCGTGCCCGCTTCGATGAGCGCGGAGACGCTGCCGCCATAACCCAGGCCGGGTTCGTCGACGGGGTAGAACGCATAATCATCGTAGTCCCGGCCCCGTTCCTTCAGATGATCGCGGAGTTTGTGCAGGTATTCGATTTGCGCGACGTGTTGCTGTTCAGGAGACGGCGTGGCCGGCGGAAACGCAATCGCGGGAACTCCAAGTTGGATCAAGATCTGTCCTCTTCCTTCGAGCCGTTTCAACTCCGCGTTCAGCGTCTGCGTGTCGAGCGTCAACTGTCCCTTCTCGTCGACGGAACCCTTCGGGATGCAGCTTGTGCGTGGGAACACACTGACGCCGTGACGCACCATGTCGTCAAGCACTTCCGGAGTACGCTCGGGAAACCACTTGTTTGGAATGTAGTCCCACGTGCAGAGGGTCAACGGAAACGGTCTCTTGATGCGAAGCGGATGCACGCGGATGCAAATCTCAAGGCTCACGGCGTCGCCTTCGGAACGGAGCGGTTGCACGGCAATCCGCCCATTGTATTCGCCGGGCGCGGCCGCATCCGCGTTCACACTCACCCAGAACTTGCTGGAACGTTTCTGGGAAAGAAGGGCGATGTTCGCGTCGTTCAGTTTGACCAATGCATCCGGGACAAACTCGCCGTTTACCATGCGGGTTGACACGACTTCGTACAACGTAATCGCGCCGCCGAACGGTTTGCCGTCCGCAGTAACGGGTTTTGCAAAATCGATGCGCACTCGGCACGGATCGTCCAGGCGAGACGCCACGACGAACGCGCCTGCCTCGGTTTCGCCCACGTAGAGATCGGGAATGGACACCTTACCCGTTCCGCACAACGCCTGCTCCTGTTTCCATGGAGCGAGTCGCGTCTCGTCAAACGGCCCGTAGGCCGGCGTGGGCCATGCGGCGAGCTTTGGGGATTCGGCCGGCGGTTCATCCGCTTTGCTTTGAAAAGATCCCGCATTCCGCTGATCGATGATCGTTCCGTTCCGGGGATCCGTGACGATCAAGCGAAGTTCCGTCGAATTGTCCGGGGTGGTTTCGGGAAGCGGAATCTCAAACATGGAACGCGCAGTCATACAGCCGCGAATCAGACGTTCTCCAGAGGCCGCGGCGCACGCTATGCAGCCCCAAGATGGATCTTCGGCCCCCGCTGTCAGTGCCGACGACGAAGCGGCCATTCGCGATTGTGTTCAACGGCTGACCACGGCGATGGACAAGGGCGACCGGGAAGTCCTGAGGCAGATTGTGGCGGAGGACTGCACCATGGGGGACATGGGCCGCTTCTGGGATCTGATGACGCCGGAAGTCCTTGAGTCTTCCGCCAGCCTTGGCATGGTATCCAAGCTGGATTCCGTCGAAATCGTCGCTGTCTCAGGCGGCACCGTGAAAGTCAAGGCGACGGTAACGGGAACGAATCCCGACGGGTGGTCCAAGGACATTTCGGATTATGCGCTCCGCAAGGACGGCGGCGCCTGGCGCGTGGCCGCCTTCGAGGGCGTCGATGGAGAGGCGGGAACTGGGGAGCCAAGCAAGTTGACGGCGGCGGACAGACCCGCCGATGGATCATTGTTTACGCACGTGACGCCCTACCCCGGCGTGACGTTCGAGCCGGCTCAGCCGTCAACTATGCTTCTGCTGGTGGGCATGCGAAAGGATCTCGCCATCTGTGTCGCGGGAGTCACGCAGGACAAGGTAGAGAAGGTTCGCGACTTCTACAAGAAAGACTTGGAAACGCACGGCTGGGGCGACGTGAGCGTTGCCACAGGCAGCCGCCGGAGATCCGATGGTTCCAAAGAAGCCTCGCAGCACGTGTCGGGAACGCGTCCGGGACCTGGCGGCGCTTACAAGCTCGTGATACGCATTGCGATCGAGGATGCGCCCGGCGGGCCGCGAATTGCCATCGGCATGGGTCCGTCCGACAGCGGTGAGGGCAGCATCTCCTCACGTGAGACCGCGGTGACCTGGATGCCCGACAAGCCGGGCGCCGATGCCGTGGTTGCTCCGGAAAGAATGGGGGAGTTCATTTCACCGTATACGGGCGTACAGTTCGAGTTGGTTGATGCCGACGCCGCGCCCATCCCGTTTGTGTCCAGCGAACTAGCGACATGTGTCGCCGGGACTACCGCGGACTCAGTAGATGCCGTGGCGGCGTTCTATCTGGCCGAGCTCCAGAATCGGGGCTGGCAAGGGATCCGGACGGGCAGCGAAACGATGGAACTCCCGGGCGTGGGCTGGGTGGGGACGAGCAGTCTCTCCGCCAAACTGCCGTTGCCCGGCGCGGATTATGAGCTGCGAAGCCAAATCACGGTGTACCCACACGGCCAAGGCAGCGGGATCATCATCTGCATTGGGCCGTCGTGAGCGCGGGCGCTCGACTTCCCCTCTCCCCCCTTGCGCTTCTTTCTTCGGTAAGATCGCAAATGGCGCGACGATACCCCCTTCGGCAAGATTCACAAATGGCTTGACAGGGAAGGAGCCGGACCGGTCGTCCGGCTCCTTTTCGTGTCCATTGCCGGTCAATCTCATTGCGGGCATCCGACCCCTGATGAGCCGAACGCCTGAACGCTATCGTATCCGTCAAACCAGCCGACGGCGCTGAAGCGGAATCCAGCGGCCGCGAAGGGTTAGTAGCCAAGGTACACTTGGTCGCCCACCACGGCGCTTTGCAGTGTGAAAACGCCTCCCAACAGGACGGGGCCTACATCGCGGGCGTAGATCGTCACCGGCGTCCACCGGTCTCCCTTGGCCGCAGCCTTGCCGCCAAACGGGATAGGCAGTCCGAGCGCGATGCAATCCGCCTGCTTCCCTACGCCGACATCCGCAAGGTTGATCATAAACGCATCATAGTCGATCGGCAGGAAACCGGACAGTTCTCCCTGCCGCTGCGTCAGCGTCAAGGCATCCAACTTCGCGTCGAGCGTAATCGTCCGTGCAAGGATATCGACGCCGGCCTGTGCGAGGATCTTCAACGTTCCAGCCGCTTCACCGCCTGTCGAGTCTTCTGGGTGCGAAGCCGCGTATCCATCGAAGAATCCGGCTATCGCCTCGACCGCCGCTTTGGCGTTTGCCCAGTCCCGGTCGGCGGCAGTGAAGCTTACGACCGCGTTGTGTAGCTCTGCCGTGTTGGCGTGAACCGCGTTAATCACTGGCTGAAATGCCATCATCGCGGTCACCGACTCAAAGGTCACCTCGGTAGCCTCAGCGAGGAAGGCGGCGAGCACATCCTCCTTGTTCGCGTCCGAGTAGGTCACGAAGAACTCGTGAAGATCCGTCTGGAGTTGGAGCAGATCTCCAATCTGCCGGGCTTCCCTTTTCTCCGTGTCTACGTCCGTGACCAGCTTCTCGATCACGGGCAGCAGATCCCGTATCAACCCAACAATGGGATCGGTCGCGTCATTGGCGGGGTAGCTATCCAGGTAGTCCTCAAATGCCTCGGAAAACCGCCCAAAATTGGCGAACGCCGTATATCCATACGCCGTACAGAACCGGGAAACGTTGTCGAGAAGGTCTGTGATTGCCGCGATGTCCGCTTCCGAATAATCGTCCGACACATCCAAGATGTCGGCCACGGCGGACGATGTGATCGCCAATATCGACATCACGTCAGCCAGTACGTCCCTTCCATTGGTGTACGCCGCGAAACGCGTCCCGAAGCCTCGCAGGAGCGGAGAGAGCTTCTTCGGCGACTGTTGGATCGTATCGAGGTAATCCGGCAAGGGATCCTGGAACTCTTGGAAACGGTCCGCGAGCCCTTCGCTGATCTCGTTCATGTCGTCTACGAAAGTCTTGAGTTCATCTGCGCCGCCTGTCAGAACCGCCGCCGTCCGCACCAGACCCTGCACGATCAAGCTCGGGTTGCTGTATCCGGAAAAGGTATCCCCAAACGATGTCATCAGCGGCACAAGCTCTTCGACCTGGTTGATCTTTTCACCCTGCTTCTTGCGGAGGTCATCTGACATTTGCTGCAAGATGTCGCCGACGTCCTGGATATACTTCTCGCCATCGCCGGAGTACAGCAAGTGCAACACGCGGGCGGGGCTCTTCAGGACATCGTCCAGAAGGAGAAATCCTTTGGTCTCCGGCAGATTCGCGAGGGCTTCCTCGTGATGGGTGACATACCACTTGCCGTCGACAGCCACCAGGTAGAAGGTCTGCGTGCTGGGACCGGGAAGCAGCGGGCTGCCCGCTTTCGCCGGCACGAACGGCCCAGGCAGAGTTCTGTAAAGCATCATTTGGATGAACTCATCGCCAAACGCGCTCCACAATGAAATCGCCGCATCGAGCAAGGGCACCCCGGCTCCCATTGTCCATACCTCGAGGCCATTGACAGTATTCATATCCGCCACGGACAGCGAGAAGACAGTGGCGCCGAGCTTCTCCGGATACAGGTCCACGAACTGCGGCAGGCTGTAGTTCCAAGTGTTGCCTACCTCGATGGGCCAGTATGAACTGAGGGCGCCGGATCCACCTTCCGCCGCGATGGCTACGGTGCTCTGGCCTCCGTTCGATGTGAATTCGACCGCCGTCGCGTTGTTCCCTACGTCAAGCTGCCCGCGCATGATGTTGATGGACACGGTTGCCGTCTTCCCGCTTTCCAGAAGCCCGGCAGCCGGCGTAACTTCCACCCACGAGGCGCCCGCCGACGCCTCCCACGCAAGCTCGCCCGAGCCCGTGTTGCGGATTTCCAGCGTCATCGCCGTTCTCGTCGAGGCGAAGTCCAGATTATGCTGAGAGATCCCCAGTGTGCCGCTCGGGGGGCACCCACACAGCAAAGGAAGCGCGAGAATAACCGCGAGACTCCAACAGAACGCGAGATTACGGATACAAGTGACAGTTTTCATAGATCCCTCCTCCTATTAGTTAGTTGTTCCCCCGCGAGGCAGCCCCTGGCCGCTCCGCCTGGCCCCTCCGAGGTCTCCGGCATAGCAACCCAATAGCTTGGCAATATAGCAAGCAATTTGAACCATGTCAAGATTCGAATGTCAAGATTCGCATCCAGGTTTTGTGCGGCACTGCGGGGTTCGAGTATTGAGCCGGCGACGACCTAGTTTCGCACGCGGTTGCCCGCGCAGCACCATGATCGCTGATGGGCTTAACTACCGCGTTCGGAATGGGAACGACAGGCCACGTAACCGAAGACATGGTAAGGCTATCCTCGTTTTTTGGAGGTAGTGCCTCGCAGCCTCTCGCCGGTGAGGTTCCCGGCGGTATCACGATCGATACCGCCGGGCCCCGGCCCGAGATCTTTGCCCTCGACGCTCCACAGCATGACTTGCCCGCCTCGGTTCACCGAAAGCAGTGCCGGCTGATCTCTGTATTCGATGACGGTCGGTGCACACTCCACGGGATACTGGCCGGTCATGCGCGTCTCCGCGATCTCGAGGGACCGCGACATCGGACTGATCAGGCAGATCAGACAGATCAGCAGAGAAACTCTTCTCATGACTATCCTTAACTCTTGAGCTTCAGTTCTTTGCCGCAAGCGCTTCGATGCAGTCGAGCATCTTGTTCCGGAACGCGTTCATCGTTTGATCGCTGTTGCTCAGATCGACGGCGCGGCGTCCGAGGCCAAGCGTCATTTCCTTCAAGCTCGGATCGAGCATTGCAGGCAACGCCGAATCGAGGAGATCCTTGAGTTGGCCTCGAATCTGTTCGTTCTGGACGCTCTCAAGACGCTGACGCAGCGCCATGACGATGCGCGCGTCCTCGATGCCTTCCCGAACGGCTTCCCACCGCCGGCTCGTGACCGGTTTTGTGCGCCCCGGATAGACGACGGGATAGTCCAACTCGACGCGCGTCCACGGATCCTGGCCGATGTTGTAACTCCAGAACCCGATGCCCGTGGCGTTGTGACGCACCGCGAAAAGCGCGGCGGTGCGGTACTCGGCGATAATGTTAGTGTTTTTCAGGCTCGAGCGCGTGGCCGTCGTGTAGCCGTAGCCGCAGTTGTACGACCAGATTTCTTTTCCAGAAGCGCGGACCACCTTCATCTCCGGCGAGTCTTCCGCGAGCATGTAGATACCGGGACACCAGATATCCACGCAGGACGCCATCGCTTCGAACATCGGGCGTTCGCCGCCGCCGTCCATGTAGATCCGGATGTCCGGCCGGACTTCATGGACGGCCTTCCCGTATTCAACGAATTGATTCACGGCATTCCAACCTGCGCCTCCCGGCTCGTCGATCGGATACAGGGCGAAATGCTGCGTATCGAAACCGGCCTCGGCAAGATGCCGCGCAAGATCGTCTAGGAATCGTTTGAGATCCGCCTTGTATGCTTCGTCCTTCGAGGTCCCGTGCAATGCCGGCATGCCCTGCACGAGCAGCACGACGTCGTTGCCGCGAAGCATCGCGATCAGCGTATCGAGTTTGGCATAGTCGCATCCGCTGAGACGGCCCTGTCCGTCAAATTGCGGCTCAGGCTGAGGCATACAGAAGACGTTGTTGCCATGCGCGAGCATGTCCGCGATCTCCGCAGGCCCCAGCGTCGCCCAAGCGCATAGGCGCAACGAGCCGGAAGGCGCCATTTCGAAAGGCAGAACCTTGAGCGCGATTTCAACCGCGGTCTCCGGCGGCCCGAGGCCGGGCGGATTCTCGCCCGCTTCCAGCACGCCCGCCCCGTTCAGCGCCTGCAATCGCACCTTGATCGAGTGATCACCCGGCGCGCACGCGCCTACCTCCACGTCCAGCCAAAGCTCGCGCGCACTGAGCGGCGGAATCGCCAGTGTTGACGCATCGTCGCACTCCGGCAACGGGTCCCACGACATATCGCCCGCGCCGGTCGGCACGCTCCGCGAGTAGTGGAGGGCGACCGCCGGTCCGGTGGCGGGCGCTTCGACGATCGCGCGAACTTGCAGTTCCCGGTCGGTAAGATTGAACAGGTTGAGAGAAACGGGTTCGTGCTCGTTTGGCACGACGCGGCGTGCCACGCGCAACGGGTTTCGCACCTCGCGGGGCACGCGCTCCGGAACAGCGCGGCTTTCCCAGACCACATCTTCGAATGCGACGACGCTCGTCCCAGCGCCGAGCGAGACAGCCTGCGGCGCGACTTCGCCGATGCTCAATCCGCGTCGTGCGCGCGCGACGAGCGTCGCGGACCTGTCGAGCGTCGCTTGCGCCTCGTTGGGATCCGCGTCGGTGAGGGCCGTCCGGAGTTTGTCGACGGCATCTGCCTCGGCTTGAATGCCGGCGGCTTCGCGCAATAGGGCCGAACACGTCAGCGGCAGCGTCTTGCGCGCGCCTTCAGCCTCGGCCTCGAGCGTCAGCAGGGATCTCTCGACGATGGCCCGATCATTCGCGAAGGGCTGGACGGAGATATCGCGTTTCCCGTGATCGAGGACCGCGTTGTCAGGACCGAGCAGCGACCATTCAAACGAATAGACTCCCGCCTGCGAAAGATCCACTGGAAGAGGCAATTCGGTCCGCGCGCTTACCACGGGAGACATGGCGCTTTGCCGGGAACCGTCCGGACGGATGCACGTGGCCGTGGCCTTGCAAGGGGCCGCGATCTTCGCGTTCTCGATCTCGAATCGCACGGCGTCTCCGGTCGCGAGTTGATCTTCGGCGAGGTTTGACGGGATCATGCGCGCCGATGATGCGGCGACGGCGTCAGGCAAGTAACTGTCGACGGGGTTTGACGGAATCACGCGCGCGGATGATGCGGCGGCTGCACCAGGCCAGTAGCTGTTGGCAAGGTTCGGACCGCGATAGCGCTGCCACTGCATAGCCGCGTCGAGCGGCGCGCCCGTGGCAAAGCAGAATACGCGTCCGGACTCGCCGCCCGTAACGACCATCTCGAGACCGGGCGACGCCTTGGTCACGTCGCCGAACGTGGGAGTCACGTTAATGGTCCTGTTGTCGAAAGCGTAATCATAAATGGACTGCCCCTGATCGTTGAGTACGAGGAACCGGCCCGATTGGGTGCAGAGCGCGTATTCCATGCGCCCGTCGCCCGTGACGTCGAGGATCGCGCCGGCGGCAAGGCTCCGTCCCTGCATGTCGATCTCCCACAACAACCGGCCGTCCTCGTCGAACCGGTAGATCACGCCAGTCTGCGTGATGCAGAACAGATCCGGCCGGCCGTCACGATCCAAGTCGCCCACCGAGATCGTCGACGCCACGGACCCGCGCGTCGGATGGCTCCACAGCACGTTGCCGCCGGTGTCGAGACAAAAGAGCCGCCCCTCGCTGGCGGCCGCCGCGATCCGCGCCTTGCCGTCCGTCGCACCGAAGATGACCGGCGCGGAAGTCGCCCACGACTGAGAGGCCCCCCCGATCTTGCGTTCCCAGAGTACCGTGCCATCGCCCTTCAACGCGCTCAACATGCCGGTGCCGGTAGTAACGGCGATGACGGACTGCCCGCCTGCGGCGTCGACGCGGCTCACAGCGGGACTCACCGGAATACCTTTGACCGCGGCCTGCCACACAACCTTCCCGCCAGCCGCATCAAACGCCCAGACCGCGCCTGACTCATCCGTCTGAACGACCTCGGGCGCGCCGTCCCCGTTGATGTCGTAGACAACGGCGGCGGACCAACTCGAGCTGGCCTTCATCTGCGCCTGCCAGATGACGCTTCCCACGCCGTCCAAGCACGTGAGAAGACCGGTCGTATCGGCCACGTAGATAAGGGACGGCTGCCCTTTGTCCCTCATCAACACCGTCGGATACGTCATGAATCGGCCCGGTGTACGCCATCGCCACAACTCCTTGCCGGAGCCGTCCAACGCGACCAACTCCTCGCGTCCCGCGGCCAGTATCTCGTCCAGACCGTCTCCATTGAGATCCGCCAACGTCGGTGCACTTTCCAGGAAGGTGTTGAGGTTCGTTATCCACAACACGCGGAAGTCCGCTTCTTGCGCACCCCCGTTGAACGAAAACAACGAACATATCACTGCCGCGACACGTACGATCAGGAATTCAAGGTTTCTCTTATTCATGGTTGTCTCCTTCGCATGTAGTTTCGCAGAGTCGATGTCTACAAAACAATTGCCATCTCCGGTCATGCGCGGACAAGGGGTTGCAACCCCTTGTCCCTGTCGCGATCGAGCACAATTTGTCGCGGGTTGATGGTAGAATGTCGTTCATGGTCGCTAACAGGAAAGGTGGACATCCGATGACTCGCTGGACGGTGGGAACGGCTTTGTCGCTGATTGTTGTGATGTCGCAGGCGCACGCGGCGACGACGCAGGGACAGTATTACGGGCATCCCGCGAAGGAGGACGCGCACGGCGTGATTGCGCCGTGGTATTCCGGACTGAACGGCCAACTGGATTTCCGCGTGCGGGTCTCGGCGGAAACGCTCAAGCGTTATCCGTGGGCCGGCGCGGACAAGGCGGCGATGCCCGCGCCGCATTTTGTGTACACGTCGATGTGGAGCATCGATGCCGGCGGCAATATCGGCACCCCGCCGATCGATGATTGGATGTGCGGCGACCTCGGCCAGCGCACCGTCAGTCTCATCAATGGATTGGCGGACTACTATCGCTACTCGGGCGACCCGATCTCGATTGCGTTCATCACTCTCCAGGCGGACTACATTCTGGGCTACGCATTGACGCCGCCGGATCATCCGTGGCCGGGCTTCCCCATCAGTTGTCCCACCAAAGGCAAGCCCTACGGCCAGTGCGATCCACAAGGTTTCATTCAACTCGATCTTTCGGCGGACATCGGCGCGGCGGTCCTGCGCGCGTTCCAACTCACAGGCGACGCGCGCTACCTCGATGCCGCGAAACATTGGGGCAACGTGCTTGCCGGGCACTGCGACCTCACGCCGGGCGCGCCGCCCTGGAATCGTTACGCCAACCCCGAGCAGGTGAAATGGAGCAACCAGCTCACGGGCAGCGTCACCTTGATCCTTCGCTTTCTTGATCAGCTCATTCGTCTTGGCCATCCCGGCAAGGACGACGGCATCGTCCGCGCGCGCGACGCGGGCCGCGCGCATCTTGAGAATACGCTGCTGCCGCAATGGGCCGCGCCGGATACGTGGGGGCGGTACTACTGGGACTGGGAGTGCCCGGTGCTCTCGCTCGTGAACGGATGGGCCATGGAGTATGTCCTCGATCAGCGCCAGGCCTTTGCGAAATGGAGGACGGACACGCGAAACGTGCTGACGTTGATCTTCAACCGTACCGGAGTGGATCCCGGCTCGGCGGGAGAAGTCTACAGCGGCGCGTGGGCGGTCCCCGAATCGCCGAGTTGCTGCGGCTTGTCTCTATCATACGGCCAGCAGCTCACGGCGGCGGGCCTGGCGCAGTATTCCGCGCTCACGGGTGACGCATGGGCCCGCGAACTCGCCCGGCGGATGGCGATCGAGGGAACGTATGACGCGCTCGACAACGGATCTGTTATTGACGGGATTACGGGAACACCGATTGTCGCCGGTTCGTGGCTGAACATCATTCATCCCCTCGCGATGCGCTACATGCTGCACACGATGGCCTGGCTGCCGGACCTGTTCGGACCCAACCGTGAGAACCACATCATGCGAAGCTCGGCGGAAGTCGTTTCCGTCATATATGCGAAGGACCGCATCTCGTACAAGACGTATGACGCGCCCGAACAGACGTGCGAAGTGCTGCGCCTGGCCTTCTCCCCCACTCGCGTGACGGCGGACGGACAGCCGCTCGAGAAACACGGCGATCTCTCCTCAAACGGATACACCCTCGCGCCATTGTCCAACGGCGATTGCATCGTGACGCTTCGTCACGACGCGTTGAGAAACATCGTCGTTGAGGGAGACGACCCGCAGAGCGTCGCTGCCGTCGCAGACCTCCGCTTCACGGGCGCCTGGACCGACGTGAAACATGAAACCGGCAGCGGGCGTGTCAGTGAACAGTCTGAGGCGGCGGTCGCGTGTTCATTTGCGGGGAACCAAGTGCGCGTGATCGGAAGCGTCGAGCCTTCGGGCGGTCTGGCGGACGTGTACGTCGACGGCGTGAAACAACGGGCGGGTCTGGACTGCTGGAACCCGATGGGCCTCGACAATCAGGTCCTCTTTGCGCGAAGCGGACTGGCCGACGGACCTCACGAGATCAGGATTGTCGTGCGCGGAACCAAGAACCTCCGCGCGCAGGGCGCGAAAGTCTGCATCGACGGGATCCAGTATTCCGCCGCCACGGGGAACAGCGGTTTCGGCGCTGAAGAAGGTCCGAACGACGTCCAGCGCATGGTCTTCGGATACGCCGGACGCGATGACCTCCGCGACGCGGCGGGCCAACTCTGGCGGCCCGGCACGGAATGGATCCTACGCCTCGGGCCCAACGCGGATTCCGTGGGCACGGCTTGGTGGACTGCACCCGCTGAGGAAAAGATCGAGGGCACGGATTCGCCGGACCTCTATCGCTACGGCATACACGCGCCGGAATTCGTCGTGAATGTCACTGTCGCGCCGGGGAAGTACTACGCGAAACTGAAGTTCGCGAACGCGCGCAAGCTCGACACCTCGCGCAACCGGGTCACGGTCCTGATCAACGGGCAGCCCGTTGTTGAGAAGCTGGACGTCACCGCGAAGGCCGGCGGCCCGAATCGGGCCCTCGACCTCCAGTTTGACGATCTGACCCCTCGCAACGGCGTTATAGAATTGCGTTTCATCGGCGGTGACAAGGATGCGGGCATCGCGGGAGAAGCCTTCATCCAAGCCATGGAAGTCGGACCTGCGAAATGACCGACGTGAATCGCAGAACGAGGCTAACGGTCACTGCAGGGAGATGGGGCCGAGGTCTTTGGAGCCGCCTGGGGGTAGTTCAACGTCGGTGAGATCGATCTTTGCGCCGTTGACGGTTTCGATGCGAATGTTATAGCGGCCCGCGGGCACTGAGGGGAACTGGACGATGCCCTGCGCGTTGGTATCGGCGCGGGCCGGCCACCAGGGGCCTTCGGTGGGATGAGACATCTTGAGGTCCACGGCAACGTTTGCGGCGAGCTTGGCGTCCGGCGTGAGCAACTGCGCGGTCAGGCGTGTCCCGGATACCATCACAACTTTCAGTGGCGCAGGATCCATTTCCGTTCCTGGCAGGACTTCGTAGTAGTTGTTGGCGAACATCTTGACGCCGGGGTCCCATGCGCGTATGTAGAGGTGCTCCGCGGCGGGGATGTCGAGCGATCCGGAGCCGTCCTCCGTGGTAAGCGAACCGCGCGCGATGGGCGGGTCAAATGCATTCGGATGTCTTGTGGCGATGGGCATCATGTTGGCCAAGGGACGCCCTTCAAGGTCCACGGTGCGAATGTTTGCCGTGACCGTCGCGTCTTGGAGAACGACGTCTTGTGTGGGAGCCGCGACCGGTTGTGGTTCGGAACCGCCGCAACCCGCGACGACGGACATCAGCAGGAGCAGGACACCGCCGAGCGAACGAAGGGCAGACGCTGTAAGTCTCAGCGATCTCACTCAGCGGACACCTTTCAAGGTTTCGCGGATCTCGTCGACAATGGATTGCTGAATGCGATATAGGCCGGGCCGCATGGTTGAGACGGCGTATCGGAGTTGCGAGTCGTCAGGCGTGGTGTTGCCGATCGTGAGGGGTCCGTGGATGTCCTCGCCGCCCTCGTGCTTCACCGTGGCGACGCTAATGACTGCAATGGGTTTATCGAGTCCGAAGGGAGCGAGATCCGGCGGCGTGGCTTCGGATTCGATGGCGGCCGCCGTGGCCGTACTCAGCACGGCGACAAGGGCCGCGACGTCGCTTGGACTGCTGATGGACCGGTTTGCGGGCTCCTTTACTCGCCACTGGCCGCGCACCCTCTCGAAGACGAACTTGGCTCCTTCGAAGGTAAGCTCGAAGTTGGTAACGTCCACCTTCGGGTAGCGCAGGAGGGCGCGATCCGTGAAGTCGAAAGGCTTCTTCGTGAGGGCGGCCACTTCGACCGCGTTGAGGAGCGTCACGACGCCGTTATCCTGGGTGGCGTAGTACTGCTCTGTATCGGGGACCGGTGCGCCGACCCGGATTGCAGCCGGCGGCTCGCCATTGGTGAAATTGAGGGTGATTTCGATGCAGGGTTTGTCGAGTCCGAACTGAGGCTGAGGATCGCCGGGAAATCCACGCCCTTCGACCACCTTCAAGAAAGTGACGAAGTTCGAGACGGCCTGCTGATTCTCTGGGGTAGCCTCCCCGCCCACCATGTACCATCCGCGGTCGGGGTGGTTATCGAGTTCGACGTCGGTCTCGATGGTCTTGTAGTGGATCGAGCGGAGGTCGGTGGCGGCGTGTGTCATGAGCCGGCGGTCTCGAAACGCGTCCGGCGTCTTGGGAAGAAGCTCGCCGATGTTGGCATCTATGACAAAGACTGCCGGGCGGGCCGCGTTCTTTGCGTAGATCCCCTTGATCGTCTTATCCGCGCCGGGTTGTTTGGCGTCGACGGCCTCGAGGGAACCGAAGTACAGGGTTTGCGGTTCACTGCCAACGCCACTGTATACGGTAATGCGCGCCTTGGGCAGTTCGAGACCGTAGTCGCTGAGACTCTTGGGTTCTTCGATGTAGTTGCGGCCGACGGCGAACTGCACCTGTTTGACGAGTTCGGTGATCGTTTCCTGGTTCGCCGCGGCTTCGATGGGCGACACAAGACGCCACTTCCCGTCGGGACCTTTTTCGACCGCGACCACTACCGATTCCTCGCCGGCTTCGGGCGATTTCGAGTCCGGTTTTCCGAAAGGCGCGGCTTCACTCTTCCCGGTCCAGAACCGCGAGTATTCGAGCCGGGTGACGCCTTGATCGCCAACGTTAACGGCGTAGGGATTCCGAAGGTACGCAAGAGGCCGGTCGAGTTCCTGGAATGCTTTAACGCCGACCAGGAAAACGGCGCCATCCCCGCCAAGGGCGTATCGATAGGATTGGGTGGGATCGATTGCGCCGAACGCGAGCTGTGCCTGGGTTCCGTCCGGCTTCGTAACGGCGACGTTGAGGGCCGGTTTGTCGAGACCGTACTTGGCCAGATCGGAAGCCTTAGTCTCGATGATGCGTTCGTTGGTGAGGCCGGCGAATGCTATCGCGAGACGGTTCCAGATGACTTGGTTGGCTTCGATGGTTGGATTGGGCTTTACCATGGACCAAGGCTGGCCGTGCTGGCGCGAGGCCGCGACAAGCGGCTCGTCGACGCGTTGCACCTCGGCGGTGTATATCTCGTCGGGCTCGAAGCTGAAGGCGCGCTTGGCTTCGACGGCTTTCTCTTTTCCGCGCTCCTCGAGACGCAGCATCAGCCAGTAGCCAAGGCAGAGCCCAATCAGGACGATGATCAGTATCGCCGTTGTCTTCTTGTTCATTGATACTTCCTCCGCAGCAGATGCATGACGAACCCGGCGACAAGGACGATCTGAACGACGCCCAAGACGGCAACCCAGACAACTAACCTTTGATCAAAGTCCGAGAGGATGATGGGGGCGTCGTCTTTTCCGGTCGCGCGTATGGCGATCAACTCCTCATTTTCGGTAAGCCACGCCATGATGTTCAAGATAAGATTCAGGTTTCCGGGAATTGCGGTCACCTGGCCGTTCGACGCGAAGTCGGAATCGCCCACCACCACGATGCGCGCGTCACGGGTCTGCCCGGAGGCGTCAACCTGGACGTCGGTCTTGGCGGTCACGGCAACGGCCACGGAGAGCGGTCCCTCTTTTTCGTCCAAGGCTTTCGATGCCTTGCCCTGTGATGAGAGCAGGGCCAGATCCGTCTCACCAAAGAAATCGGGCGTCGTGCGTAGGAGCTCGTCGCCGGCCACTTGCGCGGGCAGATTCTGTGCGAGCGAGATGGAGCGGGCCGCGGAAAACACCAACTTCTGATCGAAGCCCTGCACGATTCGGTGATGCGCGTTGAAGCATCCGCGGAAAACCGCATCGGGACCCTGGTCATCGAAGAGCGACTTGTCGCCGGTGAATTCGACGGTCCATTTGCTCTTGGGCGAGACGACCATATCGTTGCCGACGATGATGCCGTAGCGTTGATCGAGCCAGGGGATAAGTTGTTCGGATTGGTTTGCCCCGGTGATGACTTTTCGCCAGGGGTCGATCAGTATCAGAAGGCGGCCGCCGCGGTCGAGGAAGGCCTGAATAGCCTTTATCTCCGCGGGATGGAGGTCGGCCTGAGGGCCGGAGAAGCCGAGGCCGTTTATGACAAGGACGCTGCAGTCGGCGGGGATCTCGGGATCGGTAATCACGATGGGAATGCGCTGGACGGCGTAGGCTTCGGATTCGAGGAGCGCGCGCAGTGCGGTCCCGCCCCTTTGTTCATCCTTATCATCCACGTTGCGTTCGCCGTGCCCCGTCAGGAAACAGATCTTGGGTTGCGAGTCGCGGATTACGTTGACGAGCGCGTTGGTGAAGTCCTTCTCTTCGAGGCGCGGGCTTGCTCCTTGCAGGGTAATGACCTTCTGGCGGTTGCCGCACCGAATGACAATGGTTCCCTGCGTGGAGGCGTGGGTGATATTCAGGCCTTCGAGGCGCGCCCGCTCGACCTGGGGATCGAGATACTCGACGTGCAGGCGCGACGTGTATTGCTGGCACTGTTCGAGGAAACGCTCGGTCTTGTCGGAAGCGATCTTTACCAGCGCATCGTCGATCTGGAGAAAGAAGCAAATGATGTCGACGTCCTTATTGAGGTTCTGGAGCACCTGGACAGTCTGCTCGGAGAGTTTTCGCCGGCCTTCCTTTGTCAGGTCCCACGAGTGCTTTCCGTGTTGCACGAAACCGTAGATCACGACGCATATTCCGATGAACAGCAGCGACGTGACGGCCGTGTTGAGTCCATAGAGGGCCTTTCCTTCGCGGACGGAGTATCGAGCGACTCCCGTCAGGAGCAGGCCGAGCCACGTGAGACCCGCCAGCACGCTGATCGCGAGCGGGCCGAGGACTGACAGGGTAAAGGGCGTCTGCTTGAAGGCCAGCAGGTTCAGGCCGAGGACGAGGCACGCAAGGGCGAGAAGGCCCGCGGCGGTACGGAATCGTTTCATCGATCAAGCCCTCCACTTCCGGCTTTCGAGCGCGCGGAACGTAAGGAAAAGAAAGAACGCCGTGACAAGCAGGTAATAGGTGATGTCCTCGGGGCGCAAGACGCCTTGGGTCATTTCCTTGGCGTGCGCGTCGAAGGCAAGCTGCTGGACAAGAGTGCGGAAGAAGTCGTAGAACGAGCCGATCACGTTTCTGAAACCCTCGGCCCACGCTTCGGGCGCCGGGTTTTTCCTGGGCAGGTCCCCGGCAAGCGTCCCGATGACGTAAAGGACGAGGGAGAAACCGAACGTAAGCGTTCCGGCGGTCACTTGGTTGCTGCTCATGGCGGAAACGAAGAGGCCGAGGCTCAGGAAGGCGGCGCCCATCATAAAGACGGTGCAGAGGCCGAAGATGAGAACCATAGGCTCGACGTTGACGTAGAACGCCATGATGATGAGATCGATGCCGATAACGGCCATCATGACGAGAAGCATGCCCAGCGAAGCGAAGTATTTTCCGAAGATGATCTCGCGGTCGCGCAACGGATGGGTGAGCAGAAGCTCCATGGTGCCGCGATTGCGCTCCTCGGCGAGAAGCCGCATGGTGACGAGAGGCCCGATGAACATCACTAGCAGTCCGCAGAATACCAGGAAGGGACCAAGCAGGGTCTCCTCAAAATCGGGGACGTTCGAGTAAGCGTAGGCCGAAGGGTTCATGCTGATCTTGGCGTAGAACAGAAACGACGCGGCGAACCCAAGCCCCGTAACGGCGGCGAACATGCCGACGACGACGTAGCCGACCGGGGTAATGAAGTAGCTGACGAACTCACGCTTGCATACCGCCCAGACGTTACGCATGGGCCGGCCCTCCTTCTTCGGCGGAGACAACGCCGATGAAAATGTCTTCAAGGGTCCGCGATCTCTTTTGCAGACTGCGGAGACGCAGGTCCGCCTCGACGAGCGCGGCGGCAGCGGACGGGCCGAGGTCCATGCCGGGAGATCCTTCGACAAGATAGCGGCCCGGGGCTTCTCTCGTGAACGATCGCACGCCGGGCACGTTAGCAAGAACAGCCTCCACCTTATCCTCCGGCCCTGCTACATCAAGCTCGAGCACGTTGTTCGTATCGGCGGCGAGGTTTTCCATGCGATCCTGCGCCACGATGCGGCCACGGTTGATGATCAGCACGCGCTCGCACACCATCGTGACCTCAGGCAGGATGTGGGTGCTGAGAAGGACGGTGTGATCTTGCGCAAGCGATTTGATCATCTGGCGGATCTCGATGATCTGTTGCGGATCAAGCCCGACGGTCGGCTCATCCAGGATGAGCACGGGGGGATTGCCGATAAGCGCTTGGGCAAGCCCGACGCGCTGGCGGTATCCTTTCGAGAGGTTGCCCACCTGCCGCTTGGCCATGTGGGCCAGACCACACCGCTCCATCACGCCGGCAACTTCCTTCTTGCGCTGAGACCGCGGCACGCCTTTCACCTCGGCGACATACCCCAGGAAACCAGACACTATCATCTCGCCATAGACAGGGACGCTCTCGGGCATGTACCCGACGCGCCGCTTGACCTCGATGGGGTCCTTCGTTATGTCGAAACCGGCCACGGTGGCTGTACCACGAGTCGGCGGTGAGAAGCCAGTCAGGATTCGCATCGTGGTGGTCTTTCCAGCGGCATTGGGTCCGAGGAATCCGATGATCTCGCCCTTGGCTACCGAGAACGTCACGTCCTCGATTGCAGCAATGGGGCCGTAGTACTTCGTGAGGCCTCTGACCTCAATCATAGGGGTGTCTCCTTCCGGGCATCAGGCATCTGAAATGAGGTGCCGCCTGCGGAATCCTGCCCAGGCCGTCGCGCATTGTACACTACGAGACAAGCCCGTTTCAGCATTCTGACCCCTGTTTCTTCCGCACCGCACATGCGAACGCTCTCTGTGGGATGCCATGCTTAGAGCTTACACAGCATGTTGTTGTTACACGAGAAATGTGTACAGCGACGAAGGTTTCAGCGATATCCAAAGAAAGTGCTTGATCTTTGCGGTACTGTCATGTATTATCTCTCGTTAGGCGAAAGCAAAAAGTATCCGGCAATGCGGAAGATTATGCCAAAGGGCTTCTCTACTGCTCTGGAATACTCTGTCACGGCTTTAGGTTCCATCTGTTGAGTCTGTTGAGGCCGCTTAGGTTATACAGATCGGAAGCCGGTGCGGTTGCGTTGGCATAGGTCATGCTTGCGTATGTTAGCAGAAGAACAATTGCATCGGGAGAAAGCGAGGAAGTAATGGTTGTCCAGTGTTGCTCGTGCCGCCAGGTTCGCAAAGGCAAGCGATGGGAAGAACCTGTCCAGGGCGACTTGGCCGGAGCTGTGAGCCACGGGTATTGCCCGGTGTGCGCAGCCAAGGCGTTCGCGGAGATCCAGGATCTCATGAGCGCCAAGAGCCTTTCCCAACAGGCCGCGGTCGGCTGAGCTCCCTGACTCAGCCCAAGCTACGGCTCCCGATGGCGCAGGTTCAAGCGGACCTACTTCCTCTTGCCCTTGGGAGAGATAATCGGGTATAGATTCTCTCCGTTTCTTCCCCTCCTCGTACTACAAGCCGCGCTTCTTTCTTTGCGACTTGGCGTCTTTGCGTTAGGCTGTTTGGCTGCGGCTATGCCGCGCTATGTACTTCGCTGTCGCCTTCGCCTGCCTCCTGCTCCTGACCGTCGCGCGAGAACTTGGTATTACTGAATGAAAAATGGTATTATTGGTGTAAGCGGCGCACGCAGCGAGAAAGCTTCAGCCTAGATTCGGCAATTGGAGACAGTTTGGTTTGTCAAAGTGGTGGACAAAATGGACGTTGTGGACAAAGTGGACGCGACCCTGCAGGTGATCCTTCTTGGCGTCCACATCGTCCACAAAGTCCACGCCGTCCACCATTTCGGGAGCACCTTGAATCTTGACTGCCGAATCTAGCTTCAGGAGAAAGGAATGCATATCCCCGATGGTTTTGTAAGCGGGCCGGTTAACGCCGCCTGTTTTCTGGTGTCCGCGGGCGTGGTTGGACTAGCGATCAAGAAGGCGGACAAATCGCTCGAAGAGCATCGGATTCCGCTGCTGGGGGTAACAGCGGCATTTGTGTTTGCGGCGCAGATGGTGAATTTCCCCGTGGCGGCGGGGACCAGCGGACATTTCCTCGGCGCTATGTTGGCTGCGGTGCTTCTCGGTCCGCTGAATGCGTGCCTGGTCATAGCGGTAGTTCTGATCGTACAGTGTTTTCTCTTCGCGGATGGCGGCCTGACCGCCCTCGGCTCCAACATCTTCAACATGGGTGTTGTCGGAGCGGTACTCGCGTATCTGGTCTTCGCCGGAATCAGGTCCGTCGCGCCGCGGACGAAGTGGTGGTTTCTGTTCGCGGCGGGAGCGGCCTCGTGGCTTTCGGTTGTCGCCGCGTCTGCAACGTGTGCGATCGAGCTCGCGGTTTCGGGCACCGTGCCCATCGGCGTCGCGGCGCCGGCCATGACGGGGGTACACGCGCTAATCGGCATCGGAGAGGCGATCGTCACCGTAACGACGCTGTCCGCGGTGCTGGCCGCGCGGCCGGATGTCGTTCAGGCGTGGTGCGGGAGTGTAAACGAATTTCCCACGCTGGAGGTGAAGGCATGAACGGGCGAACTTGGTTGTTTCTGGCGGGAGCCCTCGCGGCGGCTCTGGTGTTAGCGGGCCTGCTTTCCCCCTTTGCTTCTTCTTCGCCGGACGGCCTTGAACGCGTCGCCAAGGACAATGGTTTTGCCGAGAAGAGCGATGGCGATCCAGTCTGGAAATGGACGCCCCTCCAGGACTATGTGACTCCCGGCATCGCAAACGGTCATATTGCAGCGGCCTCGGCGGGAGTGATCGGCACAGTGATCGTATTCGGTTGCACGTACGGTATCGCAAAAGCCCTGAAGCGAAACCGCGCGCATAGATCGGGGAAATGACCGCACCGTTTTGCATCCGTGGTTCAATCGCAGAATTCAGGCTAAAGGGGGCTTAGCGCGCTGATGTTGAAGCGTGTCGTCTCGGGGGGACAGACCGGCGTTGATCGCGCCGCCCTCGACGTGGCCCTGAGCCGCGGCCTCCCGTGCGGCGGCTGGTGTCCCAAAGGCCGGCTCGCCGAAGACGGTCCCATTCCGCTCTCCTACCCGATGCGCGAGACGCCGAACCCCGTCTACGACGAACGCACCGTATGGAACGTGCGCGATTCGGATGGGACCTTGGTCCTCACATGGGGTACTCCCTCGCAAGGGACCGCCTTCACCGTCGAGATGGCGAAAGCGCTGCGCAAATCGTGTCTCGTGATTGACCTCGCGGAGAACGCCGCGACCGCGGAAGACGCCGTCGAGTGGCTGCGGCGGAACCGCATAGGCGTCCTGAACGTCGCCGGGCCGCGAGCCAGCAAATGCCCTCAGATCTACGGGCAAGCCGTTGACTTCTTGAATCGGATGTTGGACGCCGGCATCGGGAATCAGTCCGCCAGATGAAGTTCTTTTACAAGCGCCTCGGCAACCTTCTTGTGCGCGGCGGGACTCGGATGATCGTCTCCCTTGATCGTGAATCCCGCCTGACGCATGTCGACCAGCGACGTGAAGTCCAAGTACTCGATTCCGCGTTCTCGAAGATACGGTATGATGGCTTTCCCACTCATTTCGGACTGAGCGCTACCCGGGTACAGAAGAATGCGGAATCGCGAATTCGCAAAGTTCGAGTCGAACACCTCTTCCGCGCGCCGGACGATCCGGGCCGCAAAATCGAGATGTCTTCCCTTTATGAAAAGCGGGAAGTCCACGCCGAAGAAACGAAACGTGTCGATCCCGCCCAGGAAATTGTACCAACGTGTAAGCGTGGGACGCCCCGTCGTGAAGTTGCCGTTGCGGATGACGCCACCCTCCGGGTCGATGACGTAGTTTGGAAAGGTGCGGCCCCATTTCGTGGCGACGCGCATCGACCCGATCGCGCGGCGCACATGGTGCGGTATGAACACGTACACGATGACGCCGGATTTCTCCGCGACCTCCCGGGCGAACTCGCCGCTCTCCAGTTTCGCAAGCATCTGCTGCGGACCGTACCCCGAGCAGCCATAGTTGTACACCCGATACTCCGGGGCAAGCGCCGCCACCTGCCACGGAAGCGTTTCATCATCGGCAAGCCCTTCCCCAAACGTGTACGAACATCCAAAGAAAGCAAGGAACTCCTTCTTGCCGACGGGCGGCGACGCGTACGCACTGCGCCGGCCAAATTCGTCGGTCGTGTACGTCGCGTCGTAAATCACGCTTCCGTCGACCCTCTTGACGGAGCGCACACGCACGTTCGGCGCACCCTTTGGACCGACGACGTCATCGTAGCGCAGATAGTCGGTGTAGTAGCTGCCCTCAAAGGCCATGCGGCCGTCATTCCGCTCGTTCAGCGCATGAAACAGCTTCTCGAATCCCCGCCACGCGACAAACACGATCAGCAAACCAATGGCAAGCGCAAGCAGGTTCTTCAGCAACCGGCGGCCGCGACCGTTATCAATCGGATCATGATCCACGCGGTGATTATACACACCCCGCACACGCAGTCGCAGCCAAGGGCTTCGTTGCGCTCAGAGCTTGTGAAAAAATACCAGAATGGCGTCATTCCCGCGAAGGCGGGAATCCAGAACACGCGCCGCCCCGC
>CAZPMT010000088.1:0-22967 GCA_964587655.1 uncultured Nitrospiraceae bacterium
CCCCAAACGAGGCAACACGACATCGCTTACCGTAGGTGTGAGAAGTCCGGGTTAGCGCGGTCGTCCACAAGATTCACGATGGCCGCCAGCTACGTACGTGAAGCAATGTTCTTTGCGGCCTCGTACCACGCTCACAATCCTTACACTCATTCCCTTGTCGCAATCCTGAAATGTGCTCAAGCGATTGAGATTCTTTTCGGTGGTGAGCGCGATGCGATCCGTGCTGGATGTCGGAGCCTGTCCATCGATGACACTGTAATTGAATCGCAGATCATTTCTATCGTCCTCGCAAGACACTCGCTGGGCTCGGCTCATGCCAGCGCATTCGTGCCAGATCACGACGAAGTGGAGATCCTTAGACATTTCGCGCAAAGAAGCGTGCATACGGTTCGGGAATTGTTGCTCCACGTTGCTGGCGCGAGCGACGAGGAACGGGCAGTCGTGTCAGAACAGATCACAGGAAGCCCAGATAAAGAAATGCTGCTTGGGCGACTGAAAGAGAGCCTTGAGGCACAACCTTGGTCCGTCGATGGGTCCGTCCCACGAAACGTCGAAATAATGAACGATCCGCGACTGTATCCGCCCGAGCACGATCTCTCCTCGAAGGTAATGTACCGAATCAGCCCGGGCGGGTAATATGGTAGGTCCATATGGAGGTAATGGGGGAAGAGGGGACAGCCATCTATTTCCCCGATTTCCCAAATGATAGAGCGATAACCCGATGGGTTACTGCGACGTTGTTGCTGTCCGTCCCCTCACATCCTCTGCATCGTGTACAAGTGCACTCGCACATCACGGCTGGCATTCCTAGCGGCATGAAGGTCTCTTAGCGCCTGCCGACTGCTGCATTTGCCAAGCAGTGGAGAGAGGTACAATTGCCCGCAGTACTGGGTTCCGTTGATAGCTTCCACAATGGCATCGCATTCATACCCGTCCGTTGTGATGAAATTGCCGGAGATCTTCACTTTCTTGTACTTCCTGTTTATCTTTCCCGCTTTCTCCATGCCGCAGAGTACTTCTTGTGCTGTCTGCTGTTTTTCCAATTGCAGCAGGGCTGCGTCAGTTGCAGCTTCCCAGCCGACATTTATGTGGATATTTCCGAAGAGCAGCGCTTCGAGCATGTCAAAGGTGCTTTCGGGCTGCTCACACAGGGTTCTGTTTGTTGAGAACAGGAAGAGATTCGACCCGGCATGGTAGGACGACCCGGAACGGAAAATTTCAAACGCTCTGTTCGCTGCATATTCGACTAACGGCGAAGCGAGTGCATCGCACTCGCCAAACACGACGGAGTTGTAATTGTACAGGTCGGCAGCATAGACCTCCGCCAATGCATCAATCTGCCTGTCAATATCGTCCCTGCTTCTTAGTGCAAACTCCGATTCCCCTCGCGCCATGCAGAATCCGCAGGTGTTTGGACATCCGTCCATTACTTTGATCAGGATTATCCTGTAGTCGACATTGATTGTATCCGGAGGAAGCACGTTGATGCGGCCGTGTATCTCGTGAAGCCTGTCTGCAACCTCCTGCAACTGTACCCGATCATTCCGTGCTGCTTTGCTGAGAAAATCCCATAGCCTGCTGTTGCTTGCCAGGGACGCCGCTTCCCCTGATTCGGAATATGCTTCAGGCTTGTTCCTTACCAAGTCTTGGATTGAGTTTATCAACCTGTCAAAGGCGTCAAACGCCTTCCCGACGTAATCCCTCTGCGGGCCATTGTGGCCTTGAAGCATTGGCGCGTCAGTCCTTCCGTTGACAGCCCAGGCAAGGTCTCCAATGATTCCTGACGGCTCAGGTATGCTTCCCGGCTTCCAGACTTTGTCATAGTAAATCCAATCATTGGCCATTGTTCGCTGAATCCAGTCCCAACTGTGCGGAGAGGCAAAGCCGTCTATCCGTTGTATTCTCCCCTCCAAGTCGAAATGGAACGTGTATGGACCGGATCGAATCAGGACGGGCTTGCCGAGCCAATCAACCGTGCCGGCCTTGTTGAAATACCTGTCTCCATCGCGATCAAATTGTACGGTGACATCTCCGACACGGAAATCGACCATTATGTCCTGCGTTCTGTAACGCCGCCGTCCCGGCGGCTCCGGCGGGCCGGCAGGATGCCGACTATGCCATTTTCCCCCTTTGAAGGGGGGTAGGGGGATGTTCTTCCGCGCTTGCCGGTAGCTTGTGTCGGCAATCCAACATCCCCCTACCCCCCTTCAAAGGGGGAAAATGATTGACGGTCTGTGATCGTACTTCTCAAATGCTCCGGAACCACCGCTTCGTTAAGATCCTGCAATCATGATTCGGTACGCTAGTGCACGTTCTCTTGGAGGAATTTCAGGCTGATGCGGGCGCTGTCGATGGGATCGCCTTCGCAGGTATCCTGTTCGTAGACGTACCATTCGACTTTCGCTTCGCTGCCAGCTTTGAAGATCTCGGACCAGTTGAGGACGCCTTCACCCAGCGGTGTGAACCACACTCGGCCGTTCTTCTTTTCGGCGGCGAGATCTTTCACGTGGATGACCGGACACCGTCCCGAATACTTGCGGAGATAAAAGGCCGGGTCCGCGCCGGCGACTTGAATCCACGCGGTATCGAATTCGCAATACAGGTTCTTCGGCGAGGTCGACTCGTAGAGGATGTCTATCTTGCGGTGCGGATTGCCGTCGAAGGTCCCGAACTCCGAGTCATGGTTATGATACGAGAGCCGGAGGCCGGCAGCGTTGAGCTTGGCGCCCAACGCGTCCAGCCGCTTGGCGCCGCGCAGCCACGCTTCGAGCGTATCTTTGCAGTCGTTCATCATCCCGCCGGGCGCCACGTCGCCGACGCCGACCGTTTTCCAGAATTTCACCGATCCCTCGAAGTCCGTCTCGAACGACTCCGTGCCGCAGTGCGCGGCCACGGCCTTCAGGCCCGCCGCATCAAGCGCCTCCCGGATCTTCTCCGCCGGGAGGTCCGGCATACCACTCCACTGCACGTACTGCCATCCGACCTCACGGACCCGTTTCAACGTCCCGAGCAGATCCTTTTTTGCCGGTTCCCGCATCGTGTAAAGCTGTAGCGCGATCCCTGCCATAACTTACCTCCTGCGATTTCTCCATGTTGTCTTGACCTTCCATCCGCGCGAATTGGAGGTCTCAAGTATGCTTGGAAAGCAACAGTGCGTCAACCCGAACAGGCTTTGCGATCTTGAGACTTCCTTTTGCTTCAGCGCCCGGCCGCTTACATGAGGAAGATGTAGCGAATCAGAAACGCGGCCGCAATTACATACATAATGGGATGCGCTTCCTTCGCGCGGCCGGACAACAGTTTGATGGTGGGAAACGTCACACAGCCCGCCGCGATCCCTTCCGTGATGCCGTACCCGAAGACCATGATCGAAATGGTGAGGAAGGCCGGCAGGCTTTCCGTGACGTCGTCCCATTTCACCTTGCGTAGCGGCGTCATCATCAGGAATCCTACAAAGATGAGCGCGGGCGCTACCGCGGGATACATGCTGACGTGCAGGTCGGTGGGCCCGACTTTGTAAAACGCGGCGCCGATGTCCTGCCCGGCGATGTGGACAACGGGTGCGAAGGCGATCGCGCCCACGAAGCACAGTCCCGCGACGATCGCGGCAAGACCGGTCCGCGCGCCGGCCGCAACGCCGGTTGCGCTCTCGATGTAGCTCGTGACCGTCGATGTGCCGAAAAGCGCGCCGACGCTGGTCGCGGCAGCGTCGGCGAAGAAAGCGCGGCCCGCGCGCGGCAGCGTTCCGTTCTCGCGAAGGAACCCCGCCTGCGATCCGACGCCGACCAGCGTGCCCACCGTGTCAAACAACACCAGGAAGAAGAACAGCGCGATGGCGACCAGGGCGTCGGGCCACCGCTGTATGAGTTCCGAACCGTTGAGCTGGAAAAAGGTCGAGAAGTTCAGGTGCACCGGCTCGCTGGTCCACGGAATGATGCCGGTGATAAGGCCCGCCGCGCACGTCGCCAGCACGCCGATCAGGATGCCGCCGCGAATTCCGCGCGCATGCAGGACGGCGATCAGCAGCACGCCGAAAACCGTCATCAACGCCGGCCCCGCATGGAACCCGCCCAGCCGCACCATTGTCGTGGGGCTCAGCGTCACGATGCCGCCCCACTGGAGTCCGATGAAACCGATGAACATGCCGATGGCCGGGCCGATGCTGTTGGTCAGACACGGCGGCAACACCTCGAGGATCATCTCCCGCGTGCGGAAGATCGATAAGAGCATGAACAGGATTCCGGAGATGAACACGATCATGAGTCCCGCCCGCCACGAGAAGCCCATGCCGCCGGGCAACGTCGAACACACGGTGAACGCGAACAGGAAATTCTCGCCCATGCCCGGCGCCAGCGCGAACGGATACCGCGCAAGCACGCCCATGAGTACGCACGCGAAGGCCGACGACAGACACGTTGCCATGAACACCGATCCGAAATCCATCCCCGCCATGCTCAATACGGTAGGCTGCACGAAGATGATATAGCTCATGGTCGCGAATGTCGTAAGACCACCGATGATCTCGCGGCGAACGCTCGATCCGGACTCGGTAATGCCGAAGTAACGGTCGAGTGCACTCATGTCTCGTTCCCCTCTTTGTCCGCCGGCCGTCTTTTCCGAACATGAACAGCGCCATTCTACTAGCCCCTCGAGAGGGCGTCAATAGGGACTTTCGTTCTTCCTTCTTCTTCCTTTTTCCCTTGACTAAGGCGCGAAATGGGGATAGAATTGAAATGAGGGATATAAGTGATGGTCATAAATGCCTTGAGAGCGGGGATGTTCCCCGGTTAACGAACGAAAGGAGTTCTATCCATGAAGAAGAAAGGCTTTACACTAATTGAGTTGCTGGTTGTAATTGCAATCATCGGCATCCTGGCGGCGATCCTGCTTCCCGCGCTGGCGCGGGCGCGCGAATCCGCCCGCCGGGCAAGTTGCGCCAACAACCTCAAGCAGATGGGTCTCATTTTCAAGATGTATTCCAATGAGTCGAAAGGAATGAAGTATCCGCGGTTGCACGTGTGGGACTACTTCTCAGATCCGGCGTTGAACGACGACGTGGCGGCGGCGCCGTACATCCCTTCGATCTATCCGGAATACATGACGGATCCCAACATCTTGATCTGCCTTTCAGACCCGAATGACACCCTGGATGACATCAAGTACAGCGACGGCAGGTCCTGCATCGCCGTGAACAGCAACGACACTACGCAGAGCCCCTCGGGGCAAGGCGGGTGCTCGGATGAAGCGGATGCCAGCTATGGATACTTCGGTTGGGTTTTGGATAAGAGCGGCGACAATGATCCCACGGAGGGTGACGGCTCCTCATCGCAGTTCTTTCAGCTCGTTATCAAGCTGCTCACCATGACGGAGATTGCCCCCGTCGACCAAGATCTCTCCGACATGCCGGTCAGCAGTGGCGGTATACCTTTGGGAAATTCCAGCTCCGATACGCTGTATCGTATCCGCGAAGGCATCGAACGGTTCATGATCACCGATATCAACAACCCGGCGGCGTCGGCGAAGGCTCAAAGCGAGATCTACCTCATGATGGACGCCCTGTCAACGGAAATCGATAACTACAACCATACGCCCGGCGGATCCAATGTGCTCTTTATGGACGGTCACGTGGTGTTCATTCGTTATCCCGGCGATGCACCCATAAGCAGGGCCATGGCGATCGCCGTGGGCGTGATTTTCGGCTAGAGATAGGGCCGAGCCCGAAACACGAGCAAGATGCCCGAGGACGGTATGCGTCGATGCCTCGTGGCGTCGCTCATGAGTCTCTTGCATTAGCCTCCACGGGCGCCACCCGCGATGAGTTTGCGGGTGGCGCTCTTATATTTCACGCACGTTTGACGAAACCACCGAAAGGGGATGGAATTGGAGCACTGGGCGCAAGTGGTGCTCTTGAGCGTTTCAACCCAAGTTCGGCAGTTCGATCCTTATTGCGACGACAACACAGCGTTCCTGTAAGTCATACGTCTAAAGCCCACTCGTCTGGTGAGCGTGCATAACCGAAGAGGTGCGAGACGCCATGACGCGAAGAAAAGCCGTCTTGATTGTATTGCTGTGCGCCGTTGTATCCGTTCCCGGATACATTTGGGTGCGCTACATTCTGATACCTCCTGCCGGGCTGAAGGCCGCGGAGGCTTTGGGCATTCCGTACCGCGCGGTCATCGCGCACCGGGGCGCTTCTTATCTGGCGCCGGAGGAGACGGAACCGGCGTATCTCCTGGCGCGAGACATCGGCGCGGATTATCTCGAGATGGACATCCAGCGCACGAAGGACCATGTTCTCATCGCCTTCCACGACGACACGCCGGAGCGGACGACAAACGCAGCCAAGGTGTTTCCGGGCCGCGAGAAGGACACTCTGGAGAAGTTCTCCATCGGGGAACTGAAGCAACTCGATGCCGGTTCGTGGTTCAACGCCAAGAACCCGGATCGGGCGCGAAAGACTTATGCGGGCGTCAAGATTCTCACGCTCGACGAGATCATTACGATCGCGGAATCCGGCGAACGGAAGCCATCCCTCTACATCGAGACGAAATCGCCCGAACGCCATCCGGGTTACGAACAGGAACTCGTGGATCTCCTCGCGAAGCGAGGCTGGCTGGGGAAGTTCCCCGAAACCGGCATCTCGAAGGTCGTCTTTCAATCCTTTGACAAGGCCAGTCTCGAACGACTGAAGACGCTCGCCCCTGAAGTCCCGCGGATCTATCTCGTTGATAAGGAAATGGCCGCATCGGGGTGGGACAACGTGATCCGAGACGCCGTCGAAGCCGGAGGCGGGATCGGTCCCGTGGGCTATCTGTGCTGGCCCTGGAATATCGGAAAAGCGCACGCCGCCGGGCTTGTCGTGCACTTCTACACGATCAACAGCGATTCGCAGTACCGCATGTTGACTTTCTTAGGGGCAGACGGCTTCTTCACTGACCGCTGCGACCTATTGCTCCGCTTCTATGGAAGAGAACCCGCGGCGGCGCCCGAGGCCATCCTCGTGAAACACGGATACTGACGTGTTCGCCTTTCAAATACTCCATCAGTCGCACTTTTCATCGGACTCGCATCCTGTTAGAATCGGCGCATGAGAATACAGGTGATAGGCGCTGGCGGATGGGGTTTGGCGCTGGCGCGGCATCTTGCGGTGAACGGCCATGAGGTGAGTATCTGGTGCCGTGAGGAGGATGGGCCGGATGCCTTGCGGGCCACGCGCGAGAATCCCGCGCTGCTGCCGGGAGTGCTCTTGCCTCCGTCCGTCGAAGTGACGGGCGAGGTCGACCGGAATCTCGAGGTGGTTGTGCTGGCGGTGCCGTCGCACGCTATGCGGGCCGTCGCGGCGCGGCATCCGCTGCCGCACGATACGATCCGCGTGAGCGTGGCCAAGGGGATCGAGAACGATACACTGCTGCGAATGAGCGAAGTCATCGGACTGGTTTCGGGCCCCTGTCCGATCGTGGCGCTGTCCGGACCCAGCCATGCTGAAGAAGTCGGCCGGGGATTGCCCGCGTCGATCGTCGCTGCGAGCGCTGACGAGGACGCGGCGGCCGTGGTTCGCGACGCTTTCATGTCGAGCACGCTTCGCGTGTACACGTGCCCGGATATCATAGGCGTCGAGTTGGGCGGCTCACTCAAGAACGTCGTCGCCATCGCCGCGGGAGTATGCGACGGGTTGGGACTCGGCGATAACGCCAAAGCCGCGCTGGTCACGCGAGGTCTCGCCGAGATGGCGCGCCTTGGTGTGGCCATGGGCGCCGATCCCCTGACGTTTGCCGGACTGAGCGGCCTCGGCGACCTCGTGGTCACTTGCATGAGCCGCCATTCCCGCAATCGCGCCGTCGGCGAACGCGTCGCGCGCGGCGAGCGGATCGATCAGATCATCGGCGGATCGAAGATGGTGGCCGAGGGCATTCGTACCAGCCGCTCCGCCCATGAACTCGCGCTAAGACATGAGGTGGACATGCCCATCACCCACGAGGTGTTCCGCGTGTTGTTCGAGGGCGCGGACCCTCGCGCCGCGGTCGCCGCGCTAATGACGCGCCAAGCTAAGCCCGAGCAGGGATGACGGCCTTCAACCCCCTGATCCGTTAGGCTCACACAAGAGCGGGACGTGGCGGCATATTGCATGCCTGTTTCCCGCTCTTCCGGTTCTTGCGTACTTCCTTGACCTCGGATTTCCGCTTCCGTGCTCGTGCTACCTCGAAAGGTGTTGCGCTTGGCGTTGGGTGCGAGTTGTGGTCTGACAGGCCGTCTTGGAATCCGGCAAGGCGGTGTGTCATGCTGACTGACGATAATCCGTTTGGCCGGCCAACACAGGGAGGTTGCGCGCAATGTCTGTATCTATGCCGCCATCGCTATCGGATGTGTTTGTGAGACTCGCCAGGCGCCGGCTCTTGTTAGTCGTGCTGACGATGATCTTTTTCGTGAGATTGCCGTGGCGTTTGCGCCACAACGCGGTCGTGTGTTAACATACTTTGCTCATGGGTGATCTTTCGCCTTTTGTCCCGAATGTTGTGAGGAAATCGCTTTGAGAAAGCCGCTTGTTGCTGGAAATTGGAAGATGAACCTGCTGGTGGCCGATGCCGTGAAGCTTGCGGAAGATTTGAAGCCGCTTGTTCAGGGAATATCCGGGGTGGATATCGTCGTATGTCCCACCTTTACCGCTCTTCACGCGGTTGGCCAAGCGCTGAAGGGTTCAAAGATCGAACTCGGCGGACAGAACTGTTACGTGAAGGAAAGCGGCGCGTATACCGGCGAGATTTCGCCGCAGATGCTTCGCGACGCGGGCTGCACGTGGACGATCATCGGGCACAGTGAGCGGCGCCAGTACTTCAATGAATCCGACGCGTTGCTCAATGAGAAGCTGAAGTTCGCGCTGGCGTCGGGCCTGAAAGTGATGTTCTGCGTGGGTGAAACCCTCGCTGAGCGGCAGGGCGGTAAGATGAACGACGTGCTGACGCGCCAGGTAACGGACGGGCTCAAGGGCTTGAGCGATGCCGATTTCGATTCCGTCGCCGTCGCGTACGAGCCCGTGTGGGCGATCGGCACGGGCGTCACCGCCACCCCGGAACAGGCCGAGGAAGCCCACGCCTTCGTGCGCGGACTGCTCAAGGCGGAGTTCGGCGGGAACATTTCGGACAAAGTGCGTATTCAATATGGTGGAAGTGTGAAGGCGGACAACGCGCGTGAACTGATGGCTAAGCCGAATGTGGATGGTGCGCTGGTGGGCGGCGCCGCTTTGAAAGCCGACGGCTTCGCCGCGATTGTCAAAGGCGCGATATAGGTTAAGGAAAACTTTTCGATGTTCAATTCGATCTTTAGCTGGGAAACGATCTGGTATGCGATGCTCTTCATCTATGTCCCTGCGTGCATCGGTCTGATTGTGGTTGTGCTGCTGCAGAAGGGCAAGGGCGCCGGATTCGCGGGCGCGTTCGGCGTCGGACCCGGATCGGACGCCGTGTTTGGGCCGCGCGGCGCGCGCACCCTGCCGCAGAAGCTGACCTATGTCATGGCCGCGATGTTTATGTTGCTGGCTTTTTGCATGTCGTTGATTTCCGGACGCCTGGGCAAAGGGGCCGCGCCGGAGATTGTACCGGAACAAGCGGTCCAGACGCAGACCGACGTGAACGTACTGGACGACTTGGGCAGCGGCATCACGGAAGAAACGCCCGCTTCACCGGCCTCGTCCGCTCCCGCGTCGGAGCCCGCGGCGGCGACACCGCCCATCGAAGCGCCCGCGGAGAAAACGCCCGCCGCACCCGCACCGAGCGGAAGCTGATTTGAGGTTACCGATGTCAAGGCCCAAAGCGTCTGCTTTGGGCCTTTGTTCTTGGACGACTCGGGGTTTCGCGCATGGATAAGATCCTGATCCGAGGTGGAAGGCCGCTGAAAGGCAGCGTGCAGGTCCGCGGGGCAAAGAATGCGGCGTTGCCGCTGATGGCCGCGGCCATTCTGGCCGAGCAGCCTTGCACGTTGCACAACGTGCCGTGTCTTCATGACGTGTTTAGCATGGATAAGCTGCTCGGCGCGATGGGCATGTCCGTCGAGTTCACCGGCCGCTCCATGACGCTCGATGCGTCGACCATGGACTCGCAGTTCGCGCCGTACGACTTGGTGCGCAAGATGCGCGCCTCCTTTTTCGTCCTGGGTCCCCTCATGGGCCGCTTCGGTAAGGCGAAGGTCTCGCTCCCGGGCGGGTGCGCCATCGGCACGCGGCCCGTCGATATTCACCTGAAGGGTTTCGAGGCCCTCGGCGTCAAGATACGCATAGAGGAAGGATATGTGGTGGCTGAAGGCGCCCTCAAAGGCGCGGACTTCGCTCTGGACTTTCCGAGCGTTGGCGCCACCGAGAACCTGATGATGGCCGCGTGCAAGGCTAAAGGCGTCACACGGATCAGCAACGCCGCCCGCGAACCGGAGATCGCCGACCTGGCCCACTTTCTCAATGCGATGGGCGCGCAGATCTCCGGGGCCGGTACGGATCTGATTACGGTCGCCGGCGTCGATGCTTTGGCCGGCGTCGAGCACGTCGTGATCGCCGACCGCATCGAAGCAGGGACGTTCCTGATCGCGGCGGTGGCGACGCACGGAGACGTGACGGTGTTGAACGCGAACGCGGACCATCTGCCGACGTTCATCGCGAAACTCCGCGAGGCCGGCGCCGAGATCGAAGTGCACGGCTCCCGGATTCGCGCGCGCGGGCCGGAGACAATCAAGGCGGCGGACGTGATCACGCAGCCGTATCCGGGTTTTCCGACGGACCTTCAGGCGCAGATCATGGCGATGCTCTGCACCGCGCAGGGCGTGAGCGTGATAAAGGAAACGGTCTTCGAGAACCGCTTCATGCAGGTCAGCGAATTGACACGCATGGGCGCCGTGATCGATCTTGACGGCAGCGCGGCGATAGTGCGCGGGGTGGCGGCGCTTTCCGGCGCGCCGGTCATGGCGTCGGACCTCCGCGCCAGCGCGGCGCTCGTCATCGCGGGATTGACCGCGGTCAAGGGCGAGACGGCCATAAACCGCGTGTATCATATCGATCGCGGTTACGAACGCATCGAAGAAAGACTCTCCAGTCTCGGCGCGGATATCGAACGCGTGCGCGACTGAAGGAGCATGGAATTCATGACGACCATTGAAATCACGGATGACGCGTCGTTCAAGGCGGCGGCCGGCCGCGTCTGCGGGAACGCCGCGGGCTCGGACGCCGGCTCGGACATGGAGCGGAAACTCGAATCGGTCCGCGCCATCGTCGACGCCGTGCGCACGCGCGGCGATGAAGCGGTGGCCGAGTTCACGGCCCAGTTCGACGGCGTCGCCCTGAAGCCGGAACAGTTCGAGTTGAGCGCCGGGGAAATCGACGACGCCGTCGCCACGGTTGACCCGGCATTGGTCTCCATCCTGGAGCGCGCGCACGCCAACATCCGCTCCTTCCACGGAAAGTCGCTTCGCGAATCTTGGGAGGAAATGTCCGAAGACGGCACGGTGCTCGGCCAGCGGATAACGCCTATCGAACGCGCCGGCGTGTACGTGCCGGGCGGCAAGGCGTTCTATCCGTCGTCGGTGCTGATGAACATCGTGCCGGCATCCGTGGCCGGCGTGCAGGAGATCGTCATGGTCTCGCCGCCGTCCTATGAGGGCAGCATTCACCCCGTGGTGCTTGCGGCCGCGCGGGTGGCCGGCGCGACGCGCGTGTTCCGCGTCGGCGGCGCACAGGCGATCGCGGCCCTAGCGTACGGTACGGAACGGATCCCCGCCGTCCTCAAGATCACGGGACCCGGAAACGTGTATGTGGCGCTCGCGAAACGCCTCGCGCGCGCGGTCTGCGATATTGATACCGAGGCCGGGCCGTCCGAGGTGGTCGTGGTCGCGGATGCGAAGGCGAACCCGAAGTTCGTGGCCGCGGAACTGCTGGCCCAGGCCGAGCACGACGAGGACGCGCGCAGCATCCTCGTGACGCCTTCGCGCGAGCTTGCCGCACGAGTCCGGAAGGAACTCGAGCGTCAAGCGGCCACGTTGCCGCGCAAGGAGATCATCGAGAAATCGCTCTCGGGGCAAGGCATGATCATCATAGTGCGAAGCATCCAAGAGGCGGCCCGCATTACGGACCTGATCGCGCCGGAGCATTTGTCCATTCAGACCGAGTACCCGAGGAAGTTCTTCGATATGATCCGCAACGCCGGCGCTGCGATGCTCGGCGGGATGACCTCGGTCGCGGTCGGCGATTATTATGCGGGTCCGAATCATATTCTTCCAACGGGCGGCCGCGCGCGGTTTGCATCGCCGCTCACGGCGGAGGATTTCCGGAAGGTGACAAGCATCATTTCGTATTCGCGTGAGCGCCTCCTGAAGGAAGCGGACGATATCGTGCGGTTTGCCCGGGCCGAGCAACTGACGGCGCACGCCAATGCGGTGGAGATGAGAAAGTGAAGCACCAACGCGCGATTCTCAGGGACGTGGAAGGGTATGTGCCCGGCGAACAGCCGCGCATGCCCAACATTATCAAGCTCAACACGAATGAGAACCCTTATCCGCCGTCGCCCAAAGTGATCGAGGCGTTGCGCGAGCTCTCGACGGAAGCCCTGCGCAAGTATCCCGACCCGCTCTCCATCGATTTCCGCGCCGAGTGCGCAAAGCGCTACGGATATCCTGGACCGGAATGGGTCATCGCCGGGAACGGCATGGACGAGTTGCTCGCGTTGGCCGTGCGCGCGTTCGTCGATCCGGGCGACGCGATCCTGACCACGTATCCGACTTACACGCTCTACGAGACGCTGGCGCGACTGCATGGCGCGCGGCCCGTGCTGGTCGATCTCGACGACGATTTCCAGCTCACGGAAGCGTTCTTCAAGACGCCGGCGCGCTTGTGCATCCTGCCGCGCCCGAACGCGCCCACTGGCGTATGTCCTCCGCGTGAAGCGGTCGAGCGGCTGTGCACGACGTTTGACGGGATCGTGGTCATTGACGAAGCCTACGTCGATTTCTCCGACGACAATTGCATGGACTTCGCCCAACGTTTCGAGAACGTCATTGTCATGCGCACGTTCTCGAAATCGTTCAGTCTCGCCGGCATGCGCATCGGGACCGGCGTCGCGCAACCGCAGATCATCGATGAGTTCCTCAAGGTGAAGGACTCGTACAACCTCAACGCATTCAGCCAGGCCGCGGGTCTCGCCGCGATGCAGGACTACGGTCACATGCTCGCCAACGTCGCGAAGATCCGCGCCACGCGCGATCGATTGACAACCGCCTTGCGCGGACTCGGATTCCGCGTGCCCGCAAGCCAGTCGAATTTCGTGCTGGCCCAGTGGAACGGCCGGCCCGCCGCGGACGAGATATTCAAGGCCCTCCGGGCGCGCGCGATCATCGTCCGCTACTTCCCCGCACGGCGGCTTGAGAACGCTCTGCGCATCACCGTCGGTACGGACGAGGAAACGGATGCGCTCCTGGCGGCGTTGCGCGAGATCATCGCCTAGAATTTCCATCATCGTCACCTTTCGCCATCTTTTTTCCAACGTTGCGTCATTCCCGCGAAGGCGGGAATCCGGTGCGGAGGTTGCGGGGCGGCGCGTGTTCTGGATTCCCGCCTTCGCGGGAATGACGCCATTCTGGTGTTTTTTCACAAGCTCGGAGAAGCCGGCCGTCGCGGCCTCACATTGTGCGACTCTTCAAACAGCCTCTTAGAGCTCGCTTGACAAAAGGACGCGGAAGCGGTATACTGGTACGTAGTATGTGTATATGGGAGCTTGCCATGGCAAAAAAGAACGCGGACACGCAGCAGAAGGTGCTGGATCGGCTGAACCGCATCGAAGGCCAGATCCGGGGCATCAAGAAGATGATTACCGAGGAGCGCGGCTGTTACGACGTCTTGAAACAGGTGGCGGCGGTGAGCGGGGCCTTGCGTTCGCTTCAGAAGGTGATGATGGAGAGCCACCTTGAAGGGTGTCTTATCGAGGCTTTGAACCGCAAAGACGAGCGCAAGGATCTTCTTCACGACCTTGTCGAGAACCTCGGCAGCCTCCTTGACTAGCGGCGATTGAGCCTGTGTCTGCGATGTTCGGGTGGAATCGTGCGGGGTGTTTTGGATATCCTCTCCGAATTCGGCGGGCCACAAATAGGATTACGAGGAGTTGTTCATGGTTGAAGCGCGGGAGATCATTCTTTCGGGCATTCGTCCGACGGGACGGCTGCATTTTGGGAATTATTTTGGCGCGATCCAGCATTTCATCCGTCTGCAGGAGGAAGGGCATAACTGTTATTACTTCATTGCAGATTATCATGCGCTGACGACGATCACGGTGCGGGAGGACTTTTTCCGGCAGACGTTGGAGATGCTGCGCACGTACGTGGCGTGCGGACTGCACCCCGTGAAGTCGGTGATCTACCGGCAGAGCGATTTGCCGTGCACGGCGGAGTTGACGTTGTTGCTGGGGATGGTGACGAACATCGGTCATCTCGAACGCGGCACGACTTACAAGGACAAGATGAACAAGATCGAGGAGACGCCGGGCGTGGAGGGCAATCCGCTTTCGTACGGCCTGCTTGGCTATCCGGTGCTGATGGCCGCGGACATTCTTATTGTGCGGGCGGACAAGGTGCCGGTCGGCGAGGATCAGCGCCAGCACGTCGAGATGGCCATGGACATCGCGCAGAAGTTTAACTACCGTTTTGGGGAGACGTTGAAGGTTCCGGCGGCGGTTTCGCGCGAGGCGTTGCGTCTTCCGGGTCTCGACGGCGCCGCGAAGATGGGCAAGAGCGAGCGTAATACTCTCGACCTGCTGGATGATCCCGATGCGGTGCTGCGGAAGCTGCGGGGCGTTCAAACGACGACGGATCCGCTGCCGCTGGGTGTCGACAGCGACGAGCCGGACATCGTGATCCCGCGTATGCCGCCGACGGTCGGCGTGCTGTACAGACTGCTAAGCCTTCTCGCGCCGCCGGAGGTGTATCTCGATTTCCTCGGCAAGTATCGTCGCGGCGAGAAGTTCTACGGCATGCTGAAGCCGGCGTTGGCGAAATACGTGTCCGAGTTCAACGCGCCGATCATTGAACGCTTCAACGACCCGGCGAACAACGACGATTTCGTGATGGACTTCCTGCGCGAGAATGCGAAGAAGGTCACGCCGGTCGCGTTGGCGACCGTCGAGGCGTGTCGCGAAGCGATCGGCATCGGCCATTCGTTGTATCGGGCCTAACTCTGTTGGACGTTTTCATGCGGCGTAGAACAATCCTCGTTACCGGGTCGAGTGGAAATCTCGGGTCAGCCCTAGTTGCCGCGCTTAAGGATCGCCACGCCGTTGTTCAGTTCGATCTCCGCGAACCGGCCGATCCGAGCCGGCACGAAATTGGTCCCGTATTCACTGGTTCGATTACGGATCCAAGCATCGTTGCGCAGGCGATGGACGGCGTCGATGCGGTCATTCATTGCGCCGCAATTCCCTGCTCGCGCAAGCCCTACCATGAACTTGTCGAGACGAACGTCATGGGCACGTTCAACGTCCTCGAAGCCGCGGGCAACCGCAAGGAAGTTGAGCGGTTCGTCTTCATTTCCTCGCTCACGTGGCACGGCCTGTCGGAGCATCCGTGGACAAACCGCCCTCTCTTTCTGCCCATCAATGAAGACCATCCCTCACTGGCGGTCGACTACTATCCGTGCTCAAAAGTGCAGGCGGAATACTGGTGCGAGAAGTACGCGGCGCGTTTTCGCAAGCCGGTGGTCGTGGTTAGGCCACCGCAGATTGTGCCGCTGAAAGCACAGGCGGAATGGCACGCGGGTCCGCCTCCGCAGCATCCGCATCTCAACGACTACATCGGGACAACGGATCTCGTCGACGGCATCCTGTGTTGCATGGAATATGATCCGCCCGGAGGGTTCGACCGCTTCCTCTTCAGCGCGTCCGATCAGCGCAGCACGTCGCCCACGCTAGAACTGGTCGATCGCTACTGGCCCGGCGTGGCCTGCGACCGCGAGAGGCTGAGTCTGTGTGAGGGATTCGCGGCGATGCTCGATTGTACGCACGCGCGGGAGAAACTTGGCTGGAGGCCGCACTTCCGCTGCCACAGAGGATCGTAGCCGCGACGTCCCCGTCGCGATCTCGGGACATGTGTAAAGCGGCGAGGACGCCGCTTCCACGACGCCGCTTCCACAGTTCAGTTGCTAGTAACTGACTTCCATCAGGGCGAGGCCGTGAGCGGGGGCCGTGTGGCCGCGGAACGGGCCGGGGGAGCGCATGGTTTCCTGCAAGCGCTCTTCGGGGATGGCGCCGCGCACGATGTCCACAAGCGAGCCCGTGATGTTGCGGACCATCTTGTATAGGAAACCGTTGCCCCAGAATTCGATGCGGTAGAGGTTTTCCGCGTCGCACGGCCCCACGATGCCGCCTGACAGGACTTCTACGGAATATAGGGTGCGTACCGTGGTTTGTGTGTTTGAGCCGCTGCACCGGAAACCGGCGAAATCGTGCTCGCCCGCCAAGGACTGCGCGAGTTGTCCGAGGCGCGCGATATCCAGTGTCCAAGGGACGCACCACGCGTAACGCGCGGAGAAGGGGTCCGGATCGCGGGTAAGCGCGATGGCGTATGCATAGCGCTTGGATTTTGCGTCGTAGCGGGCGTTGAACTCTGGTGGAACAACCTCGATGGACTCAATGCGGATCTCCGGGCTCAACATGCCGGAGAGCGACCGGACAAGGCGCGCGGTGTCGGGATCTTTGGGCCAGGAACAGGAGAAGACCTGTCCGAGCGCGTGGACGCCTGCGTCGGTGCGTCCGGCGCCGTTGATGCGGACGGGTTGCGAGGCTATCCGCGAGAGCGCGCCCTCGATCTCGCCTTGGATCGTTCGCGCATTCGGCTGGACCTGCCAGCCCGCGAAACCGGTTCCGTCGTAGCGGACGGTCGCTTTCAGATTGTGGTCCATTGATTCAGGCGCGCGCCGCACGGACGGCTTCGGCGAAGCGCTTTGCGTTTTCCGTGAGGCCGTTGAAATCACGCGCGGCGAGGAGTTTCTTGCTGACAAGGTTGCCGCCGACGCCCAACGCGGACGCGCCTGCCTTCAGGAACTCGCCGATGTTGTCGAGCTCGACGCCGCCAGTCGGCACAAGCAGGACCTGTGGCAAGGGGCCTTTCAGCGCTTTGATGTATTCGGGACCGCCGACGTTTGCGGGAAAGACTTTCACGAAGTCCGAGCCCTCCTCCCATGCCGTGAGGATCTCCGTCGGCGTGTAGGCCCCCGCGATGATGGGCTTGCCGTATCGGCGCGCCATCCGGATCGTGGCGGCGGACAGCGTCGGCGACACGACGTATTCCGCGCCGGCGAGTATGGCCATGCGGCACGTCTCCGGGTCGAGGACGGTTCCTACACCCAGCATGACGTCCGCGCCGGCAAGCTTCTTGGCGGCCGTCTCGATGCACGCGAGGGCGCCTGGCGTCGTCATTGTCACTTCGATGCAATGCACGCCGCCCGCCGCGACCGCTTCGATCACCCGGACCAAGTCGTCTCCGCCCGAGTCGCCGCGCACGACCGCGACGATGCACTTGTCCAAGATGTAATTGATTGCCGCATACTTGTCCATGCGTTTCCCTCCGAATCCTTAATCCTTATCCGCCCGCATTCCAGCACACGGCTCCGCCGTGTGTCAAGAGACGGGCGCGGGGTGATCGTAATTGACCCTCATCGTTGCATGGGCTAGAATCCGGCGTGCTAGTGTTTAGACAAGGGGTTGCAACCCCTTGTCCTTGGAGGGCGGAATGAGATGGGAGTAATAGGGCAATGACCCCTGAACGTTGTCGGGAACTACTGGAGCATTTTGGCGAGAAACGCGTGTTGGTGGTTGGCGATATCTACCTTGATGAAAACGTCTTCGGCATTGTGACGGGCGTCAGTCTCGAGGCGCCGATTCCGATCTTCGAGGTCCACGAGCGGCGCTGCAATCCGGGCGCGGCGGGCAATGCCGCCTGCAACGTCGCGGCCATGGGCGCGAAAACGTACATGGTAGGCGTAGTCGGCGAAGACCCGAATGCCGGCACGGTGCGAAAGGAGTTTGCGATTCGGAACGTCGACACGTCGGGCGTGGTGGTCGATCCATCGCGTCCCACGAATACTTACGGCAAGTTGCGCGCGGGCGGATTCAACATCCCGATGCAGGAGGTCCTGCGGACGGATACGCCGGCGCCGAAGTTCATTTCGGGCGCGGTCGAGGACGCGGTGATCAAGAACATCCGGAGCCGCGCGCCGGAGGTCGACGCGATCATGGTGGGCGACCAGGTTTCGGCCACCATTACAGGGCGGATCATCGAGGAGATCGTCGCGTGCGCTAAGAGGCACAAGCTTCTGACGGTGGCGGATTCGCGCAAGCGATCGGGGTCGTTTAAGGGATTCGATATCGTTGTGCCGAACGATCGCGAGGCGGGCATCGGCGCCGGAATCGACGTGGTTGACGAAGCGTCTATGCGCGCGGCCGGCAAGGCGCTGCTCAAGTCCGCGAAGAACGCGTTCGTCACGCGTGGGCCCGAGGGCATCACGGTGTTCGCGGAAAACGGCGACATCATCGACGTGCCGATTGTCCCTTGCGACGTAGTGGATGTCACGGGCGCTGGCGATACGGTCACTGCGGCGGTGACGCTCACGGTACTGTCGGGGGGCACGCTGCGCGAGGCGGCCGAGGTCGGCAACGCCGCGGCGGGCGTGGCCGTGGCGCAGAAGGGCGTGGTGACGGTGTCGCGGGAAGAGATCGAGAGCGCCCTGGCCGGGTCGCGTGGTCCGGCGAAGCTAAAGACGCTGGAGGAACTCGGGCCCATCGTCAAGCAGCTTCATGATGAAGGCAGGAAGGTGGTTTGGACCAACGGCTGCTTCGACATTGTCCATGTCGGGCACATCACGTACTTGCTCAAAGCCGCGCGGCTGGGCGACGTGCTTATCGTGGGACTGAACAGCGACGCGTCGGTCCGCGAGAACAAAGGCCCCAACCGCCCCGTCGTGTCGGAAGGCGACCGGGCGCTGGTGCTCTCTGCGCTCGAGTGCATCGGCCACCTCACCATCTTCTCGGACAAGACGACGGTGCGCATTCTCGAGACGCTCAAGCCGGACATCTACGTGAAAGGCGGCGACTACACGATGGACACGATCGTGCAGGAGGAACGCCGTGTCGTCGAGGGCTACGGAGGCAAGATCGAGATCATCCCGGCCGTGGCCGGACAGTCAACGTCGGCCATCATCGAGCGTATCGCGGGCGAAAAGTGAGGCTGTTGACGGGAACAGATTTTGGCGATATACTGTTCTGGCCCTGTCGTGCTGGGAGCAGAACTTGTTGACGTAGTGGACTTGGTGGACGCAGTGGACACAACCCGCGCGCGCGGGGCATTTCTGCACAGACTGTGAGTCTCAGCGTTCGAGCATGCTTGGTTAAGTTCGCGAAAGGGGGCGGTTGATATGACGCACTTGAAAGAGTGCACGGTCCTGGTCGTGGATGACGAGCAGGACCTGCGTGAGATGGTTGCGTTCGAGTTCGAGTTGCTCGGGAGCAGGGTGCTCGCCGCTAGCGATGGGCTGAGCGCACTTGGCATCGTTGAATCGGAACCCGTTGATGCTGTGGTTACGGATATCCGGATGTCCGGATGCGACGGGATCGAGCTCCTCAACAACCTTAGGACGCGCAGTCCCTCTCACCCGGCGGTGATTTTCATCACGGCCTACGACGACTCGGACCTGTCCCCGTGCGATGCTTACCGGATGGGCGCCGAGGGGATTTTCGCGAAACCTTTCAGTCTGAAGGAACTCGTGTCGAACGTCGAGCGGGCGTTGGTCCCTTTGGAGGAGCGTTGGCGCGTACCGCCAGCCACGCGTCCAGCCAGCATGATCGAGTGCCGCTGGCCTGACTTTGAGACGTCGCAGCGCGCGGGATGGCTGGAGCTAGGCCGGGGCGGCATGGCGGTGATGGCGAAGGCCCGCGGCATTGCGCCCGGGGAGACGACGGGGTTCGACATTCAGTTGGAGGTTGGCCCCATCCCGCGCATTGAAGGTTCAGGCTCCGTCCGATGGGCGAAACAAAGCTTTGACACGTCCACAACGTTTTGCGGCATCGAATTCGACTGCCTCTCCGACGAATGCCGGCCCTCGATTGTGGAATGGATAAAGGCCTCGCCTCAAAAGCCCTTTATCCCCGGCCTGCATGTTTGACGCAACTCTTGGCTGGATAATGTTTTAGGTTGGGCTTGCCCCCTCATAACAGCGAGGGCGCTACACTTCCCGGTCATCGACGAAACTTGACAGAACCTCGAATTTGTGGTCTAATCTAATTGGTGATATGTTTATGATAACTGGTCTTCAGCAAAGAGTGGAAGCGCCCGTCGCTCAGGTCGCGCCCAAGGGTTTGACACGGTCGAATCGGCAGGCGGATGTCGGCGCGAATGAGTCTGCGTGGCCTGATGGCGGGAGTGCTTTGTCCGCCAAGCGAACATCTTCGGACACGTTGCAGGCGGGTTTCGGCGAGGGTACCGTGTCGGTCCCGGGCGCCACGATCCGGACGCTCTGGAAAGGTCTGGACGGGGCTCGTCGCGTGATCCCGACCTTGGAAGAACTGCAGCAGGAACGGCGAACACGATTGGCGGAACAACGCGATACGCAGGCCGAAACGATGAAGGAACGCGAGACGCGTTCGCCGAACGCGCAGTTTTTCCGCGCGAGTCAAAAGGCCGCGTTTCAGGCTCAAGGGCTTGTTAATAAACCGGACCAAGCCGTGGGAATGTCTCAGGTCCGCAATGCCGGAAATAAGCCGGCTACCGAAGAGCCGGCGGCCACGCTCCAGATCAACGGGCAAACCATGAACTTTTTCCGCCCTCGAACCGGCGCCGACACCGGACAGCAACTTACTCTTAACGTTCTCGCCTGATCAAGAGATCCCCTTTTCTTCCACCTCGTTTCCCCGTTGCTGACGCATACTCATGCGTGGACGTATAAGTGTTCTTTCCATGCGCGCGGTGGGATGTGTCCATCCGTCCCATCCGTCCCATCCGTCAGATCGTTCTTTCCACGCGCGCGGTGGGATGTGAGTTGGCTAAGTTCGCGGCGGTCGGGGACTAATTGTTATACTCTTGCTTTGCCGCGGCAAGAGGAACGGGACGCAGGAGGAGCGATTTCATGCGGGTGCTGGTCACGGGTGGCGGAGGCTATCTGGGAACCTGCCTGGTGGCCTTGTTATCGGAGCGCGGACACGAGGTGCGGGTTTTCGACCGGTTCTGTTTCGGGAAGCCGGCGATGGTGCACCGTCCTTGGGAGACTGTGGAAGGCGACGTGCGGCGTCTGCAAGAGGCGCCGGAGCTTCTCGACGGAATCGACGCCATTGCCCACCTTGCCAGCCTTTCGAACGATCCTTCGTGCAGTCTTGATCCTGATATGGCGGCGGATGTGAACGTCGAAAGCACACGCGAATTGGCGAACAAGGCGATTCAGCGCGGCATCCGGCGGTTCGTGTTCGCGTCATCGTGCAACGTTTACGGAAAAGGGATGTTCGACATCCTGGACGAGGAAAGCCCGCCGAATCCGGTGTCAACGTTCGGACGAACGAAGCTGGAGGCCGAGCGCCTGTTGCTGGGCATAAAGGGCGGGAATTTCGAACCCGTTGTTGCGCGAACGGCCACGATGTTCGGCTGGTCGCCGCGGATGCGTTTCGACGTGGCCGTAAACCAGATGGTTGCGACGGCGCTGCGGAACGGCGGGATCAAGGTGTTGGGCGGCGGCAATCAATGGCGCCCGTTTATCCACGTGCGCGACGCGGCTCGGGCGTTCGCGTCTCTCATCGAGGGGCCGGCGGAGAAGGTGTCGGGTCAGATCTTCAACGTCGGTCATAACGACTTCAACAGGCGGATCGTCGATTTGGCGAGGCACGTTGCGGCGACGCTTGGGGATATCGACGTCGAGATCGAGAAGGACGATGACGATCTCCGGACGTACCGCGTCGAGTTTGGGAAGATCCGGGATACGCTGGGGTTCGACTGCGAGCATTCCATCGATTATGGGATACGTGAAGTCCGCGACGGTCTTGCGGACACGAAGATAGATCCTTTCCAGGATGTCTACTTCAACGTTCGGCGTCTGAAGCAACTGCTGGCGACGCCGGTCGACGAGGGCGGCGAACCGATTGCCGCGCGATTCATCCCTCTTGCGAAGCCTTGCGTGGGGCCCGAAGAAGAGGCGGCGGTGGTCGCCGCGTTGCGGAGCGGATGGCTGACCTCTGGTCCTCACATTCAATCGTTCGAGAAATCGTTGTCGGAGATCACGTGCGCGCCGCAGGTGGTGGCTGTGTGCTCTTGCACGGCCGCGCTGCACTTGTGTTTGGATCACTTGGGGGTACAGCCGGGCGACGAGGTGATCACATCGGCCATTACGTGGGCATCGACGGGAAACACCATCCTCCACATGGGCGCGAGGCCGGTGTTCGCCGACATATGCCGAAACACGCTCAACATCGATCCGTCCGAGATCGAGCGGGTCATCACCGAACGCACCCGTGTGATCATGCCGGTCCACATGGCCGGCCAGCCGTGCGACCTCGACGCCATTCACGCGGTGGCCGCGAAGCATGGGATTCCCGTGCTCGAAGACGCCGCGCACGCGCTCGGCGCGTCTTACAAAGGCAAGCGGATCGGGAGTTGCGGCGACTACGCGTGTTTCAGTTTCTACGCCATCAAGAACGTGACCACCATGGAGGGCGGGGCGGTGGCGCTTCGCGATCCCGAGGCGGCGGCGCGCCTGCGCCTGCTGGCGGCGAACGGAATGTCGGCGACGGCGTGGGAACGGTACGGACGCAGCGCGGTCGGGCGCCCCCCTGAGGTCGTTGCGCCGGGTTACAAGTATCGCCTGGGCAATGTTGGGGCGGTCATCGACGTGGAGGAATTGAAAAAATCTTCTGCATTCCAGGCTGCGCGGCGCCGGCTTGCGCATACTTACACGGCGGTCCTCGCCGAGATCGACGCGA
>CAZPMT010000089.1:0-22572 GCA_964587655.1 uncultured Nitrospiraceae bacterium
GGGCCTTGTTCAGCGTGGATTCACCGGGGGTAATGGGTTCGTTCTCCCGCTTCAGGAGGTCTTCGATTCTCCCCGGGCCCGTCGAAAGGGTATTGGCGCGCGCCTGCTGCTGTTTTGGCGGCGGCGTCTCCTTTCGGAACTGAACAACGAACCGGTCGGCGGCTATCGGCCGCGGCGGGCGAATGCCGGAGATGGCCACGCGGGGTGCGAGCGCAAAGAACACTCCGTGCACGAGCATCGACACGACAATGCTCAACGCAAGGAGTGACTGTCGACTCAGCATCGTGCCACCCTATCCAAGTTGTGCGAGAGCGGCCTTGGCCTTTGTGGCTTGCTCGCTGTTTCCGTAATCGCGAATGAGTTCGTCATACGACTTCTTCGCCTGGTCGCGGCTGCCGGCCTTCTCGAAGCACTGACCGGCCCGCCACAACGACTCCGGCGAGAGTTGCTCGTGCAAGAAAAGAATGGCCACCCGCATGTAGCTGCGCGCCGCGGCGTCATAGTCCTGTTTCCCTTCGTAGAGTTCGCCGAGCCGGAAACGCGCGCGGGCCGCCGTGTCGCCGGTGTTCGTGTTGGCCGATTCCTCGTACAGACGGAAGGCGTCGTCTATTTTGCTCTGGGTTTCGTACAGCTTCGCCATGCGGTACTTCGCGTCCACCGCGGCGCCGCTCCCTGGCGCACTGTCGGCAACGGCCTTGAACTCGGTCATTGCCTCCGGGATCTTGCCCGCGGCTTCAGCGCACTCCGCGATCTTAAACCGGACGCGTTCCGGGTTGGGGTAATCGGGCTTTGCCTTCAAGAGGGCGTTCAAGGCCGTCGCGGCCTCTTCCCACTTCTGCTGATCGAACAGCCGCTGGCCCACCCACGTATACGTCTCCTCGTTCAGGGGCACGCCCGGGAACTCCTTCATCAGGCGGAGGAACATCTCCGACGCCGCGTCAAGATCCTTCGTCTCATAGCGGGCCAAGGCAACGCCTTTGACAGCGCGTCCGGCGAAATCCCCCTTGGGCTCCGCGGCGAGGGAGGCGTTGTAGGACTCGATGCCCTTGACCGGGTCCTTGTTGTCGCGCAGGAGGAAATCTCCGATGCGCATGTGGGCTTCGGCCGTGTGCGGGCCGGCCGGGAACTTCTCAATCAGCTTCTGGAACGCCTTTGCGCTCTCCTCGAAGTTCTTCATGTTGTGGTAGGTTATCGCGAGACGATACAGCGTGTCCTGCTCGATGCTCGGGTCCGCGGGCGCTTCGATGATCTTCTTGTACTTCTCGACAGCGCCGTCGAAGGAAGACTTCATGAACGCCGCATCGCCCGCACGCAGTATCGCCTGCTCTGCGAGGATGTTGTCGGGATACTGCTTTGCGAAATTCTCGAACGCCTTGGCGCCCTCTTCGGTGCGTCCCAGTTGGGCGAGGCATTCTCCCGCCTTGAACAATGCCTCCGCGCCGAACTCGCCGGTCGGATACTTCTCGGCGACGAGCCGGAATTCCTCGTAGGCGTTCTCGATCTCGCCTTTGGCCACGAGGATCGAGCCGAGCAGGAATGACGCGTCTCCCACGAGCTTCGGGTCGTTCGGTCCCTGGAGATAGGCGTCCATTTCCGCCTTGGCCTCGTCCAACTTGCCGCTGAGGTACAGGCACCATGCCAGTTTGTATCGCGATCTCGCCGCGAACTCCGAATCCGCGTGATCGGCGCGGACCTTGTTGTAGATTGCGATTGCCTCGTCGTAGCGCTGCTGTTGTTGAAGGCAGTTCCCGAGCAGGTACTCCGTCCCCACCGCTTCGGGACCGCCGGGGTGTTTTCCGAGAAAGGCTTGGGCCGCGGTGGAGGCTTCGGCGAACTTGCCTGCGTGGTACAAGGCCCACGCATAGCCGTACTCGGCCTTCTGCGCATACGTGGAATCGGGGGCTTCCTTCTGCAGTTGCTCATACGCCCCCACGGCCGCAGTGAACCACCCGATCTTGTCATAAGTCTCGGCGGCGCGGAACCGCGCTTCCAAACGGAGCGCCTGATCCGCATTCGATGTCGCGACGGCCGAGAACTCGACGGCCGCGTTCTCGAACTCGCCGAGCGCGAGGTGCGCGAACGCGAGTTGGAACCGCGCGAACGGCACAAGGGGGCTGTCCGGGATCGCTTCGACAAGCGTCTTGAAGGCCTTCATTGCGGCGTCGGTGTTGTTGCTCTCGGCGTTGAGCTTGCCGAGGTAATACAGGGCACGTCCGCGTACCTCCGCGGGCACGCCCTCCGCGGAAAGCGGTTCGAGCAGGAGCGCCGCGTCCGCGGGGCGCTTGAGGAAGTAAAGCACTTCCCCCTCGCTCAGCGTGACATGTTGCCGAACGGCGGCGTCGGTCTCAAGGGCCAGCGTCTTGTCAAAGGCATCGAGCGCCGCCGGGTAGTCCTTGATGGCGTACGCCGACTCGCCCATCCGGTAGTGCGCGGCCTTCAATTGTTCCCCCTGCGGGAACTTCTCGATGTACGTCTTGTACTCGTCCAGGGCTTCCTTGTAGAAGCCGCGCTGAAACAGCCCGTTCGCAAAATCGATCTGCGCCTGCTCCGGCGACTCTTGCGCCGAGGCGGCGCTGAACAGGCAAAGAAGCGCAGCGAGGACGCCAGCGACCCTAGACTTAGATCCGTGAACCCTACTTTCCACTCTGGTTCTCCTCGGGCAGCGACGCAAAGGACACGTTCCAGATGTCCGCCTTCCGGCAGCAATCCAAAACGGCGACCGCCTTGCCAAGAGCGGCTTCGCGATCTCCGCGAATGATGATCGCGCCGCCGGGGAACAATTCCGCCACGCGGTCAAGCACCCCCTGCAACTCATCGAGTGACATTTCCCTGTCGTTCAGTATAATCCGGCCGTCTTTCAGCACGTTGATGTAGATCTCTCCCTGCGTCCGTTGCTGCGCCGAGGAACTGCTTGCCGTCGGCAGCGTCACGCCGATCTCGGTCTCGATGCTCGAGTACGCGGAGACCACCATGAAGAAAAACAGCGTCACAAACAGGACATCGATCAAAGGGATCATCTGGATGTTTTCAGGATCATCCTGGAATCGGCGCGAGAATTTCATCGGTCTTTCCCTCGCGCAAGCGCCTCGACAATCTCGCTGGCCTGTGCTTCAACGGACGCGATGATCTTCACCACACGGCCCCGCAGGTAGTAATACACCACCAGCGACGGTATCGCCACGACGAGCCCACCCACCGTGCAGATCATCGCCTTCGACACGCACGAGGCAACCGCCATGCTCTTGACTTGCGCGTTGTCCGACGCAATAGCGCTGAACGCCAGCACCATCCCCCACACCGTTCCCAGCAGCCCCACCAACGGCGCCACGACGCCGATATTATTCAGGTAGAAAATCTTCTGCCAAAGCGACATCGCGCCGCGTTCGCCTTCGCTCTCCATGGCCTCCTGAATAACGTACCGCTCATGCCCCGCCATCTTCAGGCCCGCGCGAACGACGGTCACCAGCAACTCATCGCGTCCTTCGCACATCTGATATGCGCCGCGCAGGTCGCCCACCCGGATAAGCCCCATAACACGTTTGTAGAAACTCGGGGGAACCTCGCGTTTCGGCGTCACGGTCAGCAGCAGATACATGGCCATGACCAGCGCCACAAAACCCATCGCCATCAGAACCCAAAGTATGGCCCCGCCCCATTTGATCATGGTCAGCAGCGTGATCTGCTCGGCTGCCGGGACGCCCTTTGGTTCAACAGAAACGGGACTTGGCTTTGCCGCCGCGGGTGGATTGGCTGGGGCCACCGCAGGCGGATTTGCTGGTGCCGCCGGCGCCGCCGCAGGCGGGCTAGGTTGCGGTGCGGGCGTTTCCTGTGCCCACACGTTCCACGCACAAAGAATCGTTACGACCAAGAGAATGCTCCATGTGAGCATCTTCGTTTTCATCCGGATTGCGTCCTCTCCGCCCTACAGGCTTCGTGACTTTCGCTCGGAGGTCTCAGAATGGCGTCATTCCCGCGAAAGCGGGAATCCAGAACACACACGCCGACCCGCAACCTTCGCGCTGGATTCCCGCCTTCGCGGGAATGACGCAACGCTCTAGGCTCGTTGAGAGAACGGGCGTACTGCGACGGCATTTCCTCACAAGCTCTCATACATCCTCGGTGCTGATCCCTCGACAGCCCATTTTCAGCAAGTGTGCTTATCAGAGTTATTATGCCTGCAAGGCAACAAAGGTTGCAATGCGAAATATGCGTAAAGGACCGCGAAGTATTTGCTTCCGCGACGCGGGATCCGCCCGAAAATGAGAAGAAGCCACGCAGCGAATGCCGCGCGGCTCCATATGAGGCAACATGGTGCCCGGGGCGGGACTTGAACCCGCAAGCCCGATTAGAGGCACTAGGTCCTTAGCCTAGCGTGTATGCCAATTTCACCACCCGGGCAAACCACTGTGATTCTACCCGACCGCGCGGCCGGAATCAAGAACGGCGGGACCGGGAGTTTGGAAGTTCATTTCTCTCCACCTTTATGTTATCCTTGGCATGTTGGAGGTCATAACCCATGAATTGGCAAGACTACATCGAGCAACGCCCCGACGTTATGCTCGGCAAACCGGTCATCAAGGGCACGCGGCTCACGGTCGAATTCATACTCGAACGGCTTGGACAAGGCGCTCCTCCCGGTGATCTGCTCGAATCCCATCCCCAGTTGCGGCCGGAACACATCCTCGCCGCGCAGGCCTTTGCCGCCGATTACCTTGCGTTCGACACGACCATTTGGGAGGGCGAGCGTGCCACGCGATGAGACTTCTGGCCGACGCCAACATCGAAGCGGCCATTGTCCGCTGGCTTCAGGCGGAAGGACATTGACGTCTTGTGGGCCGTAAATCTCCCGCCCTCGTATCCCGACGCCGCCCTGTTGGAAATCGCCCGCAAGGAAAGCCGCATTTTGCTGACCCATGACCGCGATTTCGGCGAACTGATCTTCCGCAATCGCCTTACCTCGGAAGGCGTCATTCTCCTCCGCTTTGACGCCGTGTTACAGGCGGAGCGATTGGCGCGATTCCAGTTCCACTGGGCGACAGTTCAAGAGCGCGCGCCGCGGCATTTCCTGGTCGTTTCGGATTTCAAACTCCGTATCCGTCCTCTTCCTTAGAACTCAGAGCCTGTGAGAAAATACGAGAATGACGCAGCGTTCTAGGCTCGTTGACAGAAGGGGCCTATTGCGACGGCATTTCTTCACAAGCTCTCAGGGGGTGAACTCTCACCAGAGGGGTGAATGCTGCAATCTCCCGCGCAATGCTATAACCCCTTCGCATTCCGCATTCTGAATCCTGTCTTCTGCGCTCAAGCATGCAGGGGCCAAAAGGACTGTGGGAAACGACAATACCCGTAGATGAAGGCCGCGGTTGTCAATGCACTCGCGACTCAATGGTTACATCCAGTCGAAGAATGGTCTTGACACTCGCCCCCAGTCAAATAAACGGCAACTGTTATCCAAAACCACTTCGCCCCGCGTCTCGCGAAGCAGAGGGCTGCCGCCCGCTTAAGCGAACTCGTTGTACCCGTTGTACGTATCCCAACCGAGTTCCTCGAACAGTTCCAAAGCGGGCTGCTCGATCAGGCTATCTTACGAGTATTCAGACACTTACGACTCCTGTCATAACTTGCAGGCCACTCATGGCTGACAAAACTGTTTCCAGGCCCATAAGACGCGAAATGTGGCGAACAACGCAAGGACAACACGCTGACAGCGCGCTGACACCACAAGGCCACCTCCGGTTCAACCTTGTTGGACATCTATGAGGCACAAATCCATTTGCCCCTCATGAAGCCGGAAATATGTCCTTCAAGCTATCTTTGAGGGATTTCGGTGACTCTCTTGCCCTCCGCAAGGGAGATCAGCTCTGGAAACATCAGCGTTGCGCCGCGCCGTCCGCCTCCTTCCCGGAGTGTCACCAGCAGCCCTCCATCGACCAGTTTCTTCAAAACGCGCTGTGCTGTTTTTTCCGGGATGCCGGAACGCTCGACAAACTCCGAAGTCTGGAAAATGGGGCAGCCAAACAGGAAATCCACTGCGTGAATCGAATACTGTGAACGTGTCAGGTCAGCAACCGAGACTTTCTTCTGGTTGTACAGGTCCAGGATTGCCTTGGCCTTGTTCGCGTTCACTCTTGCCTGTTCTATGATGCCCATCAGAAAAAACTCGACCCAACCCTCCCAATCCTCATCTTGGGAGACTACCCGCAGCCGGTCGTAATACTCGTCACGATGGGATTCAAGGTATTCGCTCAGGTAGAACATCGGACTCGACAGCGAGCCCTTCTCAAACATAAACAGAGGCAGCAGGATCCGGCCCACGCGCCCGTTGCCGTCCAGGAAAGGATGGATGAGTTCGAACTGAGCATGGATAATCGCCAGTTGAACCAGTCGGTCATCTTCCTCGTAATGGATGTACTGTTCCCAATTCCGCAAATGGGCTTCGACCGCCAACGGTTCCGGAGGCACGAAGGTCGCCTCCTCGATCCGCGCCCCGGGCCTTCCGATGTAGTTCTGCTCCCGTCGGAACTCGCCCCGCGCCTTGTTCTGCCCCCGCACGCTATCCATCAGAACTCCGTGGATTTCCTTCAACAGATTCAAGCAGATCGGACGTTTCTCGAGAGAGGCCACGGCCATGCGCATCGCCGACCGGTAGTTCAGAATCTCCTGAACATCCTGATTCCGTTCCAGCGGCTGCCGGGACGCCTCGAACTCAAGCACTTCCTCCAACGTCGCCTGCGTTCCCTCGATTCGAGACGACAATACCGCTTCCTGCGTCATCAGAGGCGACAACAACACCTCGGGGTTGATCATCGCCTGGAGGATGCCGTCATACCGCGCCAACGCAGCGTTCGACGGTCCCACCAAACGCCGGAAACGCTTCCAGTCCAACTCTCCCAACGGAAGTCGCTCGGGTTCATAAGGGTTCATGCCCGTGTTCTCCAATGCCCGCTTTTATTGCTCAATACAACAGTTGTTGTTGAAGCTGGGCCTTGTTCACCCAGTGGTTCTGGAAGTAGACCTCGACCCGAATTCCCTTGGTAAGATTGTGAATGGTCTCGCGACCAAGAGGATTGTGAGTCGGCCATTCCAATATGTCTCCGACCTCGATACCTTCTTCCAACATTTCGAGTATGGTGTAGTCACCATCCTCTGTCAGGACAGCAACCATGCCGCGTTGGTGATTGATCTCGGCAACTTGGCCTTTCACGTTGTCACTCCTCTCAACCTGAACGCGCTCTTCACGGTTGTCAACCTAACTTCTGCTTTGCGGACTCAGGGAGCCCATCATACACCCGCCCCTCTAACAGTCGCCCGGCCTTCTTCTTGTTCACTCCGCCCCATTGTTTGAAGAAAAAGGGCACACCGGCGCGCTCGCACTGAGCACGGATGCTAAGCACCCAGACGGGGTCCATGGGTCGTGCACCCGGACCCGATTCGCCACCCACGATCACCCAGTCAATACCCTTGAGGGGCACCCTGCCTACGGGGCCGAGCAACGGCTCGAAGGAAATGAACTTCACGTGTGCGTGGGTCTTCTGCAAGTCGCGGATGCGTTCCCTGTGGGCCTCGTCCTCGACGCTGACCCCCATCCAGATATGGGGCGCCCACGACAACTTCGCGTCGAGCTCCAACAGCCTTTCGGATCGCTTCGTCAGGATCTGATACCGGTGCCGGTCCGCCTTGTGCATCACCTCGAACACCCGGAAGATGAAAGACAGGGGTACATCCTTGTGAAAGAGGTCGCTCATGGAGTTGACGAAGATGGCTCTGGGCTTCTTCCACGACAATGGTAATGCGAGCGTGTGCCCATGTACGGCTACCTTGAATCCCTTCGCGTAGTTTGGCTGGCCCATCGCCCGCAAACGCTTCGCCATGCGTTCCGCGTAGCAGTTCAAGCAGCCCGCGCTAGCTCTGGAACACCCCGTCACCGGGTTCCAAGTGGCCTCAGTCCACTCAATACGGCTATATGCCATTGGGTGTGCCTTTCAGACTGAAGCAGACCCGAGGCTGGCCGGTGTTGTATTCGTTCCAGTTCAGGTAAAACGCGCCTGCACGGGCCCTCTGCCCTGATGCCAATGCCAGCACGGACAGAACGCCACAGCCCTGCATGTCCCGCAGGATTTCCGCCGCATGGGACGGCAGGAATCCGTTCTCCAGAACGAACTGATAGAGCCCCCGGTTGTCGGGCTTGCGTTGCCGAAGAAACTCCGCAAGATGTCGTCGGAACATGTCCTGTTTCTTGATGACGTTATCCTCGGGAATGAGGGACATCTGCCCATCTCGACCAACGTCATCGTCGATGTTGTAGTTTGCCTCGCCGGTGACCTTGTCTTTGTTCCAGCAGACGCGGAGGAATTTCTCCAACCCGAGCAGATTCCCGCTTCCGAAGATGATCCCATAAATATTCGCACCCCCGTCCTTCTCGATCGAGAACGGAGCCACATGGTAATGCCGGCCTTCTGGAATGAGCTTCTGATAGATCTCCCGGCAGACGTACCGGTGAATGTCCTTTGCGCTGATCAAATGGATTTCCTTTTCGGGTAACGGGAAATGGGTTTGAACGGATTCATCCGAGATGAAACGACGGATGAAGCTGGAGGAGATGAAGAAAAGCATGTCGGTCGCGGAACAGCCCACCAGGGTCGCGAAGATGTCCTTGTTGACTTCCTTGATGCCGCACTGATCCATAATGACGAGATTCGCCGTGTCCTTGTGCTGGATAGACTGAAGGTTGTCAAGGAACGCGAGCCTGAACTCCATACAGGAAAACTTCACGACGCAAGGCAGATCTTTACCGCATTGCCGGATTGTTTGCTCCAACCGCTTCATCTTCTCGCAGTCGGCATCGTTGAAATGCAGGAACACCTTCACGTCGGGATCAATCGGCGTCTTGTCCGATGTGAGGTATTGTTCGAGTTCCTCGAAGATCACTAGCGGGGACCCTGGGTTCCCTGCCGCATCCGTTCCTGGGCCGGCGAAGAAGTCGTAGATGTGTACATCGGAAAAGGTTCTCCTAGAGGGTGAGGTCCTCCTCGATATGAACACCGGCAACCATTGTCGAATGTAGCCTCGAAAGATCTCCAGCTTCAGCAGCGTGCCGTCATCAAATGCCTCGCTGTGGAATCGCCTGTTTCCCATCATCGCGTCACCTCGATTGCGCCGGAGATCAGTTTCGGAAGGAGCAGGTCGCGTGTCTGGCGGAGGTTGGCGTTCCTTATTCCCAGATTCTTCATTGCTCGAAAATGTCCCGGTTCAGCGGGAATTCGCCAAGAGCCACTCGACGGCTTCGCGAGCCGTCTTCTTGTCGGCGTGTTTCTCAAGGAGATAGTAGAACGTGGTCACAACGTGGGCGGGAATCCAACCATCTAGCGTTCCCTTGAGCGCCTCACTGATACAGAATGCGGAGTCCCGGTAATACGGCTGACGATTCTGAAACACATCCAGAAGGATGTTCGCATCGAACATCACCTTCATGAGTGTTTCTTCCTCGTTGCTTCGAGATACTCGGCGCGTGCATCTATGTCGGAAGGCAGAACGCCTGTGAATCGAATGATGTCCGGATGCAAGACCTCTTCCGCGCCTTCTCGTATGAGGTCTATCCGAACCCGGACGCCCTCGGGTAATCCGGCGGGCTCGTCCAGGACGATGACTCCGTTCTCCACGTGTCCTGTATAAGGCATATCTTCGCTCTCCTTGTTGTCAAGACTGATTATAGCACGGATTAGTTTGCGGGTGAATCGCCGGTCTCTGTCCTTCACTCCCCCTCGATCCACGCGGAGAGGGAATAGGAACGATTGATTGTGTCGACACGGGCAGGTTGGTATATTGGTGCGCGCTTGGGCATTCAGTTTCACGGCGCGCGTCGACTTACGGGAGAGTGGAGAGTGGGCGAAATAGCGGTCAAGAATCCTCGCACGGGATCTGTCTTATACTCGCTGCATGAGTATTCGGACGCGGAGGTCGCGGGCATCTATGGCAACGCGTGGGATGCCTTTCGACAGATCCGCGGGATGTCGGTCCGCGAGCGACTGAATGAGGCGCTCAAGCTCAAGCGCTACCTTGTCGAAAACAAGGAGTCGGTGATAGATCGTGTCTGCGAGGAAACCGGCAAGAGCCGCATGGATGCGCTCCTCACGGAGATCTACGCGTCGCTCGACCTCATCGAGTACTACAATAAAAACGCGGAGAAAATCCTCGCCGACGAGAAGGCCCACACGCCGCTCGTGCTCTTTCCGAAGAAGTCCAGGATCTATTACGAGCCGCTTGGCCCGGTGCTCGTCATATCGCCGTGGAACTATCCTCTGGTGCTGAGTCTTCAGCCCGTCATGTGCGCGTTCATAGCTGGGAACTCCGTCATCCTCAAGCCGTCGAGCTACACGCCGCTGAAGGGCCTGTACGAGGACATGATCGAGAAGTCGGGCTTCATGAGGAACGCCATTCAGGTCGTGTACGGCAGCCGCGCGACGGGTCACAAGCTGATCGAGGCCCGTCCGCGGAAGATCTTCTTCACGGGGAGCGTCGGCGCGGGCAAGAGGATTATGGCGCAGGCCGCGAACCATCTCATCCCCGTCGAACTCGAACTCGGCGGCAAGGATCCGATGATCGTGTTCGACGACGTGAACATCGAACGGACCGTCAACGGCGCCATTTGGGGCGGGATGGTCAACAGCGGCCAGACGTGCACGTCCGTCGAGCGGCTTTACGTCCAGGAGGGCGTCTACGAGAGGTTCGTCGCCGTTCTCAAGGAAAAAGTCGAGCGGCTGCGGACGCTGTCCGAGAACAAGCCGCCGGACGGCGAACTTGAATTGGACATGGGCTGCATGACGGCTGAGTTTCAGATCGAGACGGTCGAGCGGCAGGTCGCCGAAGCGCGCGAGAAGGGCGCGCGGATCGTGACTGGTGGCTGCCGGCCCCAAGGCACCCACTTCTTTGCGCCGACAATTATCGCCGATGTTGACCGCACGATGTCGGTGACGACGGAGGAGACGTTCGGTCCCGTGATTGCGGTGTCCAAGTTCAGGAACGAGGAAGAGGCCATCGCGATGGCCAACGATTCGCCGTACGGTCTCAGCGCAAGCGTGTGGTCGGCGGACCTCGAACGCGCGGACCGTGTGGCGCGGTCCATCGATACGGGCAACGTTTCGATCAACAACGCGCTCGCGACGCAGGGCAACAGCGCGCTCCCCTTCGGCGGAGTCAAGGATAGCGGGTTCGGGCGCTACAAAGGCCCGCAGGGCCTTTACTCGTTCTCCAACGTCAAGTCGATCATCGAGGATCGACAAAGCTCGAGGCTCGAGTTCTACTGGTATCCTTACTCGAAAGAAAAGTACGCCCTTTTCAAGAGGATGATCGATGCGATCTTTTCCGGCGGCCCGTTGGGGTTGCTCAAGAGCCTGTGGATTGGGTTGAAGCTCGAACTTCTCTGCCGCAAGCGCCGGTTGTAGCGGCAACGGCCCGGGGTGTTTGGACGATCGGAGGAATCGGTGTTATGAAGATTACCGGGATCGAGGCGTATTACTTTGAGTATCCTCTCGAACGGGAGTTTCATCCCGCGTGGGTCCCCGGCCACGCGCAGACCGCGAATCGCTGCGTTATCCTGAAGATTCTGTCGGACACCGGCATCGAGGGGCTCGCAGCGGCTTCGGTCTTCAGCGAGGAGCAGGCACGTCTGGGCAAATTCATCGCCGTGGACACGATCGGTAAGTTCTTCATCGGGATGGATCCTGCGGACCTCGACGTGCTGAATCGCATCATCAACCTGTACGGTTTCATGCTCGGTGGCCGTCCGTGGTTGCTCGAGGTGGCGTTGTGGGATATGCTGGGCAAGGCGGCGGGCCAGCCCCTCTACAAACTCTGGGGCGGAAATGTCCATCGCATCGAAGTCTATGCGAGCACCGGGGAAACCGCCACCGTGCAGCGCAGTCCCGAGAAGGCGCTGGCCGCGCGCGAAGCCGGGTTCCGCGCCGTCAAGCTGCGCGCCCACAGCTTTGATCATCGGGAGGATGTCCGGGCCGTCGAGGCGGTGCGTGCGGCCGTGGGCGATTCCATGAAAATCCTCATCGACGCCAATCAGGGATGGACGTTGTCGCCGATAGGTCCGCGGTGGGATTTCGACACGGCGCTCGATTTCGTCCGGCGGATCGCGGACCTGGACGTGTACTGGCTCGAAGAGCCGCTCGATCGATTTGATTTCAACGGCCTGCGAAGGTTGCACGACAACAGCCCGGTCCCCATCGCGGGCGGCGAACTCAACCAGGGGATTCACGAGTTCCAGATTCTCCTCGAGAAGGATTGCTTGGACATTTATCAGCCCGACGCGACGCTTGCGGGCGGCGTGACCGTCGCCCGGAAGGTGGCGGAACTCGCCCGTGCGCAAGGGCGCAAGTTTTCGCCACATACCTGGACCAACGGGCTGGGCTTTGCGATAAACTTGCAGATTGCGGCCAGCGTACCCGATTGCCCGATAATCGAGTTTCCGTATGAGCCGGAAAGTTGGAGTCCGCAGGCGCGCGATGCGATGCTTACGGAGCCGTTTACCCCGAAGAACGGTTATCTTGATGTGCCCGATAAACCGGGACTGGGCGTCGAGCTTTCACTCGAAGCGATGAACAAGTATGCGAAGAGGATCTGAGCATCTCCTTGCGTTGCGTATATGTGAAAGTGCGTCACGTCCGCTTTGACGGACAGTGGAGGGCATCATGAGTGACAAGGCTGTCTTTTTCACGGGCGCGGGCGGGTTTATCGGCCGGTATATACTGGCGCACTACTTCGCTGGCGACGGTTGTGACCTGTACCTCCTCGAGAACGGCCGCTTTTGCGAGCGACTGAAGGGATTTCTCGACGCCAAGGTGAGCGATCCGGCGAAGCGTGCGCGGATCAAGGTCATCGAAGGGGACATCACCGCGCCGGGCCTTGGACTGGCGCCCGCGCTTCGCGACGAGGTCAAGGAGCGCGCCACGCACGTGATACATCTTGCCGCCTTATACAATCTCTCCGCACCGAGAGAGGTCTCGCTTCGCGTGAACGTCGAGGGCACGCGAAACGTGCTGGATTTCGCCGGCGGCCTGAAAAAACTGAAGCGGCTCGGATACATGAGCACGGTGGCCATCTCGGGCGACTATTCCGGCGTCTACTCCGAGGAGGATTTCGACAAGGGGCAGCGATTCAAGAATCACTATTCGGAGACGAAGTTCCTCGCCGAGAAGGCGGTGCGTGAACGGCGCGACGCGATACCGACCGTCATATGCCGTCCGACCATCGTGGCCGGCCACTCAAAGACGGGGGCAATCGAGAAGGTGGACGGCCCGTACTACGGTATGACGATGATCTTGCGCTACCTGCACCTCGTAACGGTCGACACGGGGCCGACAAAATGCCATATCGCCCCCGTGGACTACGTCGCGGACGCCTTCCACGCGATCTTCGAGGACGAACGCGCCGCGGGCAAGGTGTATTGCCTCGGCGATCCGAATCCGATGACGTATGCCGAGTTCTACGACCTCGTGTGCGAGCGCTGGGGGCGAGTCAAGCCTCTGCTCCGGCTGCCGGCAACCTTCATGCGGCCCATGGTCCGGTTGCCGTTCTTTTTCGAGATCACCGGAGTCACCTCGGAAGCCTTCGAGTACTCCGTGAACCCTATCGAATATCCCGTGACGAATGCGCAGGCCGTCGTCGGCAAACACGGCGTCTCGTGTCCGCCCGTGCGTTCGTACATTGACGTGATGTTGAGTTACTTCCGCGACCATTACCGCGATCCCAATCTAAGGCGCGGAGACTGGAAGCGCGGGACCACATAATCAGCGGCTGGGAATCGGAGAAAGGACGGGTTATGGCGGACAGAGGTGTTTTCTTCACGGGGGCCGGCGGGTTTCTGGGCCGGTTCATATTGTCGCACTACCTCGAACGGAGCGACTGCGACCTGTTCCTGCTCGAGAACGGACCCTTCTGCAAGAAGCTCGAGTCCTTCGTCGAATCAACGGTTCCCGACGCGAAGAAGCGGCGGCGGATCAAGATCGTCGAAGGGGACATCGCCAAACCGGACCTCGGCATGGAAGCGCCGGTGCGGGATGAAATGCGCAAGCGCGTAACGGACGCCATCCATCTCGCGGCCCTCTACAACCTCTCGGCGCCGCGGGACATCTCGATGCGCGTCAACGTTGACGGCACGCGGAACCTGCTGGACTTCCTCGAAACCGCGAAGAATTTCCGAAAACTCGCGCACACGAGCACGCTGGCAGTCGCAGGTACGTATACCGGCCTCTTCACCGAGAGCGATTTCGACAAGGGGCAGTCGTTCAAGAACTATTACGAGGAGACGAAATTCCTGTCAGAGAAACTCGTTCGCGAGCGTCTCAGCACGGTTCCCGCGGTCATCTTCCGTCCCGGGGTGGTCGTCGGGCACTCGAAGACGGGATACATCGAGAAGATCGACGGCCCGTATTACGTCTTCATCACCATCAAGCGATACATGCACCTCGTGTTGCCCAATTGCGGCGCCACACGGTGCCATGTCGCGCCCGTTGATTTCGTTACTGACGGGTTCTACACGCTCTTCGAGAAAGAGAACGCGCCCAACGGATCCGTGTTCTTCCTGATGGACCCGGCCCCGTTGTTCTACAATGACTTCTTCGACCTGGCGTGCGACCGCTGGCCGGGCAAGCGGATGAAATCATTGGTGCATGTACCCCCGTTCCTCATGAAACCCGTGGCCCGCTTCGGACTGTTCCAGAAGCTCACGGGGATCCCATGGACGGCCTTCATGTACGGAGACCAGGCGATCGAGTACGACATCAAGAAGAGCGCCGCCGCGCTCGCGAAACACGGGCTGCGATGTCCGCCCATGCCCTCGTATATCGACGTCCTGCTTCGGTATTTCCTCGAACACTATCGCGACAGCGAGATCCGTCGAGAGCGATGGTGGGAGCGAACCGCGTGAACACAAGCGAGTGCCGGGGGAATGCCCGCGACACGGGACATCCCCCCGGCAGTCGAAATCAGATCTTGTGTTCCACTCACGCGCCGGCGTCGGAAATGTAGGCCCACTCCGCCGTTACCGGGAACTCGCTCGGATAGCGCAGGAACGAAACATGGCCGTCCATGTAGAGAACGTTGGAGCCGCCCGGGATGTGGCTGAACGCGGCAGGGTTCGTCATGACGACGTCCCACATCATCGCTATTTCGGATTGCGCCCGACTGCTCGCCGCCGGATTGTTGATGTCGGTGATGAAGAACCGCTCGATACCTTCCCGGAAACGATAGGCCGTCAGCCAGGTCCCAGCGGGGATCTCGTTGTTTTGGTCGGCTACGCTCTTCTGAAACGAGAGGTCCGTGTCTGTAGCTGCTTCGGAATCCACCTGCGTAGCGTAGGCTGCGAGAAGGTCATAGGGCGGGTCAAGCCAAGCATTCTTCTGAATCACCCAACCGAGATAGATGTACGACAAGTCACCGTGACCTTCGTCTCCGCCCCAGACGCCGTCCAGTTTCTCTAGGTCAATCTGTCCGTACTCTGGATCGCCGACCGCAACTGGCGGGATGCTGGTGGAATCCTTTACCCAATTCGAATCCCAGCTCTCGGGAACGAACGGCTCGCCTTTGTCCGCATCGGACGGGCAAAGCCAGACATTCAAATCGGTCAGGTACTCCGGATATAGCGAGGCGGCTTTTGCGTTGAAGGTTGACATACTAGGCGCCTTCGGCGGGAATTTCATCCCCTTTGATTCGTTGGCGTACATCTTGTAGACGATGCCCATTTGCTTCAGGTTGTTCGCGCACGAGGCCCGGCGGGCTGATTCGCGGGCGCGTGCCAACGCTGGTAGCAGGATAGCGGCCAAAATACCGATGATGGCAATCACTACGAGCAGTTCGATTAGCGTGAACCCACGCTTGCGTGATACATTACGCATGTGCACTCCTCCTGTGACGTTAACTACAGACGCCGTCGCGGGAGAACTCCTCCCGACACCAAACGGCGTCGCAATGCTCTATTCTACTTATTCGTACGCCTTTGTCAACAAGAATCTTCGAGCAAGGGGACGGCTCGACTCGCCTCAACGCCCCGCCCGGCGGATTCCCGGCCGGTTAGCCCATTTCTTGGACACGGGCGTCGTCGTCCTTGAAGTGAATGTTGTTCACTTGGAGCCAGTGCATCGGCGCGGCATCGTCCTTCGGCGCGAACGGGCGCGTAAGGCCCACGCTGAGGATCACCGGATCCGAACCGCTCAACCGCTTCATAAGGGTGTCGAGCGCCGCCGTGTTCGGCGTGGCGTGGTCTTCGCTATACAACCGGATATCCGTCACGCCGACATCCACGTCGAATTTGCCATCGGTGAGTTGAATGCGAATCTGCGGCGGTTTGTCGGGGCGCGTTCGCAGAAAGACGCGCGGACGCTCCTTCGGCACAAGGCATCCGAGTGAGGCGGCGCCTTTTCCAACGTCCACGCCGCACGACCGCGCACCCGCGGGACGCAGGTCAGCGCCGAATATCGACGCAAGGTCCGTCTTCGCCATCTGGGTCAGCATGTTCCAGAAGCGGGGCGCGGCGAGGGACCCCAGCGCCTGCATGTTACGCGGGTCGAACTCGTAATCTTCGATCTCAGGCGGTTTCCCCACGTGCTTTGAAGCGCCTAACTCAATGATCGCCATTATGTCGAGCGGGCCGCCATGCAGCGCCAGGAGTTCAGGACGCAAGTGCCCGTGCGCAGGCATGGGCCTCACGTGACGTCGCGTTTGGACGTCGACCCCCGCCACGCAGACATACCCGGACTGCATGCGGGTCAGATGGTTGAGGATGATCTTCACTCACGCACTCCCATGAGCGTCACGCGTCAACATCGTCCATCGACATTCTCAGCGCCGCGACGAAAATGTCGACCGCGCCCGCGTTGGCGCGCCGCAGCGCCGCAGCGCATTCCGACACCGTCCCGCTCGTCGTAACGACGTCATCCACCAGCAACACCTTGCTCCCGGCAAGACGGTCCCCTTCGACCGCGAAGGCCCCGACCACATTGGCACGCCGCTCGGAGGCGGTCTTCAGACGGCTCTGAACGCACGTGGGCCTCAGCCTGCGCAACGACTCGTCGATCCGCGCGTTGGGAAAGACGCAAAGGATCTCCTGCGAAAGCAATCGCGACTGGTTGAACCCGCGGTCGCGTTCCCGCACTTTGTGAAGCGGGACCGGGACGATGAAATCGTATGCGTCGCACTCCATCTCACGCTCCGCGAACTCCGCCATCAGGGCGCCGAGCGGACGCGCCAGACCTCGCTTACCGTAGAACTTTAGCAGCTTGATGGCCTCTTTCACCGCGCCATCATACAGCGCAGCGCCGTACATGCGCCGAAAAGGCAAACCGCCCCGCGACGCCCGCTCACGGCAATCCGCGCAGGGGAAGTTCGACAGGGTCCCGAAACCGATCACCCCCGCATGCGGTCTTCCGCACAACGTGCAGAACGGCCGCTCAATCCGAGGCGACAACTCCCAACACGTCGGACAGAAATATCCATTCTCCTCCGTCAGCAGCCTGCCCCCGCACATCTTGCAGAAAATCGGTAAGAACAGGTTCTTGACCGTCAACGTCCAATCAGCCAACATCGCCGGCAAATCCACCACACCCAGGCGTGTTTCCACTTCGTCCACCTCGTCCACCACCAAACACTGTATCCCAGAGATCACCCTTCGGGCAAGGGCATTTCTCCATGCAGAGGTTTCAGGACGGCGCGTTGTCGGTTTGACGTGGTTGTGTGCGCGTGACATACTTTGTCGCGTTTCTTTGAAAAGCTGGGAGTCGGAGAGAGGTTCATGGCGCGAACGGGATTGGTGTATAGCGAGGAGATGTTGTTGCACGACACGGGACCGGGGCATCCGGAAAGTGCGGCGCGTCTCACCGCTATTATGGAGGCGTTCGAAGCGGCGGGTCTGAAACCGCCGCGAATCCCGATCACGCCGGCTACGGAAGAGGACCTTCTGCGTGTCCATAGCAAGGACCATGTCGAGCAAATCAAGGCCACGTGCGCCGCGAATGCGGTCTATCCGGATGCGGACACGCCTATGGTGCGTGCGTCGTGGCGTGCGGCGCTGCTGGCGGCTGGTGGTGTGATCTCGGCGTGCAAGGCTGTGCTCGATGGGTCCGTGGACAACGCGTTTTGCGCGGTGCGGCCGCCGGGCCACCACGCGGAGGCTGACCACGCCATGGGCTTTTGTCTATTCAACAATATCGCGATCGCCGCGCGTTGGCTGCTCGATGCCGGCCACATCAAGCGGGTGGCTATTTTCGATTGGGACGTCCATCACGGCAACGGCACGCAACAGGCGTTCTATAACGAAAGCCGAGCGTTCTATGCGAGCATGCATCAGCACCCTCACTATCCCGGAACCGGATGGCCCTTCGAATGCGGCGCACACAACAACATCGTGAACATCCAGATGCCGCGGGGCGCGCGCATCGATGACTGGCTCGAAAGAATCGACAATAAGGTTCTGCCCGAATTCCGCCAGTTTGATCCCGAGTTCCTTCTCATCTCCGCCGGATTCGACGCGCACCGACTCGATCCCCTCGGAGGACAGACACTCAAATCAGAAACGTTCGGCGTCATGACAGATCGCGTCAAGGGCCTTGCCAAGGGCCGCGTCGTCTCGACACTCGAAGGCGGCTACAATCTCGAAGCCCTTGGCGAATCGTGCGTTTCCCACTTCCGGGCGCTGCAAGGCGCCGGAGTGGTGTCCTGAACCGAAAGCCGTTGCGGAGAGAGGAAGTGCCTTATGTGGACAAGAGGACTGGTGACGATGTTGCCGATACTGCTGCTGTTTGGGGTCGTGGCTGGGAAAGCATCCGCGGATGACGCCAAGCGCGCGCGTCCGACTCAAGAGCAGGTCGCGTGGCAGGACATGGAACTTGGGATGTTCATCCACTTTGCCCCGAATACGTGGCAGGATCAGGAAGGCGACGACCGCAGTACGCCGCTCGATAGGATCAATCCCGCAAAACTCGACACGGACCAGTGGGTCAGCGTCGCGGAATCCATGGGCGCGAAGTACATCGTATTTGTGGCGAAGCATGTCGGCGGCTTCTGCATGTGGCGGACGGACACCACCGATTACGGGATCAAGAACACGCCGTGGCGAGAAGGCAAAGGCGATGTCATGGCGGACTTGTCCGAGTCGTGCCGCAAGCGCGGGATCAAACTCGGCGTATACCTCAGTCCGCGCGACGACACGCTTGGCGCCGACACGGGCGGCAAGTGCAAGACGCCGGAATCGCAGGCGAAATATGACGCGATCTATCGACAGCAGCTCACCGAAGTGCTCAGCCGTTACGGGGACATCTTCGAGGTGTGGTTTGACGGGAGCAACATCGTCGAAGTGGGCGATATCCTCAAACAGTACGCCCCGAAGGCAACGATCTTTCAGGGCAAGTACGCGACGATCCGGTGGGTGGGCAATGAAGACGGCGTCGCGCCGTATCCGGCCTGGAACGCGGTCTCCGAAGCGGCGCGCCTCGCGGGGGCCACGTCCGCCGACGGCGATCCGAACGGCGAAACCTGGCTGCCCAATGAATGCGATGCGCGCATCAGGCGCGACTGGTTCTGGAGTTCTAAGAACGCCGCCACGCTGAAGACCGTGGACCATCTGATGACCATGTACTACCGGTCCGTCGGGCACGGCGCGGTACTGCTGCTCAACAACACGCCCGACACCTCCGGCTTGATCCCCGAAGCGGATGCGAAACGCGCCGCGGAATTCGGCGCCGAGATCAAGCGCCGCTTCGGCGTTCCTCTCGCCGAGACGCGCGGCGGCGGAGAGGTCGTCGAGTTGGCCTTGGGCAAACCCACGAAGATCGACCACGTCGTCACGATGGAGGAGATCGGCGAGGGCGAGCGCGTGCTCGAATATGTCATCGAAGGGCGGGTCAAGGGAGAATGGAAGCCCCTCGCGAGAGGTACCGCCATCGGCCATAAGAAGATCGATCGGATCGATCCGGTCAAAGTCGACGCGGTGCGGCTCCGCTGCCTGAAGTGCGCGGCCAGTCCGCTGATCCGCAAACTCGCCGTTTACGAAACGGCCCAATGACCCGCTTCTTCGATCGATCGACATGATCAGACATCGCTGGTTTTCGCAAAATCCCGTATGTTATCATGGCTGCACGGGACATTTGAGGGACCGAAGATGACGGTGTTCTACTGTCCGCACTGCAACAATCGTCTTGAGGTCGATGATTCGTTTGCGGGCCGTGACGGGTGGTGCCGTAAGTGCAAGAACATGATCACGGTGCCGCAGCGTGGTCAACGGGCTTCCGACACGCTCACGCCCGCCGAGAAGTATGAACGCCTCGCCAAGGCTTTTCAGCACGCCGCCACTAAGGCCGACAAGTACCATATCCTTTTCCTGCGAACGGACGAGGAAAACGAACGCCTGGCCGGGCAGGTGCAGGAACTGTTGGGAATGTCGGATCGGCTCGCCGCGATCGAGCAGGCCTTCGGACAGTTCCGCGATAGGCGCGAGTCTTTGTCAGGAACCGACGGCGCCCCGGCGGAATCGAATCTCGCGGCGTCCCTCGAAGTCGTAAAGCAGGATGTTGTCCGGCTGGCCGCGGACCTCGGGCGCGAGCGTTCGGCGCGTCTTTCTCCCGCCGCGACGGTTGCCGGCTCGACGGAAACCATCGATGAGTTCCGAAAGCTTCTCGATGGAATGGGCGCCAGAGTGTGTGCGCTGGAAGAGCAGGGTACATTGACGGCGGACCTGATCGAACGTCTCCGCGACGACGTCGAGATGCACCACCGCACATCCATCGAGACAAATGCCAGGCTGGAATCGCTGGCTGCCGGGCGCGACGCCGGAGATGTGGTTTCGGCGTTGGGCGAAGTGCGCAGGGCCGTTGACGAGGAGCGGACCGCCCGCGAGGAAGTCGGACACGCGCAGGAACAGATCCGGGTGCAGGTCGACGAGATCGCCGCGGCCATCGAGGCTCTCAAGTCCACCTTCGAGATGTTGAGTGCGATGGAGGCGGCCGCATTGGACGAGTCTTCAGGTGAAGACGAGATCGAAAGTATTTCCGAAGACGCGTCGGAGAGGGTTGATGGCGACGTGGTCACGCCCGAGATCGTCGAGGATAATTCGGAGACGGCCCAGCAGATGATGTTGAGCGCTTTTCTGAGGTTCATGCATTCGTCGCCTCGCAAGAGATAGAATGAGGCCCGCGGCGGCGTCTGTGGCCGGGCCGCAAGGCGATTCCGGAAAGGAGTGGGATGCGGAAACTGATCGTGACGTGTGAATGCGGGCAGCGGTTGCGCGTGCCGTACTCGGCGCTTGGGAAAACCGGTGTCTGCGTCACGTGCGGCCGGACCATTCAGATCATATCGGGCAACACGCGGCGGGAAGGGTTCACCCAACGGGGCGACTCCTCGGTGCTGAGGGAAACGCAATGGCCGCGCAGGACCATACTCTCCGAGGAGGACAAGCAGCGCTTCGGTAAAGCCGTGGACCTCTATGCTAAGCAGCAGTATGCCGAGGCCCTCGCGATTTTCGATGCGTTCCTCGAACAGTACCCGGGCAATCCTGAAATCGAAGAGGCGCGGAACCAGTGTCTGCGGGCGTTGAAGCGCCCGCGCCTTGGCGCCCCGCACCACGATGTTCCGAGACTGCCGGGCGATGTCAGCCTCAACGCCGACACCGTGAAACGCGTCGTTCTCGAGAAGATGCTCTACGACACGTCCGGCGCAACGCAGATCGAGGCCGCTCGCCTCGCGTGCCGGATCCTCGGACTCTTCGGTCAGGACAGCCGCGACAAGGCAACTCCAGCCCCCGATGAAAGATCTTCCGAGGCGCAGGCCGGCGAATCCGGGCCGGCGCCGTTCGCTGAATCCTCAACGCCGGAATCCGAAAGCGGCGATGAGGCCACCATGTAGACGCGACGTCCCCGTCGCGTCCTGCACTACCATGACCCTTCGCACGCCTCCCTACGCGCACGTGGCGTCGATGATGCGAATGATGGTGGCTTCCACTTCCCGCGCGACGGGATCCAAGGCGGGAGTCCCGAAAAGACCCAGGATCGCCGTGGGCAACATCGTCGAGACCTTGACCTTCCCGCCTTCTTCATACACGCAGATGCGGCAAGGCAGGGCGTTGGCGATGGCCATGTTCGCTTCGAGCACGGCCTTCGCCTGCTTCGGGTTGCATACCTCGAACACCCGGCATTCCGGCCCAAACTCGACGCCCTTTGCCGCCATCTTCGCCTTCAAATCATGCACGCCCAGCACGCCGAAACCATTTGCCGCCGTTGCTGCGTCAAGTCTCTTACAGACGATCTCGACCGAGTCACTTGTTTCCTTCGCGTATATCATCGATTTACCTCCCAAAGTTGGCTTCTTTCTCACACTACCTGCACCAAAACCTGCCGCGACCGCGGGCCGTCGAATTCGCAGAAGTAGAGGGATTGCCAGGTTCCGAGTCGGAGTCTTCCATCTTCTATGATCACGGCCTGCGAGAAACCCATCATGCTTGCCTTTACATGGGCCGCGGAATTGCCTTCGACATGAGCGTACTCGAAATCCCACGGGACGAGCCGGTCGAGCGTCTTGATAATG
>CAZPMT010000090.1:0-22297 GCA_964587655.1 uncultured Nitrospiraceae bacterium
ACCCGCTTCTCATCCTCCCACGCGAAAACTCGACTCCTTACATGCGGATCGGGGAGCGAGGTCTTCTCTTGACAAACGCTGGAGCAATGCTATACTAGGCGCGGTCGGCAGGTTGCCGTGTAATTCGTGCGTTCTTGCCAAAACAAAGGGGCGAGAATGAACCGCAAGGCTACTCCAGGCTATACGACCGCAATAGTTAGCATCTGAATAACACCGATCAAGTCCAAGCGGCACGACAGCCCGTCGCCAGTGATTTAGGAAAAGAGACGAGACCGCAGGGCAGAGGGCGAGTAGAAGCCGAGTGAAGGGAGAAGGAAATGGTGCAGAATGTCTTGGCGAACACCGGACCTTACGCTGGTCTTTGGAGCTACCTGAAATCAATCGATCATGCACTCGAACGTGCGCAGGACATAGAATGCTGCAAGGCCTTCACCGAGTTCGATAAAGAACGCCTTCTCTCTCTAGCTGAGTTCCTTGGAGGAGGCTTGAGCACCAGCGCGCCTAGCTCCGCCGACACGGTAGACCTCCTACAGTACTCGCGAATGAGCGCGGCGGATTATGGCTGTGCCATAGACCTTCGCCGTCAAGTCGCCGATATCCCCGAGTTTGAGTCCTGGCAGAAGAGCAGCAGAACAGGCTTTGAGAAGAAACTTCAGCGACTGATCGATGAGTTAAGGAAATTCGTGGAAGCACCACCGAAGGATCTGTTTCCGAAGCCGGCACCGCAAGAGGAGTTCAGCATACTTAGGGCTATTGTCGAGACTCTACTTAGTGACGCAGAGGTTGCCCTCAACGAGTAACAATTCATGGATCTGGCCTCGAGCGAACAAACAACAACTGTGTCGAAATGCCTTGTTCTCATCGAGAGATTGGTTGCTGAACTGAGCCAGTTGGATCCGTGGCATTTTCCAACCGAGTCTTCCACAACAGCCCAGCACCTGCTCATCAACGTACTGAACAAGATCAGGGAGCCGAAGAACCTTGCTCCAATTGATAGTTCTGTCCTTTACAATAGGATCTTCTCCTTGCAGGCTCTTGCCGAAACGGTCACACAATCGTCGACGGATCGGATTTCCTGGCCTGTGGTAAGCCACTGCGACGCGATTTGGGGAAGATTCTTCGGATCTGCCCACCCGCGGATCTTCTACTCGGTGACAGGAGACCACAACTACAAGCTCCTCCGATTTTCTGAGGAAGTTTCCATCCAAGTTCGAGACGTTCTGCCTTCGCGAGCGATCCAGGGTGTCATCGGCAATGAAACCGTGTACTGCCTCCTACTTGCGTCGACGGAAAACGAGAACCTTCCACTTTATGCAAACATTGGTCACGAATTCGGGCACGCCATCCATGACCATAAGAAATCAGATCTCCTCCCCGCGCTCCAAGTTCGGTTGGCATCGATTCTTCCCGTGCTCCGCTCTGATCTCAAGGGTATCGACGCCCAGTCGGGTAATCGACGGTTTGATATGGTGGTAATCGCGCTCCTGAACATGGCTAAGGAGGTATTCTGTGACGTCGTCGGCGGAATACTGATGGGACCGGCCTTTTTTCTCTCCGCGTATGAGATGTCCTGGGGTCAGGATAGGAACGTCTGCAGAATCCAGTTGTCTCCGAGAGGCCACCTTATCAAAGCGTACCCAAGTTTTCACTTCCGCCTTCAGTGTATAAGAAGGGCGGCACAGATTGACGAATTCAGCGCAGATGCGAAGCGTGAATTTGCAGTGCTTACAAGTCCTCGGCTAGCCGGGCTTGCGGACTGTCTGTCGACAATTCCGACAACACATGCTTCCGATAGGCTCAAAGTATCGCCGGTTTCCGACGCCGACGCGATATCGATAGAACAAGCACTGCTGCCTCATTTGAATGAGATCAAGAAAGCCCTCGACGGCTACGCGGTGGATTGTGAATCGCTGATGAAGGAATGGTTCAGGGTCACTGATCCCTGCGTCACAGCACACGATGTCGCGGAGCTTCTGCTCCGACTAGATCACGACATCCTTCCCAACATAGTGCCTGACGGCACGTTGTTGGGAACACCGGCCACGTTCAACGCAGTTCTCACCGCCTCAGCGTTGTTCCAGATGGGGCTGCTCGTAAGAAGCTCTTGTGACCAGCAGGGGGAATTGTCTCGTCAGGTTGGCATTGTGCAACGTTTGATGTCCAAGGCCCTCGAGGTGTCTTTTGTGCAACGCAAATACAATGAGCGCGCGAGGGATTGACAAGAATGGGCATCCTAAACACTGCGGATATCAAACGGCGAATCAGTGAAACGGATTACGCCAAGAAGTTGGTCGTCACGCCTCTTCTCTCCGAGTTGCAGATCGGACCGGCGTCAATCGACATCCGATTGGGATCGTCCATAATTGTCCCCAAGAAGGCTTTTTCCGAGAAGCAAGATGTAACGGATGAGAGCATGATTCGGCAGGTAGAAGAGAGGCGGTATGAGAAAAGCAGGCTCAAGTATAACTCGAAGTTCATGCTGCATCCCAATCAACTGATCCTTGGCGTGACATTCGAATACCTGTCGTTGCCCTTTGATCTGTTCGCGATGATCTTAAGTCGTTCATCCTGGGGACGGCTCGGGCTGGTTGTCGCAACCGCAGCGGCAGTTCAACCTGGCTTCAAAGGGTGTCTGACTCTCGAGCTCGCCAACGTAAGTGAGAGTCCGATCGCGTTATATCCGGGGCTTCCCGTGGGCCAATTGGTCTTCCACGAGGTGACTGCGTTGGGAGCGGAGTCGGTCTACAGCGGTCGGTACAACTGCCAGACGGAGGCTGGGTTGCCAAGATTCTTCGAGGGGAAGTCTGATAAGGAGCTTGGGTTCTGGGGTGAGAAAACAACCTGATTCCTGGTTACTCGACTCCAACTCCCCGGCGGATGTACGACAGTGCTATGGTCGGTAGAAACAGGTAAGACGTTTTCTGGGCTCACGTGGCTAGGCTATGGAGGAAAAGATCCTGATCTCAGTCATTGCAGCGACGCTAGCCTTTTCGAGTCATACTGCCGTCGTTGCGCGCGACAATTGGCATGAGGATGCCTTTTTCGGGTTGCACTACGACCTGCATCCGAACCAGAAGGACACGGAGCTGGGCCGCGAGACGACCTACGAGCACGTGCGCGAGCAGCTCGAGAAAGTCAAGCCGGATTTTGTGCAATATGACTGCAAGGGCCACCCGGGATGGACGGGCTATCCGACGAAGGTCGGATCGCCTTCTCCCGGCATCGTAAACGACGCGCTCAAGATCTGGCGGCAGGTCACGCGCGACATGGGCATCCCATTGTCAATCCACTATTCCGGCGTGTGGGACACACGCGCCGTCGAATTGCACCCCGACTGGGCGAACGTCAACCCGGAAGGGAAACGCGAAGCCAACTATACCTGCCCGCTCAGCCCCTACACCGAGGAGTTCATGATCCCGCAACTCCTCGAAGTCGTCACGGAGTATCAGATCGACGGCATGTGGATCGACGGCGAGAACTGGGCGAGCCGCCCCTGCTGGTGCGACCGCTGCAAGGCGGAGTTCAAGAAACGGACCAATATCGAGGCTGTCCCGGCGAAACCCGGAGATGCGAACTGGGACGCGTGGCTCGCCTTTCAGCGCGACCTGTTCGTCGAGCACGTGACAAAATACGCCAACGCCGTCCATGCCAAGAACCCCAACGTCATGGTCTGCAGCAACTGGATGTACAGCGTGCGCCAGCCTGAGCCCGTCACGGCGCCCGTGGACTATATCAGCGGCGATTTCGATCCGTCCTTCGGCGCGGATCGCGCCTGCGCCGAGGCGCGATTCATATCGAGTCGCGGCAAGCCGTGGGATCTCATGGCCTGGTCATTCCTGCAAACCGGAAACCAGGGATGGACCACCAAGACGGTCCCGCATCTGTGCCAGGAATTGTCCGTGGTGCTTGCCCAGGGCGGCGCGGTGTTCATCTACGACGTGCCGCACCGTTCGGGCCGCTTGACCGGCTGGCATCAGGACATCCTCGCACAGGTAGCAGCGTTCTGCCGCAAACGAAAGGAGTTCTGCCACAAGACCGAGACCGTTCCGCAGGTTGCCATCCTTCACAGCCAGACCTCGTACTACCGCCACAACGATCCATTGTTCAATTTCGCCGCCGCCAATCAGCCCATGGAAGGCGCGCTCCATGCCGTGCTCGAAAACGGCTGCTCCGCCGACGTCCTAAACGAGGAGGCGCTGATCGAACGGCTCGCACGGTATCCCATGGTCATCGTTCCCGAGCAGGTCGAGGCGCCCCGGAAGGTCATCGACGCCCTGCGCGAGTACGTCAAGAACGGCGGCCGCCTGCTGGTGAGCGGATCGCACGTCGCCGCGCAGTATGCCGGCCTTGCCGGCGCCGACGCGGTCGAAGGACAACCGGCCAGCGGTTTTGTTCCGGCTGACAACGGTTGCGTGGTTGTTCCCGGCCCCTGGCAGAAGGTCAAGGTCACAACCGCGACGGAACTCGCCCCCCTTCTCAACCAGCAGGATCCGGCGACCGACTTGGCGGGCACGCCTGCCGCGACCGTCAACCACGTCGGCAAGGGCGTCGTGGTAGCCGTACACGGCCCCGTGTTCCGCGCTTATCACCAGTCCCACTATCCCTTGTTGCGCCGCTTTATCGGCGATTGCATCAACGCGCTCGACGCCCAGGGCCTGATCCGCCTCAACGGCCCTTGGTGGATCGAGATGTCGGCGCGAAAGAAGGACAACCGCACCTTGATCCAGTTCGTGAACCGCTCATCGAGCGGGTATACTTCGCCGAGCCGGCACATGGTCGAGGCCGTTCCCGATGCGGGCCCGTTTACCGTGACGATCCCCGTTGAAACGAAACCAAAGCGCTGCTACATGGCGCCGGACGAGACCGGCCTCGAATGGACGTGGAAGGACGGCATCCTCACCGCGCAAGTCGCCGGACTTGGCATACACAACGTACTGGTCGTCGAATAGAAAAGGAAGAAGCATGGGTCTTTTTGAATCTTTCCGCGACCCTTCTCCGGAATTCCGCCAAGCGCCCTTCTGGTTCTGGAACCATCGGCTGGATACCGAAACGCTGGGTTGGCAGATCGAGCAAATGGCCGAGAAGGGCATCGGCGGCTTCGTAATGCACGCGCGCCACGGCCTTATCACGCCGTACCTCTCGGACGAGTGGTTCGAGTGCATCCGCTTCTGCTGCAATAAGGCGCGCGAGATGGGCATGATCGCCTGGGCCTATGACGAGCGCGACTGGCCCAGCGGCCCCGCAGGCGGAACTGTCATCGCGGACCACGCAAACCGGCTCAACTACCTCCGCCTCGTCACGGACGAAATGCAGGGCCCCTGCACCGTGACGCTCGGCGATGACGTCGTGTGCGCCTATGCGTCCGTTTCGGAAGATCCCCCGCGCCGCATTCAAGGAAAGACTTGGAGGGCGCCGAACGGTCCGTTTCGGATCATGAAGGCCGTTCGCTTTGAATGTCCCGCCATTCTCTGGTTCGAATCCTACCTCGACACCCTCGACCCGCGCGCCTGCCTCGAGTTCATCCAGTCAACCTACGACCGCCACGAACACAAACTCGGCGATCTCAAGGAACTCGGCCTCGCAGGTTTCTTCACAGATGAGCCGGCCCTCAGCACTTACCCCGACGATCTCGCGCGCATCCCCTGGACGACCGGTCTGCCGCATGCATTCTTCGAGAGAAAGGGCTATGACTTGCTCGACCATCTGCCTGACTTCTTCGGCCAGACCGATCTCGGACCGCGGGTCAGGTACGACTATTGGGACGTCGCGGTGTCACTCTTCGAGACGTCGTTCTTTAAGTCCATCGAGGAATGGTGTGAGGCGCGGGGCCTCAAGTTGATCGGGCATCCGCTCGGCGAAGAGCCGCTGTTCTTTCAGTTCCGCTGTCTTGGCAACATTTTCTACCTCTTGAAGCACTTCCACGTGCCGGGCCTGGACCACCTGACAATCCACGCCGGCAGGGACGACGCATGCGCCATGTCGCCCAAGATCGTCGAATCAGCAGCGTTGCTCGCCGGACGTGAAAGAACCATGACCGAGACGTTCGGCGAAAGTGGCTGGGGACTGTCCTTGCGCGAGATGAAATGGATGGCCGACTGGCAGATCGCCAACGGCATCAATTACATCATTCCGCACGCGTTCTACTATTCCGTGGCCGGACGCCGCAAGAAGGACTCGCCGCCTTCGGAATTCATCCAGGCGCCCTTCTGGCCCTACTACCGTCACTTCGCGGACTACACGGCGCGCCTCACATCCGCGATGACCGGCGGCGAGCACGTCGCAAAGATCGCCATCCTCTATCCCATGTCCTCAGTCTGGGCGGATTTCATTCCCGCATCCGACACGTCGTGCACAGTCCAGGAAATTGAGGAAGCGTTCGCCCCGCTCGGCGCGGCGCTGCAAAAGATCCATCGTGACTTCGTGATCGTAGACGAACAGAGCTTCGCCCAAGCGAAGGTCGATGGCGGCACATTTCACGTCAACGGACTGTCCTTCCAGGTCTTGATCCTTCCCAAGATGACCGCGATCCGCGAGGACGCCTTGGAGGCCCTCCGGCGCCTCGCACAATCCTGCACCGTGATTACCATGGACGGCGACGCCCTGCGCATCCTGAAGTCGAGCGGATTGTGCGCGCCGGAGTCCGTACTGCCGGGCGAGATACCCGGTGTTCGCATGTCGCCCGGGCGGCGTTGCCCCGATCTGGAGGAGGCGTTGTCGAATATCGCGCCCGACGTGATCCTCGATCTCGCGCATGACGTTCAATACCTGCATCGCCGGAAGGAGGGCAAAGACCTCTACTTCCTGGCGAACACAGGCCGCGAATCCGTTAACACTACGGCCTCGCTCGAGATCGTCGGACTAGCCGAGATCTGGGACGCGGAAACCGGCGCTCGCCGGCCGGCCCCCGGCCAGCGCGTCATCCGCAACCGGCTCGAAATCCCGCTTCACTTTCCGCCCATGGGATCTTATCTTGTCGTAGTCGATCCCTCGCAGTCCCCCGCCGACGAACCCGTGGTTACCTTCAATGCGAATCAACGCGTCCCCGTCGCGCCGCCGTGGCATTTCAACCCGGAGAATGGCAACTTCGTGGCATTGCGCGACTGGACGCTCAACATGCAGGCCCGGCAGCACGTGAACGAACTGCGATACGGCACGCGGTTCGTTACGACGGAACACATCGCCAACATGCGCCTGATCCTTGACGGCGTCCCGGCGCAAGCGTACAACGTGCACGAGGCCGCGCGTCCCATCATGGCTCACGAGACGGATGCGATCGTCCTGTTCGGCGGCGAGCCGCTTACGCGGGAACGCGCCTGGGAGATCGATCCGAAGTTCCGCGTGCTGGATCTCGAGAAGCTCTGCGAAGCCGGCACGCATCAGATCGAGATCGTGATCAAGAACAACGGCTGGTTCCCGCAGCCGGGTCTCGACGAGTACGCATGGCTCGCTGGGGACTTCCATCTCGACAGCAGGTCGGGCCTTCCATGCCTCGTGCCCATGCACGGCATGGGCGTCGGCCCCTGGGAGGATCAAGGCTACCCGTTCTTCTCCGGAACGGGCGCTTACTATGCCGAACTCGAGGTCCCCGCCGACGCCATCGGAAAGCGCATGTTCTTGAACGCTGGAAAAGTCGGCGACCTTCTCGAAGTCGAGGTAAACGGCCGCCTGGTGGGCGTCCGGCCCTGGCCGCCATACAGCATCGAGATCACAGGCGCTGTTTCTCCCGGCAGCAACTTCCTCGTACTCAAAGTGACAAACAGCGCCCGCAACTTATTCGAAGGGCCCGACAAGAGCAACCCCTCCGGACTCCTCTCTGACGTCTGGCTGGAAATCGAGTGAGTCTCGCCATACTAACGCGACTACTCTTCGGTGTCAGTACTTGATCCCGAGCGCGTGTTCGCGGGCGTACACGAGCCGCGTCAGGAGCGTATTGGTGGGACACTCGATGCCGTGCTGTTTCCCGTACCGGCAGATCGCGCCGTTCAGCGCGTCGATCTCCGTCCGCCGCCGGTGCCGGAAATCCTCGCGCATGCTCGCATAGTGCGCCGCCGTCGGCGGGATAAGCTTGTTAACCAGGACCTCCATGTATTCCGGCGCTGTCGCGGGTTCGAGCCGCACCTGCATCGCCTTGGCCACCGCATACATCTCCGCAATCACCTCGCGCATGATCCCGAGCGTGTGTTCCGTCTCGGACAGCGTGCCGTAAGGAACATCAAGCAAGCCCGACAACGGGTTTAACGCGCAATTGTACGCGACCTTTCCCCACAGGAGCGTCCCAATCTGATCCGTGTAGATCGTCGGAATGCCGGCGCTGTCCATGGCTGCGGCGATCTCGCGCACCCGCGCCGCCGGCGGCCCGGGATCGTATGCGCCAAGCGCCGTCGGATTTGCGATGACCGTGATTTCAGCGCAGCCCGGCGCCGGCAGCCACACGCCGTAGATCACGCGCGCGCCAACCGTCCGTTCCCAACCCACGACCTCGGCTATTTTTTCCGCGTTCCCAAGACCGTTCTGGTACGAACACACCAGCGTATCGTCATCCACAAGCGACAGGATGCCGCGAACCGCCGTCGTGGTGTCGTAACTCTTGACCGAAACGATGATGAGATCGAAATCCCCACGAGATAGGCCGTCAAGATTCGTCTGCGCGCGCAGTGACGCGACATGATGTTCGCCCCATATCCCGACGATCCGCAGCCCCTTCTCGCGGATGGCGGCGATGTGATCCGAGTCCATTCCAAGGAGCGTCACCCGATGCCCCGCCTTGGCCATGAACCCGCCGCCGGCACTTCCAATGCTCCCAGCGCCAACCACCAAGATTCGCACGACGTATCATCCCTATCTCACGACAAAAAACCGAACAACCCGACGAAAATATACCAGTTCGCCCCACCCCCGCGCGACTCCGACTATGCCATTTCTTCCCCCTTCAACCTAAATTCGGCAGTTCGATTCTTATTACGACGACAACACAACGTTCCTGTAAGTCTTACGTCAAACAGACCGTTCACCCTTTAGATGACGAGTAAGCGGCTAGACAAGGGGTTGCAACCCCTTGTCTTTCACGAGTTGCATTGCCGCTCAACTGCCGAATTCAGGTTCAAAGGGGGAATTCGTTACGGAATCTCTTCTTGATGTCTCCTTACGTTTGACCTGGACTTCGGCGAGATCATGGCTCTCTCTCACGGCAGGAAAACGGCGGTGATCGTCTTTCGACTCAAAAACACCCGCGCCTCACACGTGATCGAGCGGTTGTCCGCCGTTCTGTCTGAATCCGGACACGCCATTACGGCCGGAACAGTAGTAGCTGTCGAAGAGTCACGGCACAGGATTCGAGGATTCCCGGATTAGCCGCGCATATGACGACAGGGCCTCGTGAAGGATCCCGCCCCCGGTTTTCCTTCCCTCGCACTTCGCAATTCCCAATCTCCAATCCGCATTCCGCGTTCTCGGTTCATTCTTCACCCTTTCTCCTTTCTCCTTCATCCAATCCAAAATCGAAAATCCAAAATCGAAAATTCCCCTTGACTCCCCCCCCGGGCGTATGTTACCTAAGACACACACCTCGTGCGGAAGTGCGGGAATGCACAAGGGGGTGTGCCGAAGTAAGCAGTGCAGTTCCTTGGGCGTAGTACTGAATACTTGGGCGCAATCGAATAAGGGGATCTCGCCATGAACACGAAGCCGTGTCGCATTGCACTTGTCGTCTGCTTTCTCGTGATTTGTCCATCCGTCCTTGCCGAACTTGGCGTGGACTGGCAACAGGCCACGGCCGCCGCAGCGTGGTCACCACGAATGCTCCACACTTCTATCGTCTACGACGACAGGGTGTGGGTGTTGGGATGGTATATCGGTGGCGGCTATTTGAACGACGTTTGGTACTCCACGGACGGTGCATCCTGGACTCAAGCCACGAACAACGCTCCTTGGGGGCAGCGGTCTGAGCATACCTCAGTTGTTTACGATGGCAAGATGTGGGTCCTCGGTGGTTATCCCTACAGCAACGACGTGTGGTATTCTGACGATGGCGTCATCTGGTGGGAGGCGACGGACTCCGCATCTTGGATTGCGCGAAACGGGCACACTGCGCTTAGCTGTTACAATAGAATATGGGTTATTGCTAGCTAAGGCAGTGGCGGGTATATGGCTGATGTCTGGTACCCAACTAATGGGCAAAGCTGGACACAAGCCCATGCTTCCGCGCCTTGGGGGCGGCGCGGCGACCACACATCGGTCGTATTCAGGGACGCACTTTGGGTCATTGGCGGGGACGGCGCAACAGTGGAGAATGACGTGTGGTTCAGTCCTTACGCTTTCCGGGGCGACTACGACGGCGACGGGTTGTTGGACCAATGGGAGACAATGGACCTTGATACGGGTACGCCAGGCGTTCAGAACCCCTTTGACCCGTACAATCCGGACGTAATGGGTGACAACTTCGACTTGAATCCGGACGGCATCCCGGACGGCCGGAACGATTGGGACGGGGATGGTATGAGTAACGCCGATGAGTTTACGTTTGGGTTCAATCCCACTGATGCGGCAAGCTTCGGCGAAATGCCGCTTCGTGCGTGGCCGCTCGGGGTTGTGTTGTTAGCGTTGGGAGTTCGCACCGCGCGCAGGCGCTTGCGCGTATTACCATAGACTTGGCATTTGAAATCACGGATCATTGCTGTCCAAGACAGATCCAACGCAGAGACGCAGAGAAACGCGGAGAGGTCCATCCTGCGGGTCGCTATGCGGCAAGACTTGCCCTTGAGACCAAGAACCTAGGGGCTTCGGTTCTGAGGTTTCAGGATTGAACAGCAGAGACCGAAGGCGTTTTTCTTTGCGACTCTCCGCGTTCTCGGCGGTCTCTGCGTTGATCTTTGGGTGACTTATTTGGACAAGACTGACCACGGATGGACACCGATGTCCGGCATTCTTGGAGAGGAGCACTCTCGCCTTTCGGGTGAATGATACCGGTCAACACAGCTATCTCGACTGATCGCTTCGGTTGCGTCTATGTGTTCTTTGCGTTCTTTGTGGTTGACGAGCAGCGAAACTATTACCACAAAGAACACAAAGAACTCAAAGAGAAGCTCATAAGGTGGGGTCTCGGGTAGGGGGACTTTGCTCGATTCGCTCGGGGTATCTTGACAGATACATTGGCAAACAAGTGCCGATGGTGTCGTCGCGGGAGATTGAATCCGGCGTACAAACTGGGAGTTGACGCAGATAGCCGCAAATGCGTGTGCGAGATATGTTTTGAGTCTGCCATTGCTCAGGCTTTGAAGCCGAAGAGACGTTCGGCGTCTTCGGAGGAAAACGATCGTGCGTAGGCGAAGACAGGCCCCCCGGACTTTACCGCCCCACTTGTGGAAGAAGAGGAAGCCAAAATCCATAGTGTATGGATGATGGATTGTCGCGTCGGGGCGGGTCGGGCGTTTTCACGAAATGTTTCGGGGCCCGTTGGCGGCCGACTTTGAGTGCAAGGAGTGGAACGCTGCCCACGAAAAAGAAGGCGTTGGCATGGCCGTATGCGGCTCGCATGAAGTGTATTCGCGGGTGCGCCTGGCATGGTGGTCTTGGCGTTTGGAGGAAAAGGTTGGGAGGTTGCACACAATGGCTCTTGAAGCAGTCGGGGAGATCCGGGGACAGAGTACGGGTCTAAGTCAATAGAGTGAATTTCCTCGCCGTAAACGCGATTAATGCAAATACATTGCGATTTCGCAGCAGCAGCAAGAAGCACGCTTTGCACCCGATACCCGAAACCCGATGCCCGAAACCCGACTACAGTGCTTCCGGCGAATGGCATGAGGTATAATGGCGTGCTGACATTTCCACTGGGACCGTCGGCGGCATGAGGGCTGCCGTCATCGAGGAGGGTGAGTCATGGCGCTTAATTGCTTGTCTTGTTTGTGTGCGATCGTAGTGCTCGCGACTTCGGGATCCGCTGTGGCGGAGCAGACGCTTTGGAAACCCGTCGCGGACGACGTCTATCTCCAGGAGGTCGGGGAAAAGGTCGGCACGGACAAGCCGGTCACGTCCGTCGCGGTGTACAAGGACGAACTCTACGCCGATGTTGGCGGCGGATTGCGCGTCCTGCGCGGCGGCGCGCTTCAGGACGCCGGCGACGCTCCGAAGGCCGTCACCTTGCTGCGTGCGCTCGGCGACGCGCTGTGGGTCGCCGCGGAATCGGGCACGTACCTTTTGACGGGCGCGGAATGGAAGCGCGTGACCGAGACGCCGTTCGTCGATCTGTGCATGCACAACGGCAGCGTGTACGGCGCGACAAAGGACGACGTGTTTCGGTTCGACGGCGGCGCGTTTATGAATATCAAGCCGGAAGGCGGCTACCTCTCGACCGACTCGACCGTCATCATGGCCGACGGGACGCAAGTCCTCGCCGATCCGGTCCTGCTCGGGCCGATCGGGCGCATCGCGTCGTACAGCGGGACGCTCTACATCCTGAATCCGGGCCGCTTGGCGTTGATCGACGGCAAGACGTTTGTCCCGAACCCGGTTGATTGGGGTAAGTTGCCGTCGCCGAGAACTCGGGATATGCTGGCGCAAGGGAGCCGGCTTTTTGTCAGCACGGATCGCGGCGTGGCGGTGTTACGCGGCATGGCCTTGACGTCGCTGAGCGGCGCCGACGGCCTTCCATATGAGGACACAACGTGTCTGGCCGCGGGCTTCGACGGCGACCTGTGGATCGGCACGACGCGCGGCGCCATCCGGAGGACGGCGGATGAGTACCACTACTTCGGCGCGGACCATTGGCTGCCCGGCGACAACGTCCGCGACATCGCCGTGGGCAATCGCGTGGTCTACATCGCCACCGACGCCGGGATCGGCATCATCCGTTACGAACCGTACACGCTGCTCAAGAAAGCCGCGTACTTCGAGCGTCACCTCGACGAGTGGGGCCACAAGCGGCTCGGGTTCATCCACTCGATCTACTGGGCCGGCGATAAGGAAGGCTGGCTCCGCGAGATCAGCGACAACGACGGCGGCCACACGGCCCACTACCTCGCGGCCATGTCGTTCAAGTACGCCGCAACCGGCGACGAACAGGCCCGGCAGGAAGCCGTCGATGCGTTCAAGGCCATGGTCTGGCTCGACGACGTTACGCCGAAACCCGGTTTCATCGCCCGCGCCATATGGTCGGTCAAGGGCGACAAGGGCCACCGTTCGGAACGCGGCTCCGGCGGCCTGCCCGCGAAGTGGTATGACACGCCCGACGGCTTGTGGCAGTGGAAGGGCGACACATCGAGCGACGAGGTGGACGCGCATTTCTACTCCGTCTCGATCTTTCACGACCTCGCCGCGAAAGGTCCGGAAAAGGACCGCGCCAAACAGCACGTCGCCAACATGGCCTCGCACATCATCGACAACGGCTGGGTCCTGATGGACATGGACGGCAAGCCGACCCGATGGGGCCGCTGGGACCCGGATTACATCCAGCGCCCGTACGGATACGATTCGCGCGGGCTCAACGGCATGGAGGCGCAGTCGTTCATGCAGACCGCCTTCGCCTTGACCGGCGACGTCAAGTACGAGCAAGGCCTCCAGCAACTCCTCAAATGGGGTTACCAAACGTACACCGTGCGACAGAAGATGATCTTCCCGCCCGACACCGTTGTCCCATGGGACGACGAACTGGCGTTCCGGGCCTACTTCCCGTTGTTGCGCTACACGAAAGACCCGGGCCTGCGCTCGATCTACCTGCGCAGCATCGAGCGGAGCTGGGAAGTTATGCGCATGCAGCACGTGCCCTTCTTCAACTTCATTTACGGCGCGCTCACCGGAAACGACTGCGAGGAAGAAAGGGCCGTCAAACACCTCCGGGAATGGTCGCTCGATCTAGTCGGCCACAACTACCGCAACTCCCACCGCAGCGACCTCGCGCCCGAGCCCGGCTACGTGCCATATCAAGGCGGGACACGTGCCATGTCGCCGCGCGAGACCGAGGCCATGTCGGGAAGCCGATCATGCCTCGGGTACGACGGCGGAAACGGCGGCAGGACCGTCACACCGCCGATCGGCTGGCTCGAGGACTACTGGATGGGCCGCCACTTCGGTCTCATCAAGCCCCCGGAGACCACCGACGCCGCCATGACAACTATCGAGCAGCGCCCGCGCGCTCAACGCGGCGCCGTCCCCTACGACGGCCCGCCGCGCCCGGCCGGTCTCATCCCCGGCCAACCGTAACGGCGGCGAAAAGGGGAAAGGGCGAAAAGGGAAAAAGGGGAAAGGGGAAAGGGGAAACCGGGAAACCGCTTCTCCTTTTCTCCCGCTATGCTTTTTCCTTGGAATCGGTAAACCGCCTTACGACCTGTGGGTAGACCTTGAGGTCGTCGCGGCCTTGTTGTGTGATACGGTAGACGGCGCGCTCGACGCGTTCGAACCAGCCGTAGACGTTGCCCGAGAGAATGGAGAGAGTCTTCGGTCCCGTGCCGAGTTCGCGGAGTTGTCGCGGCGACATCGAGCCGTGCCGATCGAGACAGCAGGCGATCCGGAGGGCGTTTTCACGGTAGGCCGTGAGTCGTTTCCGGCGCGTTGTGCCGCCTTCGTTGAAATCGCCGGAACGTCCCGCGATTTCCGTCAGGATCGCGCGCTTGTGTTTCCCGACCTTGCGGCGTTCGTACGGCAGTGGATGGAAGACGACCTCGACGTACGGCGTGCGGCCGCCGAAGACCACGAGGATTAGGCCGAGTTCCAACCGGCGGAACAGATGGGTCACGCCTCGCCAGCGGTGCGTGCAGATCCCGCCGTCCGGACGCGGCAACGCGACGTAGACCGAATCCGTGGCCCGCTGCCGTTGCGCGGCCTGCACCAGGAGCGAAGCGCCGAACGCCCGCTTGAGTTCGATGATGATAAGGTCGTCGCCCTTAACCGCGGTGATGTCGCAGTCCTTCACTTCGCCGCGCACAGTGTAACCCTGCGCGACAAGATAGTCGCGAATGGGACCGTACAGGTCGCTTTCGCGGATCGTGATATGCGATTTCCGTTTCATCCAGTTTCCCGCTCGTGGATACCGTGTCCGTCGCGAGTATAGCATGCGGGAGAAGTCATGCGGCGAGGCCGTTGAAAGGACCCGCGTTGTAGCGCAGGCATCTTGCCTGCGGACGTCGCTCAGTAGGCCCGGTTTTTCCGAAACCGCGCCCCCGAGGCCTCAACTGCAATGGATATCGAGTTCATATCCAGATTGGAGACCCCGGCCCCAGTCACCGCTTCCCGCAAAGTAGACAGATAAAGCCCCCCAAGCTAAACAAACAGCCGACGGCGAGCAATATCGGCCGCTTGTTCAACATCTCGACAAGCTGCGTGAGGACAATAATGAGTCCGCAAAGAAGCATGATGACGGATGTTGTCTTGTTCATGGAATGTTACGCTCCAATTATGGCCTGAAGAACTCGTATTGTCGCCGACCAACGTTGTTCTCAGCGCCAACCATTATCGACCCGGAAGAAGCCTATCGGTTCATCAATCCCGCACGATCTCTGCCCGCTGCATTGTGCCCGTCCACAGTTCATGTTCGCCATCGTCGCGCAGACGCCGAAGAAAATCCAACGCCCGGCACTCTCCTCGTAAATGCCAGACGAGAACGTCCGAATCGATATACGCCCTCATCGCTGATGCCTCCGCACTGAATCCCGGAATGCCTTCCGCGACCTCTTCACGAGTCGTTCCGCGGATTCCTTGCGGGACCAAGCGCCGCACGTCTGTTGAAATACGTCGAACCCTTGCTCCTCGTTGACTTTGGCGGCATACATCTCGACAGCACGCTCGATGATCTTCTTCTTGGACGTGTGCAAGCGGCGGGCCAGAGACCCGATACTGTTCGCCACCGATTCGTCAACTCGCGCGGAAAGAATCCTGTCCATGCAGCGCCTCCTATCTTACGTAAGAAGTCTAACGTAAGATCGCGCTCACGTCAAGCCCAACGCCCGCCGACACAGGAGGCAAGGCTGCCACTATTGCCAGCCGAAGCGTATAGTGTTGCAAAATGCAGCAATATGTTGTATTATGTCAACACTCCGAACGAAGGAGATTACTGTCATGACCACTGCTGTACGAGTATCCGAAAAACTGGTAAGGGAAGCCAAGCTCGTCGCCGCCGTTGACAACCGCTCCGTCACCGGCCAGATTGAGCACTGGGCGAAGGTCGGGAAATGCGCCGAGGAGAATCCCGGCCTGACATACGGATTGATCAAAGAAATCCTGCTGGGGATCGAAGAGCTTGAGCAGGGCGGCCATTCTGAATACAAATTCGGTTGATCGCCGATGCCCATCGTACAATCAACCTCTTTCGAGAAGAAGGTCCGCAAATTCGGGAGGCAGGAGAAGCGCATTCTCGACAACCAGATCCGCAAGATCCTGGACGACCCGGCGATAGGGCAGGAGAAAAAAGGAGATCTGAGGGGCGTTTTCGTCCACAAGTTCAAGATACACTCGACGCAGTATCTGCTTGCATATCGTTTCGTTGGCGGCAATGTCGAACTAGTAATGATCGGGCCCCACGAGAGCTACTATCGAGACCTGTCCGGTTATATTAGAAGCAGATAAGGGAAATGTGGAATGCAAGACATTACCCCATCAGCCATCAGGGGCCCCATCAGACTGGCCATCAGGCTACCCATCGTTATCTGGACCCACAGCATTTGCGGTCGCGTCACGCTGGATACAGGCGTGCAAGCGACTCCATTCACCGTTGCGGCAACCACTGTTCGAGCCGTCGCGCTTTCAGTCTGGGTTGGATTGGGTCTGTGCGGCAAGAGTAGCCACGGCATTGCTCGTCGACTCTTCGAAGGCGCGGAATGCGCGGAGATGGCGGAGTAGGGAGAAGTCCGAAATCAGTTCCGCCACTCGCTGTACTCGCCCGTTAATATCGCGGTTGAACTGAGCAAGGCGACGGCCCGCTTTGCCCGAAGCCTCTGCCAATAGCGAATACAACACAGTCTTGGGATCTGGGAGGTCTTCGAGCCGGTTCAACTGCGGCATAACAAGAGACATCCTCCCGTTCGGGTTTGCCGCGGCACGGCGTATGGCGCTCTTGTTTATGAGAAGCCAGGCCTCCGTCATCCGTACGGGAACGACAGGCACATGAGGTCCGACCTGCGATTCCAAGGCTGCACTGGCGATCTCGGCAATCCTCTGATGCATCGGCTCGTTTTCAGCGTCCCTGTGTATGAAGGCTATGTCGCACGGGTAGAGTATTAGCGCCTGTCTCATTCGGTCGGCCAATAGGGAGGGAGGCTTGCGAAGAATACGTAGGTCGGCAACGCTTCGCTCGATACTGAACGAGGATGTCGCAGGCAGTTGGTAAAGGGTCCAGTCTATGATCGCGCGAAGGCAGCGATCACTCGATCCGTCACAGATCAGCGTGTACCGAAGGGTTTCCATTACTGCATTACTCTTCCTTGCAGAAGTCGAGCCACATCTGTCTTGGCTTCTCAGGCGCGGCAAAGCCGAGGTAGGATCGGACTTTCCCTCTTGCGAGATATCTGGCGGCAGGTATTCCTTTCCCCCGCCAACTCTCGGCAGGGACCTTCACAAGCGCCACACGGGCACGGGTCCCGTTGACGGGCCGGCTTTCCTCATCGAAATACACAAGGTCCGGCTCACTGACGTTTTGGAAGACCTCCGGTGAGTGCGTATTGACGATGACTTGTCTAAGGGGATTCTCAGACCCGACCTCGTACTCCGGTTCGACTGCAATGTCTTTCAGCAGTCGTACCATTGCCGTGATCCGGTCAGGATGAATGCCATTCTCCGGTTCCTCGAGGCATATGACGCCCCGAACCTCTGGATCCTGTGCAAGAGCAGAAAGGACGAGAAACCGAAGGGTGCCGTCTGACAGGGAGCGAGCGGGGTGGAATACGCCGTCGCGTCCCTTGACTTCAAGCGTCAGGGTCTCCGTCTTTGCATCATCCCTTACTTGGACCTCTTGCACGTCTTCGATCAGTTCAGACAGGCGGCTTGCCAGCTCAGCGCATGCTGCGCCGGGCTCTTTCTCGCCCTTTTGCAGGCGGAAGATGGCCGCGGGTAAGTTCCCGCCTCGAGAATCAATCGTTCGCTCATCCTGATACAGTGACGGGGCGCGCATGGCGGAGGGCTCCAGGAGTAGGCTCCGCCATGATTGCAGTTCCCTGTTCACCGCGAGAACGGTTGGATAGTCGCTTGAGGCCATGCCGCCAATAACGGTCAGTTGGGATCTCGGCGCAGCGAGACGGCGTCCCCCATGTCCTTCCTGATGAACGCGGATCTCGGGCTCCGGCGCATCCTTCTTGTCCGTTGAGATGAAATGGCCCTTGTGCCTACCTGTTATGCTCGAATCGAGGAATCTCTTCTTCGCGGGGAATCCTAGTCTTTGCCTTGCCTTGCTCTGCGTAATGTGGTCCAAACGCTCGAAGGCCAGTACGAGTTTCTCGACGCCATCGTCCTTCTGAAGTCTGAAGGCCACTTCATACTCGAGCGTCGATATGGCGGCATTTGCCTTCACTCCGAAGTTGTCGTGAACATTTCGTTCAACGATTAGCTCCGCAGTGAATCGCATCTCCGGCGCCGTATAGTCTCCGAAGGTGGAGAATAGCGACCTCGGTTCCGGGGAGCGTCCCTTTGATTCCCTCAGACGTTGGGCCGCTTCCATGATTGGGTATTGGCTCAGGAGATGAAGAAAGTGAATGGCATCGAAGAGGTTCGACTTACCGGCTCCATTCGGGCCAACAATGCATGTAAACGGTCCAAATCGTATGTCAACGTCGAAAAGGTTCTTGAACCCCTGCACCTTGAGTCGCGTAAGCATGCTGCACCTCGCATGACCACCGCTGCTATTCTATCACCAGAGGACTCATTTCGCCAGATCTCTTCGATGCGTTCCACTTCAGGGATGAATCCGGGATTCAGGAAATGAGCACATTGCGGTTCTATTTTCATCGCAGGCAGCACGCAAGAACCGCGAGGATCCCGAATGATTGGCCGAGGGCCTCAGAGGGACAGCTCGAGTTGGCGGCACGCGCTGTGGTGGTAGACCTTGCGGACGAAGTCGGCGACGCTGCGATGGGATGTATCGGCATCCAACATGCGCACGGCGGTGACGGCATCGCCTCGGAGGTGGCGGTGAAACCGGCCTTCGAGTCGGACGGGCTCGATGGGATTCAGTTCGCGGAACGTGTTGAGTCGGACGCCGGGGGTATAGAAGAGGTCGTGCGTGACCGGGTTGCTCTTGACGACCTTCCTCGCGTCCTCCGGAAACTCCTGGAGGTCGATTACGGCGAAACGGTGATCGACGTTCTCATCGGCCGTCTGAGCCGGGACGCAACGGAGGTCGAGACGCCTGTTCCAGTATTCGCACAGTTCCTCGACGTGCGCCAACAGCCGGAGCGCGAGGTCCGCCGCCTCGGAGGACTCGTGCAGTTCACGTCCGGTGAAGTGCTGGATGCACTCGTTGAGGCCGGTGAGGCCCACGCTGAACTGCGCCTCCTGCATGTTCAGATATGGCCGGCCATCCCGTTCGATGGCGAGGAGCGCCAAGGGCTCCATGCCCTTGAGGGACAGCAACTGCTCGATGAAATCGTTTTTCTGCACGTGCGCGCGGGCGGCGAGGCCGACAAGCCCCTGGATTTCAGCCAGCAGCGAATCTTCGTTCGGCGCGCGGTACGCCGCGCGGGCGCCGATTCGCTGGCCGACATCGAGGTCCGGCAAGAACGCTCGAGGCCCGCCGTAACGGCATACTCAAAAACTTATCCACCGGTTCCACAAAGAGAAAGGACCAAAGAGAAATCGCTACTACGGTTACTGCATTGATCTCTTCACACCAAACCTCGCTCAGCATACAATTGGGGCCTCCCTGATTGAATGCACATTCCTTTCCATATCCACGCCCGCATGCCGATTCTCTCCTTGCGCCCGGTCCCCGCCAAGGCCTTATTCTGCCCTTACGAGGACTTGTGCATGGCGTCAAGGGTTTAGCAAAGTGCTTTTCCGGTAGTGTTTTGCATGTCACGATCGAGTGGACAGTGGCTGCACATACGGACTTCTCGTGTCTTACAATCGAACACCGGCGCTGGAACAAACCCAGCCAGCCCCACCGAGAAACGCCGCACTACAAACCACTTGCCACGTCACTCAGCACCGCCCATACCCGCTCACTACTCGAACGCCGCAGACAGGGGGCTATTTCTCTTTCTTCTTCTCTTTCTTCTGTTTCCGTTTTTCCATTAGCGTAAGCTTGGCCTTCTTCTGTACTTCTCTCTTGCCTTTGTCTTTCTTTCCAGTGTCACCCATGTCCGTTTCTCCTTAGTTTGAAGGTAAGCTCATCTGAAAGGCTCTACGCTTGGTTCATCGGCCTCAGGATCTGAAACATCTCCCGCGTCAGTCCAACATCGTACTGGGCATCGTGCATTTTTCCGCCGTCCACCTCAAGGCCCAATGCTTCGGCCACGGTCGCCAGCTTGAAATCCTTCATTGAGGCCCGTCTCGTCATCAGGTGCACCACCGCCAGCACAGTTGACACAAAATCCGCCGAAATTACATCCCGGACTAAGGACTGCTCCGCAACTGGCGCATTCCACGGCGTCGTCTTCCTTTATGTCCGCGCCGCACGTTTCGCACCGCATCGTATCATCCTTGACGCTGTTTGCACGAACGGCTTCTGGCGGTGTTTCAATCCTTTTCCCAATGCATCCGCTTGCGTGGGTGGTTTACCACGCGAAGTGCAGTGTTTACTATTCCGGCTGCGAAAGTCCCTTTGTCCGGGACATCCAGATCGAGCTGCGCGGCTATCTGGGCGTAGATACTGCGTGCGGACGCTTCCGTCGGAATTGAACCGCGCACGAACAATCGCTGGGGCATTATAGGTATATGCTGGCCATTTCCAGCTTCCCCTAGTTCGTGTGCCGGGTGGCCTCTTCTTCTTGACGTATCTATCGCATTGGTCAATACGCGACCAGAACGCGTTCCAGTCGATCTTCTCGGCGTGTAACCATTCCTGAATTGTCCTACCGGACATCGTTTGTTTCCTCTCCCGACCTTCGTCGGCTTACGGTGATTGTCGCGTGATTCGCTTCTGTCCATGTTCCAAAATGATATTAGCAGTGCCCGTGCTCAGCCCTGCTTCGACTTGGATGAGGAAGTTCCCCAGCCGAGTCACCTCCTATCCCCGGAAGTCATCTCGCTCCATCAGCACCCTGGCCAGTTGGTTCTCCGTTGTACGGGGCCATTTGAGCTTTTGCAGGTATGTGTTGACCTTTTCGATGTCGAATGCATCGGGGTCAAACTTGCCGCCGAGCCACTCCATCATGGACTCGTGTTCCTCATGCTTGGAATCCTTGATGATTTCAAGCAGGTCCGCATACCCCCCGATGCCGCCGCAGTCTTCCGGTGGACAGGCGCAACCTCCGGCAAGGCATTCAGCAAAACCCTTGTGCGCCGCATCAGGCTCGTGTATCTTCTCTACGGTGACGTAATGTACCCATGAATCGCCGAAATCGTATTCATAGATGAACTTTGCTTTCTCTCTCGGCACGACTTCCATCAAGGCAGTTCTTCCTTCATCGAGATCGGGCGGTTCGCCAAAACCCATGTCGTCGTTTATCCTTGGGTCCGAATACCTCTTGTTTCCGATTGTGAACTGATGGAGGTGGCTGTTCGTCCAGCCCATGGCCACCTGGATTACGGCATGCAGAAGCCCAAGATTCACATCTCCTCGCACCCGCAGCCTGCGCCAGACAGGGAGGTCAGGAAGCGTGATTTTCAACTGATACATTGTGGCGCTCTTTCCTGAAGGGGAACGGCGGGTTTTGCTTTCACTCATTGGATTGGCTCCTTCGTTCGATCGCTAATGAGTTCATGAAGTTGAGCGAGTTTCGAAATCTCCTCTGACGAGCCTTTACGATAGACGTAGTGGAGCATGCGGCGAACCCGATGACAAAATTCCGTAAACGTCTGGTTAACGCCATCTTATCATTTCGTTGGGGGTCTGGGATAATGGAGCCATCGAAGCGGGAGGACCTTTTCGATGGCGAGAACAGACAAGCATGAGACATAGCGTTCGCAGTGCTGGCGCAGGGTTACCCGTGCGTGGCGTGAGAGCGGGGAATCGATTCGGGAACGCTGCCGCAGGCATGGGGTGTCGGAAGCAGGGTTTCATACGTGGACGACGCGAACTCGCGCATCGGAACGGCATGGTGGGTGACCTAAGACATGGTTGCCTACACCCATGCGGGTCACCCTGCGGGATTCTGACCTTCAGTCGCTTCTCAGAGCTTGTGAAACAATCCCAAAATGGCGTCATTCCCGCGAAAGCGGGAAT
>CAZPMT010000091.1:0-22267 GCA_964587655.1 uncultured Nitrospiraceae bacterium
CTATAAATGTCAAGCCTTTTCTCGCGCCGGGCATTTTTTCACAGGCTCTCAGAGCAGTTCCAAGCCCCACCCCGGTTGAAACCGGGTGCAAAGAGGAGCCTGCTAAAGCCAGGCTGATAAGACCTTCGCGCACGAGTGGTTATACCCAATTCGAACGCCGTTCCGCAGGTACGCCGGTACCTTATCTTAGTGCCATTCAGGACAGTTCTACTTTGCTCAAACCGGACACTGCCACTTTGCGCTTGCACTGCACACCCGGGGCGTGGCAGCACCGAACATTTCGTGGTATACTTCCTTGTGGAGTCTTGGACCGGCGCGGAAGGCCTTGCGCCATCGCCTCGAAACGAGAAGGACATGCGTTCATGCTGAAGCGTACGACGATCTGCGTGGGGGTGCTGTTGGCCGGAGCGGGGACGTGTTGGGGGGACTCCCTTATCGTTGCCGGCGAGACGTTTGAGAACGTGTGCATCCGCGAGAGCGCATCGATGTACTACGTGCAGGTACCTTCGGACGGCTCGGTTTTTTCCGTGCCCAAGTCCGATGTCCCGGCAAAGGACGTCTCGATCTCGACCGACGCCGCTCAACGAGAGGCGCTCCGACAGGAGTGGAAGCGAAACCACGATCAGCGGCAAGGCGTAACAGTCGCCGCCGAACAGACACCGGTGCCTGCGCCAGCGGCGTCCGACCCGCCCGTGGAACCTGGGAGCCGCCGTGACGTAGCTCGCGTGAGAGCCATGCAACCGTCCGAGGCGTCGCAGCAGGCCGCGGGCACTCAATCCGCCCGTATATCGGACCATAATACGGGCGATGGCTATGTTTCTCGCGTGAAACTCACGAACATTTCGATGGGCGAGGCCCTCAAGGCCACCCTGCGTCCGATGAATCTCGACTATAGGGTCGAGGACGGATATGTCTGGATCAGCACTCCCGAAAAGCTGCGGCAAGAGTCCTTCGAAAGACCCGAAACGCGCTACTACGAACTGAAGAGCCCCGGCGCCGACACGCTGCCGAAGATCGTCGTGCGAGACCCAGGCGCGGCGCAGGTCACCACGGGCGCCGCCGGGTCCCGCGGTCAAGGCTACGGAGAGGGTAACGGGAACAACAGGGGCGGGGGGAAGGGGGGTGACGGGGGGGGCGGGGGAAAGGGGGGGGGGAACCGAACGGGCGGCACCCAGCAGGGGAGGGGAATGGGTTATGGAGGCGGCGCGGGGGGTCTTGGCTGGGGGGGGGCTGGGATGGGGGGCATGCCGATGGCTCCTAGGGGTCCCCAGTTCAGCAACATCGCCGAACTGTTCAGCACCATCGACGATCGTCTCGTCGGCGAGACGCCGGCCATCATCGGCATTTCAGGGCTGCGATAGCGAATTCAGGCTGTAGGCTGTAGGAAAACAGAATACCTTCAGCCTCCAGCCTATTCACATGCGCGTTCCGAACTCGGGGTATCGGGATCAAGCCGTCGCCGACGTTTCTGTACGGCGTCGCGCAGCAGATACTCGATCTGTGAATTGAGGCTGCGCAGGTCGTCCGCGGCCCATCGGTTGAGCTCGTCGGCGAGTTCGGACGGCAAACGCAATAGGAAGGGTTTTCGTTCGGCCACTTCCAGCGGACCTCTATTGGTAAAGAGTGCCTGTGTTTATTACCGGGCGCGCGGGTTCGTGCGCGCATAAGACGACGAGAAGGTTGCTGACCATGGCGGCTTTGCGCTCGTCGTCTAGGTTGATCTTGGTGCACGCCTCGAGTTTCTCGAGGGCCATTTGGACCATACCGACCGCGCCTTCCACGATGCGGCTCCGGGCCGCAACAATCGCTTCCGCCTGTTGCCGCTGAAGCATGGCTCCGGCGATCTCGGGCGCATAGGCCAAGTGGCTGAGCCGCGCCTCTTCGATGATGACGCCCGCCCTTTCCACGCGTTCCTGGATCTCAGTCTGGAGCGCTTTCGACACCTCGTCGGTACTGCCGCGCAACGACGTCACGTCTGCGTCGTGGTAAGTGTCGTATGGGTACGCCATCGCCATATGCCGAAGCGCCGCTTCGCTTTGCACCTGGAAAAAGTGCTCATAGCGGTCCACGTCGAACAGGGCCTTGGCGGTATTCTCGACGTACCAGACCATAACCGCCGCGATCTCGACTGGGTTGCCTCGGAGGTCGTTGACCTTGATGGTCTGTCCGTTCAGGTTGCGCCGGCGCAACGACACCTTTGATTTCAAGAAGAACGGGTTCGCCCACCAGAATCCGCTGGTGCGCACCGTCCCGTGGTATTTCCCGAACAGGATCAGCGCCGCGGCCTCGTTCGGCTGAAGCGTGAAAAAACCTCCCCCACAAGCCAGCCACACCATGTCCGCCAGCGCGCTTATGATGATCAACGGAACGTTCTTGGATTGCAGCACGCCGTACATGATCATCAACAGCACCGGGCCGCTCAAGATCAACGCAACCAGCGCCACCCAACCGTTTACCGCCTGCCTGTGCACCTCCCGCGTTTCCATGGAGAACCCTCCTCTACGTTTTCCATCGGCCCACGGAGACCTGTTCCATGAGACCGTCTTCTCCGCGCCATCTAATATCGAAATGATATCACAAAGATATCATGAAGTCAAGACCCAAATTGAAGGTTCGTTGACTCATAATCCCTGCCTGTACCCAAAGCGGTCCCGCACAGATCCAAATTCGCTTATTTGCATGAATTCACGAAAATCTCGCGCCGTGTCTTTTTCTCGTGATCTTCTGCGTTGCCGATTGTATAATACTCAGGAGTATGTAGGACTATGCCCTGTCGGCACAGGGCCGTCTTCAATACAACGCGGATGAGAGACAATGACGGAAACGCCTTTTGAGACTGTAGGCTGTAGGCTGGAGGCACTAGGGAACAACATCCTCCATCCCCCATCCTACGGTCTATGGTCCTATGTGGACATCTGGACTCCCTTTCGGGTATCGCTGCGGCTTACCGGAATAGTGCTTTGGCTAATGCTGGTTCTTGCGGCGATGGCCTGCACGATGCCCGTGGGTTGGTTTTCGCCGCGCGGTGCGCAGCGTCTGCGCAAGAAGATCTCGTACGCGTGGCTTAGGGGCGGTCTGAGGCTCTTGGGTACGCGGGTAACCGTTCGAGGCCCACTGCCAACGGCGCCGTTTTTCCTGGTGGGCAACCACATCTCCTGGACCGATTTCTTCGTCACAAACACACTTGTCGATGCCGTGTGCGTCTCGGATGCGATTGCCTGCGATGTGTCCCTTGCACGATTCCTGTTCAAAGGCATGGACCTTATCATCGTCACGCGCAAGCGAGAGAAGCTGGTCGAGACGAACGAGTTGATGGTGAGCGCCATGCAAGCCGGGAAAAGCATTATCATGGCGCCCGAAGCCACTGTATCCCCGGGACGGCGGGTGTGTCATTTCCATTCGGGTCTTTTCGAGTCCGCCGTGCGCGTTGGGCGGCCTGTGCATTACGCGAGTTTGACGGTTCGTACACCGCATGGGTGGCCGCCTCCGACGCGATCTATCCTTGCGCCCGACCCCGTTCTCCCCATAAAGGACCCGACGCCTGAAGAGGCGGAGTTGATGCGCTGCCAGAACGAGCGCGGTTTTCTGAGATACTTCCTCGGCCTGTTGAGTCTGCCGTGGCACGAGTACATTGTCACGTTTGCGCCGGAACCCATTCTCGGGACCGACCGCAAGCAACTGGCCAGAGACCTGCAGCAGGCCGTTCAATCCATCTTTACGCCAGTGGAGTGAGGTTGTAGGCCTACAGCCTTCAGCCTACAGCCTGAATGAACAAGCAAAGCATCCTTTCGCGGCTCACGCCGCTGCTCGAAAAACGAAGCACGCCGGCCATATTGGCGCTTCTGGCCATCGCTTTCACCTTGCCTTCGCTCTGGACGGGATACTACCAGGACGACCATCTCATTCGATTGCGGTTCCAGGGTTTCCCAAACCTGCCGGGCGTGAAGGGGGCCGTGCTGGACACCTGCGTGTTCGGCGACGGCCATCCCGATCAGAACCGGGCCCGCATGGAACTCGGCTTTCTGCCCTGGTGGGCGCCTGAGGACTGGAAGATCGCCTTCTGGCGGCCACTCTGCGCGATCACCCATTGGGCCGATTGGAAACTCTTCGGCGACCGTGCATGGATCATGCACATACACAATCTGATCTGGTACGGACTGCTGGTCTATGCCCTTGCGATCTTGTATCGGCGTCTGCTCGTGCCTCCGTGGGTTGCGGGTCTCGCGGGACTCCTGTATCTCCTTGATGCGTCTCACGCCCTTCCCGTGGGCTGGATCGCGACGCGGAATGCGGCCTTTTCGAGCTTCTTCATAGTTCTGATCTTGTATTTCCATGATCGGTGGCGGCGTGACGATTGGGGGCCGGGGGCGATACTCGCGCTTCTCATGCTCGCGCTGGGTTTGCTGGCATCGGAAGCCACGGTGGCGGCGGGGGCCTATCTGGCGGCCCATGCCCTGTTTCTAGATCGCGGCAATCTGTTGAAGCGCTTCGGCAGGCTCATTCCGTATGCCTTGGTGGTGATAGCCTGGCGGGGAATATACGACGCGCTCGGCTACGGCGTGAACGGCACTCTGCTCTACATCGATCCTATACACCAGCCTTTCGAGATGGCCCGGGATCTCGTTCGTTTCCTGCCCGTATTGCTGTTTACCCAGTTCGCAGCATCCGATTCCGCAATATGGAGTTTTCTGCCGCCCGCCGCCATCGCGGTGTATTACGGCATCGCGGTGTTGTTTCTGTGCGCGGCAACGTACGTGCTTTGGCCGCTCTTGCGCCGCGACGCCGTGGCGCGGTTCTGGGCGCTAGGCGCGGTATTGTCCACCGTGCCGGTGTGCACAACCATGCCGCAGGGACGAGAACTGATGAACCCCGGTATCGGCGCCATGGCGCTCATCGCCCAATTCCTGGCCTGGCGCGTGTCGACACCACACGATAGCGAGCCACGGCGCTACAGGAGAATTGCATGGGGCTTCGCGTGGCTGTGGGTGATCCTTCACCTGATCGTCTCGAGCGTGTCGCTGCCGCTCAACTCCTATACCGCCCCCACGTCCGCCGAAAAGCTGGCCGCGCGCCTGAACTCCAGTGCGCCGTCCGACGCAGCCATCCGGAACCAGACGCTTCTCATTGTCAGTATGCCCGCCGATCTGCTTAGTGCGACGCTGCCCATCATGCGGGCCGTCGCGAACGAACCGGTGCCGGGACACTGCCGTCAACTCTCCGCAGGAGTCCGCCATCTCGGAGTGACGCGCGTGGACGAACGCACGCTCCGACTCCAAATGGACGATAACTTCATGACACGGCCGTGGTGCCAGGTGTTCCGAAATCCCGCCACGCATCCAATGAAGAAAGGAGACACGGTCCGGCTCACCGGTCTCATGGTCGAGGTCACCGGCGTCACCAACGACGGCAGGCCCAAGGAAGTGCTGTTTCACTTTGACGTGCCGCTTGAAGATCCCTCTTTGCGGTGGGTCGTCTTCAAAGACCTCGCTTACGTGCCATTCACCCCGCCGGCCATAGGCGAAACGATCAGCATCGATGGCCCGACTTTCAAGGACATCGTCCGCTGGTTTCTCAACGGTTAGAAGAGGCTGTAGGCTGAAGGCTGTAGACCGTAGGGCACTTTCCCCTACAGCCTTCAGCCTACAGCCTACAGCCTTCGTTCAGGGTTTTGCCGTGCCCTGTGGCTGCTCCGCGGCCTTGACCTGATCGCGCCGCTGCTTGAGTTCTTTCCAGGTCGTGAGGATGACCTTCTCCTCTTCGACGGCTTTCCGCACCTCCGGGTCGGTCATGGCCTGGAGTTCGGCGAACCGCATGTCGCCGGAAGCGGCGATGAATTTGAACGTCTCGGTGGGCCGTGTGCAATGGACGATGAATTGGGTTATGCCCGGCTTGACGGCGCGGAGGAAGTCTATGATCTGGCCCTTCTTGCCCGCCGGCCCACTTGAGCCGTACCCGCCGGTATGAATGTCATCGAGCACGGGCAGACCCGCGTCCCATATCATCTTGGCCATCGCGCGTATCGGTTCGACCAATTCCGGCCTTTCTTTCGAGATGTATTCCATATGCCCGCCGGGGAACATCAGGGGAATATTCATCTCGATGCCGATCTTGATGTAGCGATCGAGATATCCCGGATTGGCGAACACGGTTCCCATGTGCGAGTCGATGTGGGTGGGTTTGAACCCCAATGTCACGCAACGCTCGACCTGCGCCCGGATCTCCGCTTCCACCTCGTCGGGTGTCGCCTTAGCCACAACTTGCGGGACTCCATGCCAGAGACATCCCTCCTCGTCCACCAGCCCCGGCGCCGCCTTCTTGCCCACGAGCGGACCCCACCGGTATTCGGCCCATTCGGAGGTGAGCGTCGCGTGGATTCCCGCATCGAGGTCCGGGTGGTTCTTCCAATAGTGCGCGAACTCCGGCACCCAAGGACATGGGAACATCACGCTCGTCGAAGTCGCCACGCCCTTCTCGATGGCCTCGAACGCACCCATGTTCGAGTCATGCGACATCCCCGCGTCGTCAACATGAAAGATAACCACGCGCGACCCGGCGGGCCAACCCAGTTTCTCCGCATACGTGGGTTCCGAAAAAGCGCTGACTGACGCCAGCATCACGGCCATGAAAACGCACCAAACCACAAGAATGCACCCATACCTGCACATGTGTTCTTCTCCTCTATCTGGTTCAACATTGAACGCTCACCGCGGTCACGAAGTCCTGTTCTGCTTCGGGTGACACGAGCAACCCGGGTAGTTCGGCGAGTATAGCGTGGATTCCGTGCGCAAGGCCAACTCGCCGTTCTTTACAAATGTTTCTCCACGTTCGGAAAGATGCTCGACCATCCGGCCTCGCCACGCTGGCAATACGCCGGAGGACTGACGTAATATAACCAAGCATCTCACTCGGGGCAATGCCTGCAAGGCAAGAGCGTGGGAACGGAGTTAGCGTGACGATGGACAAGGCATGCTGCAAATACGACTCGCTTCACATGGGACGGTCGTCGATCGACCTGTACAGCAACGACGTCGGCGCGCCGTTCGTGGACATCAAGAGTTTCGCCGCCTATGTGGGCGGATCGCCGACGAATATCAGCGTCGGCATGCGCCGCCTCGGCGGCAAGCCCGCCCTGCTTACGGCGCTCGGCGAAGATCCGGTGGGTGACTTCCTGCTCCATTTTCTCGAGCAGGAAGGCGTCGAGACGCGCTACGTCCTCCGCAAGCCGGGACACAGAACAAGCGCCGTCCTGCTCGGCATCGAACCGCCGGACAAGTTCCCTTTGGTCTACTATCGCGACAACTGCGCAGATATCGAGCTGACCATCGACGACGTGCTCGCAGCGCCGGTCGCGGAGAGCCGCATACTGCAGTTCGCGGGCACGAATCTCTGCCGCGAGCCCAGCCGGAGCGCCACAATGTTCGCGGCCGAGTTCGCCCGACAGGCGGGGACCGAGGTCGTCTTCGACGTAGATTTCCGCCCCGATCAGTGGCACGACCCGCGCGCATTCGGCGTTTCCGCGCGGGCCGTCATGCGCATGGCCGACATCGTCATTGGCACCGAAGATGAACTGAACGCGGCCATGCTGACGGACCCCGCGCAGATCAGCCTCACGCACTCGCAGGTTTCCGACACGAAGGTCGGCGGCGACGTCGATGCCGCGGTCGACGCGATCCTCAAGCTCGGACCCAAGGCAGTGATCCAGAAACGCGGCGAAGAAGGCGCACGAGTCCATCTGCTCGAAGGCGGGACGCGGAAGAGCATCGAAGTGCCGGGATTTCCCGTGAAGATCTACAACATTCTCGGCGCGGGCGACGCCTTCGGCGCGGGTTTTCTCTACGGATATGTGAACGGCCGCGGCTGGTACGAATCCGCCCGCCTGGGCAACGCGTGCGGCGCGATCGTCGTCACCAAACACGGCTGCGCCAACTTCATGCCCACTTACGATGATCTGATGCAGTTCGCCGCGCCCTACGGGGGGCTGTAACAGTCTGAAAATGGGAACGTGCGGAACTGGACTGAGGCGGCGTCCTCGCCGCCTCTAGGATTGGCTAGATCTTCTCGGGCACGACAAACGGCTCCCGGCCTTCGATTCGCACGAGTTTGTTTACTTCATCGGCGTGGCTGCCGGTGAACTTCTCGGCCTTCAGGTCGTAACTCAGTTTGGGTCCGACCACGAACGGCTTGGTCTTGAGATCGACGCCGTTGCCCTCCAATTGGGCGAGCATACTGTCGAGCGTGTTGATCGCGTCCTCGTGATGCTTGATGTTCTCGCGCAATTCCTCGATCGGCGCGGCCTTGCCCGCCCGGAATGCGATGTTCGCCAGGTGGCACAGGGTGGTGCTGAGGTGTCCGACCTCGATCTCGCAGGCGAGAGACTTGTTGGATCCTTCGCGGACGGCGTTGACGAAGTTGGCGTCGTGGCCCGCCCCGCCGGTCCCCTTGTACTGCTTGATCTGTTTGCCGTCCTTGTCGAATGCCTTGCCGCCGCCGCGCGCGATGCGAATGAACCCTCCTTCACACATGATGTAGTTCCCTTCGCGCGCGCCCAGGTACACCGCCCCTTCGTCGCCGCCGCGCCCGGGATCTTTCATGTTGCGGATATCGATGACGATCTTAGCGCCCCGGTGTTCCATCAGGCACATGTGCATGTTCGGCGTCTCGCCGTCGTCGTCCCACCAGCGGTTTCCGGCGGCCATCGCATTGTCAGGCACGTCGTTCCATCCGAGCAGATTACGGAGGTCGTCGAGGTAGTGGACGCCCCAGTTGCCCATTTCGCCGGTGCCCCAGTTCCACTGCCAGTGCCAGTCGTAGTGAAACTGCTTTCGCATGATCGGCGACATGGGCGCGGGCCCGGCCCAAAGGTTGTAATCGAGACCTTCGGGAACCGGCTGCGGCCCGTCAACCTTGCCGATGGGCTGGCGCACATCAAGCTTGCTGCAATGCACCCAAAGGACTTTGCCATAGGCGCCGGCCTGGATGTCCTTGGCGCATTCCTGAACTGCCGGGCATGAGCGCTGCTGCGTCCCGGCCTGCACGATACGGTTGTATTTTCTTGCCGCCTCGACCATTTTCCGGCCTTCCCAGATATGGTGGCTGACCGGCTTCTCGACGTAGGCGTGTTTGCCCGCCTGGAAGGCCATAATCGCCGCCAGGCAATGCCAGTGATCGGGCGCGGCGATCACGACCGCGTCGATGTCTTTCATATCTAGGAGACGCCGCAGGTCCTGATGTTTGGCCACTTTTTCGCCGGCAGCGCCCATTCGATTCTTGTCGACGTCGCTGACCGCGACAATCTCGGCGTTGGGAATTTGGCCGAAGTCCTTCAGGTGGGCGCCTCCCTTCCCGCCGAGGCCGATGATGCCGATCCTCACTCGGTCATTGGCGCCAAGCACGCGCCCGGGAAACAACGAAAAGGCCGCACCCGTCGCCGCCGTTCCCAGAAGGAACCGTCGTCTCGAAATCAAGTGTTTCTTCATCAAAGTATCTCCTTGCTTCAATGCCCGCGCGGAAGCCTTGCGCGCGAGCCACGACATATCACAATCCAAATCACGGCTTCGCATTCTAGCACAAGAAAGAGAAAACATGCATGTCTCGCGTGCGTGGACAGCGGGGCCAGACGGATCGGACGGATCGGACCGATGCGGGAAGGTTTGCTCGCGCGTGGACAGCGGGAAGAATACTCTGTAGCATAATGGGGTCTGCTGCTTGGCATGCCGCAACGCTCGCGCGGAAACCTCGCGCACGGGAATGAGGGATCGGACGATGCATAGAGAGCGCTGGCTGATCGGGCTTGTGGCCGTCGTAACGATCCTCGGGACGGCGATGTTTGGAATCTATCTGGTCACCGAACGCAATCGAGGTGCGGCGGTCGGGAAGCTGAAGGCCAAGATAGCGGTCTTCAAGCAGCACGCGTCGGGACGCGACGCGCCGGCAGCGCGAAAGCCGGGCGAAGAGGCGGCAGGACCGGAGATGGTTGGATCCCGCGAGGCTGCCGCGCCAAAAGAGGACACCGTCGCCGCCTTCGCGCGGCTATTTGCAAAGAGGAGGACCATCGACTCCGACCCAAGATGGCAGAAGGCTATCGAACTTGTCGGCTACGCCAAGCGGAGCGAATGGACGGATGCAGACCGGAGGAGTGTCGCGGAATTCCTCGATGCAAACCGCGAACTCATAATCGAGCTTCGCAGGTTGGCGGAGTTGGGCGGTCCGATGTATGAACTGGACTATTCGAAGGGGTTCGCGATGGAGTTACCCCACCTGTCCCAGCTTCGCGACTGCGCGCGACTCCTCGCGGCGGACGCGACCTTGGCGGCCGGCAAGGGAGACTATGCGGAGGCCGTCAAAGACATCCTCGCGGGAATGAAGCTTGCCAACGGCCTCGTCAAGGAGCCGATTCTGATCTCACAACTCGTTCGGATCGCGATGGACGGCATAATGTACGGCGAAATCACGCAGTCCATGCGCGGCGACGACCTGACGCCCGACATGGCCAGAGAGCTCATTGGATATGCCTCACGCTCGGGAGGAAGGGACGGCTTCGCCGACTCGTTTACGGGCGAGGGGTTCTTCGGACTCGAAGCCTTCGATGGAATCCGGGCGGGCGATCTGCACAGTGCCGGAATGTCGTCGCAGCGAGGCGCAGACGCTTTCCTGATGCGCGTGTATGGAAGCGTATTCGCGCGCCCGTTCTTGAACATGGACGAGGAAACCTATGCGGACATAATGGCGCGGATGAGCGACGCCGCGCGGCTTCCCTTTTATGAGGCCAAACCTTTGCTTGACCAGATCAGCACGGAGATTAGCGAACTGCCGCGCACGCGGTTCATGTCGCGGACGCTCTTGCCCGCCCTCACCAGAGCAGCCGAAGCGCAAGCATTGCACGAGGCACAGTTGGGTCTGATGCAGGTGGGACTCGCAGTCGAACTGTATCATGCGCAGAACGGCGAATACCCCCGGACGCTTGATCAAGTCGCGCCGACCCTCGGAGGCACGATCCCGCATGATCCATTCACCGGCCAGTCGTACGTTTACCAGCCTTCGGGCGGCGGCTTTGTCCTGTACAGTGCTATGGGAAGCGCCGTCGACATGAGCGGACGTTCGCGCCCATATAGCATGGATGAGCAGGGCAACATCGTGTGGCGCGGGCCGCGCTAGCACGCGCGCTCAAGGCTTCCGCGCGGGCGCCGAAAGGCGGCCGGTTTGCTCTTGCATGCCGATCTCGGTCATGTTGTTTTTTCTGGACATTGTGGGAAGATTGTGGTACCGTAATGGGCAGCGGATTCGTCTTTATATTTCAAGTAGTTTCGAGCTTTGTGAGAGTGTCCGGTCAAGATCATGCTGACCGCACGGAGAGGTCGCTCGTAGATGTTTCAGGGCGCCGCGGAACGTGACGAAATCGCTGAGGGTGAGTCGTCGTTCGACGAACGGCGCGAAGCGGAGCGTTACACAATAACCTTCAAGTTGTCGGTGTTCGTGGACGCGCCGGGTGGCGGTGGGCCCGTTGTTTCGAGCGCGTCGGTGTGGAATATCTCGCGTTTGGGGGCGCTGATTGAAACCCGCCAGCATCTTGCCCCCTCACAGTCGGTCACGATTGCGATTCCGACCGATCAGGGTCCTGAAGACATGCGGATGCCGGAGGCTTTTGTCGGTGGGGCTACGGTGGCGCGCGTTGGGAAGACAGGGCGGGGAAAGTATCTTGCTGGTTTGCGTTTTGGGGAGTCGCTCACGCAGAACCCGGAATTCACCATGTACACGGAATTCCTTCACTCGACGGCCCTCACCAATTGGCTGCTGACGCAGTAGCGTCTACCCGGAGCACCGTCAGAGCAGCGGCTTGCCTTCCAGATCGCTCTTCGTCTCCACGCCCAGGTATTTCAACGCGGTAACGCCGATATCGATTATGACCGGGTTGGCGGCGAGGGGTTTGTTGGCGAAAAGGATGCCGGGGGTATTTGCGACGTCGGAGGCGGCGTGCTCGCCGCTCCACTTGTCGTTATTTGGCGTGAACAGTTGCTGCGGGGCGGCGCCGGCGGCGGAAGGCTTGTCGGTCTGATAGCCGTCCTCGTATCCGAGCTGGATGTCCGGGGCATCCGCCTCGGCGGCCCCCTTGTACACGTCGGGCTTGGCATAGACCGCCCGGAAAACTTTCCCGCCGGTCTCAGGGTCGGTAACGTTCAGCAGCTTCTCCCTCATCTCCGCTAGGAGCGCCGGGGCCTCCTCGGGTGCGACGGTCCCTTGCCCTTCTCGGCCTTTAAGATTCAGAAAGACGCTGCCGAGTCCGAGTCCGTACGCCTTCGTGCGCGACCAGTCGTAGTCCTCGAGGTATTTCTTGTTCGTGAATGCCGCCGCCGGATCGGTCTGGTCTTTGACGGCCAAGTAACCGTTTTGCACGAGCCACGTATTTACGCTGAAGCCTTTCCGGAAGCTGTGGAATCCGTGATCCGAGATCACAACGAGTAGGTCGTTCGGCCCGAGTTTTGCCGCGGCCTTGCCCACAATCTCGTCCATCTTGATGTACGTCTCCTCGACGGCGCGCCCGTACTTCTTCGCGCCCTCTTCGGTGTACAAGGGATGCTTGGGGTCGCGGAACCGCCAGAACATGTGGGCGACGCGGTCCGTGCCGGTCCACGCGGCGATGAGCATATCGAAATTGCCGAGGTCCAGTTCGTCCAGCATGAGCATTTCGTGCCAAGCCATCGTCCGGCGGACGTCGTCGAGGAACATGTCGTCGGTCATGTCGTTCTGCTGGAGGGCCTTGGTATCGTAAGTCCATCCGATGGTCTTGAAGAGGCCGTAGCGATCCGCAAGCTTCGATGCGTAGTCTTCCGGAGTGCTGATGGGCGTCAAGGGGGCGCGCGGATGCATCTGCAGGCAGGACATGTAAAGTCGCACCTTCTCGCCGGCCTCGAGAACGTGCAGGCGGCTGATGGCCTTGACTGCAAACTGAGGCGTCACCTGAAAGGTCCATTCGATCCAGTCGGACCAGGCGTTTTCGGCGAGTTTCGCGGCTTGGCCCTGGATCTCGAACGATACGGTCCGCGCCTGCCGGTCTACCGTCACCTTGAACGGGACCTCGACGAATTCCTTCGTATCGGGGTGGCGGAAACCGGGGATCATGACGGTCGCGGCGTCACCTTCGAACTTGAGCGGCAACCGCACCCCGCCCGCGAGGTTCTCGACCTTGTCAAACTGGTCGGACATCGAGAAATAGGTGCTCTGCGTGCCACGGATGTCTGGGACATCGAGACCGCAGAGCATGCAGCTATCGGTTAAGTGTTCCACAGGGAAGGCGAACGGCACGACGAGGAGTTTGCAGCGCTTCCCCTTGGCGTTTCCTATGGCCCAGAAGGTATCGCCTTTCCGGTAATTCGTGTATGCGGCCGGATTCGCCAGCGCGCCGTCCGGCGCAAGTTCCGGTTGTTTCAAGGCGCCGAAACCCAACCCAGGCACGTAGTTGGCGGGGTTGCGACGCAGGAAGTCGTAGATACCGTGGTTTCCGGGATTCTTGCAGGTGGCGAAAGAGGACCAAGCCGTGGGCGACTGTGGCGGATTGCTCGAAGCGAGGCGGTTGTAGCAGCCCTGGTCGCGCAACTTGGCAAGGTTCGGGAGTTCGCTCGCCGTCAGCATTCCGTCCACGACCGTTGGCTCGACACCATCGAACCCCAGGATTACCACGCGGTTTCCCTGCGCCGTGGGCGGCGCGGGAGGTGTCGTTTGGGCGAGCGCCGTTCTCGGCATAAGGGTCATGCAGACGATGGCGACGGTCGCGATGAGACTCCAGGTGGTAGTGAACAGGCGACGGCTGGGCACGCAAGAATTCCTCCAATCAATCGGGCTGCATCATACACACCCGCCTCGTTTCATTCAATTTGTGGAATTCAGCTCCGGACCGTGTTCGACACGGATTTGGCAAAGACCGTTTCTCCAGGTATAATAACATCCGAAGGCGTGCGCAGTTACTCTCGCCCAACAACGCGAGTCCCGTCACGCTTCGAAAGAAGTTCGCCTTTTCGGGGCTGGTGGTTCGCGCTATCTTGGCGCGGACGCTTCAGGGCGCTTTTTCCGATCCGTAGAATGGTGATGTGTGTCTGTTTACCGCGAGTCCCCCTGGACGCGCAAGAGCCGTGAAGTGGACCTATGATTACTGAAGTGCTGAAGAAACCGGCCGAGAACGGTTTGATCTCCGTGGCGAGGCCAAGGCTTCTTATTGTGGACGATGAGGATTACATCCGCGATGCGTTGAGTCGCTTTTTTGAGCTGCGAGGCTTTGAAGTCGATCAGGCCCGGGACGGTTTGGAGGCCGTCGAAAAGTGCGCGGGACACATCTATGACCTGGTTACAATGGACCTCGAGATGCCGAACATGGGCGGAAGGGAGGCAATCGACCGGATTCGGCGCGTCCATCCGGCTCTCCCCATCATTGTCTTGACGGGCTACAGCCAGATCCTGGATGACCGGCCCATACCGGGCATTTCCGGGGTCCTCACAAAACCCGTGTCCTTGTGGAAGATCGATGAAGAAATTCGCAAGCTGATTCCGCCCCATGCCGCCGATGCCCCTCAGACACAGCGCTAGTGCTGTTATTTGTTTACATAGTACCCCTAAACTTTTGCGTATTGACATTTTGAGAGGGCCTCTGTATAATCATTCTCGACTCAATTCTTCAGAGGCAAGGGCACAATAAGATGGCAGAGAGGTACTATGGCCACAGATAATAAGGAGATCCTGCGGTGGTTGGACGCTGCCATTAGCGGCCTGAAGTCCGAGTTCAAAGCGGCTCAGGACGGCCTCGCACAACAGATTTCCGCAGCCAACAACACGCTGGAAGACCTCATGGGGATCCTTGCAGGGAAGGCGCCCGGTGGAACGGGAGACCATGAGGAAAGGACGGAGCCGGCTCTTCGGGAGCTTGCAGGGCGCGAGCGGGCGGAGGGGGCGGCAACTCAGCATGTGACCGAAATCGAGAAGAACGTGCGCGAGTTGAAATCGGAGATCGCCTTGCTGCGCAGCCAGGAGGCGTGGCTGGTTGCGGCAAATCAGGATCTCAGTGAGCGGCTCGTGATGATCCGGACTGAGGGGAAGGTCGCCGCGAGAAACGCTGAGGCGGCGGAGACTGAAAAACAGCGCCTGAGTAAGACCGTTGCCGAAAAAGAAGCCCAGGTTGTGGCATTGCAGCGGCAAGTGGAACACTTGCAGGATAACGCGCCGGAGGTGGCGAAACAGTTGTCGAAGGACATCACCGCGTTGCGGTATGACAACACGCGGCTCAGGGCGGCGGTGGAAGACGCGGAAGCCAAGATCGAGGGGCGCGACAAACAACAGCGTATCCTTCTCGAGTCCCTTTTTACGAACGGCAGGACGTGCCGTATCGGCGAGCTCCTCGTTTCAGCGGGCGTGATCCGGCGCGAACAGCTCGACGAGGCGCTTAAGGACCAAGATGGCGAGCGGAAGAAGCTGCTCGGCGCCATTCTCACGGAAAAGGGTTTCGCGCGCGAAGAGGAAGTGTCCCAGGCCGTGGCATGCCAATGCCGGGTGCCGTTCGTATGTTTGGCCAACGACGCCGTCTCAAAGGAGGCCGCCCGCCTCGTCGATGTTCACACGTGCCAGGAACATCAATGCATCCCCGTGCATTGCGACAGCGAGCGCGTCTTCCTGGCCATGGCGAATCCCCGCGACAATGCGGCCTTCACGACCGTCGAACAGAAGAGCGGTCGCCGGGTAATACCCTTTGCGGCAACTCCGACGGACGTGTCATCCGCCATCAGAAGCGTCTACGGTTCGCATTAGGCCGAAGCGTCCCGTCACGATTCTCACTCCCCCTGCGAGTCATTCCATCTGTCTAATCAGCCACCGAGCGCCGGCACAGAATAGCCCCGCCGATCACCATCGCACATGCGAGCCAGAGTGTGGGTCTCGGCGGCACGCGCAGATATGCGCAGTTGATGAGCGTCGAAAGGAGCGGGGTCAGATAGCACGCGGAGACCACGAGGACCGCCGTTCCTTTTCGCATGGCCACGTCCCAGCATATGTAAGCGAGGATCGTCGGGAACACGATAATTGCCGCGAGTTCCGCGCAGACGCGCGGTGACCACACCGTCGTTTCGACCACGGTCAGTCGGATGCAGAGAAAGATGATTCCCGCGGCCAGCAGGAAGAGCGGGACGGGCCATCCGTCAAAGTCCGCACCCCAGCGTCCGCTGAAATTGCTGTAGAGGGCCCACGACACCGCGCCGCAAAGCGCGAGGATGTACGGGAGACGGCTCCCGCGCATGTTCTCGATAAAGACATCCCATGAGAGCGGACCCCATTGCAGGGCCGCGACGACGATTCCTCCGCAGGCGATAGCGATGCCCGGCACGAGACCGAGCCGCGCCTTTTTCTTGAGAATGGGAACGGACAAGATCAAAGCGAGGCTTATCCAGAGGTAGTTGACGAGGCCTACCTCGACGACCTTCTGTCCGCCGGATGCCAGCCCTACGGCAATGTGAAAGAAAAGAACGTTGAGAACGAAGAAGGGCCCGCAGCCCAGCCAGTACCGCCAGGGAATTTGAGCCAGTTTGCGGCGTTCCTTCGGACGGCCCAAGACGTATAGCGAGCCCAGTCCGCCCGCCCCGAGATAGATGAAGCAGGCGGCCGTCAGCACGCCCAGTTGTTCCGTGAGGCGCCGCGAGAACGCGACGTTTATGCTCCAGAAGAGCACGGCGAAGAAGCCTGCTGTCGTTGCCATTCTCTTTTCAGAATCGTTGTTCATCGCTCGCGCAAGGCTTCCTCGCGAGCGGCGGGATCGCCCTTGGCCGTTAGAAGAGCGCTCATTGCGAAGTAGTAGCCGACGTACGCCAGCGAGAGGTAGAGGAGCGGACGGTGCCCGTTTGGATATCGCAACATCGCCCACGTGAGCAGGCAACCCCACAAGACGGTCAACGCAAGGTTCAATGGACGAAGAAAGCGGGTCCGGCTCGGGTAGAGGTATTTGATGGGAATGAAGACGCCGGCCGTCAGCAGAACAATGATCGCCAGGTTCACCCATTCCGGCCAATCGAGCATGAACAGATAGAAGGCTACGACGTTCCAGTACGAGGGAAATCCCTTGAAACAATGGTCGTTGGTCTTGGCGTCAATCTGGCAGAACTGATAGGCCGAGGCCAGCGAGATCAGCGTCGCCGAGACCAGGTTGAAACCCGTGGGGACGCTGTGAGTTTCGTACAAGAAACTCGCCGGCACGATGACGTACGTGAAGTAGTCGACGATGTTGTCGAGCAGCGCGCCGTCGAAATGCGGAAGCACCTCCTTGACGCGGCAGGCCCGCGCGCACATGCCGTCCACGGAGTCGATGCCGATGGTCACGGCCATCCACGTGAAGGCGAGCAGCCATTGATGGCGCGCGATTGCGATGATCGCCATCAGCCCGACGACGGCGCCAGTCGCGGTCATCAGATGCACCGCCCAGGCCGCGCTCCTGCGGGCCAACGAGTATTCGGTTTCCGACGCGATTGCGATTCTCCCTTCGTCCTCGACGCTTTGTGTAAGGACTCGCGATAGGATAGGGCGCGGGGTTACATGTTTCAACCCCGGCGCGGTACGTAAGGGTATCGGTACTTCCCGGCGTACCGCAAGATAATGCTCGCTGTCGGCGCGCTTCAGCGCACTGCTCTTGCTTGGTAGCGCGACGTTTCCAACGTTGCAGACTTTCCCCGCCGTGCAGCCGCGATGTTGGAAACATCGCGCCACGTGTACCCGCTCCGGTCGAACACGAGATCCTTGTTCTGTTCGTTCTCCCGCCATGCCGTTCTCCGGGGTGTCGATCACATCCCTCTAATATATAGCCCAAGGCGTTCCGCTGTTAGGTTGGAGACTGTAGGCTTGAGGCTGAAGGTAAGTAGTTGGCGGAAGCCGGATTGTAGATGGTGATCGGTGGCGAAAGGGGCAAAGGACAAGGGACAAAGGACAAAGGACAAATGGCAAGGGCGAAAAGGACAAAAGGGGAAAAGGCGAAAGGGTCGGGTTTCGGGTCTCGAGTTAAAGGACGTCTGATAATAGTCTCCGTGGGAAACAAGGGGTATTTAGTTTGCGAATCTGTTTGCCTTACGCATAATACATATATTTATTATGGCGGATGGGGCGGCGAGGACTGACTGGCGCATTGTGTTACTGCCTTCGGGATTCGCCCATTGGTCACGAACGGCCGAGTAGACACTTTCAGCGATGGGAAAAGGCTGCCGCCCCACTGTCTTGTGTTCTTGACAGCATCCCAAGGATTACAGGTCTCGACTCTTCAGATCCTCTGGCAGATACTTGTGTTCCCTGATCCGCGCTTGCCTCTCCGTCTCAGCCCGTAACCCGGCATCAATTACATAAAGCAGGCCCACGGCTCCGCGGTGGTCCGGGAATCCCTTGAAGTTGGTTTCCGACTGGGAATAGTGACCCTCAACAGCGTTGAGGACTTTCGCGATAGCATCCAACGCGGCAGATACTTTCTCTCGACTTGCGGATCTCAGAGGTGTCGCACCTCGCTTCAAGGCCAAGTCTAGATCTCTGTGAGCGATGTGACGGTTCCGCCAATCCCGACAGAACTCCGTCTTATCGTTCGCATCCTCGACGAGCGCGGTGATTGCGTCCTTCAGGGGTCCACCTGCTATTAAATCCGGAAGCTGGTTTACCGTAAGGTTTGGCTTGCCACAGGATTTCGGAGGATCCGTGAGCCGGGTCGCATGGATCATAACATCGTGTAACAACGAGTCGTGCACGACTAGAAAGAATTGGCCCGCCGCCTCGTTAAGTAAAGCTATTCGAGATGGTCTTGTACCGAATAACTCAACGTATTGGCTCCACGTGAAATGAATCCATGCCACTTCCTTCCATAGCTCATAGAAGACGAGGCCAAGCTCTTCTCCCATGCTGTCGACGTGACGCTTCTTCATCTCCTCGGCGGTTTCGTTTCGTGCCATTGTCTTTCGTGTCCCTAACGTTTCCCGCGGCTGGTGTCCGACCGCTGAATGCAATCAAGAGCGGGCGGCTGGATGCAATCTGAGGTGATGAGACCGGTGCGATTTGGGTAGCTGCCGGGGATACCGGGAGAGGTGACGGGTTCGTTGGCTTCGATACGCGCGGCGACGGTGTGGTTGAGAGCGAGGAGTTGGGCGAGCAGGTCTTTCTTTGGGTTGAAACCGTAAGCATCAAGGACGGCGGCGTCGAGGGCAGCGTGCGCATCCTTCAATGGGTTGGCGCCGGGAAGTTCGAGGGTGCGGTAGAGAGCGCGGAGTCCGCCCTTGATATTGGGCAGGGTTTCGGCGCGAATCCTGCGGATTTCGCAACCTGCCGTGGCGACGGCGTCAATCTGTTTTGCACTTGGCGTCTGCGGCCACGGGAAGGTGTCGAAGACGGATTCCGGCGTGTAGCGGAAACGTTCAGTGAGCTTGGAACACTTGGTAATGAACCAGAGCCAGTGGGCGTGTGACTGAAGGATGCCGAAGCTATAGTCGTCGCAGAGGGCGAAGCAGGAAAGCGCGTCGCCAGGCCGTATCTGCGGAGTAAGAAACACGAAGACAGGCCTTTTCGTGACGCGAGAGCAAACGATGAAGCGCGGCAAATGACTGATCTTGCCGATCAGTTCGGGCCGCGGACGGAAATGCTGCCACCAGGTTCTTAGCCATCCCTGATCCTGTCCGGAATCCTTGCCGGTCTTCTCTTTCTCGATACGCGCCTTTTCCCGAATGTACGGCAACGTCATCTTCTCCAAGTGCTTGAATGGCTCGGTATACGCGCGTGCCTGAAGAATGTCCATTGTCTGGAAATCTATGACCCAGCGAGACAACGACGATTCTGCAAGCATTTCGCGGCCAACCCAAAATGGCTTGACAACTTCGCTGTTCTTCGCGTCAGCGGTCAACATGGCTTGGGCCTGACGACTGTCAAGCATGAAGCCTTCATGGCGCGGATATTGGCCGGTATAACAGGATCCCTGATTGCAGAGGAGCACGTGTGCATCGGCAACGTCTTCAGAGTCCGACAGTGCTGAGTTGATTTGAGGGCATTCGCGAACGTCGAGCTCATATTCCTTTGCGGCGGAGCCCTGGCCACGCTTGCGGCTTGCCTTTCCCCGCTGGGGTTCGGCTTTGAACCAGAGCTTGCGTTCTTCGGGCAGCAACTTGGGTTCTTGGGTCTTGACCCAATTGGCAATTGAAACATGCACGTTGGCTTCACCGGACCAAGGTTGGTTATCTACGGCCTCGATAATGGTGCCGGTCTTGACGATGTGCTCAAGGCCGCCGACGCGGGACTGGTTATTGCGGATGTTCTGCGTGCCGACGAGGCCGGCGCGACCTGCGACGGGGTCCTCGGTGGTACAAGATGGGAGATGCTCGTGGGCCTTGCGAAGCCAGTAGACGCAGTAATCGGCCATGCCGGGGACTTCGGGATAGGCGCGACGGATTTTGTTGACGTAGTCGGGACCATGTTCGGGCTTGAGGCGTTTTGCCCCGAGGAACGGGGGATTGCCGATGATGACGTCTGCCTTGGGCCACGTTGTGGGAAGTCCTTCGGGCGTGAGCAACGCATCGGCGGCGACGAAATTCGCGTCGAGGTTGTCGAGGGGTAGCGCTTCCTCGTTGATGTGGAATTCGTCGATGGCGAGTTTGCGGGCGATCATCATGGTGACCTTGGCAATCTCAACGGCAAAGGGGTTGATGTCGATGCCGTAGAAATTCTGCGCGCTGAGGAAGCTGAGCCGTGTTTGGCCGTGAGTGGCCTGGCTCTTGTATTCCTCCATGCGCTCGTAAATGCGCGCTTCCAGGCATTTCAGTTCGCGGTAGGCGATATAGAGGAAGTTGCCCGAGCCGCAGGCGGGATCAAGGACCCGGAAGTGATGGAGACGATCGAGCAGTTCCCCGAGCCGGGTAAGTGTCTTTGCGCCTTCGATCCGTTCGCGCCATGGCTCGACAATAGTGGGTCCTACAATCTTCATGATGTCGACGGGATGGGTGAAGTGGGCGCCGAAGGCGTGGCGTTCGGTCGCGTCCATTGAGTGTTGGAACAGGGTCCCGAAGATTTCGGGCTGCACCTTGGACCAATCCTCTTTGGCTGCGCGGCGGAGAAGGATGAGCTCCTTTGTGTCCAGTTCAACTCTTGCGGGCGTGGCGAAGAGGCCGCCGTTAAAGTAAGGGATGCCCTTGTAGCGGCCGCCGGATTCAGGCGGGTTGGTATTCATCGCCCGGAACAGACCGCCGATCAGGTCATAGCCGTCGGAAGGCTCGACGCATTGGTCAAGGAGTTGCGTGACGGTGTACTTAGGCAGCAGGCCGATGTCCTCGGCAAAAAGGGAGACCAGCATCTGGAGAGTGAAACGCTGCGCGACCTCGCGGCTTTCCTTGCGCGATATGATGTGATTGAAGCACGCGGCGAGTGCGTCCGCAGCCTGCCGAGTGACGGAGACGCGGTCATTGCCGAAGATTGGTTTGGGATTGCCCGGAGCGAGGAATTTGAGCGCGCCGTAGCGTTGGGGCAGTTCGCTTAGCGTGATCGTGTCCACAGGCGAATCCATCTGCGTCTCGAAGTCATAGACGCGGAACTCATCGAAGTTGCAGAGGACGACGTAGCGTGGGCGGTTGGGGACGAGTCGCGTCCAGTAGTCGAAAGCCTGGCGGTAGTGTTTCTGGAGGTCGGTGCCGCGCTTCTTCATCTCGATGAGCACGACAGGTTTCCAGACGTAGTCGGCAAAGGCGGTGCCAGCGCCATCAGCGACAGCTTTTCTGATTCGGTATTCGGGCTTGCCACTGACGTCAAGACAACCAGGCTGTCCAAACCCCTGGAACAGACGGTCAAGGAATATCTGCGCTTCGCCTTTCTCGTCGCCCGTGATGTTCTTCTGTGCCCACGTCACGAACTCTGCAAGTTCTTCTTTCATGTGCGTTCCTTTGGCAGATACTGGAGGCGCGCTTACTCCCCGGTGTATCCCTTCGTCCGCGGGAGGACGGGGAACTACGCTATTGTTCCACAGCAATGTGCAGGATGCAATGAAGCGAAGACAGCCGTTTCTCTCGTGCTGAAGTTGGACTTGGGAACGCATTTGTCCCCAGGAGTAAACGGGGGTGAACGGGGAGCTGCGCCGGGATGGCGTCATTCCCGCGAACGCGGGAATCCAGGCATCGGAATGAAGTCTTGTACAGTGTTTCTGGATTCCCGCTTTCGCGGGAATGACGGGAGGGGGTGGCGGAGGCGGAAGTCGTTGTGCGCGCGTTATTGGCCTGGATTCCCGCTTTCGCGGGAATGACGC
>CAZPMT010000092.1:0-21870 GCA_964587655.1 uncultured Nitrospiraceae bacterium
TGGTCTTGACACAGCCGGAAAACTGCCGCAGAAACCGGCCCACGTTTCGGCGCACAGCCATCAAGTCCTCTACTTCGACACTCATGGGCGCGTCCTCCATGCAGCCCAAGGACCTTCGCGGCCAATCTCTTGCCAACACCATGTATTGTGCCATAGGCGAACACAAAACACAACATATAGACGTAAACGGCCTAGCCCGCATAAACCATTCTATCCAGACACATTATAAATTCGAACCAGATGAAACCCTAGCGTTGTAGTGCTAAGATTCTGCGAGGAAATCGGGTTACCATTTGTCCTGAACAATATTACCATCGCAAAGAGTCAGGCAACCGGTGCCGTCAAGCGAATAGCGAAGTATTCTTCTTATTGGGCGCTGGTTACGATGCTCCGCGTCGGTGATCAGGAGATAATCGATTCTCTCTATGACCGCAAAGCGCTTGCTCACCTTACCTTCGAACAGGTAGATGAACAGGCTATCCAGTTCATTGGATTATTGAACCGATGCAAACCTTTTATAGAGGATAAGAATCTCTCTTTTGCTCCCAATCTGGCAGTCCGCATAGCCCAGGTGGTTCCAGAAATACTGTCTCGGCTTTGCACGAAGTGTTCCGTCGGAACACTCGACAGGATACTCGACCTTCTGAAGGAACTGTATCAGAACCCAAGGAAATGCAATTACAAAGGAGTAAACAACTTGGTTGCGCGCATTCTGGAGTCTATTCCAGTTCACCACCTGTATAGAAATATCCAAAGGCTTCTAGAGATTCCGGTTGTGGCAGAACAAGATCCACTCACGTCCCGAGAGTATCCTGATCCGTTTGCGTTCTTTAAGATTGGCTCCTTTGGCAAGGCTTCGTCTAGCCGAATCCATTTAGATTCTGTGCTGGTAGATTCCCTCATCCTGATGGCAAAGTCCTGCAATCCCAGTGAGCGAGATCGTGCTTGTCTGCGACTTTTCCATGTCTATGAGGCTGATCTTCTGGACGATACTCAGATTAATCACTTTGTTGATGCGTTATGGTCGCAATGTGGAGGCGATGGATTTCCTGAACATGTACACCTTTACAGATCTGCTTATCTTAAGGGACTGCATCCCATCGAAGTGGACCCCGTCGCCTTGTTTAGGCAGTACGTGAAGAACACATCTTTCCCCATTCATTCAACAAGCGGGAGGCAGGGCATATCTATGACGGGGGGCGATTGCCCTATATGTGTTGAGATTGTGGGGGCCACAAAGCGCCCACTGTGGGGAGGAGTAATCGAGTGGTCACAGGATGAGATAATTGCGCTCTTTAACCGTCTTGTGGCCTGGTGGAATGCTGACAAGGAATATCTCAAACAAAATGAACGCCCGCTGACGTTCGTCTCGATACCAGATGAGTTTCACGCTCGTTTTCGCCACTTGGTTACCATGATCGCCGACGTGGTGGCCCCTGGGTTGTCCTCCGATACAAATGGGCAATGCAGGGCAACGCTGTCCAGGATGCTCAACGAATTTGACGAGTACGAAGTGCCGTCTTTGTATGCACGGGCAGCGTGCCTTCACGTGTTTCCCGATGACCGAGACTTGGTTTGTTCAAGAATATGTGATGCCATCATAAGCTCATCGGACCATCGGAAGCTCAGTGATGCGATACGAGCCGTGTATGCGGCCTTGCGTACATATGAGAATGTGGATGCCGCACCGGCGGCGACCATGCTGCTGGACTCCGTGGGTCAACAAATCAAGTGGCGAAGACAGGTTGCATTAGTGAATTCCTTGAACATGATGGCCGATATCGCTGAGAAAATGCCGCAATTGTTGTCTGAGAGCCTTCTGTCGGATGTACTCACCGGGCTTGACCATCTTCGTAAAGAGAGTGACGTGACAGGAGCGGAGCCGGACGCCGACATAGCAGGCATGCTGGCCAATAGGCAGTTCGCAGCATTCCTGGCCTATACGTTGTTTAGGCATTTTTCTGAGACAGGCAAGGACGTTCCAGGAGTAATCCTCGATTGGCAAACTATTTGTCGGTCGCCGAATGAGTTTGCAGAAGTGCGCAACCAATGGAGGGAAGACCAATAGAGTGGCCTCTTGTAGTTTTTCTTAACTACCGTGTGCGGGGATTTCTGTATAGAGCTTGATGTGACTCGGGGAATTCCGCGGACTACGGAATACGTCCGGAACCGCCGAGTAACACCATATTCAATCCCTCCGGCGAGCCATTCGCGAGCCACCCGGCCGTTCGTGACCAATGGGCGAATCCCGAAGGCAGTAACACAGTGCGCCAATCCCCACCGCCTCACCCGCCATAATCTACGTATTATGCGTAAAAATCAAAGACTCGCAAATAAAACACCCCTCGTTTCGCAGAATCGCGCCTTGTCTGAAGCCCGTAACCCGAGATCCGAAACCCGACCCTTTCGCCATTTCCCCTTTTACCCTTTTCGCTCTTTGTCCCTTGTCTTTTGCCCCTTTTCCCGCCGACCACCATCCGCAATCCCACGTCCGCCACCCACTTACCTAAAGCCCTAAGCCTACAGTCTACAGCCTGACAGTGGAATGTCGTGGGCTATATTATAGAGGGTGTTGAACGGAAGCCCGGAAACCGGAGGCTGAGGGCTTTAGGTTGAAGGCTGTAGGCTTGGAGACTCGAAAGGCGCCATACGTCCCGAGGTGAGCCTCACGCCTTTTCATGCGCTTGCGCAACTCGTTGGTATTCTGAATTCCGTATTCTGAATTCTGGATTCCCGCCTTCGCGGGAAGGGCGCCATTCTGGTATTCTTTCACAAGTTCGTAGAAACCGGCTACTGAGAGCTTGTGAAATAATAGGTTTTCGAGGTTTGTCGTATCAAATCTACACCACAATGGCTTCCAATATTGACCCAGGTTGCACGATCTCGGTCATGGGAGACATCTGAGAGCACCCAAATGCTTCTGATAGATCGCCGATCTTCAAAAATTCACAAGCTCTGAGATATCGTGAGTTGGGTTGTCGAGCCATCGGGAGGAATGGGCAGGAAATGGGATACTTTGACACGTTCCGTAATCCGCCGCGTGAGTACACGATGATACCGTTTTGGTTTCTGAATGATGACCTGACGGATGAGGAGTTGAAGCGGCAGATTGATGATTTCGAGTCGCACGGGGTGTACGGGTTCATTCCTCATGCCCGGATGGGGTTGTCTCGGGATATCGGGTTCATGTCGGAGGCGTGGTTGCGGTTTACGAGGGTGTGCGTGGAGTATGCGGCGGGAAAGGGGATGTTTGTCGTCCTGTACGATGAGGGGATGTATCCGAGCGGGTCGTGCGCGGGCCAGGTGGTGGCGGCGAATCCGCGACACGCGGCGCGGTGCGTCGAGCGGCGCGCTAAGGGAGAGATCGCGGAGGGCGAGGAACTGATCTGGGAGGATGGTGCTCGTGGAAGCGGCGTCCCCGCCGCTTCACGCGACGGGGACGTCGCGTCCACTGATGAGAAGTGGGCGTATGTCCATTGCCGGTCGATGGGGACGATCCGCGGCGCTCATTATGGTGAGGACGACGGTGAACCTGGCGCGCCTCCCGCCGGCGATCTTCTTAGTGCGGAAGCCATGGCCAGTTTCCGGCATCTCGTCCTCGACGGGCACTACGATGCGCTGAAGGAGCATTTCGGCAAGACGATCATCGGCGTTTTCACTGACGAGCCGAGCATACTCGGGCGCGGGGGCAAGAAGAACGTGAAGCCGTGGACGTGGGGTTTCGCGGACTACTTGCAGAACTCGCTCGGCTACGACTTCCGTCCGCATCTCGCCGCGCTGTGGGACGACGGTTACCCGGACGCGGAACGTTTGCGCAGGGATTACTATCGCGCGGTAGGCAAGCGGCTCGAAGAAACGTACTACGCGCCTTACAGCAAGTGGTGCGAGGACCATGGCGTTGCGTTGACGGGGCATCCTGCCGGACCTGACGACATCGGCCTGCTCAAGTATTTCCAGATCCCCGGACAGGACATTGTCTGGCGGTACATCGAGCCGTACAAGGACAAGTCCATCGAGGGCGAGCAGTCGACCATGGGCAAGTGCAGCGCTTCGGCACAGCGGCACTACGGGCGCAAACGAAACATGAACGAGTGTTTCGGCGCGTATGGCTGGGAGTTCACGTACGACGAGATGTTGTACGTCACGAACTGGCTCTTTGCGCGCGGCGTGAACATGATCATGCCGCACGCGTTCTACTACTCGCTTCGCGACAAACGGCGCGATGAACGCCCGCCGGACGTCGGTCCCCACAGTCCGTGGTGGAAGGACTACAAGAAGTATGCCGACTACGTGCGGCGGGTGAGCTGGCTTCTCTCGCAGGGGAGACAGGTCTGTTCGTTCGCCATACTCGGGACGCCCAGCGCGCTACCGTGGCGCGCGGCGCGGGCGATGTTCGAGACGCAGCATGATTTCAACTATCTGGACACTGATGCCCTGACGACGCAGTGTGCGATCACGGCCGAGGCGATCACGATCCGCGACATGACGTATCGCGCGCTGATCATAGATGGCGCCGAGTTCACGGATCGCGAGGCCATAGAAATCCTGAAACCGCTCAATGACGCGGGGCGCGTAATCGCCTATCGCGATCCGGTGGCGGGCGTGTCGAAAGTCGCTGCCGACGAGGCGGAACTTGTCCGGTTGCTCGACGTGATCGCCTTTCCGGACGTGACCATCAACCCGCCGAATCCGAACCTCCGTTACATCCATCTGAAAAACGATGAAGCGGACGTCTATTTTTTCGCGAACGAGGGGAAAGATGATATCGATGTCAAGCTCTATGTAGCGGCGACGCCGCCTCGGCAATGGTTGGATCCGCAAACCGGCGAAGTTCTCGGCGGAAGCGAACTGGACCACCTCGTTCTGCCGCCCCTGACCTCGCGCGTGCTTACTTGCTCGTAGTAGGTGCAGCTCAATCCGAGGAGATCACCACTTGCGTCATTATCCAAACCGTCATTCTTGATTTGTTCTGTCCTGTCGCGTTCCATCGCAGTGGCCCTACCCAAACGGCCGCATTTGTGTTATGTTGGAGCAAGAGGAATCCGGTATGAAGAGCGCGTTTGTCACATTGGCCCGGTTTCGTAACCCGCTTGCGTCTGAGAAAGGGAACGTGCGTGGGACACGTCGTGAATCCTGAACGAGAATACCGGCTGTTGCGGCAGCAGATGGATCACAACGTTTCAGGCGTGCCGGAGACGCCGACGATCTTGAAGATCCTCAAACTGCTGTATTCGCCGGAGGAGGCTGAGCTGGCGCGGCAGCTTCCGACTCGTCCGGTCGCGCTGCCGGAGTTGGCGCGGCGCGTTGGGATGCCGGAAGACGAGCTCCGCGACAAGATGACGGACCTGGCGCGGCGGGGTCTCGCGCTTGACATTGAGAAGAAAGGCCAGTGCTACTATGCGTTGCCGCCCGTTCTGGGGGGCATCTTCGAGTTCGTGTTTATGCGTGCGCGCGAAGATTTCCCGATGGAGGAACTCGCGCGGCTCTTCGACGAGTACATGAACCGGGAGGAGGCGTTTTCTCTTGCGGCCTATGCGGGCGAGACGCAGTTCGCGCGAGCGTTCGTCCACGAGGAGGCCGCCCTTGAGGACGACCACACGGAGATTCTCGACTGGGAGCGTGTGAGCAAGATCATCGAGACGGCTTCATGCATCAGCATTGCGCTGTGTCCGTGCCGGCACAAGAACGGGCATCTCGGAAAGGCGTGCGATGCGCCGCAGCGCACTTGCATCTCGCTGAACGGCGGCGCGGAGATGATGATCCACAGCGGGATCTCCGCGCGAATCGACGCCCGGGAGGCGCTGCGGATCGTGGATGAGTGCAAAGCGGCGGGGCTGGCGCAATGCGGCGACAACGTCAAACATGGCGTTACGTTTCTCTGCAACTGCTGCGGCTGTTGCTGCACGATGGTGCAGGCGATACGGACGTTCAACCTGGGTCATGCGATCGTGTCGTCGAACTGGATTGCAGAAGGCGATTCCCGCGAATGCACGGGCTGCGGGCGGTGCGCCATGGCATGTCCGGCCGCCGCCATTGCGATGCAGGACGGGTCCGGGAGGAAATACGCGCTCCTTGACGAGTCGCTCTGCTTGGGATGCGGGGTGTGCTCGACGACGTGCAAGTCCGGCGCGATCCGCATGAAGGCGCGGGACCGGCGGGTGTTCACGCCTGAAACGGCCTTCGACAAGACGGTGCGGATGGCCATCGAGCGCGGGAAACTGGCCGATCTCCTGTTTGAAGACCCGGAACGCCTCAGTCACCGTGCTCTGGGCCGGATTCTTCGCATCTTGGAAAAGACGCCGCCGTGGAAGGCGGCAATGGCCGTGAAACCGCTGCGATCCACATTCCTGAATGCCATGATGAAGCGGCAATAGCGTTCCCGATTTGCGGCGCATCAGGCCCGATCTAAGAGGGCTATGCCGAGCGAGGCGGCAGCCTTACGCAAGCGTTTGTCGAGTGTCGCCAGAGGCAGGCCGGTGCGCGAGGCCAATTCAAGATAGGCCGCATCATATGCCGTCAATGAATGTGAACGCCCCATATCCATCCATTCCTTCAAACGTTGGCCGGGATTTTCTTGATCCAGAACTATCGGCAGTTCCAGAAGGAAACTCACCAGCCGGTTGGAGTCAGCCCGGGTTATGCGCCTTTTCCTTTCGGCGGTCAGGAAGACGTTGCCGATTTCGAGATAGAAAAGGATCGGGACGACGGCAGACTCGCGAGTCAACCTGTCCAGAACCATCTCCGCATACGGGTTCTGTTCATCTTCGAAGAACCAGGACGCAACCACGGAGCAGTCGGCGACAAACCCAGGTTTCACCGCCGGCCCTCCTCGATCAATTGCCTCACCGAGAGTCCCTTGAGCCGGAGGCGCCCTCGATAGTCGCGGATGGCTTCTATCGTTTCCTTGATCGGACGCAGAGACGGTTCCTTCGCCGGTATGAGCATCGCCACAGGGACTCCATGCTTAGCGATGGTTATACGCTCTCCTTTTTCGACGCGATCAAGGAGCGAGGAAAGGTGTGTCTTGGCTTCGTATGCGCCGACGATCTTCATAAAGCACCTCATAATTAGACTAGTCTGAGACTAGTCTATATCATCGAGCGGCTGTTGTCAAGATCGGCGCGTTTGGAACTGGTTTGGGGATCGTTGACTTTCCGCCGACGCGCAAGTATGATGACGTTGGTGATGCACCGCCTTTCAGTGGTGGTCATTACAACATATTGTTTTTGGGCGTGTCCTGCGAGAACTCATCACTCGATAATCGATTCGGTTCAACAAGTGTTGGGAGAAGGTCCCGGTGAAGTTAGCGGTCATAGGCGGCGCGAGTTCGTATTCGCCGGAGTTGATTGACGGGCTTTTCGATCGGTTGGGAGCGATTCCCGTTACCGAAGTCTGGATGATGGACCCCAATCGCGAACGCCTGGAGATCACGTCCGGCCTCGAGCGGCGGATGTCCGCGAAGCACGGCAATCCGTTTCAAGTCCGCCACACGTCCGACCTGCGCGAGGCCGTCAAGGGCGCCCGGTACGTCGTGACGCAGATCCGGGTGGGCGGGATTCAAGCGCGGATCGCGGATGAGAAGCTCGGGCTGCGTCATGGGATCATCGGCCAGGAGACCACGGGCATCGGTGGGTTCGCTTGCGCGTTGCGCACGATCCCGCGAGTGCTCGACATCGCGCGCGCGATGGAGGAACTGGCGCCGGACGGCACGCTCGTCAATTTCACGAACCCCAGCGGGATCGTCGCGGAAGCCCTCATCCGGCACAGCCGCATCAGGAGCGTGGGACTCTGCAACGTGCCCATTGGGATTATCATGGAGGTGGTGAAGCATTTTGGCTGCGCCATGGAGGACGTGGATCTCGATTACGTCGGGCTGAACCACCTGTCGTGGATCCGGCGAGTCAAGGTTGCCGGCAAGGATATCACGGAGGCCGCTCTGGCCAAGTTCATTGAGAACGCCAAAGAGGAATGGGAGGTCGAGTCGGTCCGGAACAACATGGTGCTTGCGATGAAGAGCCTCGGGATGCTATTGAATGGCTATCTCCAGTACTTCTACGCGACCGATGCCGCGTTGCAGCACATCAGGAATAAGCTGAAGACCCGCGGTGAAGAGGTCGTCGAGGTGGAAAAGACCCTCTTCGAGAAATACGCGTGGACGGACCTCGACGAGAAGCCCGAGGAATTGTCGAAACGCGGAGGCGCGCACTACTCGACAGCCGCGTTCCATCTGATCGGCGCCATCGAGAATGATACGCGGAACCGGCAGGTTGTGTGTTGCAGGAATGCGGGCGCGATCCCGACGTTCGATGATGACGCGTCCGTGGAAGTTCCCGCGATCATCGGAAAGGAAGGCGCTGCGGCCGTAACGCAACCGGTGCCGGAGCCGGCCATCCGCGGCCTCATGCAGAACGTCAAAGCCTATGAAACGCTGACGGTCCAAGCGGCGGTGAACGGGGATCGCGAGGCGGCGTTCCAGGCCATGCTGGTCCACCCGTTGATGCCGGGGGCCGTCGGATGCGAGCGCCTGTTGGAAGAGTTGCTCGAGATCAACAGGCCTCACTTGCGAGGAACGTTTTTCTAGATAGCACCGTGGCTAGAACTTGGAGGTGACATCGCATGAGCAAAGTCGTTTGTGAAACCTGCCTTCCCAACCGCAAACCGACGGCGCGGGGCAAGGTCCGCGACATCTACGATCTCGGCGACCGCCTGATCATCGTCGCCACGGATCGTCTTTCGGCATTCGACTGGGTGAACCCCGTGGGCATTCCGGACAAGGGGAAGATCCTCACTGGGTTGTCCCTGTTCTGGTTCGACATGATGAAGAGCGTTGTGCGGGATCACCTGATTTCGGCTGACCTCGCGGATTTTCCGGAGGATTTCCAGGCGGCCCGGGAACAGTTCGAAGGGCGCTCGATGCTCGTGCACAAGTGCAGGATGTTTGCGGTCGAGTTCGTCATACGCGGCTATCTTGCCGGCAGCGGTCTGAAGGAATACAAGCAGAACGGGACCGTGTGCGGGATCAAGCTGCCCGCCGGGCTCGTCGAGGCTGATAGGCTCGATACGCCGCTTTTCACGCCGGCCACGAAGGCCACGGACGGCCATGACATCAACATCTCGCGAGAGCAGGCCGCCGAGATCATCGGCAAGAACTGGTGCGACGCCGCCGTCGATGCCGGTTTGAACGTGTACTCACGCGCGCGCGACTACGCGCAGACGCGGGGGATCATTCTTTGCGACACGAAATTCGAGTTCGGCGTTCATGACGGCCAATTGGTTCTTGCGGACGAGATCTTGACGCCGGATTCTTCGCGGTTCTGGCCCGCGGCCCAGTATCGCCCCGGCGGGCCGCAACCCAGTTACGACAAACAATACGTCCGGGATTGGCTCGAGACCACGGGTTGGGACAAGAACTCGCCGCCGCCGCCGCTGCCCGAGGAGGTCGTGGCTAAGACGCGTGAGAAATACGTGGAAGCCTACGTGCAACTTACCGGCAGGAAGGATTTCTGATCGATGAATTACGAAGGCTGTCACGCGTGCAGGCGGCGCTCATCCCTAGGCTCGGGGAGCGGCCTTTCGCATTCATTCGGATATCGGGACGGCGACCACCCGCGCGAGGAATGCGGCCTCTTTGCCGTGTACGGCCACCCGGACGCCCCAACCCTCACGTACTTGGGTCTGTATGCGCTCCAGCACCGCGGCCAGGAAGGGGCCGGCATCGTCGCTTCGGGCGATGACGGCAATCTTTCCGCGCATCGCGGCGTTGGGCTTGTGTCGGACGTGTTCAAGCCGCATCGCCTGGCGCAGGTCCGCGGATGGAACGCCATCGGGCACGTTCGGTACTCGACGTTCGGCACGAGCATTTTGAAAAACGTTCAGCCCCTTGTGGTGGACTATTCCCGGGGATCGATGGCGCTTGCGCACAACGGCAACCTGGTCAACGCGCATGTACTGCGCGAGCGGCTCGAGAGCGACGGCTCCATTTTCCAGAGCACGACCGACAGCGAGGTGATCATCCAACTGACGGCGCGCGCAAAGAAGGAGCGGTTCGTCGATTGCCTGATCGACGCGCTCAAGCAGGTCGTCGGCGCCTACTGCATCCTTGCGCTCGATGGCGACGTGATTGTGGCGGCGCGCGATCCCCATGGCTTCCGTCCCCTTTGGCTTGGGCGGAAGGACGGCGCCCACGTCGTCGCCAGCGAGTCCTGCGCACTCGATATAATCGATGCGGAATGGGTGCGCGAGATCAATCCGGGCGAGGTCGTCGTGATCTCGGACGCCGGTATCGAGTCGATGTACCCCTTCGAACCCGTCGTGCCCAGACAATGCATCTTCGAGTTTGTCTATCTGGCCCGGCCCGACAGCTATATCTTCGGACGGAGCGTCGACACGGTGCGGAAGGAACTAGGCGCCAACCTCGTGAAGCTGGCCCCCGTCGACGCGGACCTCGTGATGGCCGTGCCTGACTCGTCGAATCCGGCCACGCTGGGCTATGCCCATGCGAGCGGGATCCCGTTCGACATGGGGTTTATCCGGAGCCACTACGTCGGGCGCACTTTCATCGAACCGGACCAGCGCATTCGCGACTTCGGGGTAAAGATCAAGCTGAATCCGACGCGCTCGGTGATCGAGGGAAAGCGCATTATCCTCATCGACGACAGTATTGTGCGCGGCACGACATCGAAGAAGATCATCAAGACGTTGAGGCGCTGCGGCGCAAAGGAGATCCACTTCCGGGTCAGTTCGCCCCCGATTGTGAACAGTTGTTTCTACGGCATTGACACGCCCGACCGGGAGAAACTCATCGCGTACAGGATGACGGTCGACGAGATCGCGGCGTACCTCGAGGTCGACTCCCTGGTTTATCAGTCGCTCGATGGTCTGCTGTCCGCCGCCGGCCGCAACCCGGATCATTTCTGCGTGGCCTGCTTCACCAACAATTACCCGACGCTCGTTCCGCATGATTTCGTTTCGTTGAAAGTGTCGCGCCGTCACGTGGACACGAGTACGGAGCCCTATGATTTCCTAAGAACCCCGGCGACGACGGAAATCTGATCCCGGAGTTCCTGCATCACGGGGCCGGGTTTGCCGGCGCGGGGAACTCGAACGAGCGCACGACGAACGTCCGTTGGCTCTGGATAGGCTTGTGTCGCTTCACTGTGTTTGGCTCGGGCACGATGTGTTTGGGGCGTGGTGGGATCTCGAGGGAAGCCGGCAAGGTCAGGTGTTCTTCGATGGCGTTCACCTTCAACGGCTTTGAGGGATCCGCCTTGAGCGCCAGTTCAAGACCTTCCTGTGGCATGAGGTTGAATCTCATGCTCCAGTCGTCTTTGCCTCCATGGATGTTCTCGCCGAATACCGTCGCGGAAAAGACCTCGCCGCTGCTAATGCGCAGTCGGAGTATGGAAGGTTTGTCGGGACACGTTACGCGGAGCGTGACCTCGCGGACGTTGTCGCGCACCGTGTCGTTTACGGTCTCGATGTGAGGCCCGGACAAAGGCGCTTTGGGCGCTTTGGCCTTGAGGCACATCGCGCGGTCTCCGGGCACGAACTCGCTAATGTCCGCGCGGGGCGTGCCGGCCGGGAAGAACTGAGATGTCCATTCGTCCGTCTTGTCGTCGTTGCTGAGCCAGTATGCCTCTCCCGTATCCAAGTCCAGCCCGTAGGAGAGACAATCCAGGTTGGGCCGCAGCGGACTCACCGTGTTCGTGACCGTGGCCGCAATCCAGATCAGCAGACCGGCCGTGGAGAACACCGCGGGCAGCCACCACTTCCCGGGCCGCGCCATGACCTCGAGCTGCGGAACGAGGAGTCCCATCAGGAAGCAGGGCATGAGCATGAGCAACGGCGCCGCAATAATCATTACCCCGTACATGTTGCCTTGGAACGTGGGCAGCCAAAGGGCGATTGCAGGCAAGGCGAATACCGTGAGCAGGGCCACGCGCCCCGCCGGAAGCTCTTCAGTCTTTCGATGCAAGAAGAGGATTCCGAGCGCGACTGATCCAAACAAGAAGGGCCAATAGAAAATGTATGCGCCGCCGGGCAGATATCGTTCTGCAATGAACATCGCCGCGAGCCACCACGCGAGCGCGCCTGCCGCAAGGTTCTGGGTGCGGATGAGACGGCGCCAGCCGTTGTACAGCAGCGCCGCCAGCCCGATCGTCACGAGAAAGAACGCCCAGCCGTACTCGTTGTTGCGGTACAACACCCGCAGGTCCGGCAACTGGGTGAAATCGTACCGGTAGAGGGCGTAAAGCTCCCGCTGGCCGTACACGACGCCGAGCAGAATCCACGTCGCCGCGACGGCGCAGAGCGCCGTGATAAGAAAGGCGATGACGCCCGCGATAAAGCCGCCGAGGCCCAGGTGGCGCCGGAAGAATCCCAACAGCAGCACGGCCACAAACACGACCGCCGTCAAGATGACCAGCGCATGGCTTGTCTCGAACGAGTACTTGACCATGTGCGAGTCGATGGTGTTGAAGTACACCACGTCGGGGGCCGTGACTTGGTTCAGCGACAGGTTCCCGAAGTGCCGCGCCAGACCAAGGGCATATGAGCCGTGATGCTGGAGGCTTCCGAGGTCCATGTTGTCCGAGTTGTCGTTCATGGTGTGGTAGTGGGCGAAATTGTCGATGAAGGCGACGTTCAGCGCCTTGACCCCGAGTGGTTTCAGCACGTTGAGATCGCTCGCAAAGGGCATCCGCTTATACATGTCGTACATCATCGAATTCGCGCGCGGACGTACCCCGGCCTTCATCATCTGCTCGATGAGCCAGCCGTTCTGATCGCTCGTCTCGAACATGAGCGACGCGCCGCGATTGCCCCGCGCCTCGAAATTGATCAGCACGCCCACGTCATTGAACCAGGGATGCCTGCCGAAGACCTTCGCGCCGATAAGGCCGCCTTCCTCGCCATCGGATATCACGAGGATCACGTCGTTCATCAGCGGGGGCCCCGCCCTGAGGGCGCGCGACGCCTCGATGATCGCCGCCACGCCCGCGCCGTCGTCCGACGCCCCCGGACCATACGGCACGGAGTCGTAGTGCGCCTCCAACGCCACCGCCTTCGTGTTCGCCGTTCCCGGAATACGCGCCAGCACGTTCGTGGCGACGCCCGCGGAATGCCCGTCGACGTATGACCCCGTGACCGCCTCAGCGGCAACCCCCATCGAACGAAGCGTCTCGATTATGTAGTTGCGCGACCTCTCGTTGGCCGGCGATCCCGCCGGGTGGACCTCCGAGGCGAACCCGCGATTGAACTCCAGCGCGCGTTCCGCCGAGAACTCCGTCGCCAGCGCCGAAGCCGGGACCGGCAACGGCGGCCCAGCCAGATACAAACAAAGCAACGACGCGAACAGCAGCACAAGGAACACACCGAATGCCAAAGGGCCCGTCCGTTGTGAAGTTGGAACTGAGTGAGTCATGAATTCATCCCAGGTTTCCTGCGAAAGCCGCCGTTTGACCACACTTTACAGGTTTCCGGTTTCATCGCAGTTTGCATCTCGATATTCGCGGCTAACCATGCGCCCGCGGGGAATTCAGCCCCATGCGGATGTATTTATAGCCATACAAATGGTGTATAAGTGGGCCAATTACTCCGAAATCGGCCCAAAGAACCAGGCATACCGCTTGAAACCGAGAGAAATCGTCACAACGCCGGACGAGGTGGACTTTGCGGACGAAATGGACGGGAACGACACTCGGCAGGCGGGGCGCCTGCGCTACGGCATGGAAGGGACGGGCGGTCTCGATTTGCGAGTACCTTGCGGCCTCGGCGTCTCTGCGTTGGAATTCTCAACGCAGAGGCGCAGAGAACGCGGAGGTCTTTGGGAAGGTCATTGGAGAGGCGTAAGATGGGTGAGCAGGCCTGTAAGCCGAGTCCTGTCTAAGACGCGGAGCGTCTCGAGACGGTCATTCGTCTGGGACGTGCGTCGCCACACGCCTCTAGCTTCCAACCCGGGAGCGGAGCGGGCCACTCCATAGCTCCCCTATTAGGAATTGCTCCAGGTGGGGTTTAGCGAGCCGATCTGTCGCCAGACCGCTGGTGCGCTCTTACCGCACCTTTTCACCCTTGCCGGTCCCGAGGGACTTAGGCGGTGTGTTTTCTGTGCCACTTTCCGTCGGGTCACCCCGCCTTCGCGTTACGAAGCACCCTGCCCTGTGGAGCTCGGACTTTCCTCGATGTCCCGAAGGACGCCGCGACCGTCCGGCCTGCTCACCCAAGACGGTAGTATAGCACGTTCCGTACCGTGGCAGGAATTGCGGGGATGGCGCCGGCCACCGGCGTCTCTCACAAGGGACACGATCGAGACTGCACGTAGGATTCGAGACCGCGCCGGAAGACTAACGTTGATTGGTTCCGTGGCCGCGGCGTCCTCGCCGCGTTTCTGCAGGCACGCCCAGCGTCAAGCGGCTCTTGATGGAAACGCGGCGAGGACGCCGCGGCCACGGAGCGGCACGAATCGCGTGGGCAAGACTTTCCTGCAGGCTTCGCGTTCATGTATGATTCGCGGGAAGAGAGAGGATTGCTCATGAGAATTATGTTGATGACGGATCTCGAGGGCGTGGCGGGCGTGAAGAATGTGCCGCAATGGTGCGAGGTCAACTCGCAGTTCTATGCCGTGGCATGCAGGCTGCTCACGATGGAGGTAAACGCGGCCGTCGACGGGTTCTTCTCCGGTGGGGCGAAGTATGTCATGGTCGCGGACGGGCATGGGGCCGGGGCCATCGACATCGAGCTTCTGGATGCGCGAGTGGAGTACGCCCGGGGTTGGCCGCCGGATAATCCGTGGCCGTTCGGACTGGACGCCTCTTTCAACGGCATCGCGTGGGTGGGCCAGCATGCGAAGGCATCGAGCGAGCATGCCCATCTATGCCACACGCAGAGTTTTCGTTATATCGACTTGTCGGTGAACGGTGTGTCCATCGGTGAGTTCGGCCAATTGGCGTTGTGCGGGGCGGAAGTCGGCGTGCCGGCGTTTTTCGGCGCGGGCGATCTCGCATTCACGCAAGAGGCGGAAGCGCTTTCGCCGGGCATTGTCACGTGTGCGATCAAGCGCGGGGTTACTCCGGGCAAGGGCGAGGACTGTACGAACGACGAGTACCGGGACCGGAATGCCGGCGGCGTGCATACTCCCCCGGAACGCGCGCGCGCGATGATACGCAAGGCCGCCGAGGCTGCGGCGTGGAAGCTGAAAAAGAACCCGCCCGCGTTGATTGCATTGAGGCCGCCTTTCGAGCGGGTCGCGATCCTCCGCCCTGAAAAGCGAGGCGAACCGAAGGTCATCGCAAGGGAAACGCACCCGAGTTCGGCGATCGATCTCATGGGTCTGCCGATGAGTTTCAAACCAATGACCTGATCTCGCCGCGAACAAGCCGCCCCGCTTACTTGTGCTCGCCGTGCTTCTTTCGCCCGCTCTTGGCCGCATGGGGCTTCTCGTCCGCGTTCACGACGCCGGTTTCCATGCAGGCCACCTTGCACACAAGCCCAGCGAGATCGTCCGCGCAATAGGGCTTGTGAATGAACCCTGCCAGGCCCTTTCCAGCGAAACGTTCCATGGCGTCCTGTTCGTTGTATCCGCTCGACAGAATCACGCGGACGTCGCCGTGGATCCGCCTCATCTCCGTGAACGTTTCAACGCCGTCCATGTGCGGCATGGTCAGGTCAAGCACGACCGCACGGATCTCTTCGGAATGCGCTTGGTATACGTCCATCGCCTCGCGTCCATCGCAGGCCGCGAGCACGGTGAAACCGGCGTTCTCCAAGATTTCCTTTGCCAGTTCCCTTACGACCTCTTCGTCATCAACTACGAGGATCATTCCGGTTCCCCGATGGACCTCCTGAGGAGGAGCGCCCTCAATTGCAGCCGGCGTTACGCCCTTCGCCGCCGGGAAGAGGACCTTGAATGTGCTCCCGCGGCCGGCTTCGCTGTAGACCTTAACAGCGCCCCTGTGCCCTCGCATGATTCCCAGCAGTGCGGCCAAGCCGAGGCCGCGGCCCGTAAACTTGGTCGTGAAGAACGGATCGAACAGCTTGGCCCGCACTTCGGGCGTCATCCCGCACCCGGTGTCCGCCACATCGAGGTACACGTACAGCCCCTCAGACAGATTATCGTTGACGTACATGTCGCAGAGATAAGCCTGGTCGCAACGTTTCATGCCAGTAGAAACGGCGATGACGCCGCTCTTATCGCCGATCGCCTCCGAAGCGTTGATGATGAGGTTCATGATGACCTGGCGCAGTTGCGTGACGTCGGCCTCTATTGGCGGGAGGCCCACGGCGAAGTCGTATTTCAAGACGCATTTCTTCGATATCGAGATCTCGAGGAGATGGCCCATTTCCTCGATCACTTCCGAGATCTGAACGGGTTGGACAATAAACCGGCCTCTGCCGGAATAGGCGAGCATCTGCTTCGTGAGTTCGGCCGCGCGGTGCGCCGTGGTCTCGATCTGCCTGATGTTGTTGAGGGCCGGGGAGGCCGGCGGGAGTTCCATCAAGGCGAGACTGGCGTAACCCATGATGCCCGTAAGCAGATTGTTGAAGTCGTGCGCGATTCCCCCGGCCAACACGCCGAGGCTCTCCAATTTCTGCGACTGCTGCATTTGCGCTTCGAGCCGTTTCCGCCCTTCTTCGGCGCGCTTGAGATCCGTAATGTCGTGAACGCGCCTGAATACCATGCGTTCCCCGCCTATGCTGACGATTTGCGTGCTCACCTCGGTCGGGAAGATCTCGCCGGTCTTGCGTCTTCCCCTGGACTCGACAACGGCGCCCATTCCAATCGATTCCTCGGCGTCCGCGGCTGATAGCCGCGCGGCGATCCGTTCCGGAAGCAAGTCGGCCACCGTGAGCGTCAGTAGTTCCTCTCTCGGGTAGCCGTACATCTCGCAGGCGCGGCCACTGCACTCGACGATCCGTCCCTCGAGGTTCTCCAGGAATAGACCCATCGGGAAGATCTCGAAGAGAGTACGGTACTTGGTTTCGCTCTCGCGAAGCGCTTTCTCCGCGCGTTTCCGATCCGTAATGTCAACGTCCATACAGAACGCCTCAGCGACCTTGCCGTGTTCGAATACGGGGAAGATGGACGAATAGGCCCAGCGTTCTTCTCCGGTTTGCGTCCGAATGCGCCATTCCTCGGGGATCGTGGCGGCGCCGGTCGTCCAGATCTTCTGAAGGATCGGCTCGAAATGCTTCGCTTCGTCCGGGCTCCGCAAGATGTCCTGGATGCGGCGGCCAAGGGCTTCTTCCGCTTTGTACCCGTATAGGCGTGTGCTTGCGGCGTTCCAGTGCCGGATGTAGCCTAATTGGTCGAATCCCTGAATGGCCACGAGCGGCGTCTTCTCGATCACGGCTTCAAACCGCTGAAGGGCTTCGAGCAGCGCTTCTTCCACCTGGCGGTGTCTTGTGATGTCACGCCCTACTCCCACAACCCCGATGACCTCGCCCTGAAGTCCACGGACCGGCTCCTTCGTCGTCGAAAACCAACGCCGATTGCCCTCGGCATCGATACACGGCTCTTCACGACTGGCAAGCGGCTGCCCGGTTGAGATAACGGACCGCTCGTCCGCGTAATACCGTTCGGCCAGTTCCCTCGGATAGAAATCAAAGTCTGTTCTCCCGATCAGGGCCTCGCGCGTCGGCGCGCCCATGAGATGCGCCACCGCATCGTTCGCGACGACAAAACGGCTCTCCGTATCCTTGAAGTACACGCTTTCGGGCAGATTATCGATCAGCGTCCGCAGCAGGTTGTGCTCACGGGCAAGCGCCTCCTCCGCGAGCATCCGGCCGGTGACGTCCTTTACGATAGTGTCGACCACCTTCGCGCCGGTCGATGGGTCTTCCGTGACGAATGCATCATGGATCACCCACTTCTTTTCCCCCTTCAGCGTCTTGAAGTGGTAGAGATAACCATGCACCTCGCCTTTCTCGGCGAGAACGTTGCGCAACGCGCCCTCTTCCTCCGTACGGATGAAAAACTCGCGCAGGGGCTTGCCAATCACCTCCTCGGGCGTGCAGTCGAGATCCAGGATATCCAAGTAACCCTTGTTCGTGAAGAGAAGAATCCCGTCATCGAAAGTGAAACGAGAGACGCCGTCCCCCGTAAACTCCATCAACCGCTCAAACAGTTTCTCCATGCAGCCGATCTCCAAGGGTCTGCTTTCGCCTATCGTCGCGATGAACGGCCATTATCCCTGACGCAATCCGAAAGACCGCGGCCACCCCGGCAGGCCTCTGTGTCCGAGGCGAAACAGCCATGCGGTGTTTCTCCAGGATCACGGAACCTCTATGCCGACGGTTTCCGCCCACGCGAGAGTGTAAACCTGCTGGATAGAACAGAGCAAGCGTGATGGGCGCGATTCCATTTCTGCGGTCCTGTTGTGTGGAGCCGAGAGGTCCGGCCAATCGCGATATCCTGTGATGCAAAGAGACGCAATCGGCTACGTGTCGTCGCGCACCTTCCTGAAAACGAAAAGGTGGCCGATGATCAGCGGCCACCGGACGCCGAACACGAACCAGCCCGCCCTGTTGACGCGCTCGAAGACGCGCTGCACACACCCGGTGATCCCTTGTGCCCGCCCCTGCGGCATGGAACGTATCTCGACTAGCTCAAAGCCGTGCCTCGAGAGCAGCGTTTCCATCCCGGAGATCGAGAAGAGCACGGTGTGCCACGGAGGACAGAACCCTTGATGCAGTTGTGGAAGCGCCGCACCCGTGCGCCCGAGACGGAGGATACAAGCCGCGAAATGCAGGAAATGGGCTGTAGGTTGCCCGCTGACAAGAACGCCCCCCATGCGCATGAGCCGGTTTGCCTTTCGCAACCATTCTTCGTGCTCGACCAAGTGCTCGAACACGCTGCACATGACGAGCGCGGAGTAAGTCTTTTCGGGCAACTGATCGATCTCCCCCTGCCGAACGGGCAGCCCTCGTTCCCGGCAATGGGCCGCCATCGCTTCGGAGGGCTCCACGCCCTCGTACCGGAAGCCGTTTTGCATCAGGATCTCGGCAAGTCCGCCCCATCCGGCGCCCACTTCAACCGCGTCATTCCCCGTACGATAGTCGAGCAGCGCATGAAGAACGGCCTCATGATGGCTTCGCGCCTCTTCGAGGGACCGGGCGGGGTCCGGATTGATATGTTCGGCAGTGGCGTAGGTCTCCGCATACGCCCTTTCGAGGTCTTCTCGCGCCGGAAACGGCGCAAGCTGGATCGTGCCGCAGGCGGGACAACGATCATACGCGTACTGGTCGCGTCTCCCGTAGAAGCGGACAACGCCGCCGCACGCCACACACGACGCGTCGGAAGAACTCGTCATGAAAACAACTGGCTCCCTGTGCAACAAGACGACCTGTCCAAAGTCTAACCGCATGCCCCCCTGATCTCAAGAACTCATGGTCAACTCCTGCTCAAGCTTTCCGTAAAGTCAACTGAAAACAGCGCCCTGGCGACAGCATGAATCTGACGGCGATATTGATTCCGGCGGGCTTGTGTACTATAAGTATTGCACGGAGACCTTTCTCTGCAAGAGGTTACCACAAAACGTCACACAATGCGTCACAACCGAACGCTTGACAGATCCGAGGTTGTTGACTATAAGCAAGCCTGACAGTTGAACGATGCTTTCATGCCGGGGCTAGGGATGTACACCCGAAAGCCCGCGACCGTGGCGGGTTGCCCCGGCTCCTTTACACGGACGTTGACGGAGACGCAGCATGCGGAAGAAACTTGAAGACCCGAAGGTTGATCTTCATGACCCTTTGAAGGCGATAGATTTTCTCAGAGACACGCCCGAATCATGGGCGCTTGCGAGGGATCTCGCACGACGGGACAAGCTGGATCTGTGGTTGCTCTGTCTGCTTGTCTGCAAGACGAAACGACCTGCGGAAGGACTCCCGACATTCAACTACGAAGGCCCTCACGGCGACTACATGGCCGCCTCACGGCTTTACCAAGAAGCCTTGATTCATGTGGATGATGACGACCGGCAAAGAGCCTATCCCGTTGACGGCTTCATCGAATGGCTTGAACCCCGCCGTGTCTCTCCTGACCCGCCATTGAACAGAGAAGAGATGAACCCGGCGCGACAGGTTACGAGGGTTTCTGACTGGATTAAGGAAGCCCGCCGTGAAGTCCTTCGCGAGGCCGAAGAGCCTCAGTATGTCTTCAAACGCGACGGCGATCACTGGATGGTCTGTTGCGGTTCATCGGATAGGATGAAACAGATCAAACATAGCATCGGCATGCAGTACGTTGCCGAGCTTCTGAAGCATCCGAACGAATGGATCGCCGTAGACAAGCTGGAGGTTGATAAACCGGCGTCGAAGGACAATCCCGATCAGGATCGGGACACGAGCACGCGTATTATCGAGGAAAGCCGACAGCAACTTGAAATCCAGGTTGAACAGATAACGGCCTTGGCGAAAGAAGGGAAGTATGAAGAGGCCGAGCAAGACATGCGCAACCTGAAAAAGACGGCCAAGATCGCAGGCTTCATCATTTCGCCAGACGGAAAAGTGCTTCCCATGAAGTCACGGCCAAGAGCAACCGAAGATGCCGAACGGAGACGCAAGCGCGTTTGCAATGTGATAGCGAGGGCGCTCAAGACAGTCAAAGAAAATGTTCCGGCGTTCTTCACGATAAGGATCGAGACTGGCAAGGACTGCCGCTATGTAGCTGGGACGGAACACCCGCAGTGGGTTGTGAAGATGTAGCATCCACGCCGCGACAAGACCCGCCAATGTACTTTGTTGGCGGGTTTTTTTGTTGAAGTAGCAATGCTACGGGATTGAGTAGCAGATCCTATGTAGAGGCAAGACCTGAAAGGAGCCTGACGTGGACAAAGAAACGAGAATGCGCGTTCAAGAAAAAGAGGTTGAAGACTTACGCGCCAATCTTGCGGGGTTTGATGAGCTTCCCGCGTACCTAAAGACATAGATCGCGATCCGCCACGAGCACCTTGCGGTCTTGGGTGTATGGGGGAAGCGGGTCGTGGAGATTTACGAAGAGATTTTGGTCTTCGAGAAAGGATTGGCGGAATGTCCGGCACGGCGCGAAATTGCCGCCAAACGCTTGGCGGTGGCGGAAGCATCGTTGGCCGCGATGACCGAAAAGAAAACGACGGAGGTTGAACAACATGCCTGACCTGATCGATACCGCAATGGTAATAGCCCGCGTTTCCTGGCGCAACGGCGCAGGCGGAGAGGGGCATGATGCCGAATTTGAGCGGATTTGGAATGATGAACTCCGCACCAAGGTTGCACCCCTGATAAAGGACGGGGCTATCGAACCTGCACTTCCGATTCTTCGGAGTTTACAGGCCCGTGCTACCGAAGCCCGTCCGCGCCTTGAGGCCGCGAAACGTCTCGACACGCAGATGGAGAATGCCAAGGGCAAGTTTATTTCCGGCGGCGGGCTTGAAGCGGAATGGCAACAAGAGAGGGACGCCATTCGCCGTGAGTTATTGCGCCGGTCTGCCCTGGATGATCGCGACCAGAAAATTGAAACGGCCCGCAAGCACGGCTACAGGATTTTCGATGCGAAGGACGTTTTCTGATTTTTCCTCCGCGCGGGATTGCTGTCGGCGGCGCATTTGAAACTCAGCGCCTTTTCCGCCGGGCAAACGCTGGCGTGGCGGAGCGGCTGTCAGTCCGCGTCAAAGCGCCAGCACCTCACAATGGATTTTGAATCATGGCCGTAGTGGAATACAAGAACACCGGAATCACAGCCGAAAACATCGACGCCGTCTTATCCGAGCGATGCACAGAGAAAGCGGCGGCGGCGGAATTCTGCAAGAGCTACGGCCCATACGTCCGTTGGGTCCCGGAGGCGGGCTGGCACGTGTGGGACAACTACCGCTGAAAATGTGACGATCTTCTCGTACG
>CAZPMT010000093.1:0-21776 GCA_964587655.1 uncultured Nitrospiraceae bacterium
ACTTATACTACATCTGACGGCCCGATTTGTTACAAGTGGTGAGAAATCCGGGCTATCCGTCTGTTGCCACGCTGGGCCGGGATGGGTAGGGTAGGCGCCGTGCGCCGGGTCTTGGAAATACTGATCCTACGCCAGTTGGAGTTGATGCTGACGCATCGGACCGAGGGATCCGCAGCTCTTGAAGACGTGGACGCGCTATGCGCGGTATGGGCCGTTGGTCGCGATGAGGCACTGGGGCGTGCCATCGAGGAACAGGGCTATGTGGCGGCGCAGCCGGTGAACGTGCGGGTGTTGTCGGCACTGCGGGCGGACAAAGGAAAGTCCGTAGCTCAAGATGGAGCCACGATACAGGCGTTTGCCGAGGCGCTCCGTGATTCCGACCCGGTGCTAGCCCGGCGCGCGGAGGCCACGCTGCGCGCCCTTGACGATCAGCGTGCCGTGGATGCGCTGTGCGCGATATGGGTCAGAGGGCGCGACGAGAAGCTGGGACGGATCATCGAGGATCGCGGGTACGTGGCGGCGCAACCGGTCGAGGTGCGGGTGTTGTCGGCGCTACGGGCGAACAAGGGGATGTCCTTGGCCGAGGAAGTGCCGGCGCTTCAATCGCTCGTGGAGGCAGCCCAAGATGCCGACGTCGTCTTGGCGCAACGAGCGGAGGCCACGCTGCGCGCCCTGAGCGCCCCTGAATTGCGCACGGCGTTGTGCAGATTGGCCGTGTCCAGCCCAATGAGCGTAGCGGCCAAGATTTGCATCGAATATGGTTGGCGCCCCCCGGACCCGGAGGAGGCGTGCCTCTTTCTATTCGTGACGCGGCAACTCGATGCCTATTTTGGGGAGGATTACGAGTTCCAGAACCTGCTGCTGCAATACGACCGGGCGGATGCCACCGTGCGGGGGCATGTGATGGACGTAGCGCGGTCCGGCGACCGGCGGTGCGCCGGATTCTTCCTGGGCGCCGGAGGTGGCCTAGGCGGCACGCGAAAACCCTTGTCGGAATGCACGGACCACGAAGTCCAATATGCCATCGAGTCGGGTCTGCGCCATCAGGACTGGCCTTGGCTGTTCCGGGCATTTCTGGGGTTGCCCCTGAAATACGGGTTCCGTTTGCTTGGACCTCTCCGCCGGTCAGGTTGGGAACCGGATACGGACGAACTGCGTCGTCTATGCACCCAGTTGTTGTTGGTTGGCCAAGATAATCCGGAGACGCTGCCACCGGAGCCGGAGACTCAGTTCGAGGCGGATTGCCCATTCGAACGCTGGCTGGCGGAAGGGCGGACCGGTGCGTTGGCGGCGATGGATGGGACCGAGCTGGTTGCACGGTTGGACACCGCGACACCACCAGAAGGGGTGGCCATTGTGGCAGCCCTGGCATCAAAATGTGAGCCGGGCCGTCCGGTGGCCGGCAAGATCCGCCAGAATCCGCACGCGCTGGTCCAGTTCGCGGGATATGCAATGGGACTGTGTACGCCGGATGCCAGTGGGGATCAAATGGATAACGCATGGTGCTGGAGCGAGACGACGCAAGATTGGGTCGGCATAGAGCAGGAGTTCTGGCCAGCGAAGGCCACTCCGGCGGACCTGGACACAATCCGCTTGATGCCGCGTACAGCCGGGATGGGGAAGATGGGCGCCATGCGCAGAGTTCTTGAGACGCTTATCACTCACCGTATGGAGGGAACCAGCACGTTCGAAGAAGTGACCATCGAGGTGGGCGAATTCGACGGCGAGTTCGAGGAAGCAGATTGAACTCAGGGCACAGGCTATGAAATCAGGCACGCGCCTCCAGTTACATGCGTTCGAACCCGCCAGCCGCGCCAACGGCCCGGGGTTGAGGGCTGTGCTCTGGTTCCAAGGGTGTACACTGAACTGCCCCGGATGCTTCAATCCCGCCATGCACGATTCCGAAGGTGGCCACGAAACAACGACTGAGGAGACTGTCCAAGAAATCCTATCTCGTAAAGACCAAATCGAGGGCGTCTCCTTTTCCGGCGGCGAGCCTTTTCAACAACCCGAGGCGCTTCTCGACATTGCCGCCCACGTTCAAGCCGCCGCACTCACCATCATCATCTTTACCGGCTACACCCTTGACGAGGTAAACCGTTTATCTCTCGGCCCAGCCATTCTCAGTCGCACGGATATCCTGATAGCGGGCCGCTACGACCACGCGCATCACGTCGGCAGCGGCCTACTCGGTTCCGGCAACCAACAGATACATTTCCTCACGTCCCGTTACACCCCGCACGACCTCGTTCCCATTCCCAATACCGAAGTCATCATTCACAAAGATGGCAGCATCACAATTACCGGCATACAAGACCGTTTGCGCCTGTCGCTTCCCACCGAGAATCTCTGAACACCAAGCTTCGCATCCGAAAACCTTGGGGTGGCGTAGAAAATACGGATTTGGCAATCTAAGAACATCGGATGGCGGCTAATCGATTAGGAGGGCCACCGCATCCGAGAGATTCTTGGGTGAGAGATGCGCGTAGATCATGGTCATTCTCAATGCCGAGTGCCCCAGTAATTCGCGCACCACGTTGAGATCGCAGCCACGCATGACCAGCTTACTTGCGAAGGCATGACGAACGTCGTGCCAGCGGAAATTCGCGATGCCCGCTTCCTTCAGGACGGCCCGCCACGCCGCATCCACATTGTTGAAGCGGCCGCCATCACGCGATTTGAAGAGAAACCCCTCGCCGGACGTTTGCACCCGCCAATCCCTGAGAACGCCCAGCGCCGTAGCGTTAGCCGGGATGTACCGCGTCTTGCCGTTCTTGGTGGTCTCACCCCGAATCCGTAAGCAGGGCTCGGTCGAAACTCACATCGCGCCACTCGATGCTGAACAATTCGCCACGTCGCAGCACCGTGTGAAGGGACAACAACACCATTGGCTTCAAATGCTCAACAAACCGCCCTGCTCGAAGATCGGGCAGTTTCTCATAGTGATACTTGTCCCGCCATTCGTTTGCGCGGGTCCGTCCGTCTCGGATGCGCTCCTCACGTGTGTCGAGGGCCGCGAGGAGGCGCGCCTCTTCATCAGGCTCGAGGTAGCGGACCCTGTTGCCGGTGTCGACCTTCTGCAGTTTAACCTTGGCCAGCGGATGCTCCTTCAACAGTCCCCATTCGACACCCTTCGACAGAGCCGCCTTCAACGCTGCTATGTCGCGGTTACAGGTGGAAGCAGAGCGACCGTCATTGAGTCGCTTGGCGCGCCACTTCTCGATCTGCCAAGGAGTCACTTCATTCAGTCTCTCGACAAGCAGATCTGAAAAGCACGCTTTCAGCCGAGCGAGCGTCTGACCGCCCCTCTTGCGATGGGTCACAACCCACGGGGTGTACTCCTTGTCGAAGAAGCTCTCGATCGTGTGGCCACACGACACACGCCGCTCCTCAGCCGGGTCCTTTCCCTGAGCTACGTCCGCAAGAACCAGCTTTGCCTTCTCACGTGCTTGCGCAGGCGAGAGCACTTTGTCCGATCCGAGCCGCACGCGAGTCCGACCGAGGTCCTTGTCGTCTAAGCGTTGTGATCTTGCAGGCGAAGATCTTTTTCGTCTGCTCCAGTCTATTGCGGAAGGCTTCTCGCGGCCTCTTCATGCCGACGGGCAAGTCAAACCATTATGAAGCAGTGCCAAGCCGTATGTGCAACCGTTGTCCGCCTCATCGCGGCGTGCAAACCACTGTCGGTAAAGCACTTCGCAAAACCATTGACACTTTGTGCGGGTCCGCATAAGGGCACCGTAAGGCCTTGGATAAGACCGCGCGAGGAGAGAATCGCGTAAGCGTCCGGTGAAAGCCGTCTTCCGCTTTTGGATGCGATCTCGGGCCGTGTATTGAGTGTAGCTTCGCTCTACCCGCGTATGCGCATTTCGGAAGGCGGCTTTCAGTCAACTTCCACCTCAACGTCGTGTCGGTTGCGGTCATCGATCAGATGGACCGTCTTGTCGGGCTGTTCGGCCCCATCCAACAGTACTCGGTTGACGGACTTCCCGCCGCCCGCGTTGCGGACGGTGATGTGGTAGAAGGTCTCGCGGTTGCGGTAGTTGATCTTGAACGCTTGCCATTGCGGCGGGAGACAGGGGGCAAATCGAAGTATGCCGGCCTGCAATTGCAGGCCGAGCAGGGACTCCGTGATGAGTCGGTACATCCAACCGGACGAACCGGTGTACCACGTCCATCCGCCGCGGCCCGTGTGAGGGGGAGCGGCATAGACGTCGGCCGCCATGACATATGGTTCCACTTTGTAGATTTGCATGTGCTCGGGTGATTCGCCGTGAGCGATTGGGTTGAGCAGAGAGAACAGTTCCCAGGCGCGCTTGGAATCCCCCATATCGGCAAATGCCATAGCGGCCCAAATCGCCGCATGGGTGTATTGTCCGCCGTTTTCCCGCACGCCGGGGATGTATCCCTTGATATAACCCGGGTTGAGTTCCGACTTGTCGAACGGGGGGGCGAAGAGCTGAACGAGTTGTGCATCGCGGCGGACCAACCTACGGTCGACGCTGTCCATTGCGGACCGGGTGCGGCCGCGCTCGCCCGCTCGAGAGAGAACCGACCAACTCTGTGGAATCGAATCGATTTGGCATTCCGGGTTTTCCGCCGAGCCGAGCGGTTCGCCGTTATCGAAGAAGGCCCGTCGGTACCACTGCCCGTCCCAGGCCGTGTCTTCTATGTGAAGGCGTAATCGTCCCGCCTCGGCCAGGCACTTGTCGGCGAAGGCGGTGTCATCACGCCGGCGGGCTTGTTCCGCAAAACGCGTCAGGACATCGTAAAGGAAGAATCCGAGCCAGACGCTCTCGCCCTTTCCCAGTTCTCCGACGAGATTCATCCCGTCGTTCCAATCGCCGCTGCCCATCAGGGGCAGGCCGTGGACTCCGAAACGCAGGCCGTTGTTGATCGCCCGCACGCAGTGTTCGTAAAGTGTTTCGACCTCGTCGGAGACCTGTGGCAGGTCGTAGTAGGAGTCCTCCTCAGGGCGAAGGGGGCGCCCGTTAAGGAACGGCACTGGTTCTTCCAGCACGCTGGTGTCCCCTGTGGCGTTCACGTACCGGCAGGTGGCGTATGGCAACCATAGATAGTCATCGGAGCAGTGCGTCCGCACGCCCCGGCCCGACGGGGGGTGCCACCAATGCTGCACGTCCCCGTCGTGAAACTGTCTCGCCGCCGCGAGAAGCAAGTGCGCGCGCAACATTAGCGGTTCGGCGTGCAGGAGGGCCATTGCGTCCTGCAACTGGTCACGGAATCCGTACGCTCCGCCCGACTGGTAGAAGCCCGTCCGCGCCCACATTCGGCATGAGAGGGTTTGATAAATTAGCCAACCGTTGGCCAGGAAGTTGACTGCCGGGTCGGGCGTATCGACATACAGTACGCCCAGCGTGCGACTCCAGTAATCCCACACGTCCTCAAGGGCCCGTTGCGCTCCCGAGACGCCACGAGTCTGCTGAATGATCTGCCTCGCCTGCTCTTCCGATTCCGCGGCGCCAAGGGTAAAGACTATTTCCTTTTCCTGCCCGTCATCCAGATCCACCGGCACTTGTATCGCCGCGCATGGGTCGAGTCCGGCGCCCACGCGGCCGGAAAGACGGATGCGGTTCAGGGCCGCCGGGTTGGCAGGCGTCCCGTTGCGGCCGAGGAACTCGGTACGGTCGGCCGTTATCGTACGCGCGGTTTCGCTCGTGTCGGCGAATACCACCCACCCGCCAAACTCCAAATTGTAAGCGTTTCGCGCGAAGATCGCGCCGGTTATCGGATCAATCTCCGTGACGACGTGCATGAGCGTCTTGTCCCGCGACTCGCCCAACACCAGTTCCCAGTAAGCGGTGACGGAGAAGCGGCGGCGCCGACCCGAGCGGTTCGCAATCTTGAGCCGTGCGAACTTCACGCGAGCATCCGTGGCAACGTACATGGTTAGCTCGCTGGCGACACCATCTTCCTGGTACTCGAAGATGCTATAGCCGAAGCCGTGGCGGGCGACATACGCCATGGCCCCGCGCGCGGGCTGGGGAGAAGGAGACCAGACGCGGCCGGTCTCTTCGTCGCGGATGTACAACGCTTCACCACCGCCGCCACTCACAGGATCATTGCTCCAGGGCGTCAGACGGAAGTCGTGACTGTTCTCCGCCCACGTATAGACTCCCCCACTCTCCGACACGACCGTTCCGAATTGTGGGTTGGCGATGACGTTGACCCATGGCGCGGGAGTGTTCTCGCCGGGCCTCAGGATCATGATGTATTCGCGACCGTCGCGTGTGAAGCCGCCGATGCCATTGAAGAAAGCGAGATCGTAATAGGGTGCTTCCGCCGTGGCCGTTGTTGCCTGGCGACGCACCGGTTTGAGAATCGCTATTGGCGCCTGGACCTGCCCGCGCCGCTCCACCCGCTTGAGAACCGCCATTGGCGCCTGTACCCGCCTGCGCCGCTCCACCTGCTCCGGCAGCGTCCCGGCATCATCCACGAGCACGACACGCGCCACGGCCTGCAGGAGCGCGCGATCCTCCTCCGCAATTTGTTCTGCCCGGCGCAGAAACACCCCACCGGGCTTGTCCACCATGACCGCCTCAGAGCTTGCCGCGATAAGGCCCATGATCGTATTGTGTAACTCTTGGCGATAGACAGAATCGTCCTCGTTCCAAATCACCAGGTCTACTTCCAGCCCTTTCATCCGCCAATATGCGTGTGCTTGGACCGCCTGACGAACCAAGTCGAGCTTGTCCCGGTCACGGATACGGACCAAGACGATGGGAAGGTCGCCGGAGATCCCGTAGCCCCAGAGTCCCGATTGCCCGCGTCGATTCCGAGCCAGAATGCTGGAACTCGACCGATAACGTGGCGTTGGGTAGATCACTGAACCCGCCAACCGCCCGTATATCTGCGCCTCGGCCTCCACGACGTTGAGGTGATGCAGTTCGGCATTGCTGTGCGTCCAAGCCAGATCGAAGACGCGGTCGGCAAGCCGGGGATCGTGATATTTGTCCACCAACGCCGCCGCTGCCTCGCGCGTCTCGGCGACGCCTGTGACCAAGTCTATTCGCGCCTTTTCGTTCGGCTGAATACGGACGGCGTGGCGGATGGAGGCCACGGGGTCGAGCACGGATCCCTCGCTGTCCGACAATAGCCCACCGCCGGCCATCGCCGCCGGCGCCGCCAAAGTCCTGCCTCTACCCACGAACTTCGTACGGTCGGTCTCGAACGATATCTCGCCGCTCGCCTCGCCCTGTACCGTCATCAAGTGAACCATCCACGGAGACCGTTCCTCCGCTGAACGAGGACGGCGGGTGCAGAGTATAGCCTGTTGTGATCGCACCAGTTCCGTCTGTACAAACAGGTTGCTGAAGGCCGGATGGGCCAGGTCCTGACCGGCCGGCGCCAGGACGACCTCCGCATAGCTTGTTACTTCAATCGTCCGTGGCCTGTCGGAGCGGTTCGTGATGGTGATGCGGCGCAGTTCAATGTCATCTTCAGGCGAGACGCTGATTTCCGTGTGGGTCTCAATATCGTCGTCCCAACGGTGGAACTCGGCCTTCCCTTGCGCAAAGATCGCCTCGTACGACTTGGATGCTTGGAGGGTCGGTTGGTAGCCAATGGACCAGAACCGCCCGCTGTTCAAGTCGCGCACATAGCAGAACGTCCCCCAGCAATCGCGGGTCGGATCCTCCCGCCACCTCGTGACCGCCAGATCGCGCCAGCGGCTATATCCTCCACCGGCACTGCTCACCATGACGTGATACCGCCCGTTGGAGAGCAGGTGCACCTCCGGCACAGGGCTACTCGGATCGGTGAGGACGCGCACGGTTCCTTCCGACTCGGCCGATGCCGCGCGCGTGACGTTGGCCTCGACTGCGTGTGGAAAGATCGGCCCTGTTGTTTTGGGAATCCGTTCCTGGAGCAGCAAACCGGTCGCCTGGAGCGTGAGGTCCGCTTGAAAGCGGCGCTGCATCGGGCGATCGAGCAGGAGGTACGCCAGCGACAGTAGGCTCATCCCTTCGTGGTGCGTCATAAAAGACCGGACGGTTGCGCTGCCGACTCCGAGCGGCAGGCGAGACGGGGTGTAGTCGATTGCCTCGTAAAAACCGTATGGGCCCTGACGCCCTTCGGCGGTGAGGCGCTCGAGGTTTCGGCACGCGGCCTCGGGCGCCACCATCAGCGCCATGACCGTGGCGTACGGCGCAACAACGAGGTCCTCGGCGAGTCCTCGCTTGAGTCCCAGCCCCGGTACGCCGAAGGCCCGATACTGGTAGTCCAGGTGTGCGTCCCATGCGTTGAACCCGGACTCGGAAATCCCCCAAGGCACTCCACGCTGTTTCCCATATTCGATCTGCCGCCGCACGACTGCTCTGTAGGTCTGGTTCAACAGCGTGTTCTCGTAGGTCGGCATCACGAGTAGCGGCATGAGGTACTCGAACATCGAACCGCTCCAACTGAGCAGTGCCGGGGCGCCTCTCGACGTGGTGAGCAATCGGCCGAGGGCGAACCAATGCTCTTGGCCCAACTGTCCCTGCGAAATGGCGTAGAAGCTCGCGAGGCGGGCCTCGGAGGCGAGCAGATCGTAGAACCCGGTGTCCATACGGTGATCGCCGGCGTTGTAGCCAATGGAAAGCAGGTCACGGGATTCGTCAAACAGAAACGAGAAGTCCATGTCCGAGAACTCGCCGCAATGGTCCGCAGCGGCTTCGATCTCCCGAATGCGTTCCAAGGCGTACCGGGAAGCGTCCAGGATCGCGCCGCGGAGGCTGGTGAGCCATGCGCTGGCATCCGAATTCTCGAGGGAAACGGCGCCACCGCAATCCGCTTTACGGAACCCCGCCAGGATCCCATCGAGCAACGGCAGCAACGACTGCTTCAGCGCGGCCACCTGGCGGAGAGTCGGGACGTCTTCGAGTCGCCCCAACAATTCGTGCAACTCATCGAGCCGGTTACCGTGCTGCCAGAGGCCCTCGGGCGGCGGCGGGAGTAGCGCCCACGGGGCAAGATGGGCGATGTCGTCGCGATGATCGACTGCGCATCGCTCTAACGCCCTTGCCCACGTTTGAGACTCCCGGTCCAGTCCGTTGATTTGGTCAAGATCGCTCGCCCAATCCGCCAAACGCTGCAAGAGCAGAATTGAAGCACCGAGGGCGCTTGGAGGATTCCTCAATTCCGTCTCGAGCCGCTCGACTTTATGCAGGGCCTCTCTTGCGGGCGGAAGATCGAGACCCGGCTCCAGCGCCCCGATAAGACCACGGACCACGTCGAGCAGCACGCGCGCCGTGTCCTGCACACCGTCGAACACCCGCAGCGGAAGGATCTTTGCGTCGATCAGTTCCAATAACCCGCTTCGCAACACGAGTAGATGCCCAGCGAGGTTCCCGCTGTCTATTGTGGAAACGTACCGTGGCGGCAATGCCTCGAGTGAATGCGTGTCATACCAGTTGTAAAAGTGGCCGCGATGTCTCTCGAGGCGGCCCATGGTTAGGAGCGTCTTTTCGGTCCGTTGCAGCAATTGCGCGGCGGAGCAATACCCGAAGTCATACGCGGAGAGGTTCGAGAGCAATGTCACCCCGATGTTCGTGGGACTGGTCCGCGAAGCGATGTTTAGCGCCGGATGCTCCTGGAAATTGTCCGGCGGAAGCCAGTTCTCTTGCGGCGTAACGAACGTCTCGAAGTACCCCCACGTTCGGCGTGCAAGCTTTCTCAGAAAGACGATCTGTCCTTCGGAGAGTTGTGGTTCTCGTGTCGGGATGGGACGGCTTAGCCACCATGCGATGACCGGTGAGGCCAGCCATAGTCCCAGGAACGGCGCGCTCACCGGGATGCACTCCCGTCGAGCCAGGATTACGAGTGCGAGGACGATGGCGGCGACGGTTGGCTCCACCCACATGGATCGGAAATGGCCCCGCAGATCGGTGCGCGCGGCTAACTCGGCTTCGCTGGAGGTCGTCCACTCCAGAAGTTTGCGGCGCTTCCAGACAACCCGCGTCAGCGTGCGCGCAATCGAGTCGAGGCTGACGTATGCATCGTACGGGATAAGCGCCAGCGCGAAGATGATTTGCCCCACCTGCCGGACGATTCCCGGTACGAGGGCGCGAAGATGCATCCACCACGGCAGGTCCCGCGGTTTGTGCACCAAGTCACCCGCCGCCGAGAGAAGCGGGGGGAAGACCAGGACCGCGACGACGAGAAGCGTTGCCCCTGCCGACAACCATAGCCATGGCAGCAGCCATGCGAATACGAGCACCAGAAGCATCGCCGGCGGCACGAGGCTGCGGCGAAGATTATCGAAGATCTTCCACCTGGAGAGGCCCGAAATCGGGTTTGGACTCCACCTGCCATCCTGTCCCGGCACGCGCGGCAGCAGCCACCATGCGATCTGCCAGTCGCCGCGGATCCAGCGGCGGCGGCGGCTCACATCCGAGAAATACCTGTACGGGTGATCCTCGTAGACCTCAACGTCGCTGAGCAACGCCGAACGGGCGTAAGCGCCCTCCAACAGGTCATGGCTCAGGATGGTATTGTCGGGAAGGCAAGCGCATGTCCGGTGAAATGCGTCGACGTCGTAGATTCCCTTCCCGATGAAAGACCCTTCGCCGAAAAGATCCTGGTAAATGTCGGAAACCGCCCGCGTGTACGGGTCCAAGCCGCTGTCGGCGGCAAACAGCCGTACATACCAGGATCGCGACGCGCTCGGAAGGCTGATTCCCACTCGGGGCTGAATGATGCCGTAGCCGTCGATAACCCGTCGTCGCCGCTTGTCAAAGACAGGCCGGTTGAGCGGATGGCTCATTGCCTCAACCAACTCGCGTGCCGCGTCGCGCGGAAGCTCTGTGTCCGTGTCGAGCGTTATGACGTACCGGACTTGAGGCAAAACGCTACATTCGCCGACAATCTCTTGAAAGCAATCCTTAGACCCGCCGCGCAAGAGTGCGGTGAACTCTTTCAGCTTCCCCCTCTTGCGTTCGTAGCCCATCCACACGCGGTCCGGCGCGTTCCATCGACGCGGGCGGTGGAACAGAAAGAAGATGTAGGGCCCGTCGTGCTTGTATTTGTGGTTTAGGGACTCAATTCCCTCGCTGGCTTGCCGGACGAGTTCATCGTCCCCCGGCATCACCGCCTGCGGCGCATCTCTGAGATCGGTGAGCAACGCGAAGTGCAGGTTAGGGTCGCGGTTTGCCAGGTAGCGGATTTCCAGTTGTTCCAGGAGATCGTCTGTTGCCGCCCCGTTGAGGAGCATCGTGGGAACGACGACCATCGTCCGGTGCTCCGGCGGGATGCCGAGCCGGAAGTCCATCCGGGGCAACGGCCGCGGCCCGATGTACACCGTTACCATCCAGTTGACGACGCTGACGGCGAATTGCGCCACGCACATCAGGACAGGCGCCGACAGCAAGGCCAGTATCCATCGCGGCAGCCCGCCCAGAGCCGCCCAATCGAGCAGCACCATCGTAATGAACGCCGTCAATAACACGATGCCCGACAGGTAGAAGAACAAAGGATAGCGCCGAACGCCCTTTCCGAACGCCCCCCGCGGCGACCTCCTCACACCCGCCGCCTGCTCCAACGCCTTGCGCCCCTTGTCGGCAAGATAGTATCCAACGTGCGCCTTTCGACAGTCCCCCAAGTCGGCGGACGCCGCCTCGGCGAGCCCGATTGCCTTCTGCGCGACCTCATTCTCTGAGAGTTGGCTGCGCTTGGCGATATCCTCCGCCGCGTGACGGTAGAGGTCCCGCGTGGCGAAATCCATGTTGGCGTACACACCAGACGGATCGCCGCGGAGCGTCTGCTCAACGGTGCTCTGGCTCTCGACGAAGTCTCGCCAGTCGGTCAGACTGAGCAATCGGAGGCTTGTGATGGTGTTGCCAATCGAGACTTGGTCGATCGCCTGCGCCTGGCTTTCCATCTTAACGAGATGTGCGATATTCAACCCCTGTTCGGAGACGCGGTGCTCGAGCCAGCTCAGGGCGAACGCAAAGTGAGGACTCTGCCCGTGCAGGTGCCGGGTCAACTCCGCCAGGAAAGCGCTGGACAACGGCGGATTCGCCCGCGCCATGTCTGCCAGCACGAGAATCAGGTCGGAGGGATTCTGCTCGACAACGCTCACCATCCGTTCGGCCCAATCGGTGGCCAGTCCTCGGTCGCGCAGGCTCGCGGCCAGGCGGACGGCCACGCGCCGCAGGTTCTCGATCAGCCCCAGCCGAAGCATGATCGGGACTGCCCAAAGCTCTCCCAGCGTCAAGGTCTCGATGGCCTGGTAGGAAGCGACGAACGCGTTGAGGCTTGCAGCATCCACACTGCCGTCCACGTGTGAGATCAGCTCCATCGCGATGCTGTAGACCCGTGGGTAACCCGCCACCGGGCCTTTCGACAACCGGGGCAAGCCCTTGCTGTAAGACGGGGGGAAATGGCGGCGGGCGGTGCGGATCTGTTCCTCGATCACGTAGAAATTGTCCAGCAGCCATTCCGCCGCGGGCACAATCCCGCGATCCTTCTCCACAGCCGCTGTAACCAGGTCGTACGCGCGGACCAGTATCCGCTTGTTATCCTCCAGCCTCGGGATGAGCCGATCGGCTGCGACTCCCGTCGCGAGTTCGTGCAGCCCCGCCAATACCTTGGCGTGATGCTCCAACTGGTTAACGCTGTAAAGCTCGGCACGGAACGGTTGCTCATCCGCCAGCGGCTGCAATTGATCATCGCCGCCAACGGTCTGATACCAGTTCACCAGCCGTTCCAGCCGCTGCTTGATTCCAGGAGGAGGACCGAGCAATGCAGTCACCTTTCCGTTCGTTTCGATCCGCGGCACTGAGGCTGCCGACACATGCGATCCGATTCGGCCTAAGGAGGAAGGCAAACGGCGCAGAGGGGAAGAGGCGCCTGTTCTACCTGAGTCTTCAGTCAGCGAATCCGATTATACGCCGTCAGTGAGGCAGAAGCTATGCCAGAATAGCCAGACATCACTTTGTCTTCGAGTCTTGCCGCTCTTGGTTGTTTCGCCATGAATCGTGAGCCGCATTCTCATGGACAACGGTCTTGTCGTATGTGCGACCTCTGTCCACCTGGTCGCGACTCACAACTCAATGCCGGTAAAGCACCCGGCAAAACGCTATTTGCGACTTGGGATCGGCTCGCTGGTCGCTATACTGGCATTTGGTATCGGCATTGTGGGACTGATCTTGATCGCGCATTGAGGTCGGACGATTCTGGTTGTGCCTCCCGAAAAATCGCACTCATTGCTTGTCAACGACTCACGGAGGATGGCGTAGTTCGAGGAATGCGCCGAGATCAATCTCCGTAGGTGCTTCTTTACCGACTATAAGGTCGACGCCCTGTACGCCACCCGCAGTGATTTTCAGTAGTGTAACGGTAGTGTAAACGCCGATCACGAGAGGTGTGCGGCCTCAGCGCCGTCACAAGCGAAGACGCCATGACCGCCGAATAGCACGTTGCCCAGACAGAACGAGAGCCGTTGTCGACGCCTTGTTTGTGAGGCGTTTACAACGGCTCCACTTCTTTGCTCGCAGCTTTTCCGTTACATCCAGCCCATGTAGATCGGGATGTACGTGACTTTGTCTCCGTTTTCCTGGGCTACCGCGTCCGTTTCTTCTTTGGAACCAAGCGGGCCGACTACGGCCGGGAAGGACTGTCCGTAGGCAACGCTTGACGGCATGGGTGCGTACCAGGGGTTCCACGAAAACCACAACATGGCAAACACCTCCTTAGTGCCGGAACCTGTTGACCGCTCTCTCAAGACTTGAACCATTTTCGAGTCCATTGGTGCGTCTTTACACGGAATATGCGCACTTAATTCCTGGAGCGGCTGGAAAGTTCCATATGTGTGGCTTCGACGAGGATTGGCGGACGTACGGTTCTTCCTCGATATGATGTCTCTCAGATCTTGCGAAAGAATCGCAGAATGGCGTCATTCCCGCGAAAGCGGGAATCCAGAACACACGCGTCACCCCGCGACCTCTGGACTGGATTCCCGCTTTCGCGGGAATGACGCGGCGTTCTAGGCTCGTTGAAAAGATGGGCGTATTGCTACGGCATTTCCTCACAAGCTCTCAGATTCCTCACGGCAGCAGGAACAGCAGGCCTTCTCCGGCGTCGAGCGAGATCTGGAGTCCGGGCATGTCAGGGCTGACGTCGATTACGGGATCTTCTTTGCCCGTCTTGGCGGAAACGAGGATGACTTTGTCCGGGACTGCGTCAAACTCTACCGTCGGCCATGCCGCATAGTCGTGGCGGTAGTTGTTCAGGAACACGGCGCGTCGTCCGTCTGCGTGTTTGAACGTGCCGGCGAGGTAGTCGTTGGCCGGATCCACAGACACACGGGTGATGTTCTTGATGGGCGTTCCGGCGAGCTTCTTCACGACCGCGGCCTCGTCATCCTCGGGTTTGATCCGGACGACGCCCGTGCTGGCCAGCTTCATCAGCACCGGTCCGAGGTTCTTGAGGGCGAAGTTCAGGCGTTGCGCCTCGTCGTAGTGGCGCGTGCGGCGGCCGTCGCGCGCAATGATTGCGCCGCCCTTCGGGAACTCGCCGCCGGAAGGCGTGTAGTAGCAGAAGTAGAGGACGCCTTTCGCGCCGTACGCGACGGAGGTGTAGACCTGCCAGCGGATCTGCGATTCCGTCGGGTCGGCCTGCGGACCGTACGGCATGCAGTTGAAGAAGTTCCAGAACGGGATGTTTTTCTCGAGCGAATACTTCCGCATCACCTCGAGGTTGACGCAATAACCGTCGCGCCCGTCCTCGCCCGGTTTCATGACGGGGTAGTAGTCCATGCAGAGGACGTCGGGTATGACCTGCTCCAAATACTTGCTGACGTATTCGTCGTAATCCTTCGCGCCGAGCTGCTGCGCGTTCGCGTAGTTCGGGAAGAGGTTGATATAGGCGAGCTTTCCGGGCCGGGCCTTGCGGATCGCGTCCGTCTTCTCGCGCAACGCCGGGAAGTCGGCGACCGCCGGCTCGTCGCGGAGCGCATACCCCCAGCAGGCCGGTCCGTCAGGCAATCTGTCCGCAGGAAGGTCCGCGGGCCACACCACCACGGCCTTCATGTCATGTTTCCGGCAGAGTTCCAATTGTTGCTTGATCGTCTCGACCGTTGGCGCGCCAAAACCGCTCAGCACCATCGAGAAATGGGCGTCGGCGATCTCCTTGTACCGTGCCTCGATATTTGCGTCCGCCGGCGGGTCCACCCAGAAACTCACCACGAACCGGTCCTGCACAAACCGAGGCGGGTCCTGTCCCCACGCGCCGATACAAACCGCCGCCGCGAACGTGCACGCTGCAACCCTCATCCATCCTGACATCATGTGCACCTCCTTGTTCGATGCTCGCAATTATACCTGATGAGGAATACAGAATAGAGAATGCCGTTGACAGGGGCCGGTATCGAGCCTATTATGGGACATGAATGATGGATGCGCTGAATCTCTCGATGTTTCGGGCTTACGACATTCGTACGCCTTCCTCTCTGTTGACCGACGAGCTCGCGAAGCGGCTCGCGCGGGCGGAAGCTGTGTACTTCCGCGAAACGCTGGGCGCGACGGGCGTCCTCGTGGCGCACGACGCCCGCGGCACGGGTCCGCACTACCTTCAAACGGCTTCGGAGATTTTCGCGCGGGCCGGGTTGGACATCGTCGCCGTTCCGGGCGTCTGCTCGACTTGTGAGTTCTACTTCGCGGCGATGCGCCGTCCGGACCTCGCCGCCGTGATGTATGGCGCTTCACACAATCCCGCCGGGGACACGGGACAGAAGATCCTCGGGCCCGGAGTGAGGCCGATCGCGGCGCATATCGGGCCTGGAGGCGGCCTTGATCGGATCAAGGAACTGTACGTCAGGGGAGCGGCTCCCGGAGTAGGGCGCGGGTGCATCACGGCCTATGATCCGATGGAGGAGTACGTGAGTTACAGCATGTCGCTGGCGGGCGTAGCGCCGGGCGGTCTGCGAGGCCTCAAGGTTCTTCATGATTATCTGAACGGCGCGGCGGGACGCGAGATGATGCTTGCATTCAATCGGGCCGGGGCCGACCTCGAGCCCCTGCACTTCGCGGCGGATGGCAGATTTCCGTTGGGAGACCCGAATCCCGTCAAGCCGGAGGTGATACGCGAGGGCCTTGAACGGCTCAAGGCTGGCGATATCACGCTTGGCGCTTTCTTTGACGGCGATGGCGACCGCATCGATTTCTATCGCGGAGACGGAACATACCTGTCTTCGAGTTTCGTGTACGCGGGCATCCTCACAAAGATACGGGAACGTTTTCCGGAACCAGGATTGGGTGTCTACGCGGATCTGAAATCGAATCCCCTGGCCGTCATGGAGATGGCCAAGACGGGTGTCACGGTGAACGTCATCCGCAACGGTCACTCGCAGATCAAGAACGCAATGTTCGAGAACCCGTCGATGTTCGGGACCGTCGAGGAGTCGGCGCACTTCTATGAGGCGTTCAACGCCGGCAGCCAGCGGTTCTGCACGGAGAACACGCTGTACATCGCTTTGTTGGCCGGGCGCGTGTGGCGCGAAGACCCCGATCTGTTTGACGCCCTCTTCGACGTGCAAGCGCGCACCAGCCGGGAGCGCGAGTGGGGGTACAAGTTTCCCACGGACGATCTCCGCGCGGCCGCCCTGAACGCCGTGCAGGCGCACTTTGAGAAGGCCGGGGCGGCCGCGATGACCCGCATGCCTAACGGATATGAACTCGAGGCGATCATGATGCGGCGCGGCATTCCGTTCGACATCGATTCGCATACGCGGCTGGCGCCGGATTGGCTGCAAGTCTGCCAGCGGATCTCACAGAGCGAGAATGGGCTTGCGCGTTGGGAGATTGTCGCCGCCGACCCCGCCATCGCCGCCGATGCCAAGCAAAGGATCGCCGGGATCGTCAAAGACTTCGGTGCGGGAGAGGAATACAAGGGCTGAGAGCTTGTGAAGAAATGCCGTCACAAGCAATAGCGGGGCAGCCCCGATCCAAGCAGCACGTTCTCCGTCATTCGGTGTTGGTTCCTTGCTTCACGCCCACGGCGGTGTTATGATCCTTCCAGCACGCGGGCCTTCCTCGTATTGTCGCAGACACCCCTGAGCGAGACTTCAGGGCGGAATGCGCGTCAGGCCCGTCGCGGCGCCGCGATGAGGAGCAGTCCGTGTCGCAAGAACGTGCAGAAGCCGTGGTGTTGCGCGGCGTGGACTTCAGCGAGACGAGCCGGATTGTCACGTTCCTGACGCCTGGCCGCGGGCGGCTGGCCTGCATGGCGAAGGGCGCACGGCGCCGGAAGAGCCCTTTGCAGGCCGTCCTCGACACGTTAAATCGGGTCGAGATTGTCTATTATTGGAAAGATGGCCGCGCCGTCCAGCAACTCGGTGAAGCGGCGCTACTGGACGGTTTCGGCGCGATCAAGGCGGACCTTGAGAAGACGTCGTTTGCGGCCCTTCCGCTCGAGTTTGCGCTTCGGGTCGCGCACGAGAACGAGCCCTCTCGAGAGCTTTACGCGGCGCTCGTCGGCGGCATGGAAAGCATGACGGTATGGCAGGGCGACGTGCGTATGCACGCGTCCTGGCAGATTGCGCGGCTCCTGGCTGCCGCGGGGTTCGAGCCAGGGCTCGACGCCTGCGCGATGTGCGGCGCTCCGGTCGAAGACGCGCCGGGGTTCTCTTACGACGGCGGCGTAACGTGCTCGGCATGCCGCGCGGACCGGCGTCTCGATGCGGAGGAGCTTGCGGTGCTGCGGACGTTTATGCGCAGTCGCGCGGCTTGCCCCGCGAACCGTCGATTGGACGGCGTGTATCGCGTGTTGTGTGAATACGCGATGCGGCAACTGGAAACGGACCTGCACAGCGTGCGGGTCATTGACGAAATGTTTGGTTAGCTTCTTTGTTATACCGATGACCGCGCGCGCGGGACTATGAGGTTGCGGCTCTGACGCACTAGGTAGAATGGCGACACCCCTGGAAAGTATACGGAACTTTTGCATTATCGCTCACATCGACCACGGCAAGTCGACGCTGGCAGATCGCCTGCTCGAACTTACCGGCACGGTTGACGCGCGGAATATGAAGGAACAAACGCTCGATACGATGGACATCGAGCGCGAGCGCGGGATAACGATCAAGTCGGTGGCGGTGCGGATGGCGTACCGCGCGGACGACGGCCACGAATACGTTCTGAATCTGATCGATACGCCCGGGCACGTGGATTTCTCGTACGAGGTGTCGCGCAGTCTCGCGGCGTGTGAAGGCGCGCTGCTCCTTGTGGATGCGGCGCAAGGCGTCGAGGCGCAGACCCTCGCGAATGCTTACAAGGCCATCGAGCAGGACCTCGAAATTATCTCCGTCATCAACAAGATCGATCTGCCCAGCGCCGACGTCGAGTCCGCCAAGCGGCAGATTCGCGACATCATCGGCCTCGAGGTGGACAACGCCTTGCTGGCGAGCGCAAAGGCGGGCACGGGCGCAAGGGAGATCCTCGAAGCCATTGTGACGCGCATCCCAGCCCCGAGAGGCGAGCGGAACGCGCCGGCCCGGGCCTTGATCTTTGACGCGGTCTACAACTCTTATCGCGGCGTGATCGTATACGTCCGCATCGTGGACGGCGTTATCACCAAGGGCATGAAGGTCGTGATGATGTCGAACGGCCTCAAGTACGACGTGGACGAGTTGGGCGTCCTGACGCCGGGGCTCACGCCGACGGATCGGCTCGAAGCCGGCGAGGTGGGCTACATCATCTGCAACATCAAGACGCTTCTGAGCACGAAAATCGGCGACACGATCACGGACGCCGTGAATCCCGCGCGGGAACAGCTCCCCGGTTACGAAGACGTGCAGCCGGTGGTGTTTTGCGGCATGTATCCGGCGGTTGCGAACGACTACCAGGAGTTGCGCGACGCCCTCGAGCGTCTGCAGCTCAACGACTGCTCGTTCATCTTCCAGGCCGACAGTTCGGACGCACTGGGGCTGGGTTTCCGGCTTGGTTTCCTTGGTCTGCTCCACATGGAGATCATCCAGGAAAGACTCGAGCGCGAGTTCAACCTTACGCTCGTCTCCACGATGCCGAACGTGGCCTATCGCGTCCGGAAGACGGACGGGCAGGAATTGACCATCGAGAACGCATCAAGAATGCCGCCGCAGGTCGAGATCGACGTGATCGAGGAGCCGTATATCGAAGCCGACATCCTCTGTCCGACCGAGTACCTCAGCGCCGTCATCGATCTGTGCAAGAAGAAACGTGGGATCCACGTCCGGGTCGACTACATCGATGCGAGACGTTGCATGGCGGTCTATCAGATGCCTCTTGGCGAAATAGTGCTCGATTTCTACGACAAGCTGAAGACCCTCACCCGCGGATACGGCTCCCTCGAGTATCGCCTGATCGGGTATCGCCCCGGAGAGCTTGTGAAGCTGGATATCCTGCTGAACGGCGAGGCGGTGGACGCGCTGTCGTCGATCGTTCATCGAGATCGCGCGGTCTATCTTGGCCGGCAACTCGCGTCGAAACTGAGGAAGGTGATCCCGCGGCAGCAGTTCGAAGTGGCCATACAGGCGGCCATCGGGAACAAGATCATCGTGCGCGAGAACATAAGTCCGTTGCGCAAGAACGTAACGGCGAAATGCTATGGCGGCGACATCACGCGGAAGCGCAAGCTCCTCGAAAAGCAAAAGGAAGGCAAGCGGCGTATGAGACAGATCGGCACGGTCGAGGTCCCGCAGGAAGCCTTCATGGCCCTGCTTCGCGTGAACGAGGAATCGGATTAGCGGATGTCCCCTGTTGATTCTGACACGGATTCCGATAGGCCTCTGCCGGAATCAGGCGCGCGGGAGCCTTGCGCGCGCGGAGTGTGGCGCGTCATGTCGATTCCGCGACGCGTCATCGTCGGGATCACGGGGCCGTGGACCGCGAGGAATGGGCTCGCGTGGCTTGTGCTGATCCTCGCCGTACTGGCGGTACGGTGGCTCTTGTTCGAGCCGTACAAGATCCCGACGGGTTCGATGGAACCTACGCTGCACGGGGACATGCGGTTCTTCCGGGGCGACCGCGTCGGCGCGAACAAGCTGATCTACGGACCGCGCGTGCCCTTCATGAACGAGCGCATTTTCCATCTCGCCGAACCGGAGCGATGGGACATTGTCGTGTTTCGGACCGTGCAGAAAGACGCCGTTCATAAGACGCTGGTCAAACGCATTGTGGGTCTTCCGGGCGAGCGCATTCATATACAGGACGGCAAGATATGTGTCAACGGAAAACCGGTGGATCCGCCCGAGCCGCTGCGCGGAATCCTTTACTACACCTCCGAGTTTTCGCCCACCGAACAGCAACTGGACCGGTTCATTTTGTACATGGCCCGCGCGGGTGCGAGCGTACTCGAAAACGCTCCGCAAGATTATGCGATCCGCGTTCTGGCGCTGGAGCTCGAGCGGGTTCGGGACGGCTTGGGCGGACGCGATCCGGAACTGCTTAGTCCGGAGGAAATGAAGAGCCTTGCGCGCGAGTTGAACCCGGTGAGCCGACAGATCGTCGGCCAGTTCTTCCGGGCGCAGCAGGAGTCGCAGTACCCGCTGCGATACGGTATTCTTCCATCGGATGAGTACTCGCTCGTGCCCGAGAACTGCTATCTCGTGTGCGGCGACAACAGCGGCGACAGCGCCGACGGGCGCGTCTTCGGATGGTTGCCGAACGACAATATTCTCGGCAGGGCGTTCTGCATCTGGTGGCCTTTGGGCCGCATGCGGGACCTGACGGGTTTTTCCAGGACCTGGTGGGGGATGGGATTGCTCTATGGGATACCCGCGCTTCTCGTCGCGTATGAAGCCGGTTCGTGGATACGCCGCCGCAGAGCAAACGGCAGAGTATCCGCGCAGTAAGAGACAACCCCTTTCACGTCCCTTGGTGGCTGCCACACTCAAGAGGCTGTAACGCGTTGGACTGCCGCCCGGGTTAGTTCCTCGAAGGTCTGAAACGCGGGGAGACATTCCAATTGCGAGTAGTCATCGATATAGTCCGCCACGCGGTGAACGTGCCAGTTGATGTCGCGTCGAAATGCTTTCAAGCGGCTCCCCTGCCTTTCAGATGCTGCTATGAGCAAGGAATGGAGCATGTCCTTGGGATCGATCAGTCCCTCGAGACCCTTCAGTTTCGGCATATCAAGAGGACTCCTCCCATTGGGGTTGTCAGCGGCTCTCCGAATTGCCGGCTCCGAGATTAGGAGCCAAGCTTCAGTCATTCGTACGGGCACTACGGGAACATTGACTTCGTCGATGCTGGCGTCCCGTAACGCGTCGGCGATCTCGACGGCACGAGACTCCCTCGTTTGCTTCTCAGCATCGCGATGGACAAACAGGATGTCACATGGGAAGAGCCTCACGGCCTCTCTCAATCGTTCCGAAAGCGTGTCGGGCGGCTTGCGGAAACCGCGGAAGTCCGCAAACTGCGCGTGGAGTTGAAGTCTGCACTCAGCTGAGTGGCGGATAACCCAACGGATGACGTGTTGCAGGAGAGATAGGTCGCGTGAACCATCCGTAACAAGAGTATACGAGATTCGTTCCTGTGCGCCGATCATCTGGTGTCCGAGAAGGGCAACATAAGCTGCTGCCATTGCGGGGGCAACGCCCCCTCATGCATGTATGGTTCCAGGTGCCCGAGGGCCAGAGGCAACTGTGTACCCCCCTTCCTCTTCTTGCGCCACGAACCGTCTGGAACGCGAATAACCGTGATCTGTCCCATCGAGCCTTTGTGGACTACCTCATCGCTGGCAACATAAATCACATCGCTAGCCCGGACTTCTCACACCTACGGTAAGCGATGTCGTGTTGCCTCGTTTGG
>CAZPMT010000094.1:0-21756 GCA_964587655.1 uncultured Nitrospiraceae bacterium
GGCGCAGGGGTGGTTGGTGGGCATCGGGGGGGTCGGGGGGGTTTTGAAGGCAGGGTTCAAGGGTTGGGGTCGGGAAACTCGGAAGGGGGTGGAAACATGAACGATGAGAGGCGGTGGACGATCTTTTTGTTCATTGACGCTTTTGGGTGGGAGCTTGTGAACCAATGGCGTTTCATGGACGATATCATGGCGGTCAAGGCGCCGCTGGATACGATTTTCGGGTATAGCTCGACGTGCGACCCGACGATTCTCACCGGAAAGCTTCCCCGCGACCACGGTCACTTCGCGTTTTATTACTACAATCCGCAGGAGTCGCCTTTCCGGTTCTACCGCTACCTTGACTTACTGCCCAAGGCGCTCTTTTCGCGGGGCCGTGTACGCTCGCGGCTCAGTCACGAGATGGAGCGTTTTCACGGCTATACGGGCTATTTCCAACTGTACAACATGCCGTTCCGCTATCTGCATCTCTTCGATTATTCCGAACGGCGCGACATCTATGAGCCCGGCGGCATTAACAGCGGCGCGCGGACCGTCTTCGACGCGCTTCGCGAGCGGCGGGTGCCGATCAGCGTTTCGGATTGGAGGAAGCCGGAGTTCAGGCGCGTCGCGACGCTTCACCAGGAACTGGACCGGGGAGAGATCCGCTTCGCATTTCTGTTTCTGGGCGGGCTGGACGCGGTCCTTCACACCCATGGAACGCAAGCGCCGGAGGTCGGCGAGCACCTGCTACTGTATGAGCAGAAACTCCGTGAGTTGCTGGAAAAGGCCCAGTCCGTTTACACCACGGTCCGGCTTTTCGCCTTCTCGGACCACGGCATGACGGACGTCTCCGAGACCGTCGATCTGATTGGCCGGATCGAGACGCTGGGGCTCACGTTTGGCGTGGACTACGCCGCGGTGTACGATTCGACCATGGCCCGCTTCTGGTTTCTCAAGAAAGGCGCCCGGGAGACGGTGACCCACGCGCTGCAAGAGGTCCCCCAGGGCGGGATCGTTCCTGAAGAACAGCTTGCCCAGTGGGGATGCGACTTCCCCGGCTACAAGTATGGGGAATTGTTCTTTCTTCTCAATCCGGGCGTGTTGTTGTGTCCGAGCTTCATGGGTGAGAGGCCTCTAGCGGCCATGCACGGGTATGCGCCGGAACACCCCACGTCCGTTGCCGCATTCATGGGAAATGTTCCGTTGAGCCACGTTCCCAAACGACTGGACGACCTGTACGGACTGATGCTTGCCGAGGCCGTCGGCCCGCCGGAGGCGCCGTGAAAAACGTCATCTTCTTCGCGAGCCTTATGGTGTTGGTGCCGATCGGCACGCTGGCTGCTTCGATCTCCCCGCGCATACGAGAGCTGGTGTTCTTCGCCCTCGTGTTCAGCACGGCTACCATAAAAAGGCTGGACATTAACTTTCTTAGCCGCGAGATGTACCGCGGGTCGACCCGAGGGATTGAGTTTTCATATTTCGATTTCCTGGTGTGGATTCTTCTGCTCTCTTGCCTGATCTCGCCGCCTCCCGGGAAACCGCGCATCCGCTGGCCGGCCGGCCTGGGGTTTCTGCTTGCATACGTCGCCTACTGCGGTCTCAGTATCATGGCATTGGAGCCGAGGATTTTCTCCATTTTCGAGTTCACGAAGATCCTCCGCGGAGTCGTCGTGTTCATCGCGGTAGCGAACTACATCAGGAAGCCGCGCGACGTACTTGTCCTGGTCATGGCGCTGTGTGCTATCGCCGTCTACAGCACCTCCGTGTCGCTCCACCAACGCTATGTCTTGGGTATGCATCGCATTCCCGGGCCTCTTGATCACTACAATGAGTTCTCCGAATACTGCTGTATCATCGCGCCGGTGCTTGCCGCGGTCGCGACCTCCGACCGGCACGTCCTTGTCCGTTGGCTCTGCGCCGGGTGCGCCGCCGCGCTCGGAATCTGCGTGATACTCACCATATCCAGAACGGGCATAGCCGTGTATGCGATCGTCATGTTCGGCGTGATCGCCGTCTGTTCCGGACTCACTCTGACCCCGAAGAAGATTGTCATCGGAATACTCATAATGGCGGCCGTGGGCGGCGCGCTCTACCGAAGTTGGGACTCCCTGATGAGCCGGTATGCCGGCACTTCATTGGAGGAGGAGTACCTCGAAGATGACATGCAAGGAAGGGGAATGTACCTGCATATTGCCGCCGTGGTCGTGCAAGATCATTTCTTCGGCGTGGGCCTGAACAACTGGTCTTACGTGGTTACGGAAGAATACTATCCTCGACTGGGCCACGCCGCCGTGTCTTACGGCGGGACCGACATTAACGTGCAGGGCCTTTCCAAGAATGAGTACACTCACATGATGGCGCCTCCGGCACACAATCTCGGGGCGCTCACGATCGGCGAGTTGGGTGTGCCGGGGTTCATCATCTTCTACCTCATTTGGGGACGGTGGTTTCAGATGGGGGCCAGCTTTTTCCGCGGAAGATCGCGGCGGCTTGCATCCCGGCTCGGCATCGGGGCGTTTTTCGGCGCCAGCGCGTCGTTCCTTCAGTGCCTGACCGAGTATGGTTTTCGTCACTCCCACATCTTCTTCCTGATGCACATCCTGATGGGAGCGCTGGCGGCGGCCTATACAATGCACGACACGGACGAGACGCTCAGCGGGCTCATTCGAGCGGATATGTTCGGCCTGCGAGGGAAGCGGGCGACGCAAGGCGAACGATGAAACCCGCCAGGACGTTGCCGTTAGACCGCGAACATGTCTCGTTGCTGAGTATCCGCATATCAGGTTATACTCGCGCCGCCCGATTGAGCAGGCCAGCCAATCAATGACATCAACTAATGGGTGAGCTTCCTTGCCTTTGGGAAAGGGTCGCGCTTTGCACCACGGACTGAGGGCTCCGAAAGACGGATCCCCATGAGTTTCTCGAAGAGCCGCGTTGCGCGATTGACGGAAGACAGGCGATGAATTTCAACGATTTCTACGCGCTGTGCAGGAGGCGGAGGAGCGCTCGACTCTTCAAAGACGAACCGGTTCCTCCCGACGTCTTGCGGCGCATTATCGAGCCGGGACTTGAAGCGCCCACCTCCTGCAATCGGCAGCTTTGGGAGGTGGCGATTGTCACGGACCCGGAAGTCAAGAAGCGCATGTCAAAATACGGCGACGCAAACGTGCAGTCGTACTTCTACGATGCGCCGGCCCTGATCGCCTTGTTCTATGACACAACCATGGAAAGCCGGAATCCGTGTTATACGCCGTACGTCACGATGGGCATGATGGCCCACGGGATCTTGCTGGCGGCCGAAGCCGAAGGCCTGGGGGCCATCTATCTGGGAGGCATACAGAATCCGGCGGGCATGGCGCGCGCACTTGACGCGCCGTCGCATTTGCGGAATCTCGGCGTGATATGCGTCGGCTATAGCGATGACGACCCACCCGAACCCCCGCGGCGTTCCGTAGAGGAAGTCGCGCACTGGAACACTCTCGAAGGTCTCAGGAAGAGGTGCCATCCGGATATCCGCCCCCACGTGTGGTCTCTTGAGCAACTCAGCGATTTCCGCGAGAAAGTGCTTTGGTATAAGGGCGTCGCTTTTGATGCAAAGACCCTTCACTCGAATCCGGACCAACGCTTCTCGAAGAGGATGCAGTACTTCTGTACGCGTGCAGGCCGGTTGATTGGCCGCTACCCTCGCGCGCGTGTGTTGGATGTTATGCCGCACAACGGCGATACCGTGCTGCAAGTCCTCCAGATGATGTCAGCGGAGATCGAGAGACTATTTGTCTACGAACTGACCGCGAGCACTCTTGATTTCATTAGAGAACGGCTGCGGCGCTCGCTGGATCACGAACAGGTGGAATTCCTCGCGAATCCAGGTACTGAATGTCTTAGCATTCCGCTGGAAGATGGCGCCGTCGATGCGGCGATCTGTTACGAACGGCCTGGCCAGTTCGACGATCCGCTTCCTCTACTGAAGGAAATCCGCCGCGTTCTTCGGCCCGGAGGATCTGCTCTTCTGTCGGTATCCAATCGGTGGTATCCGCATCTTACTCGTTACAAGCGATCGTGGCGCAAGAACTATGCGCTGGGATTGAACTGGAATTACGGGCCTGAGCGGAAGTTCTCACCGCCCTTTATCCGAGATATGATCAAGAAGGCTGGGCTTCGCGTCACGTCCGAGGTGGGATTCGCTCCCGCCGAGTCCATTATCGTACGGCATGCGATTCAGTTGGCCGCGAAAGCCAAGCGGTTTGGCCTCAACGACAGATTGGCGGATCTCTTCTGCCAGTACGGCCCCGTCTCTGATTGGCGCAGGTTGTTTTGCAGCACGCTCGTTTATGAATTGGTGAAGAGTGGTCATGAGTGAAGACGCAGTAAATCGATCCGTTGCGCTTTCCCAAGCGGTCGCGCGATTGGAGTCATGGTTCTCATCGATTCGCGATGAAAGCGGTTACTATGGACCAAGCATAGGCGCGAATGGGTGGAATCTGGCGTATTGCGGGCCGTCGTTTGACTGGAAATACGAAGGCCTTTTCCGCGCGTACGCGGCCAGATACGAAGCGACAGGCAATTCCATCTACCGCGATTTCATCAGACGTGACGTCGAAGCGATCATCAGGGCTCAATGGCGCAACGGCTGCTTTAGTGTCTCGCATTTCGAGAACAACCCCTGCGAAGGGGGCATGCCTCATGAGCCTGCGATGCTGGGCGCCGTTTGCCGAGTTCTGCCGCTTCTGGAGACGCCGGGCCACGGACGCCTCTCACACGTCTATGACGCTGTCGAGAAATACGTCAGTGAATACCTTATCCGGCAGTTGTGGAACAAGACCCTTAGGACGTTCAACAGTTGGCCCACGAGCGACTTTGTCTCGTACAATCCCCATTGCGTCGCGTCGATCCTGGAATTCATGATGCAGTACGCCACGCTCACAAATGCTTGGGATCGATTCGAGCCGTATATCCTCGACGGCGGGAAGTCTATTCTGGCATCTCAGATTAGCGAAGGGCCGTTGCGAGGCGGCATTCCTGCGGTTTCATTACAGCGCGACAGGGTCTATCCCTACTGGGCCATTCGATGCGTTCCAGCGCTCAAACTGCTTGCGCAGAAGACGCGGAAGCCCGAATTCAGCGAGGCGCTGGATCTGCTGATGGATTTCCTCAATCCCTATCTTGGCGATGTAACAACGTGCCCCTTCGTGAAATGGGCGGACCGGCCACCGTGTGCGTTCCCTTTCTTCGTGGGGGCTGGCGCCGATGCGATCCTGCGGATGTTTGACGCCGGGTTGATCGACAAGGAAACGGCCTTGCGCCAAGCCGCGTCTCTCATCCGCTATCAGCTTCCTACCGGAGCCTTTCGCACTGCCGTGGGTTTTGGCGGACGCAAACGGACGTGCGACTGGCGCGACATCATGCCGGTCAGTGGATGGCAGGACAAGATCTATGCTCTTCTATCGGTTCTTTCCTCCTCCGAAACTGCGGACACAAAGGATGCGGCCCCCTTCGAAACGGTGGTTCGAGTGCTTTGGCGGCGTGTGCGATTTCGCGAGACGCGGGACGAGATTCTGTTGGAGAAGGGTAACGGAACAAAGCTGTATCACTGGCTGAAGAGGACTCGCTGGCCGTTGGTTTGCATGCTCTGACGGGCCAAGCGCAAATGGACGTGACTAGATGGGGCTGGACGACAACGATCGTGAGGATCTGACCGCCGGGCAGAGCGAGGGCGTCTTTCTTTCCAGGGAAGTGCTTGCGGGGGTTCCGTGGACTGTCGGCAGCAAGCTGGCGATGACCCTTATAGCCCTTGCGATCTCGATTCTGACGGTAAGGTTGTTGGGACCCAAGGAATACGGAATTCTCAGTCTTGCCAAGACCATCGCGGATACCGCCCTTGTGGTGTGCGGATTGGGTCTTGGCACGGCATTGGTCCGCTTCATCCCCGAGCTCTGCGTCCAGCAAAACAGGGCAGGCATCATCCGCGTCCTTGTCAAGTCCACACTGCTCCAGGGCGGAATGTTCATCCTTGTGGGGGGAGCCCTGATTGCGGGTCGATCATACCTGGGCAAATGGCTTGGAATTGAACTTGACACTTTGCTGCTATTCGCGCTGGGGCTCGTCGTTGCCCGGCTTGTTCGAGGGTCATTCGAAAACGGCCTCACGGCCCTGTACAAGGTGCGCGCAAACGCAATCCTTTCCGTACTGCAAGGTCTCGCGTGCCTGGCGCTTGTGGCCATACTCCTGTTCCGGCGCCCCACCGCCGCCGCGGCCCTGTCCGCGGAAGCAATACCGGTTCTCGCGATTGGCCTGATCTCCGGCTATCTTCTGGTCCGCACAATACGGTCGCTTCCCTGGCGCTCTCCGCGCTATGGCGTCGGAAAACGGCGCGTCCTCGGGACCGCCTTAGGAAGCCTCGTCAACTCATTCGCCATGATCTTCTTGCGACAGTATTCCGAACTCTTTTTTCTCGGCTATTACTTCACGGCGGAAATCGTAGGTTTCTACAACCTCGGATGCGGACTTCCACTCCTGCTCATCTCGCTCGTGCCGCAGGCCATACAGGGCCTTTTCACGGCCGGTTTCGCGGAAGCGCATTCGCGGGATCCACAATCCCTGCCGGCCATCATCCGCGTCTTCTACAAAATCCTCGCCATAGTCATAATGCCCGTGGCGGCTTTTGGCTTTTTCTTTGCCGCTCGCGCCGTCGTGCTGGTGTACGGCGCGGAAATGGCGCCGGCGGGGCCGGTGATGAGCCTGTTCTGCGTTGTGCACACCTTGCCGCTCATATCTCTGCCCATATCCATGGCCATCGTTGCCCGAGAGAAGCTGATGCATGTGCAGCCCTTGATGTTTCTGCAAGTGTTTATGAATCTGGTCTTGGACTACCTGCTCATCCCGCGGTTCGGTATGTACGGCGCAATGGCCGCGGTTGTGCTCACCTTCATACTGACCATTCCCTTGCGTCTCTACGTGGTCTCGCGCTTCATTGGCGGGATATACTTTCCCACGGCCTTCTTCATCAAGTTCGTGCTGCTCGGCTTCGGATGGGCGGCTATAATGAGTCCTTTGGCGCCCTATTGTTCCATACCGGGCCTAGTGCTCGCCGGGTTCACTTACGTGGCTGGCTATCTGTTCGCGGCTCGCGCCCTGCGTCTCGTCAAGCCGGACGACGTGGCTGACCTTAGACGCATAGGGTTTCCCAAGCTGACGATGGTGTTGGATCTGTTAACGGGTTAGCGGAATTCGCAAACGTGCGGTTACTTCTAGGCGGTGTTCCATTCGGGTGTGACAACGTGGGCGACGAGGCCATCCTCGAGTGCGCCGTCGCAATCTTTCGGGAAGTATGTCCGGCTGCTAAGTTGACCGTCAGCACGCGTGACAGGGAGGCAACGGCCCGGAGACTCCGCGTTGAGACCTGCGGTCTGCTCGGGTTCTATGACGACGTTTCGCCCGACGAAACAAGGCGGACCATTGAGCGGCACGACGTCTTCGTGTGGTGCGGGGCTACGGGTCTCTCTGACTACCCGGAGTCCGCGCTTGAGTTGCTCGCGCGGGCGCATGAGGCAGGGAAACGCACTGTTCTCTGGGGGGTCGGGATGAGCAGCGAGTTCAACCCGGCATTATACCGAGTCGACGCCGGCAAGCGCCGCCGACTGCTTGACGCCATGACAGGGCTCACGCTCGGAACAGTCGATTTCACTCACGTGCAAGAAAGGATCTGGGAAAGACGCGCCCGTCGCAAGATCGCCAGGGAACTCCGCCGCGCCACTCTCGTTGTTGTTCGCGATCCAGAAAGCAGGGACGAAATCCTGCGATGCGGGGTGGAGCGGGAAGTGTTGGTGGGTGCGGACTCGGCGCTGGTGCTTGAGCCGCGTCCGCTCGAAGCGGTCCAACTTGAGCCGGAGGTTCGCAAGATCCTGCTTTCGCACGCCCCTCGAATAGGTGTATGCATCTCAGCGCAGCGCGCACTCAGACAGCGCGAAGAGTTGCACGCTTACCTCCGCGGAATTCTGTCAGAGACTGACGCGCGTATCGTTTTCATTCCCATGAATCCGATCACCGATGCGGGTCTTATGAAGCATATGACTGAGGAATTGGCTTGCCCGGACCGGGCGGTCGTTGCATCGGGAAGATACGAGCCCCGTGAAGTCCTTGCCATCGCGTCATCCATGGACCTCGTCATAAGCAGCCGGCTCCACCTCCTGATTTTCGCCTCCATATCGCACGTGCCCATCATCGGCATTGCAAGGGGATCCAAGCTGGACAACTTTCTGAAACCCTTCGGACTCAAGACCGTTGGGGACGTTGAACAATGCGATTTAGATCTGCTTCGGCGGGAAACGCTCAGGCTTCTCGACCAGAAAAGCGCTTTCCAAAAGAAGAGCATAGAGGTGCGGGCGCAACTGCTCGCGAGACTGGACCACGCCCGAGAGGCCTTGCAGTCCGTGTTGCTCGAGTGAATTCCAGCGGAACGCCTCGCCGTGAAATCCGCACTGTCTTGGTGGATCATGCACTGCCCATCGCGCGGAGATGGTGGTGGGGCTTCCGGACACCACCCTTACAGCAGATCGTCACTGTACGTCCGAAGTTCGCCCTTCTGCAGCAGTTCGTCAAACAATTCATCGAGAACGTAGGAACCCGCCTTATCGAAGAAGTGCTCTTGTGCGAAGGCTGAGGCTCGCGCCGCCATGGAGGCCCGCCCTTCGGGGTCATTCAACAATTCCTGAATCGCTTTGCGCATCCCTTCGGCATCGCCCATCTCGACGTAACGTCCTGTCTCGCCGTCCAGGATGTAATCCTCCGTGCCGATGCAGCGCGTGGCAATGACCGGCACACCAAGGCTCATCGCCTGTATCAAGGTCATCTGACCGCTAGCGGTCTGGATATTGCTCACGGGAATAACGCAGATCTCAGCATCGGCAATGATCCCGAGGTAGTCCTGCTGAGGAATGCCTTCGAGTACGCGTACTGACGGCGGAACCTCCAGCCCCTCGATGGCATGCCGATACGTCACCACGACCGTTTGCACGTCGATGCCCGCGATTGCCTCGAACAGAGTCTTGTAGTCGCGGCTCGAACTTCCCAGAGAGGTGATGAAGCGCGGGGCCAGGCCGTAGCGCTCACGCGTACCGGCATAGTCTTCCCGTGCGAGCGGGGCGCCGGTCAGGAACGTGAAATGAAACCGCTCCTTCGGCAACTTGAATACCCGGGAATAAACGTCGCGCTCATGACGGCTGTACACGATGAAACGTTTGGCGCGTGCGCACGCAATCCGGGAAAGAAACCGGCGCGCCCCCACGTATTCATGGCCACAGTTGAAGTACCAGATCACGTGCGGCGTCCGGTCAAGTGTGAAACGGTTGACCAAACCCAGTGCAAAACCGACCTGCGGGAACGCCGAGACGATTAGGTCGTACCGGCGCCATAGCAGCCGCCAACGCGCCTTGAGCGCGAGAACGAAATGCTTGAGCCACTGGATCGCGCTCGTGTACTTCTTAGTGATGTCCACCCGTTGCGGCAGACCCACGTAATCGCAGTCGTACCGTTCGGAGTCGAGGTGTTCCGCAAGCCAGCGGCGCCCAGGATCCAGGAACCATGCGACAAGAAGGACCCGCCGTCTCCTTCGTCTTCCAGGTTTCACGTCCAGTTCCGCTCCTTCGTCAGATCGCCTGAAACAGGTTTCATTTGCCACCCATGGAATCCTCGCGAGCGCCTGGCGCGCCGGGTGTCGGCGGCCGGGACGCCTTGGCGGCAAGCCAGTCATTCCTGCGTCCCCGGCGCAATCTGCCGTTGAAACGGATCAGGATCGCCCAGCATAGCAGCGAGCCTATCTCCGAAAGATGCGGTCGCGCTTTGCGCCGATACACGTTCAGCCTTCTAATGTCCCCTAGCAGTTCCTTCAAAAAGGCCGGACTCGATACCCAATCGATGCTGTCAACCCTCAGCCCCGATTTCGTGAGCAGCAACTCCAGGGTATCGGCCGAAAAAAAACACCGGTGTCTCGGAACGTCGACGAGCTTCGAAATGGGCATCAACTTGGCGAACTTGACGCTCTCGATGTTCGGGGCAAGAATCTCAATCTGTCCGCCAACCCGGAGCTTGCCTGCCAACGATTTCATCATCTCCAGGGGCTCATCAGTGTGCTCGATGACGTGGGAGAGGCGGATCATGTCGAAGTAGCCGCCCGGCAAACTGTCAGCGCTGGAGGTCACTCTCAGCCCATGATTCCGGCCGGCTGCGACCGCACGCTCGTCCACTTCCAGACCCCACACTTCATGCCCTTCCAGTTGTTTCCTATACAACCATTCGCCGGAGCCGCACCCGACATCCAGGATCTTTCCAGGCTCCTTGCACTTGACGGCGTCTCTTGCCCACCGTTCGATCTGGCTTTCGCTGTACGGCGCATAGCTGTAATACCTGTCGCCATAATAATCCCGTTCTGCCTGTACCTGCCTGGAATCGACAAACACAAAGCCGCAACTCGAGCATTGCAGCAAGTCGTAGGCCGACGGGTGATGATCCATAACAACGTCGAACACCGCGCCATAATGGGTCGCGTCGACTCCGCCGCAAAGGTTGCAGGGGGTGCGTTCCCGCTTGACCTGGACAGTCATCTCATCGTGGACCATCGAGATCTCCGGTGCTGTATGCCTTGCCGCCGTTTGTTCGAATTCACGTTGTATACCCTGCGTCAGGATACAACCCCATGCGGCCCTGCCGCAACCACAGCATTCGGAGCAATATGCGATGCAAGGAAAGGGGATCTGGAGACGAAGGAGATGGGGCAAGGCGAAACCTTGTCTGGAAAACGAGATGAACACCTGCCGAAAAGGCGTAACGCCGGCCCCGTGCTCGGGGTCGGCGTTACGTGTGAGGAAAACTGACTGGAGATGTCAACTCTAGGGTTGTTTGATTGTGATAACCGGCGCCGTGGTGTCCACCACCTTGACGTTGCGGACGACTTGGATCGCGGCGTTTCCTGAACTATCGACGACGTCGTAGGTAACCGTGTAGTCTCCGACTTTCGAGGAGACCACGGAATTTACGATGACGATCCTGGAAGTGATATTGCCATCGACGTTGTCGGTCGCCATGGCGCCGGCATCCACATAGGACGCAAGGACCTCGAGGGTGACCAACGGGCTGCCGTTCAGGACGATCATCGGCGCCACGGCGTCGACCACCTTGACGCTGCGGACGACTTGGATCGCGGCATGTCCTGAACTGTCGACGACGTCGTACGTAACCGTGTAATCTCCGGCTTTCGAAGAGTCCACGGAGTTAACGGTAACGATCTTGGAAGTAATATCGCCATCGGCGTTGTCGGTCGCCGTGGCGCCGGCATCCACGTAGGGTGTCAGGACCTCGAGCGTGACCGACGGGCTGCCGTTCAGGACGATAACCGGCGCCGCGGCGTCGACCACCTTGACATTGCGGACGACTTGGATCGCGGCATTTCCTGAACTATCGACTACGTTGTACGTAACCGTGTAGTCTCCGGCTTTCGAAGAGTCCACGGAATTCACGGTAACGATCCTGGAAGTGATATTGCCATCGACGTTGTCGGTTGCCGTGGCGCCGGCATCCACGTAAGGTGTCGGGACCTCGATGTTGACCGACGGGCTGCCGTTCAGGACGATAACCGGTCTCAAAGTATCCCGGGTTGGGGAGCCGGGAATGGTCCCTTCCCGCGGTGCAAGCGTGTTCCGATGCTCTTTCCCGCCAGGGAGCCATGAGGCCGGCGGCATCATACTCGACGCGAGAAGGACCCCGAAAAGCTCGGCATGCATGGACATCATCTGGGGCCCGCCCTCGTTGTTGGCGACAAACGTCCATATGTCGGCGTAGTGGCGCATAAGCGGCTGCGATAGAAACGCCGGGTAGAACGTGTACTCGCCATAGTCATAACGTTCCACGCCCGGCAAACTCTTCGTCGGGCCAAAAACCGGGAACCCCGGCATAGGCCCCTTACCCTCTTTGATGAATGCGAGGGAGTCATTGTGGAGCGGATTCTCGGGATGGCGCGAGCCAAGACCGGTGATCCACACCATGCCTTCAGGATTGCAGCCAAGCACGTAATCCGCGGACAGACTCGTGGCATCGAAATACCGTTGCGCAGCGTCAGGCGCCAAGTTGCCAAGTTGCATCCGCGTGTAGACTCTCATCATGTATTCGCCGACAACGGTCCCTTTTCCCCACGTAGGGGTCGCGGTAGGATTGCGGCCATTCCTATGCGCACCGCCGCTCTCGATAGCGTTTACGGCATCGTCCGCCATGGCGCCCAATTTCGCGGTGGATTTGGATAAGTAGGTGGGATTGGCGCCCTGACTCCCAAGATAACCCAGAATCTGGTCCGCTATGAGAGATGGCGTGTCGCCATAGGCCGATATCGGGGGCAGGTAGGCGTATACGCCCGGAAAACCAGTACGCCATTTATCGCACGCATCCCAGGTCGCCTCGAACGTATCCTTGTACTTCTGTTGGCCGGTCAGCCGGTATAACTCGCCCGTTGCGTAGAGCAAGGCGCCCCTAAACGAAGCATCCGCGCCGTTCGCAACGGCGTAATCATAGGCTCTGATTGCCCGATCGCGCAGTTCATCAGACTTGGCCGCATTGAACGGCGCCACAAGCCTTGCCGCCTGGGCGAATATGCCGGCGACACCCGTCGTGTGAAGTGTCCCCCTCGAGTAGGTCCAGAAAGGCAAGGGGTCGTTGTCAGCGAAATCGATGCCGTTCGGATGGCGATAGGACTCCACCCCCAGCCGCACTCCGCCGTCGGCTTCCTGCAACTGTTCCCAGGCGGCGAGATTCCACAGCGCCTCGTCCAGCATGTCAGGGATGCCATTGCCGCTCTCGGGTATGTTGAGCTGGCCGTCGGCAAACGCGGTTGGGTTGATCTCATAGGCTCGCATCAGCAGCATGGCTATCACTTGGTCAGACGCCTGTACGTCAAAATCACCGGCATTATGGTGGCCGCCCGCAAAGCGACGCTCGCCCACTTTCGGCGTACTGGAAGTGAAAAACGCTTTGGGACCAAACCTAGGTTTCCCTGTTGAGTCAAGAAGTTCTCCGGTGAAAATTACCGGGTGATCTGGCGGTCTGGGCGACCACTCCGTCCACTGAGGTTGAAGGTCGCGGCCCCAACGCTCGAAGTAGAGCCCGCGCACAATCGTAAAGAAAGCCTTGAAGACCGCTGTTTCACTCACCTGGGTGGGCCAGGAGACCCCTACCCCGGGGACTCTCACGCGGTACACGATCCCTTCGCCCGGAGGCGCCGAGGCCAGGTCGATCTGCCGCACTTCGCATCCGGCATCCGTATCGTTGGCTGCTCTTTGCGTGATGGCCAAGCCGCTGACAACCGCCGTCCGTACCACGTTCGGGTCGTCGGGATCAACAAGCACGTCAGCCGCAGCGGGGAAACCCGCCAGTGACAACGGGCCGCCGTCTCCCATCCAGCCGGAAATATAGGCCCAGCGTTTCGATGCCCGCGGACTGTATCCGACTTGATTGACTTGAATCACGGGCGTCTCGAGGTAGGCGTCGCTGAACGGCACGACGAAATCGGCGCCGCGCGGCCCCTGAACATGAAGTATTTCACGTGCGCCCACGGGCGCACCGAGAACTAGATAGATCCTGTGGTCAACGTCAAGGAGGTCTTGGTGCAGAGGCGTGCCCGGCCCTATTTCATAGTACGTTTGTCCCACGGGTATTGAATGCCGATAGACATTCGTCACTTGTATGGGCGTGCCGTCGGGCCGGGTGAGCGTCCACGGTCCGGCCTGCCATTCAGGCCCCGTATCGCCCACGAGCGAACCGGTCGTGCCGGAGTATGACTTCACCTGCTTATTCTCGAGCACGACCATCAGGACGTTCGGGGCGAAGGCGTGTACCTCGCGGACAGCAGTATCGAGCGTAGCTCGGGGGCCGCCCACGGTTCGCGCGTGGACGAACCCCGCGGCCAGCACCTGAGTTCCACTCAACGCTTCAACGCGGAAAAATGCATCTGATGCCGCGGACAGCTTATCGATTACGCACCCGGTTGATGTCCCGGGTTGCTGCGAGACAAGCATCTTGTAGAGTGGTTCGTTTCGGGTCCCTTCGGGCTCCGGCGCCAAGTAAACATTGACGGCGTCAGCGCCCGAGAACGTGGGCCACGCAACCGTTACCTTACTGGACGTAGTCTGTGTTATGCGGAGGGCCAGGGTGGCCGCGCCGGCACCGGCGGGAACGCCCTCGGCGTCGAGCTGAATCTCCTTCTGCGGGTTATTGGGATCATTAGCGGCGAACGTAAGCCTTCCTTGAACGCGTCCATCGGCCGCAGGTGTGAACGATACGCGTACCTCACCGGTTCCGTCAGGGGGCACTGTCAGCGTGGCCGGGGTTACCGAGAACTGTTGGGTGGCCGTGAGATTGGAGATGACGAGGTCCTGGTTACCCCTGTTGTTGAACAGGAAGGGCCAAGACACTGTGCGTCCCTGCGGGGCCGTGCCGAAGTCCAGCGAGTCCGAGGGCAATACGAGCAGCGAACTGACTCCCCTGCCCGAGATCGGGATGCTGGTCGTGCTGCCCATGACGGTCGCGTTGTGGGAAAGGTTCAGTGTCCCCGTGACGTCCGCGGGCGTTGTGGGCGAGAACACCGCGTCGATTCTCTGGCTTTGACCGGGCTCAAGCGTGAACGGCGCCGTCGGTATTGAAAATTCCCCTGACTGAGCGCCGGAAATGGAGAGGCTCGATACCACAAGGGGGCCCTTCCCTGCATTGGTCACGTTCACGCTCTTTGTCTGTGAGGTCCGGACGGGGACGTCTCCGAACGAGATCAATCCGTAGCCCGTGACGAAGGGCGCCGTGTTCGGATCGACCGTTGACAGTTTCACGGCCCATATGTCGTCAATGTAGATCTTGTGTCCAGGGGTCGGGTTTGCGACCCCAAAATAGATGGCCTCGACGATATCGAGCGTATAGGTGGCGGTCTTCAATGCCGAGATAGGAATGCGCACGAGCCGATAGGTCGTGTCCAGCACTCCTCCTTCGATGTAGGCGCCAACGTTCACAACGTTGCTCTTACCTGTGTAAGCGCCTATGGTGACGTCGAACGTCTTGCCCAACTGGTCACTCTTGGCGAAAAACCATATCTCGTCGTAGCCCGAAAGGTTGCTGCGATAGGAGGGCAGACCGCCTAGCCGGATTACCGGCGCGTGCCATTTGTCCGGGACTCCCTCTAAGCAGCCCTGGCCGCGAAACGCCTGCGTCGTGTTACGTGAACCGTAATCGCTCTGAAAACTCGTCTCCCCGTCACACAGGAGCATGTTGGCGTCCTGGGCAAAACCGTTCCGCGCGGGAACGACGAGAGCCAAGAGACTCAAGAAGACGAAGCAGATGCAGTTAGATCTCTTCATGTTCATAGCCCGTTTTCCTTTCTTCGTAGCGGCGTCGGCGTATCGAGCCGGCGCGACACGTTGCTCATTGTCACAATATCGACATCCCGTCAAACTGTCAAGTATTCGGCATGAAAGCATTTCGAGACGCCGGGCGGCAATGAACCGTCCAGGCGTCGTGATTCGTCGGAAAACAATGAAGCCATACACCCGGAGTCGTTTCGCAAGTTTCGGCCAATTCCCGTACTTCGGCGCACCGCGCCAGGGGTTTCCCGTTGCGTCACAGTGAGTTCAGGATGAAGAAGCATAAAGCGACTCCTTGATACATTTGAACCATCCGGAGGGATGGACGGCTTACATTCCGTCCTCAAACCCTTCCGCTTTACGCACAGTATAGCAACCTCCACGCCAAAATCCGTGGAGCCCTGTCCGTGAGCGGGGCAAACGGCGGTGTGGCTAGGGTTCCCGAACAGGCGGTCTCCGGTCCCTTTTGCGGGACAGCGCCCAGACCTCGCGTTAGAGTTGATGGAAATGGCTGTGGCCTCTTCCCGGGGCGCACGGCAGAAGACGCAGCCCAGGTTATTCCGCGTGAGGAATTCCCGCCATTCGCTTCACCATTATCGGGGGGCAAGCGTCGCATCCATTCTCGCGGTGCGGCGCCCATTTCGGAATGCTGTGGGGAAGGTCCGGATCTTTTACAAACTCCTCCAACGGCCTTTCGGAAATGTGACCCATCCGGAAATGGTCGTTGTTAAGCACTAGGCCGCACGTATAGAGAACACCTTCCGGCCCAACGAAGAGCATCTGCTCCGACATGTCGCACGGCGGGGAATGCTCCTCGTGGTCCACCTGCGCCTGCATTACCCTGATTCCGGCCTTCTTCGCCGGTTCGAATGCCCTGAGGTCGGTATCGTTCACAAACAGCCAGGTGTGTTCTGCTTTCAGGCGTTTGAGTTCGTCCAGCTCGGACTTTCTCAACTGACCGGTGCACGTGTGTATTCCGACGTCAATCCCGTAGGTGCGCTGCGCCCAATGGCAGGTTTGCCAGAGCTCCGGGTGCGCTTCAAACGACTCGCCGACACATATGACGATATACTTGACCCCGAGGGAAGCGGCCTCATCGACCACGTTCAGCCAATCATCGGGACTCAGCGTTCCCTCGGCGCGCCGTTTCCGGCCCGCAATGGACTTGGGCTGGGCCGAGATATTTATCCACAGGTACTTCAGCATTTCCGGCAGGGAGGACACGCGGTCTCCGCTGTACTTCTTCGCGCACTGCCGCAAGACCGTGGCAATTGATCGAGGCAGAGCAAAGGGTTCTTTCAAGTCATGCACTTTGTCCTTCCTTCTTGCCGGCGATTTCATAGCACTGCCCATAATCCCTATGTCCGTTAATCCAAAACCGCCAGCGCATGGTTAATACTTCTCAACGCCGGATACAGCGAACGGTATACGGCGAAAATCTTTTCGTATGTGGCGTGGCGCTTCGCATCCGGTTCGCAAACGCTCTTAATGCGGACTACCTCGCGCGCCATTTCGCCAAGGTCCTTCACGATGCCCGCGGCTTTGCCTGCAAGCATTGCAGCGCCCAGCGAGGCCGCTTCAGTCGTTTCCAGCACTGCCACGGGAATACCCATTATGTCAGCTTTGCGTTGTACCCAGATGCGACTCTTGGCGCCACCCCCGATGGCGCGGAGCCGCCCTATTTCAACTCCCGCGGAACGTAACAATTCAAGATTGAGTTTCATTTCATACGTCACGCCGGAAAGTACGGCGCTGACGATCTGTTCGCGGGTCGTATTGAGGGTGAGACCCAGGATGGCTCCTCGGCTGGCTGTGTCGAAGTACGGGGTGCCGGTCAACGTAAAGTGTGGCAGGATAAGGAGATGCTCCGGCTCCTGCGGTATTCGTTCGCACAGGATATCGTACACGTCCCGTCCCGTAGCGCGCGCTTCCTCGATTTCCGGCCCCGCAAAAGTATCCCGATACCACTTCAGTAGGGAGCCGCCCGTGAAATTGAAGCCCAGAGAGGCGTAAAGCCCCGGTACGCAGCTCGGATAGCAGCAGACGTTGTTGTCCACGATCTCCTGCGTCAGATTGAAAGTGTCGAACACGGAGCATATGCACTCCACCGTGCCCGTGGCGTACATCGCCTCGCCGCTCTTCAGAATCCCCGCGCCGAGCGCGCCCGCAGGCTGGTCATGACCGCCCGTGGCCACAATCACACCACGAGGAAGCCCGATTTCCCCGGCCACCTTGTCTGGAATCGTGCCCACCACCGTGCCCGAAGGCGCCGTGCGTGGAAACAGCCCACGATCCACGCCAGCAAGACCAAGCAGTTCGTCCGACCAGTCTCCCTTATGAACGTCAAACGCCATCGTCCGGGCCGCGAGCGGATAGCTCATCACCGGGTCCAGTCCGAGCTTGAAATGCACGAAGTCCTCGTAACAGAGGAATCTCCAGGTCTTGGCGTAAACGTCCGGGCGATGCTCCTTGAACCACATCACCTTATTCAGCGTGTACATCCCGTGCAGCGGCATGCCGGATATCCGCATGATGTCAAACCGCGAGATCCGCTCCAGCCACCACCGCGGCATGTCCACCGTACGCGAATCAAACGTAGCAGGGCTGTTGGCAAGGACCGTGCCGTCTTCGGCGACAGGCGTGCAGGCCTCTCCCTGACACGAGACAGCCATGGCTTGGATGGGACTATGCCGCGTGGCGCGCGAGACTTCGGCAAGCACCGCTTTCGCGCAACGCCAGACCAGGTTGGGATCCAGTTCCTGCCATCCCGGCCTCGGAGACAAGAGCGCGTATTCGCGATACGCCGACGCGAGAATGCGACCGTCCAGGTCAAAGACGACACCCTTAGTCCCGGTCGTCCCAACGTCCAAACCCAGCAGACTCATCGCCACTTCTCCCGAAAGAGACGCTGCAGATTCTGCCCAAAACCAAGCTCCATGTCAATAAAGCGGGCCCGCGCAAGCCGTTGCATTTGCCGCGCGACTTTGAGATTTCGAGTGTATTTGGCTAGACTTGGCTGACCATACGGACTTTGGCGAGGTGGACTACGAAGAAGGGGAGTGAAAATGAAAAGGAAGAATCTGTCACGGCGCACGTTTCTCATGGGCGCGGCTCTTGCGATCTCCGGATGCGGCACTACGCCAAAGACGCTCGTGGCCGCGGCGCCCGGGCCCAAAGGCACGGCTTCGACCCGGCGCCTGTCGGCCAATGAAAAGATCAATATCGCCGGCATCGGCATCGGCGGCCAGGGCCATGAGGACATGAAGAACTGCGAGGAGCATAACATCGTCGCGCTATGCGACGTGGACTGGGCATTCGCGGGGCGGACCTTCAAACGCTTCCCGAATGCGAAGCAGTACAAAGATTTCCGGGTCATGCTCGAAAAACAGAAAGACATCGACGCGGTTGTGATTGCGACGCCTGACCACACGCACGCCATTGCCGCCATGACCGCGATCCAGTTTGGCAAGCACGTCTACTGCGAGAAACCCTTGACCTACTCCGTCGAGGAATCGCGAAAACTCGAAGCAGCCGCGCGCGAAGCGAAGATCGCCACGCAAATGGGCAATAGCGGCCAAGCAAATGAAGAGGTGCGCGTCACGGCCGAATACGTAATGAGCGGCGCCATCGGTCCCGTGCGCGAAGTTCACGTCTGGACCGACCGCCCCATATGGCCTCAGGGCATCGGGCGTCCCTCGGAGACTCAGCCCGTCCCCGAGACGCTCGATTGGGATCTCTGGCTGGGTGTCGCGCCGGAACGTCCTTTCAACCGGGCGTACCATCCGTTCAAGTGGCGCGGATGGTGGGATTTCGGCACCGGCGCCCTCGGCGACATAGGATGCCACGCGTTTCACCCCATCTTCCGCGTGCTCAAGCTCGGCCACCCCACCAGCGTCGAGGCGTGTTCGAGCGACAAGAAAATAGTGAGCCTGGAGACCTATCCGCTGGCTTCCATCGTCCGCTACCAGTTCCCCGCCCGCGAGGACATGCCGCCCCTCGCCCTGACGTGGTATGACGGCGGGCTGCGGCCTGCCCGCCCGCCCGAACTCGAAGCAGAACGGGCCATGGAAGAAGGCGGCACGCTCTACATCGGCGACAAGGGCAAGATGCTCGGACACGTCCCGATTCCAGAGGCCAGACGGAAGGAACTCGGCCAACCCCCGAAGACGCTGCCACGTTCACCCGGCCACTTCCAGGAATGGTTCCAGGCGTGCAAGGGTGGCGAACCAGCCGGCGCCAATTTCGACATCGCCAGTCTGGTCACCCAGACCGTCCTTCTCGGCAACATCGCACTCCGTACCGGGAAGCACCTCCTCTGGGACGGGAACCAGATAACCAACGTCCCTGAAGCGAATCAGTTTCTCAAGCGCGAGTATCGTGCCGGTTGGAGCGTCTGACAATACGACGCCGTGCGACACGTTCCAAGGAAGGCTCAACGTTCAGGTTCTTGAGAAAGGAAGGCGGCATGCCGCGGGATTCTGGGTTTGCGACCGTTCGGAAACGCTACGGTCAGCCCTCGGAAGTGCGGAAATACGCAGGCCGGTTCCCCCCTTTGAAGGGGTTGCAGCCCCTTGTACCTGCGGTGTCGGCATATCGAAAAATGCTGGGTCCGCTACAGCCTCACGATCGTCCCCGTCAATGCCGCCTTGACCGCGCCCAATGATATCTCAAGACTGCGGACAGCATCCGCGTAGGAACTGCGGACCTTCGAGAAGTCGCCCGTCTTCACCGCGTTGATGAAAGTCGCGTCGATCTTCGGCGATGTGTCAGCCGCGATGACTTCCGTCCGTGTTTCCCCGTCCACCTTCCGGATTACGACCATCTTGTCATAGTCGATCTTCAGGCGGAAGTCCGTCGTGAGGATATCCAGCAGGACTTCGAACATGTAGTTCACCTGACACGAGCAGACGAACGTCGCCGGGACCCCGGAACGGAACTGCATCAACAGCGTCGTCGCGTCCCAAATGTTGTAGTCGTGAAGTTGCAGGCCCGCCGCCTCGCTCGACACCGAACCCGCCCCGAGCACCGTCGCATCCAGCGATTTCTCGGTGACCACCGCGCCCTGATGTTTCGACGCGGCCACCCATTCCACGTCCCCCAGGAGAAACCGCATCAAGTCGAGCATGTGCGTGGCCTGTTCCGTGATCTGCCCGCCCGACAGCGCCAGCCGCGTGTACCAGCCCCCGATGGCGCCGCACACATAGTGCCCCTGCACGGCGTTGATGCAGACACCCTTGAGCATCTCCCTCGCGCGGTCCATCGTATCGAGATACCGGATCTGATACCCCACGCACGTCCCAATGCCACGCTTCTCTATGCGCTCCAAGATATCCTGAGCGAGATCCGGCGTCGTGGCCAACGGCTTCTCCACGAAGAACGGAAGCCCGCGCTGAATGACATCGATCTCCGGCTCCCCATGCTGATACGGCGGAACCGAGATGTAACAACAGTCCAATTTCTCCTTGTCCAACATCTCCTTGTGACTCGCGTACGCCCGCGCGCCGTGCTTCTCACCCGCCGCCTTCGCCTTCCCAAACGCGATGTCCGCCACCGCCACCACCTTCCCGTCCGGCACGTCCCTCAACATGTCCATGTGCCAGTTCGCATTTCCGCCCGCCCCGACAAACCCGATCTTGACCGCCATAAAGTAAACCCTCCGCTAAGAAAATCGCTCCCGTCACCCTGAGTTTCCAGGCGATGATCAGTTGTAGACAAGGGGTTGCAACCCCTTGTCCACGCATACTAAGCGTTACGCGGGATAACGTCAACTTCCCAAACAGAAGCCGTGCTCGCCCTCCCGCCTGCAATCGTAATCGCCCCACAGCGCCTCGCCTCCATGGAACGGGAGGCTATCCCAAAACCGCCGCACCCGTCGAAATGCCCGTGCGCGCCACGCGCACCGTCATTCCCGCGCAAGCGGGAATCCAGGAAACACGCAGGTCTTCGCGTTGTCCTCTACTGGATTCCCGCTTGCGCGGGAATGACGGTGCGGACGCGGCATACGGTGTTTCCGGTCTTGCGATAGCTTCTTGTCGCGCTTGCTGAAAAGGGCTTGATAAAACGACGTGTCCGCGAAAACCCTATTCATGATCCGTGTTGCGCTTGCAGATACGCGTCGTGGTCTTCTGACCAATCCTCGGGCAGGCCATCGATAGCGCCGATAAAACAACGATAACATTCGACCGGAGAAGCACTGTCATTGCCCCGGCTGGACGGCTCGGCCGTGGCTATTTCGATCGTGACCGAAGCGCCGTCGGGCAAGGCGCCGCCTTCATCCAATACGACGCACCCGTTCTCCACGTGTCCTTTATATGGGGTGTAGCTCCCATTTTACCGCTTTTAAGCGGCGTTTTCTAGGTGGTTGTAGTGTTTCCACATTGAATCCCACCGACGT
>CAZPMT010000095.1:0-21700 GCA_964587655.1 uncultured Nitrospiraceae bacterium
TGCCGTTGGCGATGGCCTTTCGCGACAGCCCGCATGCACGGTTCACTTGCGATATGCCACCATGGCCCAAGGCACGGGCTTCGTTGGCGGCCATGAGCCGTCGCGTCCGCTCGTCCAGGAGCGGCCATACGCAAGTCAGCTTCGCCTGAAGCTCGGAGGATGTCTTCATGCCCCACTATTGTACACGCTCCAAGTCCAATTTGCAACCTTTATTTATTTACGCATACTTACGACAGATTTGAACGCCTGGCGCCTTTCCTGAACGGACGGGACTCGAATGCAAACCGGCTGCAATTGGAGCAGGCGTTGACCACGTATGAGGCGGACGCAGCTTGGATCTGCGGCCCGGATGCCTCCGTTGTCCAACGCGTGGCAAGGCCCGGCGGGGCCGCCCCGGAGGCGCTGCCTGTGCCGTCCGAAGCGATCCCAGGAATGTTCGACGGGGCGCAAACCGTTCATTTCTTTGCGGACACACCCGAGGGGATTGTCGAGATTGACGGGACAGCCGTCTATGCGGACGTGCAAGCACGCCAAGAAAAGCCGCCGAATGCGTATTTCTTTGTCGGGCGTCTCTGGGACGATGCCTTCGTTCAGACCCTGTCGCAACGGGTCATAGGAATCGTTTCTTTGGTCCGCGGCTCCAGTGACGTTCTTGAGATACCCGAGGAAGACGGGCCGGATTTCACATCGGTTGCATGCAAATCGATGAAGGATTGGTCCGGCCGGACCGTTGCCCTGTTGCGGTACGAAGGGCTCTCGGCGCTCATACAGGAGTACATACTCGCGTCGAATGTGCGCCTGTTTCTTGCGGTGGCGGTCAGCGCCGCCCTCATACTTCTCTCCTGGTTGGCGCTGATGCGCTGGGTGACGGGTCCGTTACGCGCCGTCTCGTTGAGCCTGACAGATCGAGACGCGTCTCTCGTGCAAGAACTGCAAGACGACGAGTCTGAGTTCGGACACATAGCGCGAGAGATCGGCTCATTCCTGCAACAGGAAGAGGCCCTGCGCCTCGAGCGGGATCAAGCCCAGCAATACCTCGATGTGGCCCGCGTCATGATTATCGCGCTCGATCGCGAGGGACACATTACGCTGATCAACAAGACGGGCTGCGAGATACTCGGCTGCGCCGAACAAGAGATCCTCGGTCGAGACTGGTTTGGAACCTGCCTTCCCGCCGAAATCCGGCAGGGAGCATGCGACAAATTTCGTGCCGTGGTTTCAGGCCTGCGACCGGCAACCGGACACTTCGAGAGCTATCTGTTGACAAAGTCCGGCGAGCGGCGGGCCATGGCTTTCTACACCGCGGTTGCACATGACGATACAGGCCAGATCTCGGGCATCCTATTTTCCGGGCGGGACATCACGGACAGTCTCAAAGCCCATGAGGCGCTTCAAGCGTCCGAGGATCGATACCGGTCGCTCATGGATTCCGCGTATGACGCGATCTTCGTTGCCGATGCCGGAACGGGTATGCTCATTGACGCGAATCAGAGGGCCTTGGCGCTTGCGGGGCGGACGCTCGATGAGATCCGTCGCATGACCTATGCGGATCTGCATGCCCCCGAGGAGAGGGAACGCGCCCGGCTTCTCTTTGAAGAACACAGCATGAAAGGATCGGGCATCATAAAGGGCCTGCATATCTGCGACGGGAATGGACGGCAGATTCCCGTCGAGATCAGCACGAGCGGTACGGACATCGGCGGTCAGCGGCTGCTGCAAGGGATTTTCCGCGACGTCACGGACCGCCAGCGGTACGAAGAAGCCCTCCGCAAGAGCGAAGAGCGGTTCAGGAAATACTTCGAACTGCCACTTGTCGGCATTGCCATTACCTCGCCCGACATGCACTGGATCGTCGTGAACGACAAGGTGTGCGAGATCCTGGGCTATCCCCGCGAGGAGTTGGGGCGTTTCTCCTGGGCCGACCTTACGCCCAAGGAGGACCGGCCCGCGGAGATCGCCCTGTACGAGCAGGTGATGGCCGGGGAGCGAGACGGCGCCACAATCGAGAAGCGCTTTGTCCGGAAGGACGGATCGGTGATCCATGCGCAGGTTTCCGGCTTGCCGGTGCGAACGCCGGATGGCTCCGTGGACTATTTCATTGCCGTAATCCAGGACATCACCGAGCGCAAGCGCGCGGAAGAAGCCCTGCGTTCGAGCGAACGGAATTTCCGCACCTTGTTCAACCACGCCGGCGACGCGATCTTCATCCGGGACCTCGAAGGACGTTTCCTCGAGGTGAACGAAGAGGCATGTATCCGGCTCGGATACGCCCGCGACGAGTTGCTGGCCAAGACCCTCATGGATATCGAGCCGTCGACCTCGGCCCCGGACGTCGAGGAACGGATCGAGAGGCTGCGCCGCACCGGACACGTGATGTTTGAATCGGAGTACAAGCGGCGCGACGAAACTCTCATGCCCGTCGAGGTCAGTATACGCCTGTTCGAGTTCAACGGACGGCCCGCCATACTCAGCGTCTGCCGTGACATTACCGACCGGCGCCGGGCGGCGCAGGACAGGGTGCAACTCGAGGAACAGTTCCGCCAAGTGCAGAAGATCGAATCGATCGGACGCCTGGCCGGAGGGATCGCGCACGATTTCAACAACCTGCTGACCCCGATCCTCGGATATGCCGACGTGGCGCTGACGGCCCTGAAGGAACCGTCTCAACTTCGGGACAACGTCCAGCAGATCCTCGCCGCCGCGGAGCGGGCAAGGGATTTGACCCGCCAGCTCCTGGCCTTCAGCCGCAAGCAGATCCTCGAGATGAAAGTGGTTCAACTGAATAGCGTCATCGTCGACTTCGAGAAGATGATGCGCCGGCTCATCGGAGAAGACATCGAGGTCATATCACGTCTGGACTCCCGCTTGGGTCATATCAAGGCGGACCCGGCCCAGATACAACAGATCCTTGTCAACCTCGCGGTCAATGCCCGCGACGCCATGCCGGAAGGCGGCAAGCTGATGATCGAGACGACCAACGTCTTCCTTGATGATAGTTTCGTGCGAACTCATCCCGGGATCAAGCCCGGACAGTACGTGATGCTAACCATGAGCGACACTGGTCAGGGGATGACTTCCGAAGTCAAGTCGCACATATTCGAACCTTTCTTCACTACCAAGGAACAAGGAAAAGGTACAGGACTCGGTTTGGCCACCGTCTACGGCATCGTAAAGCAACACGGCGGTGGAATCTGGGTGTACAGTGAACCGGATCGCGGCACGACGTTCAAGACCTATCTGCCGCGCGTCGAGGGTGTGCCGGAATTCACGGCCGAGGCCGTCGGAAAGCCGGGCATGCGCGGTTCGGGGACCGTCCTGGTTGTCGAGGACGACAAGATGGTGCGCGAGCTCACGTGCCACATCCTCACGGAACACGGTTATGAAGTGCTCACGACGGAGGATCCCTCGGACGCTCTCAGGTTGGCCGCCCAACACGAGGGGACCATCCATCTGCTCCTGACCGACGTGATCATGCCGAACATTAACGGCAAGGAACTGTATCTGCAGGTCGCACAATTGCGTCCCGGCATCAGAGTGCTCTACATGTCAGGATACACAGGCGAAGTCATCGCGCATCACGGGATCCTCGACGACAAGGTCCGGTTCTTGCAGAAGCCGTTCTCCGTGCACGACCTGACCCAAAAGGTCCGGGACATCCTTAGTGTGCAGGCAAGCTGATCCCCTGTTTCCAGGGGACAAGGTGTTAGCGGCCATGGGAAAAGAGATCGAGCGTAAGTTCCTCGTGATCGGCGAGCGCTGGAAAGAAGGCGCGACGGCCATACGGTACCGGCAGGGGTATCTCGCAGTGGGGCCGCCCGTCGCCGTGCGAATACGCATCGCCGGTGTTGAAGCCTTCCTGACCATCAAGAAGTCCACGCTCGACATCACTCGTGACGAATTCGAGTATCCCATTCCGATTGAAGATGCAGAAGCGATGCTGAACGGGCTGCTCCAGGGGAAACCCATAGAAAAGATCCGCTACAAAGTCACCTATGGCGGCATGCTCTGGGAGATCGACGTGTTCGAAGGGGCCAACGAGGGCCTCGTTGTCGCCGAAATCGAACTCTCACATCCCGATCAAGACTTTGAACGCCCTCCCTGGCTCGGCGAGGAAGTGTCCGGAGATCCGCGGTATCTCAATACAAGCCTCAGCCGAAACCCATACTCGCAGTGGCCCCGTGGGAAACAAGAGGCTGTAGGTTGAAGGCTGTAGGCCGTAGGCTGTAGGCTATTGGCCGTAGGATTGATAAGGAAGATAGACCCTTCTCCTACAGCCTCAGAGGATTCCAACAGATGATATGTGAAGCGGCGGCTTACGCCCGTGCAGGCTTGATCGGCAACCCTTCCGACGGATACTTCGGTAAGACGATCAGTTTCGTGATCCGCGATTTCGCGGCGAAAGTCGCTCTCTATGAGAGTCCCGACCTCGAGATCGTCCCCAGCTTTCAGGACCGGTCCAAGTATAGTTCGATGCGCGAACTTCGCGAAGATGTGAAGTCGCAAGGGTACTATGGCGGCATCCGGCTAATGAAGGCCACGATCCGGAAATTCCTCGACTACTGCGATGAGCACGGCATCACGGTTGACGGCCGTAACTTCTCGATACGCTATCGGTCGACTATCCCTTTGCGTGTGGGACTCGCGGGTTCGAGCGCCCTCGTCACGGCGACACTGCGCGCCCTGATGGAGTTCTACGAGATCGATATCGCCAAAGTTCTCCAGCCCAGTCTTATCCTCGCCGTCGAGAAGAACGAACTGGGCATCTCGGCCGGGTTGCAGGACCGCGTCATTCAAGTCTACGAGGGGTGCGTCTTCATGGACTTCGACCGGGCCCTGCTCGAATCCCGGGGCTACGGCAGCTACGAGGAATTGGACCCCTCGCTGCTGCCAAAACTCTTTATCGGCTACCGCACGGACCTTGCGGAGGGTTCCGAGGTCTTCCACAACAACATACGTGAGCGCTGGGAAGCCGGCGACCCCGATGTCGTCCAGGCCATGAAGGACTTTGCGTACTACGCCCAAGAGGTGCGCGACCTGCTCGTGGCGGGACGCGGCAGCGAGATTGGGCCTTGGATGGACAAAAACTTCGACCGGCGCCGCTCGATCTACAAGATCGATCCCAAGAACGTCGATATGGTGATGCGGGCCCGCTCCGTCGGGGCCAGTTGCAAGTTCGCGGGGTCCGGCGGCGCGGTCGTGGGTACGTATGAAGATGAAGCCATGTACGAACGCCTCCAACGGACATACGCGGGCGCCGGGATTGCGGTTTTCAAACCCACAATCGTCGGTTGACCTGCAAGCGCACGATAAACGATTCGCGCCACAGTTTGTCTCGGTTTGACAAGGTGTGAAGTCTATCGTGCATGGACAAACTGTATGGAAAATCCGCCTTCACCCACGCTATACGTGATCGCCACCCCCATCGGGAACCTCGAGGATATTTCCTTCCGCGCCGTTCGCGTTCTGGGCGAGGTGGAGGCCCTGGCTTGTGAAGACACGCGGTTTACACGCCGCATCTTCGAACGTCACGCGATCCGAAGTCCGAGGACCCTCTTGTCCTACCACGAGCACAATGAGCAGCATGCCGGCCAGCGCATCCTTGGATTGCTCGAGAGCGGGGTCTCCGTTGCGCTCTGCACGGACGGCGGTTATCCCGGGATCAGCGATCCCGGATACCGCATTATCGCGGAATGCCGCGAGCGAGGGTTCCGCGTCGATGTGATCCCCGGTCCCAGCGCCGTGTCGGTTGCGCTTGTGGCCTCCGGCTTGTCCACGTCGAGCTTCACCTTCAAAGGGTTTCCCCCGCGAAAGCCGGGGCCACTGAAGAGTTTCCTCGAAACGGAACGGGACCTCCCGCACACCCTCGTCTTCTTCGAGTCGCCGTTTCGCGTCGCGAAACTTCTGGCCGCGGCCCGAACCGTGTACGGCAACCGTCTGGGCGCGGTCTGTATCGAAATGACCAAGAAGTTTGAAGAGATCCACCGCGGCTATCTCGATGAGTTGATCGAGAAGTTCCAAGCGAAGCAGCCCAAGGGCGAGGTCACCGTGGTCATCGCGGGCAACAACCCGAAGTTCGCGCGGCCCGCAGTTTGTCCACAGTTTGTCTCCGTTCGACAAACTGTGGACACGGCAAACTGTGGAGAGGACGAAACACGATGACCGAGATCAGCACCCCGCATGGCAGCGTCCCTCTCCCGGCCTTCCTCCCGGACGCCACGCGGGGTGTCGTGAAAACCATTGACGCCGCCGACCTGGCCGAGTGCGGCGTGGATGCCGTCATGGTCAACACGCTGCACCTGTCGTCTTCTCCCGGCGCCTCGCGGATCGCCGCGCTGGGAGGCATGCATCGGTTCATGGGGTGGCCCGGCCCGCTTGCGTCGGATTCAGGCGGTTTTCAGGCGTTCTCGCTGGTCGCGGGCAGCCGCAAGCTCGGCACGATCTCGAAGGACGGTTTCCAATATCGCTTCGACAAGGCCCAGGAGAAGAAGATCCTCACGCCTGAGAAGTGCATCCGAAAACAGTTTGAACTCGGCGCGGACCTGCTTTTTTGTCTGGACCACTGCACTCATCCGGACGCGGACCATCGTGTTCAACGAGACAGCGTCGAGAACACCGTGGCTTGGGCGCGCAGATGCAAGGCAGAGTTCGACAAGCGTATCGAGCGGGCCGGGAGGAATTCCGCGCGGCCGCTGCTCTTCGCCGTCGTTCAGGGAGGATCCGATCCGGAACTCCGGGATGCGTGCATGGAGCAGCTTCTCGATATCGGGTTCGACGGCTACGGCTACGGCGGCTGGCCCATTGACGACGCGGGGAAGCTCGTCGACATGGTCGGACGCGTCGCGGAACGGATCCCGCCCGAGTTTCCCAAGCACGCCCTGGGCATCGGAAAACCCGAAAGCATCGTCCGCGCCTGGGCGATGGGATACGACCTGTTCGACTGCGTCCTGCCCACGCGCGACGCACGGCAGAAGCGGCTGTACGTCTTCAATCCCGGTTGGGAGGGCCGCTGCGCGAAGGGCGACGACCTGTACGGCTACCTGTACTTGCAGGACGACCGCCACGGGAGCAACGGCGCGCCGTTGGACGATTCGTGCGACTGTCTCACGTGCCGGCGGTACTCCCGGGCCTACGTGCATCACCTGTTCGCCGTGAACGAGCCCCTTGCATTGCGTCTGGCAACGATACACAACCTACGTTTCTACATGCGCCTCATGGCGCATCTCCGAACTCTACCGCGCCCATGATGACCGATCCGATCGAACGGGACGTCTTCGATAAGCTGAAACAAACGCCGAAATACGGCGGCCTCTGCGATGAGACGCTTCTGCGAATGGCCTCATGGGCGGCGGCGCGCCACGCCTCGCCCAGAGAAGCGTTGAAAGCCGCCAAGCGCAAGCTGCACCAAGTCTACGGGGCCTACTGTGACCAATGCGACCTCCGTCGCGTGGCCGAGGTCGTGCAAGCGCTGCCGCACGGAGCCCGTATTATGGACCGAGATACGGGCGCGCCGGAAGAGACTATCCGTTCCGCGTGCAGGGAGATCCTCCGCCATCACGCCTCGACGCGCGAACGCGAGGCGATCCTGGATCAGGTCTTTCCCGCGATATTCGACGAGATCGGTCCGGTCACGAGCATTCTCGACCTGGCCTGCGGGCTCGGGCCGTTCATGCTGCCCTGGATGGCGCCCTCGGACGCGGTCGAGTATCACGCGTGCGACATCGATACGCGGCTGGTCGCGATTCTCAACGAATTCCTAGCGCGACTCGGGCGTCCCCCCGCGGCTCAATGTCGAGACCTGCTCGTGTCGGTCCCCTCTCGCGTCGCGGACGTGGCCCTTCTCCTGAAGGCGCTTCCGTGCCTCGAACAACAGGAGAAGGGTGCGGGTCTCCGCCTGCTCCCGCAAATCCCGGCCCGGTATCTTGTCGCGTCCTTTCCGGCGCAGAGCCTGGGGGGCCGCGCGAAAGGCATGGTTCAGCACTACGAGACGTACATGCTGGGTTTGGCCGCGGCCCTTCACTTCCCCATGCGCGCGTTTCGCTTCCCCTCCGAGACGTTCTACGTGCTCGCGCGCCCGATGTGACGCGGCGCTCCGCGGCCATGCCGGAGTTTCTTTGCGCTTGCAATGCAAACTACTTAGGTGGTATAATCAAGTATTCTAGGATGTCCCACACCTAGTATCTGAGATGTGTATGTGTCAACAACGTGGATGAGGATGACGGATATGGCGGAAGATCGCTCCTTCGTGGTGAACATCGAAAGCCCTATGGCGGTTTACATTCAGATCGAGAACCAGGTTCAGTTTGCCATCGGCTCGGGCCGGCTGAAACCCGGGGACGCGCTGCCAAGCGTCCGGGAGATGTCGCAGCGGTTGAACGTGAACCCCAACACGATCACCAAGGCGTATCGGGACCTGGAACTGCTTCGTCTGGTGCACACGCGCCGCGGCGTGGGCGTCACGGTCTCGGAAGGCTCGCCAAAGCTCTGCGGCGAAGCGACGATTGCGATGGTCAAGGAACATCTCACTGACGCGGTAGCCGAATGCACGTCCGCAGGGTTGTCAGCGGCGGATATCCGGAAGGTGATGTCCAAAGCCATCGCATCGAAGGCGCTGCCGTACCAGGCGAGCCGAAAGCGATAGTCCCGCTCTAAGCTTCCCAGCCTTCAGCGCCGACGAGAGGCACGAATACGCAGCTAATCCCGGACTCCTCTTCGAACCCGGCTTCCGCTCTGGAAATGGTGACGAGTGTCTGAATGTCGCGCGCGCCGACCGGGCAGACGAGCCGGCCCCCCACGGCCAGTTGGCCCTTGAGCGACTGCGGGACGCTTGGCCCGGCGGCGGTGACGATAATCGCGTCATAGGGGGCGCGAGGCGGATAACCCAGGGTGCCGTCGCCGTCGATGACGGTGACGTTCGCATAGCCAAGTTGCCGGAGGCAGTCACGCGCGCACTCGGCGAGATGCTCATTGCGTTCGATGGAAATCACCTCCGCGGCAAGCTCGGCCAGAACGGCCGCCTGGTAGGCCGAGCCGGTCCCTATCTCGAGAACGCGGTCTCCCGGTTCGAGTTCGAGCATTTCGGTCATGACCGCGACCATGTAGGGCTGCGAGATGGTCTGTCCGTACCCGATCGGGACGGGATGGTCCTCGTATGCGTGCGCCTGTGACTCGCGGGGGATAAACCGGTGCCGGGGGATGCGGCGCATCGCGTCGAGCACGCGCGTATCCTTCACGCCGCGGGCCGCGATCTGTTTCTCGACCATGCCCTTGCGTTCGTGCGCGAACGGCGCGTCGTCATTCGAGGCTCTTGATTTCCACATAACTCTGAATGGCCGCAAGGTTGCCTAAACCGGATTGTTGCCGATTGCTGCTCAGAACATCTGAAGCACGATTAACCTGAAGAGAAAGACCGTGAACAGCGCCGCCAGGGGCGCGAAGTCAATGGGTCCCATGGGCGGTAGCATGCGGCGCATGGCATTTATCAAGGGGTCGGTGAGGCGCCAAGCCCAACGAAGCCACCGGTTGAATACATCGAGTTGCAGCCACGGGGCAAGCCAGCGAAGAAGAATGAGCATCATGTAGATCGTGAGCAGGGCGTTCAGCGCGCGCCCGGCGATTTCACCTAACGGTATCTCGATCAAAAGTAGAACTCCCGGAGCCGCCGGTAGATCGGGCCGTGCGGCGTCAACTGGCTCCCGAATAATGACACAGCAGCCACGGTGAAGTCACCCGCACGGAAATCGCGTTCGCACGCGAAAAGGTCCATGAGAGGGCGTGCCTCCCGCGCGTCTTTGATTCGCGCGAGGGTCAAGTGAGGATGGAACGTCTTGTCCTCGGGCGGCAAGCCAATGGCGCGGGCGGCGCTCTCGGCCGCGGTCTGCACCGTGGCGAGACCTCCCTCGAAGGGTTCGACGCCTACCCATATGACGCTGGGCCGGCGCATATTCGGGAAAGCGCCGGTCCCTCGAACGGAAGCTGCGAAGGGAATCATCCCTTTGTACGCCTCCCACAGGATCGCCGATAGGCGGTCGATGTGTCCCTCATCGACATCCCCGAGGAACCGCAGGGTCAGGTGCATGTTTTCCGGCTTGACCCATGACGCGCGAGAGCCCGAGGCACGAAGCCGGTCACTCAGGCCGCGTAACGCGTCGAGGACTTGCTGTGGCATTTCGATGGCGACGAAAGTTCTCATGCAACGTATAGGGAAGCGCGGCGGCCCGCCGGGGCAGTCATCCCTGGGGCCATCTTCACTCGTCTTTTCCATGGATGTGCATCCCACGTATGATCATGAATACCGATCGAGGATTCAACTCCGGTCCAGGGGCCTCCAGCCAGCCGTGGCGCAAAGAGGATCAAAACAAGCGTCGGCGGCTTGACCGCGCAGTTGACCCCGCCCGGCATCTTCATCTGAAGTCGCAAACCGGTCCTCGTTGAGGGACGGCGAAGACATGGTGAATATCGGCGCGATCATTGACCACGGTGCGACGATCACCATGCCAAACGGGGTCACCATCCTCATCCCGCCGCGTCCCTTCCTCCATCCCACGATGGAGGGATACCGAAAGCAGATCGAGGAGAACTACCGGAAGGTCCGCCTGACTCGCTACCAGAGGGTCCGAACCAGCCCGCTCTTGGTGATCTCCTCATCCTTCGTTATCAGGATCACTTCCTCACCGAGGACGTCCCGGAGCAGCAGCGCGGTCGCTACGATGATGCCGTCGTGGAGGTTCAGCGAACCTGGCAGGCGCTCAACGACCGCTTCGTCCAGCGGGCAGATCCGCGCGTTCGGTGCAGCCATGACGTGAGCCAAAGCTGTCGCGGGGTTTACCCGGACGCGCTGGCGTTGATAGAGAAAGCTCATTTCGGCCAAGACGATTGCGGGGATCACCTGTTGATCCGTGGGCGACGAGAGGGCGGCGCGTGCGGCGGGACTCAACCGCGGGTCACCGTCCAGGAGCCAGATGAGCGGATGGGTGTCCACCACGTACATCATTCCGCATTTCTCTCCCCAGACCGGCTTTCTTCACAGTTTGTCAAACCCCGACAAACTGTTTCAAACGTGAACTGGGCGCGGTCAATATCCTCCTCGTTGGAAGTCCCGGTGCCGGCAAGAATGCCATACAGGTCACCGAGGGATTTGACAGTGGGCCGAGCATCCCCCGCTCGTTCGAATCGCGCCTTGAGCACCGCCAGTTGGAGTTCTATGCTCTTGATCTGAGCCGCAACAATCGCGTCCGTCATGGCCTTTGCACCTCTTCTGCGCCATTATGACCCACATCCACATGGTACACGCATCCCCGCCTCGCTGCAACCTTTATCCTCGGTTTGTTCATCTTCGATTTATCTGCGGCGAATCGCACTTTCTTACCGGCGGCTGGCGGCGCGTGAACTTGTCCAACCTGGAACAGGTGTCCGGTCGCTGCCGCATCGAGGACTGTCCGGCGTACGACGACACTGTCCGCGAGGGGAAGCTCATTCACAATGGAAGCGGCCACCCCGCCCGGCATCTTCATCTGAAGTCGCAAGCCGGTGCTCGTTGGCGGATGGGATGTCGCAGGCGCTATACTTCCGTTGCCAAAACTTACACCCCAATAAAGCGGACGGGTAGCGCGCGGATGTCGATCCGGTCTAGAGTCGCACTTATTCTTGTAGTCGTCGTGGCCGTCTACGCGGTCCTTCAATTCCTGATCCAGCAATTCGTTCTCCTCCCTTACTTCGAGGATCTGGAGCGGGAGGAAGCCAAGGAAGATCTTGTCCGGGCCACGGGATCGTTGCGATACGAGATCGAAACGCTGGATCTCCTGCTGTTCGACTGGTCGTCGTGGGATGACACGTATGCATTCATAAGGGGCGGCAGTCGGGCATACGAGAAAGCCAACCTTACCGACGTTTCATTCACGCAAAACAGGCTCAGCCTGATTTACTTTATCGATACGACGGGCAAGGTGGTTTGGGGGAAAGTCTTTGATCTTGAAAAAGAGAAGCCGATGGAAATGGAGGAATTCCCGGCGCGTCAGTGGCCGGCAACCCATTTCCTGCTTCAACACTCGAGCCCTAAGAGTTCTCTGACTGGTGTGATGCTGACTAGACACGGGCCGATGCTCATAGCTTCACGGCCTATTGTGACGACGGAGGTCGAAGGGCCGATCCGCGGAACGATGCTGATGGGACGATTCCTTGACAAACTTCTTGTAGATCGGATTTCCAGGCTGGCCCAAGTCAAATTCAGTGTCTCTCCTCTTGCTCTTAGCGACAGTGTTACTCCGGAGGAACGTGAGGTCTTGCAGCATCTGACGGAGGGGGCTTCTCCATACTTCCACCCGCAGAGCGATCTTATTCTTCAGGTATATGGCCTGTGCCCCGGAATTGACGGGCGTCCAGCGCTGCTGATGAAGGTGGACGTCCCGCGCGACATCATGGCGCGTGGCCGCACGACCTTACAGGTGGTCCGCTCGATGACGATCATCATGGCGGGGACTGGACTGCTTATCGTCCTTATCCTGTTGCGCATGTCCGTCGTGCAGCCCATTGCGTCGTTGACGAAACACGTAACACATCTCGGCGCAACGGGCAAGTTGACGTTATTGCCGCCGCCCAAGCGCAAGGACGAGATCGGGATCCTGGCGCGCGAGTTCAATGAGATGATCCGCCGTATCCAAAGCGATAATGACGAGCGGACGCGCGCGGAGGACGCTCTGCGTGAAAGCGAGGCGCGCATCCGAACCATCATCGCGGCCGCGCCCGACGGGATCATCACTGTCGATGAAGGAGGCGTCATCGAAACGTTCAATCCCGCGGCGCAACGCCTTTTTGAGTATTCGGATGAGGAGGTTGTCGGAAAGCATCTGCGCGATCTGATGCCGGACCTATACGCAGACAAGGGGTTGCAACCCCTCGTCCACGTGGAACCGCCGGTCCCACCTTCACAGTTCGCCAAACCCCGGCAAACTGTGGGCACGGAGGGTCTGGGCCGGCGAAAGGACGGAACGGTCTTTCCGCTGTACTGGACCGTCAGCGAGGCGCGCGTGGGCGGGCGTCTGATTTTCACGGGAATCGTACGGGACGTCACCGAGCTCAGACAGTTGCACGAAGAGGTGCTCCACGCCGAACACTTGGCCACGATCGGCGAGATGGGCGCCTCGATAGCCCATGAAGTCCGGAATCCGTTGGCCGGGATCAGCGGCGCGGTCCAGGTGCTGCGCGACGGCTTGCCGCCTGGCGACGCGCGCCACGAGGTCGTCGAGGAAATCCTTGGGCAGGTGAACCGTGTCGACGCGATCGTGCGCCGCTTGCTGATGTTCGCGAAAATGTGGCTGCCCGTGCGTAAATCGACGGACCTGCGGCAACTCGCGGGCAAGATCACGGAGGTGGCCGCAACGCGGGAGCCATGGAAGGACGTCCGGTTCGCCTTTGTTGGGGAACCCGCCCTGGAAGCGCTGGTGGATCCCGAGCTTGTCGAACAGGCGCTCTGGAATCTCCTTGAGAACGCCGCGGATGCCATCCAACAATCGAAGTCCGGGCGCACGGTTTGTCAAACACCGGCAAACTGTGAGGGCAACGGCATCATCCAGTGGGAGTTCAGGAAGACTGCCTGCGGCGTCCGCGTCACGCTGAAAGACAACGGTTGCGGCATGACGCCCGAAGCCGAACGGAAACTCTTCCACCCGTTCTTCACTACAAAGACATACGGGACCGGTTTGGGCTTGCTCATCTGCCGGCGTATTATGGAAGCGCACGGCGGGACGATAGAGGTCGCAGGTAAGAGCGAAGAAGGCACGGAAGTGAGCCTGGATTTCCCAATTGAGGTCTGAGGACAATGGCGACACGAATTCTTGTGGTGGACGACGAGAAACTGATTCGCTGGTCTGTGTCCGAGCGGCTGAAGGCCGAAGGCTATGAAGTGATCGAGGCGCCGGACGGAGCGACGGCGGAACGGCTTTTCCAAGGCGCCGGCTTTGACCTCGCCCTGCTTGACCTCCGGCTGCCTGACACTGACGGGATCTCGCTGTTGAAAAAGGCGCACGAGGTCATTCCCGACCTGCCCGTCATCATTATCACGGCGTATTCGAGCGTGGACGGCGCCGTCGAGGCGATGAAATCCGGCGCGGTGGACTACGTCACAAAACCCTTCAATATGGACGAACTCGCCATGACGGTCCGTCGCGCCGTCGAGAACGCCTCGATGCGGCGGCGGCTCAGCGACCACGTCAGCGAGGAAAAGGCCCGCTTCGGACTCGAGAACATCGTCGGCGAAAGCCGGGCCATGACCGAGATCAAGGCCCTCATACGCCGCATTGCGCGAAGCGAGACTACGACCGTGCTCTTGCTCGGGGAAAGCGGGACGGGAAAAGACATGATGGCCCGCGCGGTCCACTACGAGTCCAACCGGGTGGACCGGCCCTTCGTCAACATCACGTGCACGGCTTTGCCTGAGACCCTTCTCGAGTCCGAACTGTTCGGCTACGAGAAAGGGGCCTTCACCGACGCGCGCGTACAGAAGAAGGGATTGTTCGAGGTGGCCACCGGAGGAAGCGTCTTTCTTGATGAGATCGCGGACATGCGGCCCTCCCTCCAGTCAAAGCTGCTCCGCGTCCTCGAGGAAAAGGCGTTCAAGTGCATCGGAGGAACCGACGACGTCACTGTGGACTTGCGCGTCATCGCCGCCACCAACCGGGATATCGACGACGCAATGCGGACCGGGCGTTTCCGAGAGGACCTCTATTACCGGCTGAGCACGGTGCCCATCCAGATCCCGCCGTTGCGTGAGCGGAGCGATGACATCTCGCTCCTGGTGGCGCATTTCCTTCGCCAGTACAACCATGAGTTCCACCAAAGCTACCGGGACTTTGCTCCGGACGCCATGCGAAAGCTCCTGAGCTATGCCTGGCCCGGGAACGTCCGCGAGTTGCGGAACGTTATCGAGCGGGCCGCCCTGCTCGGGTCTGGCGAGACCATCCTGGCTGACGACATCGTGTTGGGCCGGTCAGCCCTCCGGCGTCCGGCGCAGGAAAGCGAGCACTTGGCCGTCCTGCCGGATCAGGGCTGCAAACTCGAAGACGTCGACAGGGACCTCGTGTGTCAGGCGCTTGATCGCGCACATGGAAACCGCACGCAGGCTGCCGAACTCCTGGGTCTCACGCGTGACCAGATTCGCTATAAGATCGAGAAGTATCATCTCCCGCTGTAGTATCGAGATCCGGAATCCCTTTTCTTACAGTTATCTGGGTACTGCCCTCCAGACCGCGTGGAATTCCCCGCGCCTGCCGGGGAATATTCCGCGGTTCTCCTAATCTCCGCCGCCCGCTCTGCCAGGGGCATAATCCGCAAATCGTGCGATATCAAGGCATTAGCTCATTGGCGAACTCCTGCTGCTCAATTGGCATGCGCGTTGCTCTAACGAGACTTGGGTCAACGATGGGGAGGGTGAGAAGGTAACGCTGGACAGAGACGAGAGAGACAAAGGAGGACGGCATGAATCCCCGATTGACCAACGAAAGTGGCTTAACCCTCCTGGAATTGATGTTGGCTGCCGGTATAATGGCGCTGGCGTTGGCTTCCCTCTTTGGGTCGCTCGTCACGGTCTCTGTGGCTGGTGGGTTGACGGAGGACCGGGCTATTGCCGTCACCCACCTGTCCAGCGTCGTCGAGGAGATCCGCAGCCTTAGTTACAACGAGCTGCTTGCGTACCTGCCGCCAACCTTCAACAATCTCGCAACGACCGAGCACATCACGATCGAGTGCATCAAGAGCGACGGGACTGCGCTCTTACTGCCCGTCGATCCCGCCAGTTTGCCGGCCCCGTTGCCGAATCCATTGGAGGTGCGATGCACCGTGGCATGGAACGATCCCCGAGGTCACAGCCTGCGGCTCCGGGCCTCGCAGATGGTCTACCGATGAAAAAGCGAACGACACAAGAGGATTCTTTTCCCATGAACACGAAATGCTTCACGGACAAAGCGCGCTTCGCCACAGGTTGTCAAGCCACGACAGATTGCGAGAGTGGCATGTCGCTGCTGGAGGTCATGGTTGCCGTGTCGATCCTTACGATCGTCATGGGAACCCTGTTTGGCCTTTCCATAAGCCTGGGCGATACGGCGCAGGTGCAAGAGGCTAAGATCACCTCGAGCGATGAAGCGCGAAGGGGCGTGATATCCGTGACACGGGAATTGCGCCAGGCCGCCAACTCGAGTGTCACGGGTCTTCCCGGGGCGACGATCACGTACCGGGTGGCCGTGGACATTGATGGAAACGGTTCGGCGGTGGACGTGGGTTCAAGCATCGAGCTCAGCGCCGTCCGCACGATTGAACGGGACCTAACGGATGCGAACGGGGATGGGGTCCGCGACACCCAGCTTGTGATGAAGACGAGTGGGGCGGTACAGGTGCTTGCCAATAACTTGCTTCGAGATGAGGACGCAAACGGAAACGGCGTGCTGGATCCGGGCGAAGATCGCAATCTCAACGCCCGGCTCGACCACGGCGTCTGGTTCGAGAGGACGGGAAGTTCAGTTAGCGTCACCATTGAAACCGAAAGCCAGTCACGGCAGGGGCGCCTAATCGAGACACGCCTCACCGAAACCGTATTCCCGAGGAACTAGCCATGCACAAACAAGAAATGTCAGGCCGGGCGCGCAAGGCTTCCGCACAGTTTGTCAAACCCCGACAAACTGTGCGCGAGGAAGGAATGGCGCTGGTCGTCGCGACCGCGTTCATAGCAGTGGCCTTGATCGTGTTGAGCGCGGTGACGATGCGCGTCGTCAACCAGAGCCGCCAGGTGGATCACTACACCAGCTACGAGAACTGCATGTACGGCATCGAAAGCGGGTTCGCCCAAAGCGTCTCCTCGCTCGAAGGCGGAGGGGAGGGCATGATCGGCATCAATACGGAGATTATCGAAGGTAACGAAGCCGAGGTCCCTACCTTCGACACCGAAGGCGTGGTCCCCGTACAACTGAACACCATGCCTGATGTCGACTTCATGACCTTTGTGCGCAATTGGGGCACGGACGGGCTGGACAACAACGGTAACGGCAGTGTCGACGAATCTCAAGAACAGTGGCATTTCAGTTTCTATGCGTCGGCGCGCGACAACGGAACCATACGCCGCGCGGAACGCGTAATGCGGGCCACGGACGTCAACGTGTGGCGGAACGCGATCTTCGCGGGCAACGGACAGTCCGGCGGACTTGTAAACGGCAATGTCAGCATTCACGGATCGGTCCATCTTCTAGGCACCAGCCTTCTCCCAGGCAACGAAGCCATCACGGCGCTCGATCTCAGCGGCACGAGCCTTGTGCACAACAATTACACGGGCATACCCGCCGACTTAGCGGCGCGGGTCCCGGCGCTGCCTACCCGCACCTTCAACGGCGAGATCGTAAGTACGATGGACGCCGTTCTCCGAGTCAAGCAGGGATACGTCGGCACGTCGGGCAACTCTGAGATAGGCGAACCGGACGCGACAGGTAATGCCATTAAGGAGACAATGGACGCCACCTACGTGAACGACGGCTGGACGGGGACATCCGTGATCGATGACGGCGGGCGCGGCGACCCGACCCGCGTGTTTAGCGACAACGGCTGGGATACGCGCTACGACCTCGGAGATCGAGTCCCAATGCCGCTCTTGCAGAGCGATTGGCGGGATCCGGTCACCGGCGCCAAGGTATGGGACAGCGCGCGCGGCGCCAACTACACGCATGAGCACTATTTCGATGAAGTGCTCGTGGGCGATCCGGTGAACAAGACCGACGGCATCTACACCGGCGATATCCAGATCAAAGCCAACCAGAACTTCTACTACAACGCTTCGCGGCCGGCGGACACAGACCCCGCGCATCGACTGCCGACCGATGACTACATCCTTTTCAACGCGACCACGAATCTCATGGAGATCAGCGGGCAGATCTCGATCATCGGCAGTCTGACGATCACCCGCGGCTCCGGCAATGACAAGACGATCAACTACACGGGTCGCGGCGCGATCCTGGTGCACGGCAACGCGACGCTCGATACCGATCTGTTCAGCGTCAATGCGAACGGGACCACCGCCGACAGTTTCCCGGTCAACAACTTCTTCGGCATCATGGCCTCGGGCGATATGACGGTGGGCTCGCTGTCGCAACTCTCCCTCATGGGCGGGTTCTATGCCCAGGGGAAAATCGTCTGCTCAAAGCAGAGCACGGTCATGGGCACATTCGTGTCCAACTACTTCGATATGGGCACGAACGTTCCGAGCATCTACCAAGTGCCTGCGCTGGCCGATAATCTGCCCACGGGCATGATAGGGGCCTATCCGCTCTTTGTGTTTCAACACATATCTTGGAGAGAACTGGGGGTATGAACATAGACTCAGTGAAGTCCGCGCTACGTGACGTGTGGTATCTCGTCCTCTTGCTCGCGGTGATTGTCGCGGTCGTCTTCTATAAGCTCCTCGCCCAGGGCGGAGACGCACCGCAAGCACAGCGAAACGTCTCCCCCGCGGCGGCACAAACCCAGGAGATATCGGAACCTATTTCCGAACCGCAAGCGCCACGGCCCACCGAGCAGGATCAGACGCGCGATCTTGTCGCGGAATATCAAAAGAGACTTGACGAGAACCCCAGAGATCCCGATGCGCCGGCGGTCCTGAATGCCATGGCCAATCTCTCCAAGCAAAAGCTCACGGACTACAAGGCCGCGGCGCAATACTACGAACTCCTAATCTCGGGCTACCCGGACTGGGAAGGCATCGCCAGAGTCTATCCGCAACTCGCCACATGCTACGAGCGCATCGGGGACATGTCGAGCATGCAAAACGTATACAAGCGGATGATGCGGAAGTTCACGCCCGAGTCACAGGAGTACCTCTACGCGAAATCCGAACTCGGGATGTAGTATGCGCAATTCTCCGCCTGTACGAGATGCGAAGGCTGTGGCTGAATGCGCGGCTGAACGCCGCTAGAAAGGAGTGTGCCATGTCTATGCGAAGTGTGCGCGCAAACCTGTTGACTGTAACTTGCGCTGTTTTCCTCGTGTTGGCCGCCACGGGTTGCCCCCCCGGCCAGAACGCGAAAGTAAGGCTGCTTCTGGCAGGGGACTCGGGTCCGCTCCTCGCCGCCAAGTCAGCAACAGACGGACAGGTAGTGCAAAAGGCCGGTGAGCTTACTCTCGACGAGATCGCCAGTCTTAAGATTACCGTGACCGAGGTCTCGTTGGACCGCTCTGGGCCGGTGACGGCCGAGGGCGAAGGCGAGGGTGAAGGCGAGAGGGTTGTAGTGTTCACTGGCGAGAAAGAGGTTGACATCCGGGACTTGACCGGGATTTCCGAGCTTCTTTCCGAATCCTCGATCACTGCCGGACACTACACGAAGGTTCGCCTCACCGTTAAAGACCCAAAACTGGTCCTGGCCACTGACCCAGAGACGGTCATAACAGACATCCAGTTAACCGCGAATGGCCGCCTCTTCGTGTCGGAATCGTTCGATCTGCCTGATGGCCAGACCTCACTGGTCCTACTCGATTTTGAGGGCCTGCACATTGTCGAAACCGGGAACGGCAAGTATGTCTGGACGCCGCAATTACGCGCCCGTATTTCTGTGGCGCCCGCCCAAGCCGTCGTTACAGGTACGATTAGCGCTGTTGACACTTCGACAGCGACACTGACGGTGAACGTTTCCGAGAATGGCCAACCGGTAGAAGTCGACTACGGCAGCGCGGTCATATTCCTGCCTACAGATACGGACACTCCATCGGGAACTGCCGACGACCTTGTTGTGGATACGACACTCACCGTAGAAGGAACCCTTTCCGTCTCAGGGCCGCTCCATGCCGACACCATAAGACTTGGATCCCCGATCTGATAACCTGGATCAACCGTCTTACACAGCGCGACACCCTCAAGACTCGTCTTGGGGGCGTTGCTTTCTTAGAGCGTGTACGGAAAGTCTGTGGAGCGGGCTGTCAGCCTGCTCAGTCTGGCTGAATCCTCCGGTCTTGTTCGGGCAGACTGACCCATCTTCCGCAGTTGTCGTTGTAAGTGGTTTGTTTTCAGCGCGTGCACCCCGGTTTTCTCCACTACATTTTGATCTGCATTGGCTTGTTTGGCAGATGCAGTCCGAGTCGTTGTAGAAGGATGGCGAGGTGTTGCTCCAGGCGGCTGACGGCGCGCAGGCGGATTTTCGTGCCGGCCCCGGTCGGCATCACCACATCAAGGGAACGCACCTCGGCCATCTCTTCAAGGAGTTTTCGTGGGGCGCTACCCAGACCGCAACCTTGCATCCACTGCTGCAGGGTGCGCCACATGACCGACGCGAGGAAGCATACGAGGATGTGCGCCTGGGTGCGTCGGGTTTTCTGATGATAGATGGGGCGCAGACCCAAGTCGTGCTTGTTGATGCGGAAGCTGTCTTCGATTTGGGAAAGCCCGATGTGGGTCTTCCAGAGCGTGACGGCATCCCAGTCTTTGAGGTTGGTGCGCAGCAAGTAACAGCCATCGGTCAGTTCGGCCCATTGCCCGTGTTCCTCTTTGGGCTCGACGCGGATCGAAAGACGCTTGCCGCTCTTATGGCCGGCATCATCGCGTTCGCCGATGTCGACCCGGAAGAAGCGGGCCGCGCGCGAGTACTTCTGGAACAAGCGGCCCACACGCCTCTCCGCGGTACTCCGGTCACGCAGCGCCCGATAAAGCCGGTCGTCGTTCACTTGCTCCGCCGCCACACCCAGCAAGTCGTCCAAGGCCATCTTCCCGTACCAGAACTCCGCGATCTGCAATTCCGACGATGGCGAACAAAACCGGGCTACCGTGGAGCATGCCTCGTGACGCAGGTGAACGAAGAGTAGAATACAGGTATCATTCGCTTGTCAGGAGGGTCTTGTCATGATGTCATGCTTTCGCTTGGGTCTTGTTATAGGGGCGGCGCTGCCCATGTGTGCCGCGCATGCGGCCGAACCACGACTCAAGTGGTCCTACAAAGCTGAGTCGAACTTGTATGCGCCGCCGCTCGTAGTCGACGTCTCGCAGAACCCCGGCAAAGAGATCATTCTCAGCGACAGCGAGAGCCGCCGGCTTCGCTGCATCGATGCAGGAGGAAAGCAGTTGTGGGAATTCGACGGCGGCTGGACCAAGCGTCTCACGAGTTCCGCAGCGTTGAGTGAGTCAGCCCGTCCAGGCAAGGCAACCCTCGTCATCGGCAATTCGGACGGAAAGCTTTGCTGTCTGGACGCGGAAACGGGCGCCGCGCTCTGGCAGCGGGATGTCGGGAGCATCGAGTGGGGCTCGGTTTTGTGGGCGGACATCAACGGTGACGGACGCGACGAAATCGTGGCTGGCACGGAGCAATCCGGCTTGACAGCCCTTGACGCGGACGGAAACCCGCTGTGGACCTACACGGGAGGAGAGGGGAAGAAGGCCGTCTTCATCCGGTGTCCGATTGCCGCCGTCGACATAGATGGCGACGGGAAAGCCGAGGTCTTTGCTGCGGGCGCGCTTGGCCCTCTCTGCGTCATCAACGGAGACGGAACTCTGCGATGGGAGACGCTGACTGGAGATGATTTCAACTCCGCAGTCGTCGTCGCCGACGCCAATCTCGATGGCGATCCGGAACTCTACTGTTCATCGCTGAACGACAATTACACGTATTGCTTCAACGCCCGCGACGGCAAGATCCGCTGGAAAGCCGTCATGATGGGCGGGGCCGACACCTATGCGAGTTCATCCTTAGCC
>CAZPMT010000096.1:0-21302 GCA_964587655.1 uncultured Nitrospiraceae bacterium
GCTTATCAAGGTTACAGGAAAACGCTGCCGGCCATTATACGTGGTGGGAAAGACCATCAGCAAAATAGGGGCGTCGGGGAAATAGGGGCCAGCCATCTATTTATTGACTTTTCCTTCGAGTTCGAGCATTCTGGCGGCATGCCAAGACAAGTGCGCCTTGTCATAGCGGGGTTGCCGCAGCATATCAAGGAGTGGGGGGCAACCGCGGGGTCGTGTTCCTTACACCCTCTTAGAGCGTCCAGCCATCGCGATACGCGTAGTGTAGTAACTCGTTTGCCTTGGGCTCGTTGGTGATCTTCATGTTCTCGGAATCCCAATGGAGCCTTTTTCCCGTTCGCACCGAAATTGTGCCGAGCAGCAGGGCTTCCGTCAAGGGTCCGGCAAAGTCAAAGTTGGAGCGCGTCGTTCCGCGACCTTTGCAGGCCTCAATCCATTCCTTGTGGTGGCCGATGGAACGGGGCAAGGTTTTCGGGGGGCGTTTGTAGGCCTCCATTTTCGATTCAGGTATGAGCCTGGGACTTTCTCCGCCCCATCCGCTGACGAGGATCTTGCCCTTTTCGCCGACGAATATGATGCCGTCTTCTCGATCCAGTTCGCGACCCTCTTCGAGTTCCTCCGGGCGGTCGGGCACAAGACCGCCGTCATACCAATGCAAGCGGCAGGGAGGCATGTCGTCGCGGGCGGGGAATTCGTAGTGTACGGTTGAGGCAAGCGGAAGCGTCTCCTTGTAAACCAGCGTTGAACTGGAATCGACAGCCGTAGGCGCTCCCAGTTTCAACGCGGAAAAAACCGGCGCGATGTTGTGGATGCCCATGTCGCCGAGTCCTCCGGACCCGAAATCCCACCAACCACGCCACTTGAAGGGAACATAGGCTGGATTGTAGGGGCGGTAAGGGGCCGGTCCGAGCCACAGGTCCCAATCGAGCGTGTCCGGGACTGGGGGAGTGTCCTCCGGACGTTCGATGCCCTGCGCCCAGAAAAGCTTGCCCATATGCGTGGGCCGGTCCGACCAGACGTGGACTTCGCGGACCGGGCCGATGGCGCCGTCCCAGATCCATTCGTTGATGAGGCGATTGCCCTCGAAAGCCATGCCCTGGTTGCCCATTTGCGTTGCGACCTTGGATTCACGGGCCGCCTTGGCGACGGCGCGCGCCTCGTGGATGGTGCGTGTCAAGGGTTTCTCGCAATAGACGTGTTTGCCCATCTTGATGGCCGCAATGCTGGCAACGGCGTGAACGTGGTCGGGCGTGGCGACGACGACGGCATCGATATGACGGGCCTCTTTGTCGAGCATCTTACGGAAATCGCGATAGCGCACGGCCTTTGGGTAACGTTTGAAGGCTGCCTCCAAACGGTTTTCATCGACGTCGCATAAGGCCACGATGTTCTCGCCGCTCACTTCGTTGAGGTCCGACGCGCCTTGTCCGCCGACGCCAATCCCGGCGATGTTGAGCTTCTCGCTGGGAGGCGTGTGGCCGGTCCCTCCGAGAACGTGTCGCGGGACGATCATGAATGGCACGGCGGACGCGACGGCACCCTTGAAGAAATGGCGGCGCGAAATGGGGCTGTCCTGCGGCGCGGCGATTGCGCGGCGGCGCCGCTGTCTCTCCGGTTGCGTGCGGTTGTCTTTCACATGAAGATTCTCCTGCCGTATGGTTGCATGTGACGGTCACAAGGCTGAAGCCATTAGACACGCATGAGGGCCGCCACTTCAAGAAACGGAGCCACAAGAGCGGCCAGACGGGTGAGAGCGCAAGAGGCTCCGTTCGGTATAGCCGAACAACCAAGTCGTCTTGCGAGAGACCGCACATGAGGGACGGATTGGGACGCATGTCGCCACCATCGCAATATCACTGAAAATCCCGATGACACGCGGAATTTCAACAAGCCAACTAAGCGCAGAAGTAATTATAGACGTTAATCTTGAGAAGTATTCCTGACAGAATACGCTAGGTCCAAATATGACATGAGGCACGCGGGCGAGAGCGGAATCCGTGACACAGAGAGGAGCAAGACGAACCAATCCCCAAGGAAATGAACATAATACATATTATCAGACGTTGCGCTGCGCGTGCTCAACCTGACTTCACCCAAATCGTCCAAACCCTCTCACCGAGCCCTGACAGGTTGTGAAGAAATGCCGTCACAATACGCCCATTCACTCAGCGGCCCTGGAATGGCGTCATTCCCGCGAAAGCGGGAATCCAGTGCGGATGTCGCGGGCCGGCGTGTGTACTCTGGATTCCCGCTTTCGCGGGAATGACGCCATTTTGGGATTGTTTCACAAGCTCTGAGTCGTCCACCCGCCCCCCTGAGCTCCAAACTACTCCGCGTCTCTGTGGCCTCCGCGTTGAGAAAAGAAAGGCCACGGGCGCAAGTTGTCAGCGCCTCGCGAGAATAATCTCGACACTGTCACGCGGGAACCCGTCTCGAACGCGCTTTCAAACGGTCACCTGTTCACCTTCGTGCTGAATGGAAACCTGTTTCATGCCGGTGGCTTCGAGGCCGGACTGGAGTGCGTTGAGGGCCTTGTCTTCCCCGTGCACCAGCAAGACGTGTTGGGCGCAGTCCTTGAAGCGCTGGCCAAAGGCGATGAGCTCGGACCGTCCGGCGTGGGCGCTGAAGCCGTTCATGATCTTGACTTCCGCATTCAACGCGTGCTCGATCCCGAAGATCTTGATCCGCGGCTGGCGTTCGACGATCCTTCGTCCCAGGGTGTTTTTCGCCTGGAAGCCGACGATAAGGATTGTGTTCTTCGGGTTCTCGCAGTTATTGCGGAGATGGTGCAGTATCCGGCCGTGTTCGCACATGCCTGCGGCGGAGATGATGATGCACGGCTCCGAGAGCGTGTTGAGCTGCATCGAGTCTTCCACGCGGCTGATGTAGTGGATCCGCTTCAGTTGGAATGGGTCCCCCACGTTCTTCATTGTGGCCTGGATTTCCGCGTCAAAGCATTCCGTGTGCATCCGGAACACCTCGGTGATGTTCACCGTCAGCGGGCTGTCGACATATACGGGCATAGCTGGCACGGCGTTGCGCATCTCGAGCTTCTTCAATGCATAGATGATCTCCTGGGCGCGCTCCAATGCGAAGCTCGGCACGATGATCTTGCCGCCCCGGTCATACGTGGCCCGAATGATCGCGGCAAGCTCCCCTTCCATAGCCTCAATCGGGTCGTGATCGCGGTCCCCGTAGGTGCTCTCCATCAGAACGATATCCGCAGGGTCAGGTTCCCAGGGGTCGTTCAGGATGGGCATCTTCTTGCGCCCGAGATCGCCCGTGAAGATGAGCCGCCTCGAACTGCCATTTTCCTTGCATTCCATGGCGACCATAGCCGAGCCTAAGACATGCCCGGCGTCGAACAATGTGACATATACATCAGGTACAATCTGCACCTTCTCGCCATACGGAAAACATATGAATCGCCTCATTGTTTCGCTAACGTCGGTGTCTTCGTACAACGCAGGGACAAAGCTTCGGTTCTTCTTTGAGAGCCACTCCGCGTCGCGAGCCTGGATGTTTGCGCTGTCCAGGAGCATGAGACTGCACAGGTCTCGGGTCGCGCAGGTGGCGTAGATCTTCCCCTTGTAGCCTCTCTTGGTCAGCACGGGCAGAACCCCGCTGTGATCGATGTGCGCGTGGCTCAAGACCACGGCGTCAACCGACCTGGGGTCAAAGGGCATGGCCCTGTTCTTTTGGTCGGCCTCCTTGCGTATCCCCTGGAACATGCCGCAGTCGAAGAGGACGCGATGGCCGTTGACTTCGATGAGGTGTTTGGTTCCTGTGACTCCTTCCGCGGCGCCGTAGCTTGTGATCTTCATCCCATGGCCTCCCTTTCTCTGACATGCGGCGGGTTCTTGCGATATTCGGCGACGCATCGTTCGATGAGCCGTCTCGGGTTATCGTCAAACGTTATTCGGGAACCGGTTTCTTTCCTTATGACCGCGAGGAAATCGTCGATATGGTCGGCGACGCCGCCGGTTCCGGTCAGCACGCCGATTGGCCTGCCTTCGTCATATGCAATGGCGAACTCTCCGAGCGTCCCGGAGCGTCCCGCGACGATGATCACGATGTCGCAACTCCTCACGCCGACCACTTCACGTCCCATCAGGCCGCTGCCGGTGTAGATCATGACGTCGATGTGGTCGGTTGGACTCCGGTAGCGGTTGACGTGTTCGTCGATGCTGAGTCCCGGCGATACGCCGATGGTGAGTCCCCCGCGTTCTTTGCATCCGATCACGGCGGCATGAGGCAGGCCCGGACAACCGCCCGTGAGAATCACACATCCCTCGTCCGCGATTGCGCGGCCCAGTTCGCCGCACTTCTCCAAGAGCTCCGCGGACATTTCCCCGCCAGCGGAACCCATTACACCGATTTTGATGCGTGGCAATTCCATAGATTGCTTCTCCAGACTACCCTTCACTCGGTATATTCGTTTCCATTTCCTTCAGCAGCGCGCGCGCGTGTTTCATGCTCACATCCGAAACCGAACCATCCAGAAGCCGCGCAATCTCCTCGATGCGCGCCTGGTTCACTATCTCGACGACTTCCGTTACGTTTCTGCCCTTCCGCGCGGTTTTAACGACGCTGTAATGACGTTGCGCGGTGGCCGCGATCTGGGCGATGTGGGTAATGCATATGGTCTGGTGAGAACCGGAGAGCTCCCTGAGTTTTCGGGCGACGTTGCGGGCGATGGCCCCCCCCACGCCGGCGTCGATCTCATCAAAGACAAGGGTTGGAATCCGGTCGGCCCCGGCAAAGACAACTTTCAGCGCCAGCATAATCCTGCTTATCTCGCCCCCTGATGCTACCTGCCGCAACGGCTTGAGCTTCTCGCCGGGATTCGCCGAAAGCATGAACTCGACTCGATCCGTGCCGGTCAAGGCGAGTTCGGCGGCTTCAAAGGCGGTTTCGAAATGTCCTCCTTTCATGCCTAGCTCCTGGAGGGTCGAAGTGATGAGCTTGTCGAGCTTGCGGGCGGCGGCCTTGCGTTTCTGCGAGAGATTCGCGGCCATGTCCTTTGTTTCGGCAAGGAGTCGCTTGTGTTGTGTCTGGAGGTCCGCCAGCCGCTGATCGCGGGAATCGTACGCTTCGAGTTCAGCCAACGCCCGATCCCGATACTCGACGATTTCCTCGATGGAACGGCCATACTTGCGTTTCAGATCGCTGATTGCCGCCAGGCGCTCGCTGAGACTATCGAGCTCCTTGGGATCGAACTCGACGCGGTCGGCGTAGGCCCGTAGTTCGTCGGCGATCTCCTCCACTTCCGCGCGGACGGCCACCAGTTGGGTGAGGAGAGGCTGAAACCTCGCGTCGATCTGCGCCAGTTCGCCCACGTCTCTCGATGCGGCATCGATCGAGAGGATGGCGGAACCTTCCTCGGCCTCATACAGCGCGTTGCGCGCGTCAGAGGCCAGCGAGAAGATGCGTTCGGCGTTCGCGATCAGATTGCGTCGCGCCTTGAGTTCCTCCTCTTCGCCCGCGCGCAGGCCCGCGGCATTGATCTCGGCCACCTCGTGTCGAAGGAACTCCATCCGACGGGCGCGCTCACGGTCGTCCGACTCGAGTTCGGCGATGGTCTTGGCCAAGTCCCGGAGGGTGGCCACCCTCTCCCCCACTTCGTTAGCGAGTTCCTCGATGCCGGCGAAGGCGTCGAGCAGATCCAACTGCCGCTCCGGTTTCAGCAGCGATTGGTGCTCGTGTTGTCCGTGGAGATCGACAAGTTCGTCGCCGATCTCGGCGAGCAACGATATCGGAGCCAGACTTCCGCAGACATAACCGCGGCTGCGTCCCTCCGGGGTGAGGGCGCGAGAGATAATGATTTCGTGGTCTTGCACGGGGATCTCATACTCCTTGAGCAGTCCGGCCAGGCGGCGCGACGGCTTCGTCACTCGAAATATCGCGTCGATCTTCGCCGGCTTCGCGGCGTCGCGGAGGAGTTCGTTCGAGGCGCGCCCGCCGAGCACGAGATTCAGCGCGCCGACAATGATGGATTTCCCCGCGCCGGTCTCGCCGGTCAGGGCGTTGAAACCGCCTCCAAGATCGATCTCGAGGTCGTCGATAAGCGCGTAGTTCTGAATGTGCAGCGTTTCAAGCATGGAGCCTAATCATCTCTTTGAGCGTGTACGAAGAGTCGGGCAGACTGACAGTATGCCCCACGGGTCAAGTGCTTTGACGACTCTTCATATAGGATCTCATGGGGTCATTTCTCCAAAACCAGGTACGCAAGGAACTCGCGGTTGCCCGCCGGACCGAGCAAGGGAGAGGGTAACACACCGAGATTTGAAAATCCCAGTCCCTCGGCGGCGCGCAGGACCTCCTCGACTACACGTCTGTGGACTTCGGCGTCGCGTATGACCCCGCCCTTCCCTACCAGCTCTTTTTCCGCCTCGAACTGCGGTTTGATCAACGCGATCCCCCGGGAGTTCGGGGCAAGGCACACTTTTAGCGCGGGAAGCACAAGCTGCAGTGAGATGAAGGAGCAGTCAGCCGTGAAGAACACCGCCGGACCGGGGACGCGGTCAGGTGTCAAGTTCCGGATATTGGTACGTTCCAGGACAACGACGCGGGGGTCCTGGCGCAGTTTCCACGCGAGCTGGCCGTAGCCGACCCCGACGGCGTAGACGCGGGCCGCGCCCCGTTCCAGCAGACAGTCCGTAAAGCCCCCCGTGGAAGCGCCGACGTCGATTGCGGTGACGCCCGCGACATCGATTCGGAAATGGTCGAGGGCTGCTTCGAGTTTCAGTCCGCCACGGCTTACGTAGCGCGGCTCTTCACGAATATCGAGTTGGGTCTCTTCGGGAAGGCGCAGCCCGGGCTTGTCGAGCATCTCGCCTTTGGGGCCAAATACGCTGCCGGCAAGGATGAGGCCTTGCGCTTTGGCGCAGGTCAGTCCCGCCTGGCGCTGGACGAGGATATCAAGTCGCTCTTTCTTGCGCACCTGGCTTCCTCTGGCGCCTGTTCACGTGACGTTATCCTACATCTTCTCGAGCAACACCACGGCTTGCGCGCTTATCGCTTCGCCCCGCCCCTCCGGCCCTACGGACTCGTTGGTCTTGGCCTTGACGGAAATGCGCGAGGGTTCGACGCCAAGCGCCAGAGCGATTCTTTCGCGCATCGCATCCAGATGTGGATTGAGCCGCGGCTCCTGCGCGACGATGCAACTGTCGAGATTCACGAGATCGTATCCGGCCTCGCGAACCCGCCGGAACGTTTCCTCCAGCAAGACCATGCTATCCGCATCTTTGTAACGGGGATCGGTATCGGGGAAGTGCTGTCCGATGTTGCCCAACCCGGCGGCGCCAAGCAGCGCGTCAATGACGGCATGCGTCAGCGCATCGGCGTCCGAGTGACCGCTCAAGCCTTTCTGATGCGGAATCTCGACGCCACCGAGGACAAGGCGGCGGCCTTCAACGAGCCGGTGCAGGTCATAGCCCATGCCGATGCGATTCATGCCAATCCCTCCTTGAGCACGTATTCCGCCATGATGAGATCGGCCGGCGTAGTGACTTTGAAGTTGACCGGGCTCCCCATCACGAGTTTGACCTTCCCTCCCATGCGGCGAACGAGGGAGGCGTCGTCGGTTCCCAGGAAGCCATCCCGCCGCGCGGCCTCGTGGGCCGCACGAATTACCGAGACCTGAAAGGTCTGGGGGGTCTGGCACATCCACAGGAACCTGCGGTCGGGCGTGTCAATCAGATAACCTTCGCTGTCGCCTTGGAGAATCGTATCCACGCTGGGAATGGCGACCGTGGCCGCGCCGCACTCGCGCGCCGCGCAGATCGAGGCGCGTATGGATTCCTCACTCACGAATGGACGCGCCGCATCGTGGACGACGACGATATCGGTGTCGGCGCCCAAGCATGCCAGAGCGTTGGCGACGGATATCTGACGTTCCGTGCCGCCTTGCACAAACGAAAACCGCACACCGGGAAAAAAGTCGTTCAAGGCGGATTCAAAAGCGGGCTCGTGCCCCGGAGGCACGACGATGATCGCGGACTCGACCAAGCCCAGGGGTTGGAAGCGCCGGAGGGTCTGAACCAGGAGGGGCCTCCCCCCCACTCCGATCAGCGCCTTGGGACCGTCGCCTTCCATTCGCCGGCCCAGTCCGGCCGCCGGGATCAGCAGGCGGCATCTGGCCCCGCCGTTTGCACTCACGGAAGGATGCCGCTCATCTTGCCGAAGATCATGCGTCCCGCGGCGGTTTGCAGCACGCTTGTAACGATCACGGACACGTTCTTGCCGATGTACTCTTTGCCGCCGTCAATAACGACCATCGTGCCGTCATCGAGGTAGCCGACACCCTGGAAGGCTTCTTTTCCTTCCTTGATGATCTTGACCTGCATGTGTTCGTCAGGCAGGACCGCCGGTTTAATGGCGTTCGCAAGGTCGTTGATATTCAGCACGGGCACGCCTTCAATTTGCGCCACTTTGTTCAGGTTGTAGTCGTTGGTGATGATCTTCGCGCCGTATTCGAGAGACAGCTTGAGCAACTTCGCATCGACCTCGCGTATTCCAGGGAAATCGTCTTCGACGACCATCACGAAGACCTTATTGACCTTCTCCTGAATCGCTTTGATGATGTCAAGACCGCGGCGGCCCTTGGCGCGACGCAACACGTCCGGCGAGTCGGCGATATTCTGAAGCTCGCGCAGAACGAATCGGGGCACTATCAGCGTACCGTCGAGGAACCCGGTATCGCAAATATCGAGAATGCGGCCGTCGATGATCACGCTGGTGTCGACGACTTTCGGGCTGCCATGCGGCACTTGACGCTTGTGCACGGCCTTCATAAGGGATTCCCACTTCGACGCGCGCGTCAAACCGAGTGAGATTCCCATGAACCCAAACAGCAGCACGAACGTCGCGATAAGGAATACTTTGACATTGGCGTCGACCGTGGGGACCCACATCAGGATGTACTGTCCAAGCGCATACCCCATCAGCATGGCGAGAACAATCGCGACGATTACCGGCGATATCTTCTCGAAGAGCTCTTGCGTTATAAAGCTGAGTATGACAAGGACAAGTACGGATACGAGGAACCCTATTGAGCCTCCGAAGATGGTCCAAGGCAACTCGTGCGGCAGGACGGTCGACGTGGCGCCTGTCTCTTGGACAATATAGCGCGCCCAGGTAACACCCATTATGATGCAGGCAATTATGAATACACCGCGAACGATCTTGACGAACATGTTGCCTCCTTCCGTGAATGACGCCCGGATTATGAATCAACTACACCAATCGCTCAACTATCCCAACGCACATCATACAAGGTTTTTTCAGTTTTGCAAGTTCCGAGTGGGTTGGGACACGGATCTACTGTCCATTCCATACCTCTAGCCGTCCATTTGTTCCACGCAGCCAGTCACTATCTCCGTCATCCGAGGCTCAATCTCCGCGGCCGTCTTCAGGATCTTCGCCATATCCGCCGACTGAAGCGCGTCCGGAAGGCACTCGTCTGTGATGGCCGAAAAGGCCAAGACCTTGAGTCCGGCATGGATCGCCACAATGACCTCCGGCGCCGTGCTCATTCCGACGGCGTCGGCGCCGATCATTCGCATGAAACGGTATTCCGCGCGCGACTCGAGGCTGGGTCCGGGACAGGCCAGGTAGACGCCGCGCTGCAACTTGATGCCTCTGGCAAGAGCAACCCGCTCTGCCAGTTCAATAAGGGGTTTCGTATAGGGTTCGCTCATGTCGGGGAAACGCGGTCCGAGTGCTTCGTCGTTAGGCCCGATGAGCGGATTATCTCCCATGAAGTTGATGTGGTCCGTGATGACCATGAGGTCGCCCGCGGCAAACTGCGGGTTCAGCCCTCCCGCGGCGTTCGAAAGGATCAGCGCGTTGACGCCAAGCGCCTTGGCCACGCGAACCGGGAAGGTGATCTGCTCCATCGAGTAGCCTTCGTACACATGGGCGCGTCCGGAAAAGACCGCGACCGGCTTCCTGGCAAGTGTGCCCAGGACGAGTTCGCCCGCATGCGTGTCAACGGTTGCCCTCGGGAAATGGGGAATGTCGTCGTAGGATAGCCGCGCGACCGGCTCGATACGGTCCACGAGGGAACCAAGACCCGTCCCCAGAATGATGCCGACGGACGGATTGAGACAAGACGCGCCACGGATTCTGGCTGCGGCTTCCTCGATCTTTCTTCTAAGTTCCGTCATTCGATATCCTCTCCGGGAGAATTCAAAGCTGTTCGAGCTTCGAGATCACGTCTTGACGCATAATGCCCGAAATGGCCAGGGTCTTATCGCGGGACCTCTCCCCCGCTGCCAGAACGACCGCGCCTCTAGGAACCCCCAGTACCTTGGCAATGAACTCGGCCAGGGCCTTATTGGCGGCTCCTTCCACGGGCGGCGCCATCAGCGCCACGCGTATCCGTCCATCGGGTTCCCGGAGGAGAGCATTGCGCGAAGCCCTCGGCTGAACGCGCAGCCGCAACAACACCCGGCCGTCTTTCTCTTCGACCGCCGTCATACGCCGGACCCTGAGACTTCATTCATCATTAACTATCTCGCTACGGCAAGTCAAGCCTGCCTGGGGTATTCTGAGGCGAGATACGCTATGATTGGGCGAGGACAATGAGGATGGTGACAGACCGGTTCCACTCTTTATGACTGACGTGTATCTCCCCAGGCTGAAGATTTCGCCGCGTGTTCGCGAGCATATGTCGTACGGCAAGTTCGCGGAAGGCGCGCCTCGCATGCTGGTGTTGGAAGGCCGGTATTGGCTTGATACGGCCTGCACGGACGCGGCGCGTCGGATGGGATGGGAGGTCCGGACCGTGCCGGTAACGGTAGTTGGGACACTCCCGCGGGAGTCGGTCGCTGTCCTGCTCGAGACGCTGATGTCTTTCCGGCCCGACTTCATCTTGACCGTCAATCTCGGCGCCATGGATGAAGGCGGGCTTTTCGCGCGTCTGTTCGAAGATCTGCGCCTGCCGTACGTAACCTGGTTTGTCGACAATCCACGAACCATAGTCATGGGGCGCTCGCTGTACGCTTCATCACTGGCCGTCGCGCTCACCTGGGACGCCGCGTATGCCCCGTATCTCTTGAGTGCCGGGTTTCCCATTGTTGAATGGATGCCTTTGGCGGCGGACACTTCCCTGTTCGACGCGGAACCGGCGGAAGCCTGGAATCTTCCCCCGACGTTCGTGGGCAATTCGATGTTCGATCCCGCGCAAGAGGAGTGGAATTGGCTTGAACGGCGCCCCGAGATCGCCGAGGCGGTGCGTTACGCCTTCGCGCAGGGCCGCGTCACGCGCGAGAGCTTCATTGCGGGCATCGATACCTTTCTGCCGTCCGAGCTGTTCGCCCGCATGGACGAACATGATCGGCGTCACGCGGAAATGGTCTTCTTCATGGAGGGCACGCACCGGCTCCGTCGAGAGTGGATCCGGCGGCTCGCGCCGGAGGGCATTCACGTGCACGGCGACGGCGCGTGGCCTCGACTCTATACCGATGGCGCGGGACCTGCGTTTGACGGGCCGATCAACTACCGGCACGAACTGCCCGCGTTCTTTAGGGGTTGCGAGGTCAACTTGAATACCACGAGCCTCCAGATGCCCACCGCCGTGAACCAGCGTGTTTTCGACTGTCCCGCCGCAGGCGGCTTCCTGCTTACGGACGCGCAGCCCGCCCTGCGGGACCTTTTCGACGTCGAAACGGAAACGGCCTGTTACCATTCCGCGGACGACTGCGTCGAACGTTTCCGTTGGTATCGTGAGCGCCCGGCGGTCCGGCGCGAGATCGCCCGTCGCGCGCGTGAACGCATTCTCAATGAGCACACGTACGTTCACCGTCTAGATCGCATCCTGGCCATTCTGCGCGGCAACTTTTCCGGGTAGCCGGATGAACGTTGAACGTTCCCGCCGCCTCCGCTAGAATGCATCCACTTGAGTTAGAGGAGTGTCGGATGTCGAACAGCGATAAGCGGAAGGGGTGCGGGTGTTCCATGTTCGCGGGTCTTGCCCTTGTGCTCCTTGGGACCGCGCTGCTGGTGGTCGTGGCCTTCCACCTGGGGCGGCACGGTTCGTACGTCGAGTTCGGCCCGGGCGTTGGCGTGCTCGAAGTCTACGGCGAAATCGCGGACGAGCGCCCAGTGCTCGATCAACTCGAACAACTCACCGACAACCCCGACACGATGGCAATCGTGGTTCGCGTGGACAGTCCGGGCGGGGTCATCGCCGTGGTCGAAGAGATCTATAACGCTTTGCAGCGCGCGAAACGCGACGGCATGCCCGTCGTGGCGTCCATGGGCGCCACGTCCGCTTCTGGAGGCTATTTCGTGTGTCTTGCCGCCGACCGCATCTTCGCCAACCAAAGCTCGCTCACGGGTAGCATCGGCGTGTTGGTCGAGTTTTCTTCCGCGCGGGACCTGCTCGAGAAACTTGGCATCAAGTTTGAAACGGTGGCCAGCGGCGAGTTCAAAGCGTTGGGTTCAATCGCGGAACCGCTCACGGACCGCGAGCGCGAGCATATGCAGAACGTCATCAATGATTTTCAACGGTTTTTCGTGGAGACGGTCGGCACGTCGCGGCATATGAGCACGGACCAGGTGCGGGCCATCGCCGACGGACGCGTTTTCACCGGGCGACAGGCGCTCGATGCGGGTCTGGTGGACGAACTCGGCGATCTGGACGCCGCGGTGCACTATGCCGCGAATCTGGCCGAGCTGGCCGGCGAGCCACGCGTGATACGCGCGATTGGCCCCTCAATATCCCTCTGGGGTTTCCTGGATCGGGTGAGCACAAACGCAGCGGCAAAGATCCAGCGCCATCTTGCCGCGCCAAAATTCCTGATGAGGTAGCGCCGTGTTCGACCCACGAGAAACAGGACTGAGCACTTACCTGGGCGAGATCTCGAAGATCGCCCTGCTCTCGACGTCCGAGGAGATCCGTCTCGCCAAGCGCGTCCGCAAAGGCGACGCGGAGGCGCGGCATAAGCTCATTGTGTCGAACCTGCGCCTTGTGGTGAGTATTGCCAAGAAGTACCTTTACTACGGGCTGCCCCTCCTCGACCTTATCGAAGAGGGCAATCTGGGACTCATGAAGGCCGTAACCAGGTACGACCCCACGCGCGGCTGCAAGTTCTCGACGTACGCAACGTGGTGGATCCGTCAGGCCGTAACGAGATCCCTTTCAAACTACGGGCGGACTGTCCGCATTCCGGTGTACGTCACCGATAACGTCGCGCGGTACAAGAAGACCTCGGAAGATCTCTACATTCGAACCGGCAAGCGCCCCGATCCGGAAGAGGTGGCCGAGGAAATGGGGATCAAGGTGGCCGAGGCGCGCCGCCTTCGCGAGTTCGTCGAGGACGTCTCGCCGCTAGACAACATGGACAGCACGGACCTGGACGAGGGACGCGGCGTGCCGGAGTCCTCCGAACTGCTGCGCACCGACAAGGCCATCGTCCAGTTCGAACTCGACCAGCAGATGGAAGAGCTCATGACGCAGCTCACACCGCGCGAAGCGAACATCCTGCGCTATCGTTACGGACTCATGGACGGCAGGGCGCATACGCTCGAGGAGACCGGGCGCGAGTTCAGCCTGACACGCGAGCGAATCAGGCAGATCGAGAAAGACGCAATGAAGCGCCTCCGCGGGTTTGTCTCGGAACACTTGGATGATTTCAAACCGTAGGTCGTTGGGGAGCATAACTTGATGGACCTTGCATCGCTGATCAGGAACGTGCCCGATTTCCCCAAGCCGGGCATCCAGTTCAAGGACGTCACGACGATCCTCAAGAACGGTCCCGCGTTCCGTGAGATAATCGACGGGTGGAAAGCGCGTTACGCGGACATGCGGCTCACCGCGGTGGTCGGGGCGGAGGCGCGCGGCTTCATTTTCGGCGGCGCACTCGCATATGCCATGGGCCTCCCCTTCATCCCCGTCCGCAAGAAAGGCAAGCTGCCCGCCGAAACGCTCTCGCAGGAGTTCGACTTGGAGTACGGCGCCGACAAGGTGGAAATTCACGTGGATGCGCTCAAGACCGGAGATCGCGTCCTTCTTGTTGACGATCTGCTGGCCACGGGCGGCACCATGGCCGCAATGGCGGCGCTCGTGCGGAAACTCGGCGCCGAAATCGTCGAGGTGGCGTTTGTGGTCGAGTTGCCCTTCCTGAAAGGGCGCGAGAAACTGGCGGGGCTTTCGGTCCATTCGCTGGTCAGCTTTGAAGGAGAATGACATACCCATGAGGAAGTACGTCCCGGAAACACAGATCGAGATCATCAATGACGTCGAGCGCGGACGGATCAAACACGCGCTCTTCGATTTTGACGGCACCGTGAGCATTCTTCGCGAGGGGTGGCAGAGCATCATGGCGCCCGTCATGATCGAGATGATCTGCGGCGGCACGGAGCCTACGAAGGAGATCGTCGATGAGGTCCGCAGGGTTATCGACGAGACCACGGGCATTCAGACGATCTTCCAGATGCAGGTGCTCGAGAAGATGGTGCGCAAACACGGCCTTGTTCCCGAGGATAGGATCCTCGACCCATACGGCTACAAGGATATTTACAATGACCGCCTTATGGTCCCCGTGAACGAGCGCATACGCAAGCTGCGCACAGACGAACTCACCATCGAGCAGGTCACGCTTCGCGGTGCGCTGGATTTCGTGAGGATGCTGCGCGAGCGCGGCGTGACTTTGTACGTTTTCAGCGGCACGGATCGCGATGACGTCCGTAACGAGGCCTCCGTCGTTGGCGCGGCCCCGTACTTCAACGAGATCTGGGGCGCCGTGCGATCCGTCGAGGAGTACTCGAAGGAAAAGGTGCTCAAGGAGATCATCGCCACGCACGATCTGCACGGATCGCAAGTGATGGTCGTCGGTGACGGACCCGTCGAGATCCGCAACGGCAAGGAGAACGGTTGCATCACCGTCGGAGTCGCCTCCGACGAAGTCGCCGGCCACGGCTGGGACGAACGGAAACGCGAGCGGCTGATCAAGGCCGGCTCGGATATTATGATACCCGACTTTGGCGAGGGCGGGAAGTTGCTCCAGTATCTCATGAAGGATAATGAATGAAGCGGATACTGGTTACGGGCGCGGCCGGATTCATCGGTTCGCATCTTGTCGAGCGTCTGCTCGAGCGCGGCGACCGCGTCGCGGGGTTGGATGATTTCAACGACTACTACGACCCGGCCGTCAAGCGCCGGAACCTCTCCGTGGCGCTCCGCAACGACCGCTTCAAGTTGTACGAGGCGGATATCTGCGACGAGGCCGGTCTCCGTGAGGTCTTCGAGCGGGAGCGTTTGGACGTGGTGGTCCATCTTGCGGCCCGCGCGGGCGTGCGGCCGTCACTCAAGGATCCCAACCTTTACCATCGCGTTAACGTCGTCGGCGGGCAGCACATTCTCGACGCGTGCCGTGACTTCCGTCCATCGCATCTCGTGTTTGCTTCGAGTTCGTCCGTCTACGGAGGCTGCACGGAAGTCCCATTCAAGGAAGACAACCCGGTCCACCGACCTATCAGTCCTTATGCGGCAACGAAACGCATGAACGAATTGCAGGGCCACGTTTACAGCCACGTGTACGGCCTGAACGTCACCATGTTGCGTTTCTTCACTGTGTACGGACCGCGTCAGCGTCCCGACATGGCCATCCACATGTTCGCGAAGGCCATCCTCGACGGAAAGCCGGTCTCCATGTTCGGCGACGGCTCGACGCGGCGCGATTACACGTATATCGACGACATCATCGATGGCGTGATACGCTGCGTGGACCGGCCCTTTCGCTACGAGATCTTCAACCTCGGAGAACACCACACCACAAGCCTCCGCGAACTCATCGATTTGGTCTCGAAGCATTGCGGCAAGCCCGCGAGGATCGAGCAGGAGCCCAACCAGCCCGGAGACGTTGAGATCACCTGCGCCGACATCGATCATGCCCGCGAAGCGCTCGGCTACAACCCGCGGTTCACCATGGATGAGGGCATCAGCCGTTTCGTGGCGTGGTTCAGACAGCAATCCGGCCTGTAGTCCGAGTCTGCCTCACGCGACGGGCTTTTGACGAAGCGCTCACTTGTGGTAAGTTTACTTTCAACGCGGAGGAAAGCTCCGCGGCCGTGTATTCGGGCAAAGGGAGCCCTCATCCATGAACTACGAAGGCACGTTCAAATCGCACGATGGCCTGGATTTCTATGAGCGGGGTTGGGCGCCCGACGGGCCCGTGCGCGCCCGCGTCGTTCACCTCCACGGCTACGGTGAGCACTGCAGCCGTTACGCGGAGATGGCGCAGATCTTCAACCAGTCCGGTTTCTCTGTTCATACCTACGATCAGAGGGGCTATGGCCGGTCGCCGGGCAAGCGCGCGTATATTCATGACTTTGACGTATTGCTGAAGGACGTGGACACGTTTCTCGAACACATCCGCCCGCGCATCTCCGGCCTGCCGTGGTTCTTCATGGGACACAGCATGGGCGGCCTGGCGCTTGCCTCGTATGTGGAGACGCGAAAGATCGATGCGCGCGGCCTGATCTTCAGCAGCCCTTTCCTCGCAATAAATGATGACGTGCCCGCATTCCTGCTCAAAATAGCCGGAGTCCTCGGTACGCTGACGCCGTGGATGCCGGTCTCGCGCGTTGACAACACCTGCATCTCGCGCGACCCGAAGATCGTCGAGGAGGCCGGCAAGGACCCGCTCGCTTATCACGGGTTCGTCCACGCGCGTACCGGGGCGCAGTTCAACAGCGCGATCGCCCGCGCCCGCGCGGGCTTTCAACGCATTACCGCGCCGGTTTACATTATCCACGGCGGCGACGATAGGATCGTGCCAAACGCGGGAAGCATACTGCTTCACGAACAGTGCGGGTCAAAGGATAAATCGTTGAAGATTTACGATGGCGGCTACCACGAGCTATGGAACGATCTCGACAAGAGGGCCGTTCTCGCCGGCATATGTGATTGGATGGCGGCTCGGCTCTAAGGGGCGTTGCGCGTCGTTTCGGATCTAAGAAAGGTCTCATCGTTTGTCCGGAATTTCCGCTCGGCATTTCGCGTGGATCCTATTGGGCCTCGCATTCTTCACCGCGTTCTTCGAGATCGGGCGCAGGGACGTCGTGGATGACAACGAGGGCCAGCGCGCCGCGCCTCCCGCGGAGATGCTGCGCAGTGGCGACTTCATCATTCCGACGATCAACGAAGACGACTATCTCAAGAAGCCGCCTCTAATCTACTGGATGATCGCAGGCGTCTACGCACTGACGGGCGTTATCTCTCCCGTCACCGCGCGGATTCCTACGGCGATCTCGTTTGTAGTGTTGGTAGTCGCCGTCTATCTCTACGGGCGGCGCGCAATGGGCGAATCCGCCGCGCGATGGGGAGCGCTCGCGCTGATGACGTGCCCGTACCTTGTTGACCGCGGCCGGTACGCCGAACTTGACACGCCCCTGACGCTGGCAACGTTCCTCGCCGTCATCGCTTTCTGGAAAGCGTGCGACGCGCCAAACGTGCGGAGCAGGACTGCGTTTGCTCTTCTGTCCGGTATCGCCCTTGGAGCGGCTATCCTCTTGAAAGGTCCAGTCCCTTTTCTTTTTCTCACGCCCGCGTGGATCGCCTTTATGGTCGTATCAAGCCCTGATCGGGACGAATGGATCCGAAACGTGCTTGCTTGGACGGGCGTCACTTTCGGTATCGGCGTGGCGCTGTGGCTCTTGGAACTGGCGGCGCCGGCCCTCGTGAAACCCGTAAGCGTTCCAGTTGCGCTACTGCTCACCGCTGCCCTGTGGATCTTCTTTGCGTGGCGGCACAGCGGGCCTGTAAGAGGGCGTGCGCTGGCTGTGTTCCTCTGCGTGATGGCCATCGGTATTGCCTTGGCTGCGCCGTGGGGCATCGCGGTGCTGATGCGTAAGGGATGGCCGTATATCGAAACGCTGATCCGCACCGAATCGCTCGAACGCACGCATATGGCGACGCGCATCAACAGCGGTTCGCCGTTCTACTACCTGCTGGGGCTGATTGGCATGGCGGCGCCGTGGAGTCTGCTGCTGCCATGCCAGGTGTCTTCGCGCTGGAAGCTTCAAGGCCCCGCGTATCAGCGTTGCCTGTTCTCGGGTTGGTTGAGCGTGCTCGTCTTCTCTCTGATTGCAGGCAAAGAATACGAATACATCATGCCAGGTTTGCCGCTGCTCGTGATGGCGATCGGGAAACAGATCGATGACACCGCCGGGTGGACGGCCCGTTGGTGCGCGTGGTGGCGGGATTTCACGCCGTGGCTCCTGGCGCTGCTTGCCGTCGTATTCCTGGTGCTCACCTTCAGAACGACGCGCGAGGGCGCGGCGCGGCTCGATGCGGAGGCAAGCTTGCTTGCCGTGCTGGCCATTGCATCCGCCCTCTACGGCCTGAAGCATGCCGAACGGCGTCTCGCGGCGATATCCGTCATGGCGTTGTGCGTGGTCATGCTTTGGACCTTCAGTCAGAATTACCGTTACACCGGGCAGCGATCGTTCAAGCCCATAGCAACCCTCAGCGGGCAACTCGTGCGCGCGGGATATCGCGTCGAGGCGGCGAAGGTCTACCCCGCATTCGCATTCTACGCCGCGGTGAAGGTGCCGGAAGTCAGGGAAGAAGAGACCGTGCGTGCGCGACTCGATGGTTCCGATCCTTATTACTGTGTGTTGCCGAAGGAATGGCTCCAAAGCTTTTCGCCTCCGTTGGACGACAAGTTCATTACGCCTCTGCTTGGTCCGTACGGAACCAAGAAACTCATCTTGCTCGGCAACCGCCCTCTGCCGAAACTCGGCGGCAAAACCGAGTAGCCGTTTCTGTTCCGACGCCGAATGGCGCTATGTTGGTTTGTACATATGCGCGCGACGATTCGCCGGGGCTTCATTGCAAGAATTCGCTTGACTTACCGCCATATTGTGTGGGAGCATAGACACACCATAGACGCGCGGACGCCTTTGCGAAACTGAGGAGGTCGGCTCATGGACAACGCCCCGTCAAGACGGCTTCGGCTTCGTTTTTTCCCTGAAGATGACAAGGCCCTGGATGACATGCTGAAAGTGACGAGCCACACGTCGAAGAGCAATGTCATACGGGGCGCGCTGACGCTCTTTGACCAAGTGTGGAACAACAAGCGGGCCGGTTTCCGTGTCGTGTATCTCCGCGAGGGGACGGCCGACCGGGCCGAGGTGCTGGATGCGGCGTTCTCGCGGGGCCGAAAAGGGAAAGCGGAAGGCGGCGAGGGATCACGGCGGTCGAAGACGGAGAAGTCCATCGAGATACGCTTGAGCCGCGCGGACGAGGAGCGGATCGACCGGCTGTTGGGGATGGAGGCCGCGGACACGTTCTCTGAGGTGGTGCGCAGGTCGATCCGGTTGTATGCGGCGGTGGTGAAGCGGTGCAAAGAGGGCTGGGACGTCGCGGCGTTGTCGCCGTCGGGCGACGTGTTGTCGGTGAGCGTACCGGGACTCGGTTCCGAGGTGCGGCCAAGCTGCGCGGCAGTCGCTTTGCATCCGGAGGAGATCCATGCCGGCGGACGCGCGCAACAAGCGGGCGCGCTGATCGAGGTGCTACCGCATTCGCTGGCGGACATAGTGAGGACGCTGGCGGCGCGGGAAGGCTGCACGGCGGACCTGTTGCTCGTGGACATAGTGCGGACGGAGACCATCGCGCGGTTGCGGCGGATCGAGGAGGGAATTCCGGCCTTAGAAGTGCTCGAGCCGGAAAGTGTGGAACTGCCGGCGATGGAAATGATACCGGCTTCCGCGTCCGCCGCGGCGGAAGCGGTCGCCGTCGAGGAAGAACGACGGGAGAAAGCGGACGCCGATTTGGCCGTGATCCAGGAGTTGTCGCGGACGCTGGACCAGATGGCCGACAATATCGAGAAGGTCATGCAACTCGTGGGCGAAACAAGTCGATCAAAAGACCAACAGGCCCAGCTCACGGACCTGTTTCTGAGCAGTTCAGGCGAACTGGTCGGTCTCGACGAACTGTCGCCGACGGAACGGCTCTTCCAGCGCGCGCAAGAGTTGAACGAGCGGCTGACGGCGCTTGTGGCTCTGACGCAGCGCGAACGCAAACCGCGCAAATCGAAGTCAACAGCGGCCGATAACCCGGCCCCTACTGAATCAGAGCCGAAATGACCTGCTGACCGCTTCACTGATTCGTGCCCCGTTGCCATTCTGAGTTCTACATTCCCATTTCCTCTCACACAAAGACACAGAGACTTAAAGATCGTGAAAGAAACGGTGCGTCGTGCCGCCCGTGATCAAGTCCCTCTATATATTAGCCCACGACGTTCCGCTGTCAGCCTGTAGACTGGAGGCTTAGGGCTGTAGGTAAGTGGATGGCGGACATGTGATTGCGGATGGTGGTCGATGGGGAAAGGGGCAAAGGACAAGGGACAAAGGCGAAAAGGGCAAAAGGGGAAAGGGCGAAAGGGTCGGGTTCCGGGTCTTGGGTTTCGGCCTTCAGACAGGGCGCGATTCTGGGAAACAAGGGGTGTTTGATTTACGAATCTTTGATTTTTGCGCATAATGCGTAGATTATGGCGCGTGAGGCGGCGGGGATTGGCGCGCTGTGTTACCGCCTTCGGGGTTCGCCCATTGGTCACGAACGGCCGAGTGGCTCGTGAATGGCTCGCCGGAGGGATTGAATATGGTGTTACTCGGCGGGTCTGGGGGTATTCCGTGGTTCGCGGAATTCCCCGAGTCACATCAAGCTCTATACAGAAATCCCCGCGCACGGTGGTTAAGAAAGACTACAGAAAGCCACTTGAACCGTTATACGGGCTGGTCTATATTCCTGCATACCGGAAGTATGGCAAAGCGCTCTCTCTCTTGCCTCACAGCAAGATCGGTCACGATGGGGAACACCATGGAAGCGCCGAAAACGGTACTTGACCTGGTCGAACGGTTCGACGCGCACCGCGACGCATACACATCGCCGGAATACAACGAGGCCCAGGTACGTCACGAATTCATCGATCCCCTGTTCGAGGCCATGGGCTGGGACATCCACAACCGCCTGGGTTTCGCGGAACAGTTCAAACAGGTTGTCCACGAGGACAGCATAAGGATTGGCGGCGCGGCCAAGGCCCCCGACTACTCTTTTCGCCTCGGCGGACGCCGCATCTTTTTCCTCGAAGCGAAGAAGCCCTCCGTCAACCTCAGAGAAGACCCCTCGCCCGCGTACCAACTGCGACGCTACGCATGGACCGCCAAGCTGCCCGTCTCGATCCTGAGCGATTTCGAGGAGTTCATCGTCTACGACACGCGCGTCAAGCCCGTACTGGGCGACCCCGATCCGCATGTAAGGAGTCGAGTTTTCGCGTGGGAGGATGAGAAGCGGG
>CAZPMT010000097.1:0-21098 GCA_964587655.1 uncultured Nitrospiraceae bacterium
ACCCGCTTCTCATCCTCCCACGCGAAAACTCGACTCCTTACATGCGGATCGGGGATGGAGAAGGGAACTTGTGTTGCCGGAACGATTGGGCTATTCTCTCTTTGGGCATCATGTGTTGGGGAGAGGAAAGGCATGGTCAAGGAGGATCTCCACCACGAGTATGAGATCGCGATGGATCTCTACAAGGATGGCGACTATGCCGACGCGCTGGCGTTGTTTAATCGGATCGCTCACGAGTGTCCCGACAGCAAACACGTGATGTATGGGCGCGGTCTTTGTCTCGTTGCGTTGGAGCGGGTAGTGGAAGCGCAGGCAATTCGCGATCGACTCGCCGGCCACAAGGAGAAAGTCGCGAGGCAGCTCTTGGCCAAGCTCGACGCGAAGCTTCGCGAGAAGCTCCATGAAATGGAAAGGGCGGGGCACAAGGCCGAGAGCCGTTCCCGCTCAAGTGTCTCAAGCATCTCGAAACCGCGGGCATCCCGCTCGACCGTTGCCGTCATCATCCTTGCCGTTGTTGCGGCACTCGCCGCAACACTCGTGATCTATATGCGATACGAAAGCACAACTTCCGAAGAAAGCCTTTCGGAAATCCGGGAATCGGAAACGCCTTTCGCGGGGACGGATCCGGACCAGTACGTCGAAGCGGCAACCTTCTTGCCGACAGGCAGCAGGGAAACAACTTTCCGTTTTGTCGTGTTCCTTTCGCCTCCAACGAGAGATATGTCCAACGCGCCGACCGATGCCCAGGAGGACTGCGTGGGAGGTCCCGCAGTGGGCGACTGGACAACGATGAAAGCCAAAATCAAGAAGGCCCTGGGCATGTCCAACAGCAGTGACGAGATGCTGAAAGGCGTGCCGCGCAACAAGCTCGTGTGCACCGTCGTACTTCCGCGTAGTGACATCGCGTTGTCGGGCAAACTCGATGGGAAACATGTCGAGACGTTCGCCCCGGGCAGCATGAAGGATCTCGCCGCCGTGATCCAGGCCTGTGGCAAGCCGGAGCGGACGGAGGTATGGACGCAGTCCGGGCTCAGCGCCGGGATCACTGGAGAGATCCAGTGGTGGGGACGCCTTGGCCTGACCGCGGACGCAACAGGACAGATAAGTCACGTGCTGCTGCAAGCCTATCCGGGGGACAAGCGATAACCTCTCTGCTTAAGACGCCGGCGTACGGCAGGCCGCGTCAGGCATTCTTGAACGGGCACGGCGACTTGGATATCATCACCCCGGTTCCCACGCAGGAGGAAAGACAATATGAAGAAGATGGCAGAGGTTATCGACGGCAACAAGGTGGCTGAGGAGATTCGCGAGGAATTGAAGGGCGAAATTGCGGCGCTCAAGAAACGGCGCATCGTGCCCGGGCTGGCGGTGGTGCTCGTGGGCGAGAACGCCGCGAGCGTGGTCTACGTGGGCAGGAAGAAAAAGTCCTGCGCGGAACTGGGCATTGCATCGTTCTCGTTCGAGCTTCCCGCCACTTGTTCCGAGAAACACCTGTTGAACCTGATCGCCAAGCTGAACGCCGATCCGAAAGTCGATGGCATCCTGGTTCAACTGCCTCTCCCGAAACAGATCGACGAACACAAGGTCCTGCTCGCGATTGATCCGGAGAAGGACATCGATGGGTTCCACCCGATAAACGTCGGCAAGATGCTGAGCGGCGAACCGGGGTTCCTGCCCTGCACGCCCGCCGGATGCCAGCAGCTTCTTGTCCGGACGGGCAACAATCCGTCCGGCAAACACGTCGTCGTCTTGGGCCGCTCCAACATCGTCGGGAAACCTATCGCGGCGATGCTGATGCAGAAGGCCGAAGGGGCGAATGCCACCGTTACCGTATGTCATTCGAGAACGGACAACCTTCCCTCCATTACACGACAGGCGGATATCCTCGTCGCGGCCATCGGCGTGCCCGAGTTCGTCAAAGCGTCGATGATCAAACCGGGCGCGGTGGTGATCGACGTCGGCGTCAACCGCATTGAAGACGCGAGCAAGAAGAGCGGCTACCGCCTCGTCGGCGACGTGGATTTCAACAGCGTCAGCAAGAAGGCCAAGGCCATCAGCCCCGTCCCCGGCGGCGTCGGCCCGATGACGATCACCATGCTCATGAAGAATACTGTCCAAGCCGCACGCGCGCGTCGAAAAGCAAAGTGATCCAACCCCAACGCAGTTCGGCGGGTCGTAGCGCAGGCATCTTGCCTGCTTACGCCGCCCAGATCAGGTTGGAAACTCGCTGCTATTCTGAATTCTGAATTCTGTATTCCCATTGCCTTTCTTGGGGATCAAGGGAGTTCGACCGAAATGTTCCGCACTCTGCGCGTTGGAATCGTGGGCCATGGCTTCATGGGCAAGGTGCACGGCCACGCGTACCGCTCGCTCGGCTTCTACTACGATCCGCCGCCCGCGAAGGTGATTCTTGCAGGCGTTGCCACGCAGACTGAGCCGAGTTGGAGACGGGCCGTCGACGAAGTGGGCTTCGAATTCGGCACGACTGATTTTCACGAACTCTGCGCCCGCGACGATATCGACATCATCGATTGCTGCGCCCCCAACTACGCTCACAAGGATGTGTTGCTGGCCGCGCTGCGTAACGGCAAGCACGTGTACATGGACAAGCCGCTTTGCCTGGACTTGGCCGAGGCGCGGGAGATGGCGGCGGCCGCCGCCGCACATCCAAAGTGCATAACGCAGATGACCTTCAACTACCGGTTCGTTCCCGCAATGCTGCGCGCAAAGGAACTCGTTGAAGCCGGCGCGCTCGGGCAGGTCTTCTCCGCTCGGGTGTGCTACCTGCACGCGGGATACGTCAGCCCGGACCGGCCCATAACCTGGCGGCTCGAGGTCGCCAAGAGCGGCAAGGGCGGCGCGCTGTTCGATCTGGGTTCGCACGTAATAGATCTCACGCGCCATCTCCTGGGCGAATTCGCCGAAGTGAATCACCTCGCCGGGACGTTCATCAAGGAGCGCCCGCTCAAAGACGACCCGTCGAAAAAGGCGCCGGTCGAGGTCGACGACATTTCCGTCATCTCGTTCCGGCTTAAGAACGGCTCCATTGGAACGATCGAGTCCTCCCGCCTCGCGACGGGCGTGCAGGACGAGATTCGCGTCGAGGCCCACGGCAGCAAGGGCGCGATCCGCTTCAATCTCATGCAGCCGAACTACCTCGAGTTCTACGACGGCTCGCTTCCCGAGGGCGTGTACGGCGGCGACCGCGGATTCAAGGCCATCGAGTGCGTGGCCCGCTATCCGAAGCCGGCCTCATTGCCGGGACCCAAGAACACGATTGGATGGGAACGCTTCCACGTGCATTGCATCTGCAACTTCGTCAAACACGTAGTCGAGGGAACCCCAGCGAAGCCGGATATCATGGATGGCGCGAAAACGCAGGCGGTCATGGAAGCCGCGCTCGAGTCCCAGCGCAGCGGCGCCTGGCGGCGCGTGCCCGAGATCTAGCGGTGTGAGTCGGCGCGGCCCTTCCGAGAGGCACGCCGCCGAGGTGTGGGCGAAACCCACAGCCAGACCGTCTCCTTCAGCCACAGCATCGAGGTGCAACCCATGCCGAAGTGAGCATCAGGAGAGATCCGGACTACGGAATGGCCTGACAATCTATGGAAGCATGGCCTTTTGCTGAGCGTGGTTCCGGATCTCTCTCGTCTCGCTATTCCGTAGTCTGTCCCCGGATCCCTCTGGATCCCTGGATCTCCAATTCAGGACACTGGGTCATTGCGCTCTTCTCAGAAACAAGTGTTATAATCCCAGGGTAAGTGCGACGAGGAGACCCATATGACATACCAAGGACACGTCGAGAACGGAATCGTTGTGCTGGACGACCCAGTGCCGCTGCCCGACGGAGCCAGAGTGGAAGTTGCCGTACTCAATCCGTCGGATGCGGAAAAGACGGGCAAGCCCATTTGGATGGTTGCCGTGGAAATGGGGGCCTCCGTCCCTCCCGATGAATGGGACAAGATGCCGACGGACGCCTCGAAGAACCTGGATCACTATCTCTACGGCGTCGCGAAGAGGGACGAATGAGAGCCGCCTTTGCCGACAGCGGGTACTGGATTGCGCTGTTGAACCCCCGAGACGAGCTCCACGAGACCGCCGTCCAGGTCTCGTCCGGCTTCGGCACGACGATCATCGTGACGAGCGAAATGGTCCTTACGGAAGTACTCAACCACTTTGCCGAGAGCGGACAGTTTCTCCGAAGCACCGCTTGCGCCTTTGTTGAGCGTCTCTGTGACAGTCCTGACTGCCAAGTTGTTCCTCAGACCAGCGGTTTGTTTCGAAATGCCCTTCGCCACTACAAGCAACGCCCGGACAAGAACTGGAGTCTCACGGATTGCGCCTCGATTCTCATGATGGAGTCTGAAGGGGTTAAGGAAGTCCTTACCCATGATAGACATTTTCAGCAGGCTGGTTTCATACCATTGCTGAGGTGAAGGAGTTGAAGCTGGCGGCTCCAGGATCTCCCTGGATCCCCGCAGTCAACATTGGGCTGCATCAAGCGTTGCGTCGCGCGGCGTAATACGGGCACAGGTCGTTGATGGGGCACTGCGCGCATTGGGGTTTGCGCGCACGGCACACGGTTCTCCCGTGAAAGACCAGGCAATGCGAGTTCAACGTCCAATCCTCGCGCGGCCAGATCTTCATCAGGTCTTGTTCGATCTTGGCGGGGTCTTCGTTGCGCGTAAAGCCGAGCCTGCGGCTCACCCGTATGCAGTGGGTGTCCACGATGATGCCAGGGGTATTGAAACATTCACACAACAGGACATTCGCGGTCTTGCGTCCGACGCCGTCGAGGGTGAGGAGGTCTTCCATCGTATTCGGTACAACGCCGCCGTAGGTCTCGATGATTCGCGAGCACGCATTGACGATGCTCTTCGCCTTTTGACGGAAGAACCCGCACGTGCGGATGGCCGCCTCGATTTCCGCGCGCGGCGCCGACACGTAGTCCCGCGGCCTCCGGTATTTCTTGAACAGCGTTCGGGTGACGACGTTGACGCGCACATCCGTGCACTGAGCCGCAAGGATGGTGGCCACGAGCAATTCGAGCGGGTTCTTGTGGCCAAGCGAACACCGCGCGCCGGGATAGGCCTTCCGCAGCCGCTTGAAGATCTCCCCTGCACGGTCCCGCTTGTCCCGCAGGGTGTTCTTGAATCGCGTCATTGCACGCCCTTTGGCGCGGGGCTACGCGCTAATCTTCTTTGCCAGCCAGGCAAGGTTCTCGGCGAAGCGCGCAACAGTCTCCATGCCCTCGGTGTCCTCGGAGACCTGGCCCTTCTTCGTGCCGAAGGCGACGTTCCAATACGTCGAGCCCGCAACGATCATGTCGTTGATCGTGAACCAATACATCAGTTGCGCGTACGTGAAGTTCTGGCCCGCGCGCCGCGCCACCGCCACGGGGCCGCCGAGCTTCCGCGAGAACAGGTGGCCGTTGAACCGAGAGATGTAGCCCGCGCGATCCAGCAGCGACATTATCTGCGGCGTCGCCGACCCAAAGTACACCGGCGAACCCACCACGATGATATCCGCGTCGAGCATCTTCTCGAACACACCGTGGAAGTCATCGCCCTTGTTCGCGCACTGCTTGTCTTTGAGACGCGCGCACGTGCCGCACGCGGTGCACGGATCGATTTTCTTCTCGCCGAGACGAACGAGTTCGCCCGGAACGCCTCCGGCCTCGAGCACCTCCAACACCTTCCTGAGCAGGATTTCGGTGTTTCCTTCAATGCGCGGGCTGCCGCATATCGCAATAGCTTTCACTGCACGGACTCCTTCCTGTTTGACAAAGACGCCTCCATCGAAAACCAACGTGCGTCTGGAAATCTAACCGGAAACCGTTCGGAGAAGCAACATGCGGTCCCGCGCGGGACGACAACGCACGGTGTGTCTAGAAGACGCCGTAAGGATCGGGATCGATCTTCAGTTGCACGCTGCCCGCGGAAGCGGCGTCCGCAAACGCGGTTTGCGCGGCCCGTGCAAGGTCGTTCAGCCGTTTGGCGCTGCGCGACAACACGGCCAGGTTCCAACGGTACCGTTTCTTGACGCGATGCACGACCGCCGGGGACGGTCCCAGGATCTCGGACGCGCGGATCTCCTTCAAAGCCGCCTGCTCGCGCACGAGACGGTGAAGCAGCATCGCGCTCCGTTCCGCCACCAGGGGATCTTCTGACTCGATGCCGAAGTTGATCATGCGGCGGAGAGGCGGATACCCGGTATTCCGGCGCTCAGCGATCTCGCGCCGGTAGAATGCCTCGTAATCATGATGCATGGCCGCCCGGATCGCATAGTGGTTAGGCCGGTATGACTGCATGATGACGATGCCGGCGCGGTCTCCTCGGCCGGCGCGCCCGGCGACCTGGGTCAGCAGTTGGAACGCGTTTTCCGCGGCGCGGAAATCCGGCAGGGTCAAACTCGTGTCGGCGTTCAGCACGCCTACGAGCGTCACGCCAGGGTAGTCATGTCCTTTGGCAATCATCTGCGTGCCGACGAGGATGTCTATCTCCCCCGCGGCGAACCGGCCCAGGATCTTCGCGTGCCCGCCTTTGCCCGCGGTCGTGTCGGCATCCATGCGGGCGATCCGCGCGTCGCGGAAGGCCCGCATCAGGAAGTCTTCCGCCTTCTGCGTTCCGGTTCCGAGGAAAAGGAGCGGATGAAATTGGCATTTGCCGCATACGCCGGGCACGTCCGTGCGCGCGTTGCAGTAGTGGCAACTAAGAAAGGCGCCGCTCGCGTGATAGGTGAGGCTTACGTTGCAGTTCGCGCACTCGGCCACCCACCCGCACTTTGGACAGAGCACAAACGGCGAGTAACCGCGCCGGTTCAACAGCAACACTACCTGTTCACCCGCGGCCACGCGCTCTCGCACGGCCTCCTCGAGCGTGCGCGACAGGATGACTTCTCCGCCGGTCTCGCGCGTTTCCTCCCGCATGTCCACAAGCTGCACCCGCGGCAACGATCCGCGCGTGGCCCTTCGCGGCAATTCGAGCCGCGCGAACTTGCCGGTCTCCGTATTGTAGTACGACTCGACGGAGGGTGTGGCCGACCCGAGCACGGCGACGGCCCCGGCCATCTTCGCGCGCATGACGGCCACGTCGCGCGCATGGTAGCGCGGCGCGTCGCTTTGTTTATACGAGGTGTCGTGTTCCTCATCGACGATTATGATGCCGAGGCGCGCCAGCGGCGCGAACACCGCGGACCGCGCGCCCACTACAATCCGGACGTCGCCGCGTTGGGCGCGCCGCCACTCGTCGAAACGCTCTCCCTGCCCGAGGCCGCTGTGAAGGACGGCCACGTCCTGCTGGAACCGGGCGATGAACCGTCCCACGGTCTGCGGCGTGAGCGAGATCTCCGGGACCAGGAGGATCGCGTTCCGGCCCAGCCCCAACACGTATTCGATGACCTGAAGATACACCTCGGTCTTGCCCGAACCCGTCACGCCGCGCAACAGGAACGTTCTGAACTCGCCGCGCCGGACGACGTCCGCAATGGCCGCGAACGCGGCCTCCTGATCCGGATTGAGGACGTGTTTCTCCCGCGAGCGGGCGTCCGCTTCATAAGCCGGGGTCCGGAACAGGTCCCGTTCGAGCCGTTCGACAAGGCCTCGCTTGACCAAGGCTGCAATGACCGGCGCCGTTACCCTGTGCTTCGCATAGAGGCTGGTGACCGCGCGATCCGGTTCGCCGTGGAGCAGGTCCAAGTACACCGCCGCCTGCTTTGGCGACTTTCGCTGCATCTCGGCAAGCTCTTCCGTGGGCGGGATCCTCGCCTCGATCAAGCGCACGTGGAACTCCGTCCGCATCGAGGCCCCCGTTCGCCGCGACACGGCATCTGCGCGGAGGATATTGCGCGCGACGAGCGTCTGGAGCGTACCGCCGACACCGGTTTCACCCGTTGCCGCGGCGATCTGTTTTTCCGTCAGCGCGCCTCGCTGGTAGAGCGCGGCGATGGTCTTCCGTTGCCGCTCCGAGTAACGCCCGGGACCAAGTTGCTCGGTCAGCAGCGTATATCGCATCAGAGTGCGCATCTTGAGACCTGCCGGGGCGGCGCATTGCAGGGCTTCCCCGAGCGAACAGCAGTAGTAGTCCGCGATCCACGTGCAGAGGTCGATCATTTCGAGCGACAGCACCGGCGACGCGTCGGGGAGGTCGCGGAGAGGACGCACGTTCGGCACGTGCGTCTCGTTCGCGAGCCGCACGATATACCCCGTCTCGGCGCGGTTGAGCACGGGGACCACCGCCCGCATTCCCACGGCGACGCGTTCGCGGAGGGACTCGGGAACGGAATACGTGAAGGGATGATCGACGGGAAGCGGAAGCGCAACCTCCACGAACCTGGGTTCGTCCATAAGCGACACTCTGCGATGCGCGATTATTCGCGCAGCTCGACGTCCCAGTAGGCCGTGTCGACAAACCGCTGCCAACTGATAAGCTGACTGGTGGGCACCCGCATGCCCAATTGCGGCAGCCACGTCGGCTTGACGGGTCTCCGGATCAAAGGCATGTGGGCCTCGTCGGGCATTCGGCTGCCCTTCCTCACATTGCAGGGCATGCACGCCAGCACGAGGTTGTTCCACGAGTCAATACCGCCTCGCGATCTCGGAACCACGTGATCAAGCGTCAAGTCAGTCTTAGGCATGCGCCGACCGCAATACTGGCACGTGTTCTTGTCGCGCTCGAAGATGTTGCGCCTGGAGAAACGGACTTCCTGGCGGACAAATCCGTTGAACACGCGAAGGATGACCACTTCGGGGACACGGATGCGGAGCCGAACGGTGTTGATGAAAAGCCCGTTTTCGACGAATCGCGAAAGCTCGCACCAATCATCAAAATCGTACAGCGTGTAATCCACGGGATGAACCGCGCGCGCAAGGCCCTGATAAAGCAGACTCATGGCGCGCCGTGCGGTGGCGATTTGCACCGCCACCCACGACCGGTTCAATACTAGTACCTGTCTGTCAACCATTGTGGACACCGCCGATTCCCATGTCGATTATAGATCTCCGCCGAACTGCTGTCAAACGGGGCGCTTCTTTCCTCTTGACATGTTCAGACGACACATCTAATATCGACGTAGATTGGGAAGAGTGCGGGCCGCACGGACCGATCCGTCATCCGGCGCGAATGGGTTTGTTCTATTAAGCAATCAAAAGGAGAATGGCAATGAAAAAGCACGGTTTCACCCTCATAGAATTGCTTGTCGTTATTGCAATTATCGGTATCCTGGCGGCAATCCTGCTGCCCGCCCTGGCTCGGGCTCGCGAGTCCGCGAGGCGCGCCAGTTGCCAAAACAACCTGAAGCAACTCGGACTGGTCATGAAGATGTATGCGAATGAGTCGAAAGGCCAGAAGTTCCCGACCATCTCGTCGTGGCATTGCGACGGTACCGTCGGCAACTCATTTGCGATCAACATGATTCAGATCTATCCGGAATATCTGTCTGATCCCGCCGTAACGTTGTGCCCGTCGGATCCAGGTGGGAACGATCCCGCACAGGTATACAATGAGGCGGACAACTTAGACGAGGTCTGGAACGGCACGAGCTTGCAGCCTACTGGCGGGCCGAACCAGGAGTTCTACCCCTGCGAAGTCAGGAGTTCGACGTGCAGCTACACGTATTTCGGCTGGGCGATGAACGTTCCCGGGATCACGGATGACCCGCACGTGTTTCCGGCCACGCCTGGCGATCCAGGAGCTTTCTTGAGCGAAGTGTTTGCCTATTTCGGCAGCCGCCCCGGATTCGCTGACTTCGCCACCGCGATCACGGATTTCATCACCAAGGTCCAAGACACTGACCCCGCGAATCTCGGCAACCTCGAGCAGGACATCTCCGCGGGCGGCCTCACGGTATATCGGTTCCGTGAAGGCATCGAGCGTTTCTTCATCACCGATATCAATAACCCCGCGGGCAGCGCGAAGGCCCAAAGCGAGCTATCGGTGTTGTCCGACATCATCAATACCGACATGTCGGACACGGGCGGCCAGTTCAACCACGTCCCGGGCGGCGGCAACGTCCTGTACATGGACGGGCATGTGGCGTTTCTCCGTTATCCGAGCGGCTGGCCCATCAGCCCGCTCGTGGCGGGACTTAACGCCGTATACTAGGATCTGAACGAACGCATCGAACACAAAGAGGCAGGCGCAGTAAGACCCGCGCGCCTGCCTCTTTTCATTCTTGCCCAAGAGAAATACCGCCGGCCCTTCTGCTAGTATCTCCGTCGGCGCACGCAAGGTCAAGAGGATGAGTTCGAATGGTCGACAGTAAACAGGCGGTGGCGAATGCTTTCAGATCGGGACTTATGGTCCCTTCATTTAATGTACCGTATCTTCCCATGGTCGAGCCCGTTGTCCGCGCCGTGGCCGACACGGACAGCTTCGCCTTTGTGGCCGTGGCCCGGCTCGAATGGGTCAAGTTTCAGGCAAAGGGACTCGGCCCGGTCATCGAGGAGTTCAAGAAATGGGAGAAGCAGGGATACGTGCGGCTGCATCTCGATCATGTTCCGGTTATCGATGAAGACGGATTGGCGGTTGATTACGAGGGCATTCTCAGGGAGGCGGGGAGGCTCGGCTATCATTCGCTGATGGTCGACGGTTCGCGTTTGACGTTGGAAGACAACATCGCGGCGACGCGGAAGGCCGTGGCCATTGCGCACAACGCCGGCATCCCCTGCGAAGCCGAACTCGGCGCCGTCCTGGGACACGAGGCCGGCCCGCCCCCGCCATACGAAGAGATTTTCCGCTCCGGCAAAGGCTTCACGGACGTCGAAGAGGCCCGCCGGTTCGTCCGCGAGAGCGGATGCGACTGGCTGTCGGTCGCCATCGGCAACATCCACGGGGCGGTATCCGGCGCACTCAAGGACCAAAAGAAGGTCGCAGCGCGACTCAACATCGATCACCTCAGAGAACTCCGCGACGCTACCGGCGTTCCACTCGTCCTGCACGGAGGCTCCGGCATCCAGCGCGCATACGTCCTCGAATCCATCCGTAACGGCATCGCGAAGGTCAACGTCGGCACCGAGATCCGCCAGGCATACGAAGTCGCGCTCCGTGAGACGAACGACGTAGCAGCCGCGCGGGAAGCCACCTACAAACGGACGAGCGAACTCCTGCGCGACGAGTTCGAACTCGCCGGCGCCAGGAAACAGATCACGGGCGCGGCCTGAACCGCATGAATTCGAGGGGCGAGCAATGAAAGAAAAAGGCGCAAGAGGCCGTCGCACTTTCCTGAAGGGAGCACTTGCATTAGGAAGCGCGGGGATCGCGGCGCGGGAAGCCGCGGCCGGCCATTCCCCGCCAAACGCAGCCGGGAGGAAAACGGAAGTGGATGATATGTCGTTGCGCAAACGCATTCGCGATCTCGTCGAGAAGACGCCCTTTGTGGACACCCATGAACACATCTGGGAAGAGTCCGGGCGTTTGGAGAACAAGGCCGGACGAAAGACGAACATGCCCGCGCCGGACTTCGCCATGCTGATGTGCCACTACACCGACAGCGACCTTCGAGTGGCGGGCATGTCCGACGAGGACTATAAGAAGCTCGTGGGCTACGAACTCCCTCCGCGCGAGAAATGGCGCCTCGTCTCCCCGTTCTATGCGCGCTGCCGCAATACCGGTTACCAGCGCTGCGTCCGCGAGTCCGTCCGGCTGCTCTTCGGAGACGACGACATCCGCGAAGACAACTGCGAGGGCATCTCGAAGCGCCTCGCGGAAGCCGTGCAGCCCGGCTACTACCGGCGCGTGCTGAAAGACGTTGCCAACATCGAATACGCGCAGGTCAACAGCCTCGAAGTTGCGGTGTTCATGGAGACCGCGCAGCCGGGCCTGCTCGCGCAGGACATAAGCACGGTGGCCCTATGCACGCCGCCCGATATCCCGACAGTGTCCAAGCGAGCGAACCGCGAAGTGAAGACGCTTCAGGACTGGCACGGCACGATTGACTGGTGCTTCGCCACGTTCGGCCCCCGCGCCATCGCCACAAAGAACCAAGCCGCGTACGGACGCCGTCTCAACTACGAACGCGTGTCCGCAGAAGATGCCGCGCCCCTGTTCCAGCGTCTCGTCAAGGGCGAAGCGTTGACTCCGCAAGAGGAAAAAGCCGTCGAGGACCACCTTTTCCACTACTGCATCGAGAAGGCCGTCGAGTACCACCTCCCCGTCAAGCTCCATACCGGCTACTACGCCGGCTGCAACAGCATGCCCCTCGAGCGGCTCCGGCAAAACGCCGGCGATCTCTGTCCCGTGTGCCTCGCCCACCCGAACGCGAAGTTTGTCCTCATGCACATCGACTATCCGTACCAGGAGGAAGTCATCGCGTTGGCGAAACAGTACTCGAACGTCCACGTCGACATGTGCTGGGCCTGGATCATCAATCCGGCTGCCGGCGTCCGTTTCCTGAAGGAGTTCATCATGGCCGCGCCCGCGTGCAAGCTGTTCACCTTCGGCGGCGACTACATGCCGGTCGAGCTAGTGCCGGGCCACGCCGCCGTAGCGCGACAAGGCATCGCCCAGGCCATGACGGAGCTCATCGAAGAAGACTGGCTCGATGAAGAAGAAGCACCCGCGCTGATAGACCGCATCATGCGCGGAAACGCACACGAGATCTACGAATACGACCGCGCATTGAAGAACTGGAAAGCGTGAGTGCGCGGGGTTAGCCTGGTTTTCTCACAGTGTCATTGCGAGCGAAGCGAAGCAATCTCCCAAAGCCGCGCACGCGAGACGATCATCTCGCAAGCTCGGGGGATTGCTTCGCTTCGCTCGCAATGACACTGTGTTTTTCTACCTTAGCCACAGACATTTCGGCCGCCACGCTCTTATGGCAGACATAACCATGACTGTGAGAAATCCGGGTTAGGGCAGCATGAGCCTGTCCAATGAGATCTCAAAATGTGATCTCATAACTGTGGGCCGTTGACAATGGTACTGATTTGTGGTACTATAAGGATGCTTGCATGAACACAAAGCAACTCAAGACATTGCAGGCGGTTTTCGAGACGCCCACGCGATCCGATATCCGGTGGGCGGACGTTGAATCCATGCTGCGCGCCGCAGGCGGCGAAGTGAAAGGCGCTGGCGGCTCAATGGTGCGCGTGAGCCTCAAGAGTGCAGTGGCCGTCTTTCATCGCCCACACCCGCAGCCGACAGCGAAAAAGGGAGCCGTGAAGGCATTGCGGCGTTTCCTGGCTTCGTGGAGGTTGAACCATGATTAACTACAAAGGCTATGCGGCGACTGTCGAATATGATAGCGACGACCGTTGCTTTCACGGCATTGTGACCAACATCGCCGATACGGTTTACTTTGAGGGGACCTCCGTGGATGAACTCGAACAGGCGTTTCGGGACGCCGTGGATGCGTACCTTGCCCACTGCAAAGAGATCGGGAAGTCGCCCGACAAACCCTTCTCAGGAACGTTCAACGTGCGCCTTGACCCGGCGTTACACCGCCAAGCGGCAACCCTCGCACGAGCCAGCGGCAAGAGCCTCAACACATTCGTGGCCGAAGCGCTCCACCGCGCCGTGGTTTCGTCCGAGGGCTTGGAGTAGTCGACGAATAACGGCCCTTTGTGGCCACGCTTCGCGCGTGATGAGTGTAAAGAGTAACAGGGTGCCACGGGAGCCGTAATCGTACCGGCTCTCCATCCGGCCCCGTGATGGCAATTATCTCTTGTCGCGCTGGCCGAGCGCCCTGGCGCCTTGCCTCAGCAGCACGTGCTTTTCCTCGATGATCTTTCGGAAGGACTGGCTTGTGTCGTTCCACTCGACAACGTCGACTTTGAAGGGGAGGTCGGACTCGCGAAAGGCGTCGAGCAAGTCGGCCAGTACCGTTGCGGAGAGAGCGGCTTCAGCTATGACTGCGATATCGAGATCGGAGGACTCCTTGGCGGTCCGGATTGCGCGAGAACCAAAAGCCCAGACTTCGCAGTCCGGCACATGGGCCGCGAGGATTCCCTGAACGGTCTTGAGATCATCGGCGCTGATGTCAATCGGTTGCACGGTTGCGCAACTCCAATTCAGAGAGTATGTGGCGAACGTCGTCATGAAAATCGTTGAGGATTGACACGACTTTTTCGGCTTTGGCCTGGTCGTACGTATGGCTCGTGATATTCCGTTTTTCCCGATAGTCTCGAAAGCGGGCCACATTGCGAACGAGTCCGGCTTCGAAGCCCGTCCGCACGATATCCATGTATTCCATCTTGTCGATGGCCGACGGATCGGCGGTCATCTGCTCAAGCTGCCGCTTCAGCATTTTGAAGGCCAACTCGTGCGTGAACTCGAAGCGTTGGATGGCTGCGGCGCGAAACTGCTCGTGAAGATCGACATCTTTCGCCATGTCTGAAGCCAGGAAGCCGATGCTCTTCTCAAGCGCCGCCAGCGCACTTTTCAGAGACGACGTGTCAAGTTTCATATATCCTTGCCCTAATGTCAGCGAGAGGAATTCCGTCAATAACCCTCTTGCTCGTGCCGTAACGTGAGCTTATCACCCTCCTGAGAGCGAGGCAAGCATGATATGGTGAGATCGAGCAGCACGGCGGAGATCTCCTCCTGAATCCGTGGCCTTCATCCCAACGACCCGACCGCAATCAGAATAGTCATCACCAGCATGAACCAGTGAATCAGGAAGGCGTATAGAAACGATTGAGTCCGCCAGGCTACGAACCCGAAGCCTACCCCGGATAGCCACGTCGACATCGTCTCGAGTTCGGCTTTGCCCAGATGCAGAAGCGCAAAGGGCACCATTTGGATGAAGATGGCAGGGCCGGGCCCCAACACGCGCGCAAGTCCAAACAGACAGAACCCGCGCAGCAAATATTCCCATCCCCACAGTAGAACGCCGGTGGCATAGAGCATTCTTGCCTGCTTCATGATCGGGCCCGATCCGGCGGACACCCTATCGTAGTACGCGTGGCGGTACATCGTTTCGAGGTCGCTGCCGCGGACGACGAACAGCAGCATGACGAGGATGACGGGACATACCACGGCCAGCCACACTAACCCCTCCTTCCAGCGTCCGAGCCGAAGTCCGTAATCGGATGGCGAGTCCCCCATCAGCAGGACCGCGGCTAACGGGACGACGAAAAAGAGCGCGAACTGATTGTGAGCTATGCCCAAGGACCCCGCGCTGTACCGCTCAAGCCCCAACGGGCGCAGCCACGATAAGAGAAAGTTGCCGTGATAATGATAGACCATCGTTACGATGGTGGTGATCCATAACACCACGACCATGCGGAGATCAAACGTCACCCCGCCAATCCGCACCTGTTCACGAAGCTTGGGATAGCGCACGCCGCACCTCCTGTCCATTCAACGAATCCGGCCAAATGGTATCATTCTGGAAAAGGCAATGGGAATACAGAATTCAGAATTTCTCTCAGAGCTTGTGAAACAATCCCAAAATGGCGTCATTCCCGCGAAAGCGGGAATCCAGAGTACACACGCCGGCCCGCGACATCCGCCCGTATTATGGACCGATATACGGGCGCACTGGATTCCCGCTTTCGCGGGAATGACGCCATTCCAGGGCCGCTGAGTGAATGGGCGTATTGTGACGGCATTTCTTCACAACCTCTCAGGGTTGCGTGGTTGACACCGCATTCTTGCCGATTCCCGGCCTCTGGGTATAGACTGTGAGCATTGTACATGGGGAGTTCCATATCCACAGCCGCCGGGCAGAGCGCCCGGCAACAGAAGGAGAAAGACCATGACTGACAGCATCTACAAAATCATCGAGATCATCGGCACGTCGGAGAAGTCCTGGGAAGATGCCGCCAAGAACGCGGTCGAAAAAGCAGGCCAGTCGTTGCGCGATTTGCGCATCGCCGAGGTCGCCGAATTGGACATGAAGGTCGAGAAGAACAAAGTCGTCGCGTACCGCGCGCGGATCAAGGTGTCGTTCAAGTACGAACACGAGTGAGGAGTGGGGGAGAGGTGAGCAAGGAGGCGGGTTGAGTTGCCCAGTCGGGGCGTCTGGCCGGCCGATGGAGAAGTGTATTCCTGCGGTCGCGACGAGACCCGGCTTTTTGCGTTTTCGGGGTTAAGCTGATAAAGTACGCGTTTCTTTCGGGTCGTGCGAACCGGGAAGCGAGGAATGAAGCACGGTGCCAACCTATACGTACGAGTGCAGGAAATGCGGGCGGTCCTTCGACGTGTTTCATGCGATGACGGCCAACCCGCGGGTTCGGTGCACGGCGTGCAGGGGAGGCTGCAAACGGCGGATCGGGATCGGATCCGGGATTATCTTCAAGGGCTCGGGGTTTTACGAAACCGACTATAGGAAAGGCGACGGCAAGGCCGCTGAAAAGGCCCCCGGCGGCGGCGAAGCCAAGTCCGAGTCGAAGACGGAAACGGAGACTAAGTCCGAGTCGAAGACGGAGACCAAGTCTGAGTCGAAGACAGAGAGCAAGTCTGAGTCGAAGACGGAAACCAAGGGCGATACGAAAAGCAGCAAGACCGAGTCGAAGTCTTCAAAGCCGGCAAAGGAGTAAGTGCCTGTGAAGAAATGCCGTGCGCGCGCGTCCAATACGCCAACTGTCTCGACAAGCCCAGAACGTTGCGTCATTCCCGCGAAGGCGGGAATCCAGTGCGAAAGTTGCGGGGCGGCGCGTGCGTTCTGGATTCCCGCCTTCGCGGGAATGACGCAACGTTCTGGAGTCTTCTCACAAGCTCTGAGCAGCCGTTCGCCGTGGTATCAAGATCGATATCACCGGTGTGCATAGATCCGAGACTAAGTATCGAGGACAAATCGTACAGGAGCGATCTTTTCGCATGAACACGAAAGAGATTCAGGAACGCAATAACAAGTATACCATCAACACCTACGGCGCGCGGAAACTGGCGTTCGTGCGCGGAGAAGGCGCGAAACTGTGGGACGCGGAGGGCAAGGAATACCTTGATTTCTTCGCGGGGATTGCCGTCGTCAATCTGGGGCACTGCCATCCGGAAGTGACTGAGGCCGTCTGCCGCCAGGCGCGTACCCTGGTTCACGTCTCGAATCTTTACTACATCGAACCCCAGGTTGAACTGGCCGAGCTTCTGTGCAAGCACTCTTTCGCGGACCGGTGGTTCTTCTGCAACGGCGGCGCGGAGGCGAACGAAGCCGCCCTCAAGATCGCGCGCCGGTATTGGTACGAAAAGGGATCATACAAGCCGACGCTGATCTCGGCGCAACAGTCGTTCCACGGCCGGACGCTCGCCACGATTACGGCGACGGGGCAGCCGAAATACCAGAAGGGGTTCGACCCGCTTGTGCCCAACATCCGGCATATCCCGTTCAACGATATCGAGGCGTTGCAGGAAATGATGACGCCGGACGTGGGCGCTGTGATTCTGGAACCGATCCAGGGCGAAGGGGGCGTGCGGGTCCCGGCGGAAGATTATCTGAAGCAGGTGAGGGAACTCTGCAACGAGAAGAAGGTGCTGCTGATCTTCGATGAGGTCCAAACGGGGCTAGGGCGTACCGGCAAGCTATTCGCGTATGAGCATTACGGGGTCACGCCCGATATCATGACGCTCGCCAAGGGACTCGGCAATGGCGTGCCCATCGGCGCAATGGGTTGCACTGAAGAGGTGTCCAGCGGATTCACTCCCGGCGCGCACGCCTGCACGTTCGGCGGGAACCCGCTGAGCAGCGCGGCGGCGGTGGCCACGATCAAGGCCCTGACACGGCCGGGCTTCATCGAGCACGCCGCGGAAGCCGGCGAATACCTGTTCGGCAAGCTGCGGACGCTGGCGGGAAAACGCCCCGAGATCGTCGAGGTGCGCGGGAAAGGCCTCATGGTGGGAGTCGAGATGAAAGATGCGGTGGCGCCGATCATTGAGAAGATGCTGGAGGCGGGCATCGTATGTGGTCCGGCGGGCCCGAACATTCTGCGCTTCATCCCGCCGCTGGTCGTTACGAAAGAAGACGTGGATCGGGTTGTGGGAGCGCTGGGCGCGGCCCTGGGAGCGTAGCCATGAAGGATTTCATTTCACTGGCCGACCTTTCTGCGGACGAGATCCTGGATCTGTTGGATCTTGCCGACGAGTTGAGGCAGTTGCATTGGGATCGGAAGGTGCATCGCCCGCTCGAGGGAAAGACACTGGCGATGATCTTCGAGAAGCCGAGCTTACGGACGCGCGTTACCTTCGAGCTCGGGATGTTCCACCTGGGCGGCCACGGTCTCTTCTATCAGACGCGTTTGGGCGAGAGGGAATCCGCTCCGGACGTGGCCCGGAATCTCGAACGGTGGGTAGACGGCATCGTCGCGCGCACGTACAGCCATCAAGTCATTATCGACCTGGCGGACTATTCCTCGGTGCCGGTCATTAACGCACTGACGGATCGCGAGCATCCGTGCCAGATCCTGGCCGATGCGCAAGCGCTCCGGGACCACAAGGGATCGTTCGAGGGGCTGAAGGTGGCCTTCGTCGGCGACGGAAACAACGTTTTCGCGTCGTGGGCGCATTTCGCGGCGCGCATTCCGATTGATCTCACGCTGGTGTGTCCCGAGGGGTATGAATGCGATCCGGAAATCCTCGCCTTCGCCCAACGCGAAGCAAAGGGAAAGGTCGTGGTCACGCACGATGTCCCCACGGGTGTCGCGGGCGCCGACGCGGTATACACGGACGTGTGGGCCAGCATGGGACAGGAGGAAGAAACGGCCGTGCGCGAGAAGGCCTTCCAGGGATATCAGGTCAACGCGAAGGTCATGTCGTACGCGAAGGAAGACGCCGTGTTCATGCACTGCCTTCCGGCGCACCGCGGCAGCGAAGTCACGGACGAGGTGATTGACAGTCCGCGGTCGATCGTATTCGACGAAGCCGAGAACCGTCTGCACATTCAGAAAGCGATCATGGTTACCTTGATGAAGTGAGGAACTACGAATCGGAGAGGAGTCGCGCAATGGGAAAAGAAGTCAAGAAGATCGTACTGGCCTATTCCGGGGGCCTTGACACCTCCGTTATTCTCAAGTGGTTGCAGGAGAAGTACAAGGCGGACGTGGTGGCGTACATCGCCGACATCGGACAGGGCGAGGAAATGGAGCCCGCGCGGCAGAAGGCCGTCAACACCGGCGCGAGCGCCGTATACGTGGACGACCTGCGCGAGGAATTCGCGCGGGACTTCGTGTTTCCCGCGATGCAGGCCAATGCGATCTACGAGGGCTTCTATCTCCTTGGAACGAGCGTCGCGCGGCCGCTTATTGCGAAGGGGCAGATCGAAACCTATCGGAAAGAAAAGGCCGACGCGGTTTCTCACGGGGCCACGGGCAAGGGCAACGACCAGGTCCGGTTCGAATTGACGTACTACGCGCATGAGCCGAATATCCGGGTCATCGCGCCGTGGCGGGATCCCTCGTGGGAGATGACGAGCCGCACCAAGATGATGGAATACGCCAAGCAGCACGGCATACCGGTGCCAACGACGGTCAGCAAGCCCTACTCCTCCGACCGGAATCTGCTGCACATATCCTTTGAGGGCGGCATCCTCGAAGATCCTTGGGCGGAGCCGCCCGAGGACATGTTCCTCTTGTCGGTCGACCCGCGCAAGGCGCCGGACACGCCGGCATACGTCGAGATCGGTTTCGAGGAAGGAACTCCTGTCGCCGTCAACGCGGAACGCCTGTCGCCCGCGAACCTGATGGCGAAACTCAACGTTTTGGGCGGTGCGAACGGCGTCGGGCGCGTGGACATGGTCGAGAACCGGTTTGTGGGAATGAAATCGCGCGGCGTGTATGAAACGCCCGGAGGAACCATCCTCTACAAGGCGCACCGGGCCGTCGAATCCATCACCATGGACCGGGAGGTCATGCTGGCGCGCGACCAATTGTCCCCGAAGATCGCACAGCTCATCTACAACGGCTTTTGGTATTCCCCGGAGATGGACCTGATGATGGACTTTGTGCGGAAGACCCAGGAGAACGTCACGGGTACCGCGCGCGTGCGCCTGTACAAGGGCAACTGCGACGTGGTCGGACGGAAAGCCCCGCGGTCTCTCTATGACGAGAAGATATCGACTTTCGAGGAAGACGCGGGCGCCTATCAACAAGCCGACGCGGGCGCGTTCATCAAGCTCAACGCCTTGCGGCTGCGCGTCCGGAAAAACGCGGGGTTGTTCTAGCCCGCGGCTTGCCAGCCCCGTGAGATCAGACGGAATCCTTCGGAATAGACCTCTTCCGGGCTTCCGGAGAGGTCGCGCCAGACGCAGGTGGTTGCCGCGAGATCGGGCAACGCACGGCCAAACGCCTCGATGGTCAGCCATCCGTCGTAGCCGCCTTTGCGCAACGCGCGAAACGTTTCGGGCCATGGCGCGTGATCGCGCCCGGGCGTCCCGCGGTCGGTCGCGGAGACGTGGAAATGGCCGAGGACGTCCGCGAGGTCTCGAATGCAGCCGACCGGATCCTTTTCCTCGACGTTGCCGTGGAACGTGTCGTACATGGCCTTGAAGTTGGGATGCCCGACGCGCTTCACGTAGTCGGCAGCGTCATGCAGCGTGTTCAGGAAGTAGCACTCGAAGCGGTTCAACGCCTCGATGGCCAGCAGGACCTTCGCGTCCCGCGCGATGCACGCGATGCCTCGGTGGACTTCCGCGGCCCGTTCCTTCTCCTCCTCCGTCGGCCCTTTGCCCGTGAAGACCCCGAGCGGCTGGTAGTACGGCCCGCACAACACTTCCGCACTCAACGCCGCGCAGCAGTCCACCGCCCATTTCAGATGCGTCACCGAGCCTTCGCGATCTCTCGCGTCGGCGCTGATCGGACTGTGCGCCATATCCGGAATCACCGTGACCGCCGTGCATGCGAGGCCATGATCCTTCAACGCCCGCGCCACTTTCGCATAATGCGCCGCGTCGCCGCTGAACAAAGGAATCTCGACGCCGTCATAGCCCGTCTTCTTCAGCTTATCAAACAGCGGGAAATGCTCCTCCGTCACAAACGGCGTCCACAGCAGCATGTTGAACCCGATCTTCATGAGACCTCCCTTCATGCCGACCCATACTCTAGCTGGATTCCCACGCGAGTTCCACCACCTAAGAGATTGTGCATGAATAACCTGAACATGTCTGAGGAGGAATGAGAGGCTGTGAAGAAATGCCGTCACAATACGCCCATTCACTCAGCGGCCCTGGAATGGCGT
>CAZPMT010000098.1:0-20631 GCA_964587655.1 uncultured Nitrospiraceae bacterium
CGGGTTGCCGCGTTGTCAGCTTGTCATGCATGCCATGGTCTCAGACCCCGGGGTGGGGCTGGAATTGCTCTGAGAGTTTAGCGCGCTTCAGCGTGGCTTATGGATCCGGCTTTGGGCTTGAAGTTTGCTGAAGCATCTCGGGAAGCGACGCTGAAGCGCCCTTCTGCGGATAGGTTATCGCCTTCACCCCTCCTTAAGGAGGGTGCAAAGAGGAGCCTGCTAAAGCCAGGCTGACAAAGCCTCTACGCGAGAGCGACTAGGCCCCGTACCCGTACGATTCTCCAGAACTCCCGAGCCTTATCTTAGTGCCATTCAGTCCTGTCCCCACAATCCTGCGGATTTGGGCAGAGACCAACAAAGGGCGTCGCGACTTGGGCGGGACCGAATCACTGCCTGATACAACTGGTCCAGACGTGTTGAGTTGTTATTGCTGAATTGCCGGCTGGTAATGGGTGTTTCCATGCTCACTCCGCCGCAGACAATGGGAAACAGCACGTACTCGTACATTGTGGCGCCTTTGGTCAGAGTACCCTGTGCCTTCTTGCTGTTTGCCAGCCCCGGCATTGAAGACGGCATGGGCGTCTCCATCTGGCACGCATATCCTTCCAGGAAAAAGGCTAGATCCAAGCCCGCCTTGCTCGCGGCATTCTGCTTATGCATGGCTTTCAACAGCACGCTCAAACGAAAGATGTTTTCCAGATCGGCGTATTCACGCACCTGTGCCGCGGCTTCGTGGTAGTGGTCGGAAAGCTCTCTTGCGAAAGCTTGCGCGTGGGGATCGTCACCACCCGAATCATAGAGACTCCCGTCGGCCGCAGCGCGTTGCTTCTCTGTCAGCACCACCACGGAGCATCTGTCAAGGCATACTATGTTTTCACTTTCATTTTGTTGAAAGGTTGGCTCGTCCTTTCCGATGTGAAACCAAAAGCGCGACATGGACATTCCCAAAGCAGGGACATCGCCCTTTGTTCGGATGCTTTCTTCGGCGGCATTCATCACGAGATTAATGCAGGAAGGAATGGCGTCCACGCGCACCAAGCCTTGCGACAGCTTCTTCATGTGGTAATCGGCGTCAATCATAACGTGGGCATGGCGGGAGTTCTTGGGCACGCCGCCTACGACCACGGTTTGCGGCCCCTGCGCTTTTTCTAAGCGCGCGAAAAAGCGGTCCATATCGCCGACGTGTGTCATCGGTCCTGCCTCTGAAGTCAACCGGTTGATCTTGAGCACGTCCTCTTGGCGGGGATCCAAGGAACAATAGGGTTGAGGCTCGTCATTCCAGATATTGCGGATGTTGACCGCCAAGTCGTCGAGGTGAAGCGCCGGCCACGTTTCGGAACGCCAGCCTATCAGTATGACGTCGGCGTTGTCTTGTTCAACAACAAAGCCGTCCAGTTGGCCAATCCCGGCCAAGGTTGCGACCTCAGGCCGCATAGGGCTTTTCTGGGCCTCCAGTGCCAGAGCACGCAACGAAAGACTGATGTGTTCTTCGTACTTGGATGGATGAACCGCCGACGGCGGCGCCGGGCTGACAGGCGTGTCGCTTGCACAACTGAAAGCAGCTATAAGGAAGAAGGCCAATGTGAAGTTTGTCAACCACAAAGATCGCGCGCCGATTTTCTTTCTGGTTGTCGCGCCGTGAAGCATGTGATTCCTCATTTGCCGTTGTCCCCTTGGCTAGGCCAGGACAAACTGTCCCGATTGGGTCGATTTTTCAGAATGTCCTGTCGTTTCTTATCCAATTCACTTGACTTGTCCTTGCCAAATGAAGACGGCGCGACGTCAAACTGCATCGAAACGCCGTTTTCGACCGCTTCCTCCGTCCCCTTGCGGGTTTGCGAGATGGGTACCGGTGCGAGCGGCGCCGATGGCGATGGAGGCGAAGAAACCAGGCCGGGTCCACTATCATCGTCCATCAGGCGTGATCGCACACCCACACCCAGCACGATGTCCGCCTTCCATGACTCGGTGACCTGGTGTCCTCCTTTGTTCCAGTCGGCTTGGCTCATAACCTTCACTTCGGCGTGATTGGGTAGGGCCTTCCGCATGGCGTCAACCGCCTCCTTGGTGTCGGCCACCAGAACGATACGTTCTGGGTTACTTTTCGCAGCCATGCTGGCCATGGTATTCGCTTCCGTACGGACACGAGGGCTTTGATCGCACCAGTATTCGCGGATTCCTTGTGCTCTTACTGCATAGTTCTCAGGAAGAGTTACCCGACTGAGCAGATCACGAGCTACGGTATCGTCGTGCGTTATCGCGTATTCCCTCATTGCCGTCTGGTAATTCTGGCGCGCGTGGTTGCAGTCCACTTTAATGATGGTAATGGTGGGCCGATCAACTGGCCGTGAGTTTACTTCCCACGGAATGACGACCTTCAGTCCGAGTAAACCATCCTCAGACGCGCTGCGCATCTTCGACGGAAGTCGTGTGACAGTGTCTTTGTCTCCAACCCAAACATGGATTCGTTGTGATGAGCCTACAAGCGCCTTGGCAATATCATCCTCATATCCCGGATAGGCTGACCCGGGAGCGCCCATGATATTCACTTCTCGCGCCAGGATTTGAAAGCTCTTTCCGTTGAAATTCCGGACTACATCTGAGTCTTGGCTGTGAACGTCGCACTTACGGGCTATGATCAGACGGTTGTTCAAGTCAGTGTTGTACATGGGTTGTCCAAGATTGTTGCCGATGCTCCTGACGACATCGCGTATCATGTTTCCATCAGGGCTGCTGGCTACTATCCGATCATATGGAATCCCGGACGCGTCACAACTTCCTCGGATCTGGTCTGCTTCCGCATCAGCCGGACCGTGGAACACACCAAGCCCCAACATGTTGTTCGCGAATTCGCACTGCTCTAGTCCTCTCTGGTAATTGAGCATGAGGAAATCCCGCACGTGGTTCTTCTGCGCGCAATCTGGCCATTTGGATGGCTCTGTCCCATGGTTGGCTATAAGATGTTCGACATCGTCGAAGAAACGATCCATGGATTCTCCTGCCAGAGAATCCTGCGCCAGACAAGTGAAAAGAATGGCGGCAAGCACAAGGCACACCTCAGTCTGCTTCATCGTTCTGTTTCCTCGTTTGACAGCAGCAATTGTACGCCATCTAGTACTCTTAGCCGTCATCGTCGTTTTCCGGTGGGGTTAGTTTGCCATAGCTTGCTGTAATACGCAAGGGATTTGCTCGATCCATGATTCGCATGTAAGAGCATGCCGAACACCTTTTGGCGTCCGCGCGGAAACCTTGCGGTCTCGAATCTTACGTGCAGAGGAGCGATCTCGTTTGATTACGCCGGGTGTCACCGCTAGACTAACTCCCTGAATGAAGGCAACGGAGGCGCTGACCATGGCCGAAGTGAAGAAGTATCGGGTGGGGGTCATTGGCGCGGGGGCAATTGCTCAGGCTTGTCATCTGCCGGGGTATGCGAAGAATGAATGGGTAGATCTTGTGGCGTTCGCGGACCCGGAGCCGGCCCGGCATAAGGAAATGGCGAAGCTTTATGATTACGTGACGGGCTATGCGCACTATCGACACATGCTCGAAAAGGAGAAGCTCGACGTCGTAAGCGTCTGCACACCGAACAAGTATCACGCGGACGCTGCGATCTCGGCGCTGGAAGCGAAGTGTCACGTATTGTGCGAGAAGCCCATCGCGACGACGCTCAAGGAAGCGGATGCGATAATCGCCGCGGCGAAGAAGGCCAAGCGGAAACTGATGGTGGGTTTCACGCACCGTCTCTTCAACGGCACGAAAAAGGTCAAGGAACTACTCGCGGAAAAGGCTCTCGGCAAGCCTTTCATGATCCGCGTCCGATTCGCGCACGGCGGGCCGTTCCCGGGCTGGGCGAAGAGTGACTGGTTCTACAGCAAGGACCTCGCCGCGGGCGGGGCCATGCTCGACATGGGCATTCACGCCATCGACCTATGCCTGTGGCTGTTCGGAAGCGTCACGACGGTCGCCGCGAAGGCCGCCACGCTTATCAAGAAGATCGAAGTCGACGACAACGCGGTGATGATCCTCGAATTCAAGAACGGCGCTCTCGGTTACATCGAGGTCGGCTGGACCAGCAAGCCGGGCTTTAGCGGCCTCGAGGTGTATGGCACGGAGGGCTCGCTCGTGTGCGATTACAACCGCGGACTTTTCCTCTTCGGCGGCAAGGCTTCCACTGGGACGGACGGCACGAGCGAGTGGCGCGTCATAGAACGTGCGCCGACGCAGGGCGGCTGGGCGACGGAAATCGGCCACTGGATCGACGTGCTCCGAGGCGTCGAGAAACTCACGATGGACGGAAAGGCCGGTCGCAATGCGATCGAGGTCGCGCTTGCCGCATACAAATCCAGCAACACCGGAAAACGTGTGGCCATCAGTTGAGAGGGAACCATCGAGGTTGCGCGAGTATTCAATGGACGTATTCTCGTGCTCGTGCTCGTGCTCCTAATCGTAATCGTAATCGGACAGTGCTAACAACGTTATGCCGTATGGATTGCATCAGGTATGAATGATTCTTAGATGGTGAGAGTCCGTGAGAAGGAGAGGATCGATTACGATTACGATTAGGAGCACGAGCACGAGCACGAGTAATTGCGGAGAGGAGCGGCGAGAATGATGAATAGGCTCACGGCATCTTTTCTTGCGGCCGTTGTACTATTCGCGACGCACGTCTCCGCCGTCCCGCTGCAACACAAGCGGGACAAGATGTTCCGCACGATCAATACTGACATCTACGAGATCGGCGTTAAGAAGAACGGCGAGACAGATGTCACGCTTATCTCCCGCGAGCCCGTGTTCATCAACGTCAACCCGATGATCTGGTTCGACGGCGAGCCGGAACCTGTGTTGCTCGACGTCAGCGGCAAGATGACGGCGCGCGACGGGGTCAACAATCGCCTTGGCCAGGGACATGGGCTTATGTTCCAGAAGGGCAACTGCGATTGGACGCTCCAAGCCTACCCGACAAAACCGTACCTGTCGGCGCAAGTAGCCTTCGTCAACTCCGGCAAGAAGAGCGTCAAGGTCAAGATGCTCATCCCCTGGGCCGCGGGCGGTCGCACACCCGGCGGTGTGACGCTTGGGAAGTCCACGGACCAATCGGTAATCCTTGAGAACGGGCGCACCTTCCTCTCAAACAGCGACATCCCCGCCAAAGTCACCGGGAACAGCCTCTCGCTGTGGAATGCCGCCGTATACAACGCATTCACGCAACGCTCGCTGATTGCGGGCTTCGTCACGAACGCGCGCGCCTGCACGCAAATCCGCCTCGAACGAAGCGAGAAGGCCGACGGCGCCTTTTTCGATCTCTTCCGGGCCGAGTGCGTCTACGACCCGCCGATTGAAGTCCAACCCCGGGAACGCCTCGAATCCGAAGTCTTGTATCTTAGCGTGGGGGAAACGAGTCCGCTCGAAGGTCTCGAACGTTATGGCGCGACCTTTGCCGCCTTCAACAACCTCAAACGCCGGGCAGCGTTTCTTCCTCACGGTTGGGATTCATGGAATACGAAGTACAAGACGGATATCAACGAGGAGAAAATGCTCGCCGCGCTCGACTTCGTCGACAAGAATCTGAAACGTTACGGGTGGAAACATTTCGCCATAGACGCCGGCTGGGAGTTGGGCAAAGGCAATTGGGAACCGGACACCGCCAAGTTCCCGCATGGCATGAAGTGGTTTGCGGACCAGATCCACGTGCGTGAGATGACCGCGGGCATCTGGATCGATCCCTTCACGGTCGACGCGAACTCGCCTTTGGCGAAGGCGCATCCGGATTGGCTGCGGACGCCGAATGCCGAGGGCCGGCAAAACCTGAGCGAGAATGATCGCATCCTTGATGTGACGGTGTCGGGCGCGTACGAATACGTCCGCGACCTGTTCAGCAAGATCGGAAACGACTGGGGCTATGACGCGCTTCAGGAATGCGATTTCGTGTACCAACTCTTGTATGCGGAGTCGTACTCGAATCCAAACCTCACCCGGATAGACGTTCTGCACAAGGGCATGCAGGCCGTGCGCGAAGGGTTCGGCCCGAACAAGTTCGTTACGTCGTTCACGCCGCTGCCCGTGACGGGGCTTTACTGCAATGCCATGCGCATCGGCGACGACTGCGCGCCGATCTGGCGTAAGGCGCCGGACAAGTGGCCCTGGGGCTGCGTCGAGGCCATGAGGAACGCCGCGCGCCGCTATTACTTCGCGCCCTACGCGTGGGCCACGGATCCGGATTGCGCCTATTTCGGTCACGCGGACACCGCGGCGCGTTGGGAAGTTAGCGACAAGCCCGCGCTGACTTGGGAGCAGACCGTCACGTGGCTGACCGCTGCCGCACTGACCGGCGGCGTGGTGAAGATCGGCGATTGGTTCCCCGACCTATCTCAAAAGGAAGTGGCTCTGCTTCAGCGGCTCCTGCCGACGCTGCCGCGCCCCGCGCGCCCCGTCGATCTCTTCGAGAGAGACACCCCTTGCATCTGGTCGCTGCCCATCAAGTGCGACATCGGCCAGTGGAACATCGTGGGTGTTTTCAATTGGGACGAAACATCAAGCCGCAAGACGCCGATCTCGTTCGCGGAACTCGGCCTTGATGCGACTGCCTACTATACGGTGTACGACTTTTGGCAAGACGCGTTTCACGGTCTCGCACAAGGCCGGTTGAACGTCGATACAGCGCCGGGGAGTTGCCATCTGCTGGGTTTGCGCCGCTACGAAGACCACCCGATGTTCCTTGCAACGGACCGTCATTTTTCGCAAGGCGCCACCGACTTCAAGACCCTGACGTGGAACGCGCAGACACTTCAGTTGGCCGGAACCTTCGACGGCATCGCCGACACGGACTATAATCTTCGCGTCCTCGTCCCCGAGTCTTACAACATGAAGTCCGTGACTGTATCAACGGGGACACCAGCCACGCAGCAAGAGGGCAAAGTCCTCAAGATCGCGTTCCGTTGCGCGACCCAAGGCCCTGTCACCTGGACCGTCCAGTTCTGAGAGCTTGGGAGGAAGAAGCCGTCGCAATGCGCCCGTTCTCTCAACGAGCCCTGAACCCTGCGTCATTCGCAGTTACTCCCAGGCTATTCGGGCCGCACGTACTTCTGATAAACGTTGGCATACTCGCAAGAAAAACGAATCGTGCTTATTTCCTGGTACGGAATCCGCATGGTGTCTTTGCTCCACTGACCGCTTGCATCGAAGTCTTTGAATGTGACAGTTGTCTTGTTCACCCGAAGCGCCTTGCCAATGTAGAGGTAATCAGGCTCGGAGGAGTACTCGAACTCAAGAATCACGATCCCGTCCTGTTTCCTGATTCCCCGCAGAATCGAGATCTCGTCTGTAATGTCTAGCGGAAAGCTGATGCCTACTTGCGACGGAATCCCTTCCATTTCAAGAATGCGTGCAAAGCTGCTTTTCTTTCGAGCGAGGCCTGTCACATCGCGAGGGCGAATCAGCGTGTAGCCATCCAGATGGAAGTCCACCGTAGTATGTATGAGAAGCCAGTTGGCGCTGGCCAAGAGGAGGTAACCCTCCACGCTATCGCGGTCTCCCATCTCGCGGTGAAAAAAAGCCCACTCGCGCTTTTGGATGATCACCTCCAGTTGGTTCTTCTGCAAGGGCCATTTCATTTCCCGGTATCCTCTCCTGTCTCTCTTCTTGCGGACTGGTTCGCTTCGACACGTGATTATGCGTACTTTCGTGTCGCGATTACAGTGTTAGTTGAACTCAAGGCTTTCACTAAAGCCCTTTACATCGGCAGCCCTCCATGACATCATTGGTGCGGTCAGTACAACTGGAGTCTCGAATCAGAAATGATGTCCATGGCGCTTTGTTTGGCCCTATGCCTCCGCGCATCTGTTGGAGATCTGCAGATTGCAGGAACAACTCCGCATGCGACCGTTTCCGTACGCGACTTTGTATCGGCATATCCCGACTTCTTGACCGTATCCAAGGATCCCAACGCGATTCGGTGGCGTGACGGAACGGAATGGGTCTTCGACGACCATGTCGCGCGACGCGATTATGAGGAGATGCTCGACCGGCCGTGCCTGAAGGATCAGGTGTCTATTCCCTATCCCGTCGGCTGGCCGTTTCCGATCCCGAAGGTGAATGAGGATCCGGGCCGTGTTCGATATGAACCGTTCTTCAAGCGAATGTACGGCGAAACGGAGCAGGAAGTCCTAAAGAACCTCGCAAACGTGTCGTGGCTGCCCGCTGGGGAAACCGCGACAGTCACATTCACGCGCATCAATGGCGCCTCCGAGGCGTTGTCGCGCATCGCTCGCGAGATCGACCAATTGCCCCCAGATGCGCGCCGGTACGCCGCAAAGCCGATCGGCACTTTCTGTTGGCGCACAATCGCGGGCACGCAGCGCCTGAGCATGCACGGCTTCGGGGCCGCCATCGATCTCCAATTTTCCGAGGAATGCCACCGTTTCTGGGGCGCCCAGCCAAAGCCGGGAAACGAGCCGCTTGTCTATCCGGAACACATCCTGCGCGATGATCGCCTGCGACAAATCGTGTGTATATTCGAGAAGCACGGATTCATCTGGGGCGGAAAGTGGTATCACTACGACACAATGCACTTCGAGTATCGCCCGGAGTTGCTGCCCGCCTCTAAGCCCACCGATCTCGGTGGACGTTGAGACTCGTGCTCACAGGCTATCGAGCGCGGCCCTTACGGATGCTACGATCTCGTCGATCTGCTCCGCCGTGACGGTCAATGACGGCCGCAGAACGATTGTGTATGCGGCGACTTCTCCGGGAAGGACAAGAAGCCCATGCGCGGCAGCCGCCTTACAGAAGCGCTTGGCGTTCTCCGGCGAACCGAGATCGAGCGATAGAAGAAGGCCCCTACCCGTGACGTCTCGCATGAGTGATCCGGCCTGCCGCTGGAGTTGCCTGAGGCCCACGAGCAGCCTCTCCCCCATCTCGGCGGCGTTGCGCCACGGCTGTTCACGCAAATAGATCTCGATGGCTTTCGAGGCCACCCGGCAGCCGACATCGGCGCCGCCGAAGGTTGACAGATGGATCAGGGGATGCGCGTTCATGAAGGCGTTGACGCGCTGGGTGAGCAGCGTGGCGGCAATCGGAAACATACCGCCGCCGAGGGCCTCGCCAAGGACTAGAATATCGGGCGTGATCCCGCTCGATTCATATGCGAACTTGGTTCCAGTCCGTCCGAAACCCGTTTGAGTCTCATCGATAATGAGCACGGCGCCGCGCTCTCTGCAAAGGCCGGAGAGGGCCTTGATGTATTCAGGCGCGGCCGCGCGGCAGTGGTTCTCGGCTTGAACCGGTTCGAGAATGACGGCGGCCGTATCGGGACCGATCGTTTTCCGCGCCGCATCGACGCCGCCGAACGGCATGGTGCGGACATTGGGAATGAGCGGGCCGTAGGAATCCTTGTCTTTACGGTCGGACAGGCTCAATGCGAAGCCCGTCTGGCCGTACCAACCGCCGTCGACCGTCACCAGATCCGAACGTCCCGTGAAACCCCGGGCCGCCTTGCAGGCGGCCTCCATTGCTTCGCCGCGGACAACGCTGAATATCGAGCACTCGAGCGGGCCGGGCACGAAATCGGAGAGGGCCTTTGCGAGGGCGGCTTTCTCGCAGGATATCATCGGGAAATTGCCGATATCGGTCTCGCGCAACGCCAGCTTGAGTTCGCCTGCAAGCTCCGCATTGTGCCGCCCGAGATTGAATATGCCCGCCGATGCGCACGCATCGAGATACCGCCTGCCTTGTTCGTCGTAGACGTATGCGCCTTCACGCTTCGCTTCGAGGAAGTCGTGGCCAAGCGCCTCCAACCGATCCAGGCGTCCCTGAGTCATGACGCCGCTTAGGTCTTGCGTTTGAACGGCCACGGTCATCCCTCCTGTTTTGACTTGCCCGTCAGGTCTTCAAGGCGGCGCATGAATGCGAACATGGCGACCTGGACTCTTTCGTTGTTGAGCAGACTCAGCACGCCGGGAATCTTCGCGGCGAGCATCGCGACTGGCAGCAGCGACTTCATGTCTTTCACGGCCGCGCGGATCGCTGCAATGATTTCGTCCATCTCCGCGTCGTTCACTGTAATCGGCGGCATGAACCGCATCACCTGCGGCGCGTTGCCGGAATACGCGGCCCAGACGCCATGGCGGCCGAGGGCTTCGGACATCATCGGTCCCATGAATTCGTGGCAGTACTCGAGGCCGACCATGAGTCCGAGACCGCGCACTTCCTTGATGATCTTCGGGTTCTCGCGCATGATATCTTCGAGGGCGGCCTTCAGGCGTGCGCCCATTCGCGCCGCGTTCTCCCACAGCCGGTTCTCTTCGATGTACTCGAGGACCTTTAGCGACACGCGGCAACCGATGTCGGAACCGCCGGTGTAAGTAACGTGGAAGTCCGGACGGCGATCCAGGAAATCCGTGATGATCGGCGTCTTTCGATACAGCGTGGCCGCGTTCGGAAACAACGCGCCGCTCAGCGACTTGCTGAGCGTCATGATGTCCGGAATGACTCCCGAGTGCTGGCAGGCGAAGAGTTTCCCGGTGCGTCCGAGACCTGTTTGGATCTCGTCGAAGATGAGGAGTATGCCGAGCCGGTCGCAGATCTCGCGAAGGCCGCGCAGGTACTCGTTGGTCGCGGGAAAGATGCCGGCCTCTCCCTGCACCGGTTCGAGTATTATTGCGGCGGTCTTGCTTGAGGCCCGCGCGCGCACGGCTTCGAGATCGTTGAAGAGAACGAAGGTGAAGCCGGGCATGAGCGGCTCAAAGTAGTGGCGGTAATGTTCCTTGCCGTTCGCGGAAAGGGAGAAACCCGTGTGGCCGTGATACGCCTTGACCGTAGCGATGATCTCTTGGCGGCCCGTGGAGCCGCGCGCGAGTTTGATCGCGCAGTCGATCGCATCGCCGCCGCCGGCCGCAAAGAGGACCCCTTTCAGGTCGCCCGGCGCAAGCGACGAGAGCTTTCGCGCCCAGGCAAGCTTGTGCGAGGAAAAGAGGTTGTACGACCCGAGATCGAGATCCTGGATGGCCTCTTCAAGCGCCTGCATCACGACGGGATTGTGCCGGGACACGTTAAAGGTGCCGGCCGACGTGAAGCAATCGTACATCCGCTTTCCCGAAACCGCGTCACGGAAACAAACGCCCGAACGCTCGGTCTCGAATACATCCAGGTGCGCCGACCTGAGATACTTGAATTGTCCCTTGTTGACATGCCGGGCGAACAAGGCGTCGATTTCGGCCTTTCTTTCGCGAGTCATCCGGCTTGCTTTCGGTTCTGCCGTGCTGCTTGCGTTGGGCATGGCTCCCTCCTCGAACCGGCTGTTTATTAGCAGCCTTCGTACCACCGTCCCATTGAGTATACACTACCCCTCGGCCGATCTGGAATCCGATCTCCCCGCTTGTCCCAAGGGTCTTCATGGAAACGAGACCGGGCAGTCACACTTGAACTCTCCTTGTACGTTCGGAATACAATGCTGACATGCAATTCGAGTGGGATGGAAATAAGGCCGCCGCGAATCTACGCAAACACGGAGTAAGCTTCGAGGAAGCCTCCTCGGTTTTCGGGGATCCGCTCGCCATTACGTTTCAAGACCCGGCACATTCCACTGGCGAACATCGCTTTCTCGCGTTTGGCGTCTCGTTGCGCGGACTACTGCTTGTCGTGTCATTCGTGGATCGCGGCAACCGAACGAGACTGATTAGTGCGCGCCCTGCAACCCGCGCTGAAAGGAAGATCTATGAAGAAGCCTAAAGACGTTGAAATCGACGATCTTCGTCCTGAATATCGTCGCGAAGACCTCGGTAGAGGCGTGCGCGGCAAGTACTTCGCAGCATATCAGAAAGGGTCAAACCTCGTTCTACTCAGACCGGAAATCGCCAAGGCATTCCCCACCTCTGAAGCTGTAAACGACGCGCTCGGCGGTCTGCTTCAACTGACCGAACAAACGCGGAAGCTGGCCCGCCGCTAGAGCAGCGTAATCGTTTTCGTTACCAAGCTCTTATTCCTCCTTATGCGTACCTCGTTGCCTTCGCTACCGGCTCGCCAGTTGCATGAATTGGGCCTCGTATGGTTGAAGATCGCCGAAATCAGTTTTCGAGATCGGCGTCGTCTGTATGGTGAATTCCTTGCCGAGCGCTTCGAGAGAGAGGCCTTCGGCAAGCATCCAGCCCGTCAGGGCCGCTCCGAAGGACGTGCCTTCTTTCAGGTTCGTTAGAACGAAGGTCTGATCGGGACATAAGGCCGACAGGAGTTCGCAGTAAGTCTTGTTCTTCGCGAAACCGCCTTCGATGAAGACAGTGGTGCCCTTCCCGACGTTGCACCATGCGAGCATCTTCCGCGTGGCCAGTGCCAGACTCAGATTGAGCGCGGCGAAGTAGTCCTGCCGAAACGGCGTCATGGGAGAATCCGTCCTGCGTCGGAGATTGTCCAGCGAGTACTCCGCGCCGCCCGCCAAGACCCTCGCCGACGCGCCCGGAAAAGCAGACGCATCCGGGAGCACGCCGGGGATGACGAAGAGCTTTTTCTCGTGCGCGACCTTGCGCACCGCGGCGGCATCGGACTCGTCCTTGAGTTGCGTGAAGGCGCAGAACGTATCGTATTCCATGCCCGCCGGGAAGATGCAGGTACGAACGGGACGCGCGAATGCATCGAGGTTGAAGAAGACCTTCGCCGCGATTTCCTCGGGCGACAGATCGATCGAGGCGGCCTTGCGCATGAGAACGCACCAGGTGCCGGTCGAGTTCAACAGAAAGTCGTCATAGCCCTGCGCGAGATATGGCAGGAAATTGGCATTCGAGTCGTGAATTCCTTGCGTCACTTTGCACTCCGGGGAAAGGCCGCATTCTTGCGCAATCTCCGGCTTCACCGGGCCGAGGCACGACCACGGAGGACTGACCGTCGACGGGAACAGCTTGTCCGCGCCGAGTTGTTTCGCAACGCCGCTCCAGGTCTGCTTCGCAAAATCCCACAGGTAGCAGTGGTTCCCGACGTACGTGGGCTCCATCCCCATGACGCCGGTCAACTCGTAGCCGAGATACGATGTGTAGAACAGGGCGTGCCTGCACCTCGCCCAGATATCGGGCATGCGCGTCTTCACGTAGAACAATACTTTGCCCATGTTCGCGAAACCGACGTCGGGCGTGCAGGTGGCTTTGTGCAGCGTGGCGCGATCTCCGAACGCGGCGTAGAACTCCTCCTGGATCTCCGAGCCCTTTGCCGCGCTGTACGAAACGACGGGATGCGCGAGCTTGCCGGATTCGTCAAGAAGGGCGACGGTCGCTCCGTGCGTCGTGATAGCGATAGCGCGGATGTCAGCCTTCGCGGCAAGTTTCTTGAGGGCCGACCTGAACCACGTCAGGAGCGCATCAGTGTCCTCGACCTCGAGGCCGTTCAGGTCCTTCGGTTCGATACTGGTCCGTTCCTCCGCCAACACTCTGAAATGGCGATCGTAAAGACTCACCTTCTTGTTGGTTTTCCCCACGTCCAGAACTGCAACGGCTGGCGGTTTCAAGAGGTCTCCTCCCTTTCGTGATCAACACAGGATTCGCCATGAGTCTATCGGTGGAAGACGAAAGGTGTCAAACCGCCGTCCTGTCCCTGATTGGATTTGTCAAGGACTTTTTCCGCAGGGGCATTCTTGGAGGGCCCCGAAGGTGGGAATGACGACGGGGAGTGGACAGCCCATTTGATTCGTTCCGCCGCGATGATTCAGGATACGTGACTTGAAGACGTCGGGACCGTTGAGTTTGCTTCGGCCGCTCTGGAGGATGATCGAGATGAGTGCATTTCCGAGAACAACCGTGGGCGGACTGTCCGTCTCGCGCATGATCATCGGAACGAACTGGTTTCTGGGGTTCAGTCACACCTCGGTGGCCAAAGATGAATACATCTGCCGGTACGTTCGCGACCGGAAAGCAATCGCGGATATCCTCGAGGTGTTCTTCCGCGCGGGCGTCGACACGATCATGGGTATGATGACGATGCCCCCGCTCGCGGACGCGATAAAGGAAGCGGAAGATCGCACAGGCGTGCGGGCCATCCGGATCTCGACGCCGGCTTTTCCAATCGGCAAGCAGACGCCAGCGCAAGGTTTTGATAAGGGCGAGGTCGAGAAAATCCTCGATGAGCAAGTGCAATGCGGAAGCCACATCTGTATGCCGCACATGTCGACCACCGACTGCCTGGTGGATCGATGCACGCGCACAATCCGGCGAATCGAAGAACTCCTGGGTCCAATCCGCGAACGAGGCATGATCCCCGGACTGAGCACGCACATGCCCGAGGGCATCATCTATGCCGACGAGACGGGGATCGACGTCGAAACGTACATCTCGCTGTACAACTCGATGGGATTCCTAATGCAGGTCGAGGTTGACTGGATTTCGAAGGTCATCCACGAAGCAAAGAAGCCCGTGATGACCATCAAACCGATGGCCGCGGGCCAACTCCGCCCTCTGCAAGGCCTCGCGTTCGCGTGGAGCACGCTTCGCGACATCGACATGGTCACCGTCGGGACGATGTCGCCCAAGGAAGCCGCCGAGTGCATCGAGATCTCGCTGAATCTGCTGGAGAAGCGCGGCGCAACGCAGGATCTGCAGGAAACGCGATCCAAGGCCACATTGAAACGTCCTCTGTCCGTCCTCTGACGCGGCTCTTGGTGTGTCAACGGTTGGTATCACGTGCTATGATGAAGATTCACGAGGTTATCCGGTTGCTTGAGCGAGATGGCTGGTGCTTGCACGAGACGCGCGGAAGCCATCGCCAATACAAGCATCCGGAGAAGCCGGGACGTGTGACGGTTGCCGGGAAATTCTCCGATGACCTTGCCCCTGGCACACTCAACAGCATATTGAAACAGGCGCGGCTTAAGAAAGGCTGAGTAATGCGATACGGAATTGTCATCGAGAGAACGCCGAACAACTACTCCGCCTATGTCCCCGATCTGCCGGGATGTGTGGCTGCCGGAGATAGTATCGAAGAAGCGGAGCGGGAAATCCGAGAAGCCATCCGTTTTCACATAGAAGGACTTCTGGAAGATGGACTGCCAATCCCGGAACCTTCTTCTATATGCGAATTCGTAGAGGCTTGATGTTACGGGACGACCCGCCGAGGCTTCGCTCGAAGCTTGGGCGGCACGAGGTTTTCCTTCCTCAATGAGATCATATGCGTCCACGACGTGGGCCGAAAGGCTCGACTGTGAAATCCGTTTTGATGCGCTGACGCGTCAGTTGTACGCTACCGACGCTTCGATTTACCAAATCGAGCCTCTCGCGGTCGCGTTTCCACGTTCGCCGCGGCAGGCGGCCGAGGTCATCCGCGCCGCGATCGACGCAGGGATCGCGGTGACCCCGCGCGGCGCTGGAACCGGACTTGCCGGGGGCACCGTCGGCGCGGGACTCATTGTCGATCTGGCTCGACACGCCCAATGGATCTCGGACCTCGACCGCGAACGTTGCACGGTTCGCGTCGGCGCCGGAGTCGTTCTCGATCAGTTGAATGAGTATCTTAAACCCTATGACCTCTGCTTCGGGCCGGACGTGGCCACGAGTTCGCGCGCTACGCTCGGCGGCATGATCGCCAACAATTCGAGCGGGGCTCGCGCCCCGATCTATGGCACGACCATCGACCACGTCGCGGCTCTTGAAGTGGTCACCGCGGACGGCGCGATTGCGCACGTTCATGCGGGCGGCGACGCGCTGCCGGAATTCCGTTCCGCCGTCGATGCGCTCGTCGCGCGCCGCGCGGAGCTGATACGCGAACGCTTCCCGGGCACGCTGATAAAACGTTGGCCGGCTTACGCGCTCGACGACTGCCTCCGTTTCCCAGGCGACCTAACAAAGATCATCACGGGCAGTGAGGGCACGCTCGCGGCTGTCGTCTCTGCGGAACTCAGGCTTGTGCGTCCGCCAAAGCGGAAGGGCTTGGGCCTGATCTTCTTTGCGACGGTCGACGACGCCATGCAAGCCACCGTGGCCATCCTGGACCTCAAGCCCGCGGCCATCGAACACGTGGACCAGGTGCTGTTCGATCAAACCAAGGGGCAACTCGAGTTCCGCGCCACGCGCGATTTCCTCGAACTCGACGCCAAGCCCTGCGGCGCCTTCCTCATCGTCGAGTTCTATGATGACGTTGACGACCGCCTGGATATGCTGTCGAAGCGCGGCCTCGGGCTGCGTTTCAAAGCCACGACCGATCCCGCTGAGATGCTCCAAGTCTGGGCGCTCCGCAAGCGCGGGCTCTCCCTGTTGAGCGGGTGCAAAGGGCCGGCCAAACCCATTGCGGGCGTCGAGGACGTCGCCGTGCCGCCCGAACGTCTCCCGGACTACGTGGCCGCGTGCCGTGGCGTCGCGACGCCGCTGGGCCTCAAGATGTCGTTCTACGGCCACGCGGCATCGGGACTCCTCCACGTTCGGCCCGTTGTCGACCTTCATCGCGCGGACAGCATCGCGCGGTTCCGCAAGCTCGCCGAGGAGATCTCGCGCGTCACGAGGGAATTCAAGGGATCGCTGACGGGCGAACACGGCGTCGGGATTGCGCGCGCTGAATTCATGGTCGAGCATTTAGGCCCCGAGTTGATCCAACTCATGCGCGAGATCAAGGCCGTATTCGATCCCAAAGGGCTGATGAATCCCGGCAAAGTGTTTCCCAGCGATCTCCACCGCATCGATTCGCATCTGCGCTGGGGCGACGGATACGCCATACCCACGCCGTTCGAACCGGCGCTCGCGTTTGCATCGAAGGACGAATCATTCGTCGCCAACCTCGAGCAGTGCAATGGCTGCGGCGACTGCCGCAAAGCGCCGCCGACGATGTGCCCCACGTTTATCGCCACAGGCGACGAGATCATGTCCACGCGCGGCCGCGCGAACGCGATACGGGCGGTCCTTGACGGACGGATCACCGACAGCGACGATCCCTTGACGTCCGAAGCCCTTGAAATCGCGCTGAGCAACTGTCTCTCGTGCAAGGCATGCAAGAAGGAGTGCCCTTCAAACGTCGATCTCGCCCTGCTCAAGGCGGAGTTGCTCTATGCCCGGCGTCGGCGTTGCGGCGTCGGCCTTCTCGAACGCCTCGTGAGCCGCTTCGACCTCTTGGGCCGGCTCGGCTGCACGGCGCCCGCTCTGTCGAACGCGCTCCTGCAAACGGGTTGGGTCCGGCAGGTCATGGAGAAGACGATAGGCATCACGGCGAAACGTCCTCTCCCCCGTTATGCAGCAAAGAGGTTCGATCATTGGTTCGCGCAACGCAACGGACACCGTGGCGGAACGCGCGCGCGCGTGATTCTCTGGGACGACTGCTCGGTGCGGTACCACGAACCCGATATCGGCATCGCGGCGGTGAAGGTCCTCGAGGCCGCCGGGTTCGACGTTGTATTGCCCGAGGGGAGCCGCTGCTGCGGGCGTCCCGCCTTCAGCGTGGGGCGGCTAGACGTGGCCCGCCGTTTCGGACAACACAACGTGGCACTCTTGGCATTCCAACCCGAGAACACACCGATAGTCTTTCTCGAGCCCTCCTGCTATTCGATGTTCGCGGGCGACTACCGCGAGATGAGCATCCCCGGCGCGGAACGAGTCGCCGCGCGCTGCACCTTGTTCGAGCAATTCCTCCACGACCTCTTCGAGCGGAAACCCGATGCGCTGCGATTCTCATCCGAGGCCATACGTATAGCGATTCACGGACACTGTCACGCGAAAGCACTTACGGACGCGCGAGTGATGCCGAGATTGGCGGAACGCATCCCGAACAGCACGGTCGAGATGCTCGACACGGGCTGTTGCGGCATGGCGGGGTCCTTCGGGGCTCTGCGCGAGAAGTACGATCTATCCCTGGCCGTCGCCGCTCCGATGATGGAGAAGATCAACGCGCTCGATCCGGCGACGCGCCTCGTCGCCTCGGGCACAAGCTGCCGCCAGCAGATCAGCCACCTAACGAAGTTCCGGCCGCTGCACATGGCCGAGCTTCTTGCGGAATCTCTCGGAAGTTGATTGAGGGGCAAGCTAGTGTCTTGAACGAGTGATTCGTTTATAGCCCCGGTCATTCTTGTCCAAATCAGTCGCCTAAAGACCAACGCAGAGGAACGCCTTCGGTCTCTGCTGCTCAATTCTGAGACCTCAAAGTCGAGGGCTGGCTTGAAGCCGTACTGAGGAAAACCCGCCGTACGGAATTTTGGAGAGGGAGGAGGAAACGTGGGCAGGGACTGGCCACCGTTTGCCACGAAGCCCGAAAGGGCGGATACATCGGAAGTGGCTGCCCTAAACATCTACGCGCCTCCTCTCTACTCGGCGTTGATCCTTGGGCGGCTGATTTGGACAGGACTGAAAGATGGGATTGTTCTCATCCTGGATTGTGACCCGCTGGCGGAGTAATAATAGGAGTCATCGGAAACAACGCCATTCTGGTATTCTTTAGCAAGCTCTTAGTTAATGTGGAGGACGCGCCATGCACGCAAAGCCTGACGCTGCACGTGAGCAGCACCGGGATCGTTTTTCTCTACGGATGCTGGTCTTTTCGCTTGCCGTCGTCCTTGGCGCTGGGGCTGTGTTCGCCTATCGGGAATGCCGCAATGAAGATGAGCGCTTGCGCGCGGTGTTTCAGGCGCATGCACGCACTGCGACGCTTGTCGTGAGTCCTCGGCGGATAGTAAACCTGAGCGGTTCCGCCGCTGACCTAAACACGCCGGATTACATGCGACTCAAGGAACAATTGATGTTGATCAGTTCCGGGGAGCCGCGATGTCACTCTCTTCGCATCCTTGGGATGCGCGGGACCGAGGTTTTCTCCTTCGTGGATTCCGAAGCGCCGGATTCCAAGGATTACTTTCCTCCGGGACAGACATATGCGGGGATTCCTGAAACTGTGCGGCGCGCGTTCACCGGCGTGCAGGCCGTGACAGGTCTGTATTCCGATCACTGGGGCACCTGGATTACGGCCGTGACTCCGATCACGTCTATAGGAACGCAAGATGTGGTGGCGGTCCTCTGCATGGATGACGACGCGCAGGACTGGGCGGGTCACGTGGCCAAGCATGGCGCGCCGGCGGTCTTGGTCACTTTGTTTTTTGCGATGACGTTGGTGTTCTTCTTCGTGTTGCTGCGCCGTTCGGACAATGCCACGCGGCGCATTGCTGCTTCCGAAGAGGCGCGGCGACGCAGCGAAGTCGAACTGCAATGCATTTTGGATACGACCGCCGACGGCATTCTAGCCGTTGACAGCCACGGCAAGGTAATCAAAGCGAATCAGCATTTTGCCGATCTGTGGCGCATTCCCCAAGCAGTCCTGGATACCGGGGATGATCAGATCCTGTTGAATCGTGTCTTGGAGCAGTTGTCCGACCCGGCGGCGTTTCTGCAGAAGGTACAGGCGCTTTACGGCACGGACGAGAAGGGCATGGACACGCTGGCCTTCAAGGATGGCCGGGTTCTTGAACGCTATTCCGCCCCGCTAATAATGGAGGGTTCTCTAGTTGGCCGGGTGTGGTCCTTCCGCGACGTTACCGAGCGAAAGCGGGCCGAGGAGGCGCTGCGGCAAAGCGAAGAAAAATACCGGGCCTTGATCGAGACGACCAACACCGGATTCGTAATTGTGGATGCCCACGGCAAAGTCATCGACGCCAACCAGGATTATGTCAGGCTCACGGGCCATGACGCGCTGGAGGAGATTCTCGGCCGGAGCGTTGTGGAATGGACTGCCCCCTACGATCTGGAGCGAAATGCCCACGAAGTGAAGAAGTGTGCCGCGCAGGGTTTTGTCAGAAACCTGGAAATCGACTACGTGAACCGCGGTGGACAGATCCCCCCGATCGAAATCAATGCAACGGTCGTGGGCAGCGGAGGCTCCGTCAGGATCTTGGCACTGTGTCGCGACATCACCGAGCGCAAGCGGGCCGAGGAGGAGATAAGACGGACTGCGGAAGAGTGGCAAACGACCTTTGATTCTATTGCGGACATGGTTTCGATTCAGAGTGCAGACTTCAATCTGGTCAGGGTGAATAGGGCTTACGCAAGCGCCTTTGGGATGAAACCCGAAGCGTTGGTCGGGAAAAAGTGCTACGAGATTGTGCATGGGACAGCGCGTCCCGTCGCAGAGTGTCCCCACGGGCGAACCTTAAGGACGGGAGAAGCCGCTCGGGGAGAGATATTGGATCCACGTCTTGGAATCTGTCTCGAAGTGTCCACCTCGCCCGTTTTCAACGCGGCTGGCGAGATCGCAGGTTCCATCCATATCGCCAAGGACATCACCGAGCGCAAGCGGGCCGAGGAGGAGCTGAGAACCGTCCGGGATCATATTGCCAATATTGTTAACGCGATCGGAGATCCGGTATTCGTCAAGGACAACCAGCACCGTCTGGTCCTGGTCAACGATGCCCAATGCGCGCTCGTGGGGCGCGCTCGCGCCGATCTTGTTGGGAAAACCGATGCCGACCTTTTCCCGCGGGAACAGACGGATGTGTTCTGGAAGATGGACGATCAGGTTCTGAGCACCGGCTGTGAGAACATCAACGAAGAGGTCATCACAGGTGCGCGTGCGGGAGAGAATCGCACGATTGTCACGCGGAAGACGCTATATGTGGATCCGGCGGGAAATCGGTTCGTTGTCGGTGTGATTCGCGACGTCACTGAGCGCAAGCGGGCTGAGGAGGCGCGGCGGGAGAGCGAGGAG
>CAZPMT010000099.1:0-20399 GCA_964587655.1 uncultured Nitrospiraceae bacterium
CTAGCCCCCTTCAAAGGGGGAATGGAAAGGCTTCGACACAATGAGCAAATGGGCTTGTCTGTTGGCTGTGGTATTGTTTGCGGCGGGTTTCGCCGGAGTGGGGGCTGCTATGGAATCGACTGTACCTGAGAAGGTGTATGAGGGCGAGTTGGTGCGGTATCCGGGGCCGTGGGCGTTTCTGTTGGGTAAGGCGGGGATCATCCTGGTGAGCGATCAGGAACTCGAGGACCTGGCGGACCCGGATAAGGCGATCAACATGTCATTGACGTTCGACCACGTCGAGAAGAGTCTGCGGCAGGTCTGCGAGGAGGCGAAGGCGGGCGGGGCGCAGACGCTCATGGTGGCGTTCGATCACTTCTTCGTGCAGTACCGGCCGGGACAGGACAAGCCGCGGACGCTGATGCCGGATATGGACGCTTATATCGAGCGGATCGCGAAGGTGGGCAAGTTCGCGGAATCTTACGGGCTCGGCCTCGAACTGAGCCTGCTAAGCCCGCTCGAGATCGGGCCGGGATATCGCGCCGCGACGGGCGAATCGGGCCTGTGGATGCATTACCGCAAGGGCCTGCGCGACCCGCAATCCGGCAAGTACAGCGTGCAACTCTGGCAGCAGAAGCGGTGGGTGAACAACAAGGGGCCGATCGACGTCGAGGACGCGGGGCTGCGCGTGTTCGCGTTTCGGGAAAGCGTCGTGAACGGAACGCCGTATCGCGTGGTGACGCCGGAATCGATCGTCGAGATCACGGATACGGCGCAGGTCGAGCGATACGAATCTATCAAGACGGGCGTCGCGCAACGCGTGCGCGTGTTTGGCGAAGGGCGCACCGATATCGGCGGCTTGGACCGCGTCCTCGTGGTGCAGCAGTACCGCGCGCCGGAGATGGACTATTTCAGCGGCCAGGCGTTGCCGTTCCTGAAGGGCCTCGTGGACAAGTACGCGGCGGCGGGCGTGAAACTGAACGGCCTCTATGCCGATGAGATGCACATCCAGCAGGACTGGGCGTATTTCGGACATCACGACCATGGCGAGTTCGCGTTGCGGTACGTCAGCCCGGGCTTCGCTAAACGGTTTGCGGAGAGGTATGGCGCGGAGTACAAGGACTTCGCGAAGTACCTGATCTATTTCGTGCATGGCCAGGAGGATTTCGCGCCGGATCTCAACGCAAAGGAGGGGATCATGCACGTGTTCGGTCCGACGCCGGAGGCCATCCGCGCGACCGCCCTGTTCCGTTCGCGATACTACAAGCTGCTTCAGGACGGCGTCGTCGATCTGTTCGCCGAGGCAAAGCGCCACGCGGAACAGCGCATGGGGCATCGTCTCGAAGCGCGCGCGCACGCTACGTGGGCGGAAAGCCCTACCATCGACCACTGGAACGTCGGACAGGATAGCCACGCGCGCAACCAGTATGAATACACGTCGAACTTCGTGTGGTCGTGCACGGTACATCAGGCGGCCTCGGCCTGCCACGACTATTTCAAGTGGGGCGATTTCCTGACAGGCAACGGCAACGACCACGCGGAAGGCGGCTGGCTGGACCGGGACTACTTCGCGCTGGCGCTGGCGTGCTCGACGGGCATCCTGAACGACGTCCCGTATTCCTACGCGGCGCACTGGGGCATGCCCGGCCCGTTAAGCCAGCGTCGCATGTCTCTCGTGAACGCGTATGGCGACGCGGGGTCGCCCCTGTTCGGCATCGTCCAGGACATGCAGCACCGCGACGTCGGCGTGTTGATGTTATATCCGCTGGATCTGGTCGCCGTCGAAGAGCGGTTCGGGAGTTGGATGACTCAGTACGGGTACGCGAACATGATCACGCAGGCGAAGCTCCTCGAACGCGGAAAGGTGGCGGACGGCGCAATCGAACTTGCCGGACGACGCTTCACGACGCTCGCGACGCTGTTTGAACCGTTCCCGTCGAAGGCGTTGCTCGACATGATGCGCTCGTTTGTCGAAGGAGGCGGACGCGTGATCTGGTCGGGACCGGTTCCGGTGCTGAACGCCGAGGGCGAGAACACCTTGACGCCATGGCAGGATATGTTCGGTGTAGATTACGCGCCGGGTCTCGACGATGGTGTGATGGCTCCGGGCAAACAGGTCGCCTTCGACGGGCCACTGGCCAAGGTCTCGCCGCAGACGATCCTGACGGACTTCCTCGTGGACCGAATCTATCCCGTGACGCCGCGCGAGGGCACAAGCGTCGCGGCCCGCGTGAAGGAATACATCGTCGGCACGCACCGCGCCGCGGGCAAAGGCGCAGTGACTTTCCTCGGATACCGACCGCGCGACGATCAGTCCAAGAGCCTCGGCTACGAAATGCGGAACTGGTTCGAAGTGCTCGATGCCCTCGGCGCGTATCCGCCGACGGGACGCTTTGCGGACGCGAATGACAACACCGAATACGTTTCGCGCACGACGCAGTATCTGGCGTGCAGATTCCCTAATGCGACGACCGCAATTGCGCCACATTTCCGCGAGACGGAGGAAAATTGGGGCGGAGGATTCGCGCGCAAGCCCGAGGACGATCAGAAGTACATCGAAAAGTATCCGCCGCCGCCGGAAACGATCGAGTTGAAGGATTTCAAAGTCAACGGTCACGCGGTGACCTACAGCGGCCAGCAGGCCATGGCGTTCCGGGTCGACGCGCAAGGGAATCTCATCGCATTCGCCGGAAGCGGCGCAACGCGAATCGTAGTCGACGGACGCGAGACGGTATTCGCGGACCAGCCTTTCGGACAAGTTGCGTGGGCGCCCGTGCCCGAAAACCGGCGCGTCCAGGGCGGGGCCGTCCTTCAACTCATGGCCTACGGAACCGGCACGCTGCGCATTCCGGCAACGTCGTTGCCCGAAGGGCTGGCCTTCGTGGCCCAAGGACCGAGACCGGGCAGCCGCGGCGACATAGTCCCCAGCCGCATCGAGAACGGCGCCTATGTGCTGACAATGACGCCGGAGATCTCCGGAAGGTGGATCTACGGCGCACCAGCCGCGAAATAGCATACCGAATCAAACGAATCGAACTGCTGAAAGAGAAGGAACCATTATGAAGAGGCGTGATTTTCTGACGGAAGCCGGAGCCGGTATCTTGGGGGCGTCGACCTTGCTGCGCGCCTCCAATAGCCGTGCCGAGGATGGCAAGACGGACATGGACGCTGTCCGGAAACTCTTTGAGTCTGACAACCAGGCCGTAATGGAGTTGCTGGAAAAGGTCTATGACAAATGCGTGCTCGGGAAGGTATTTCCCCCGGAAGCGCCGTTGGAGCATAACTGGATTGCGCCGGGCGGCGGCTATCGCGGGCAATGGATATGGGACACAATGTTTGTGGTGGACTTGCTGAGTATCCTTCCCGGCAAGGAGCAGGTCATTCGGGACGTGTTTCAGAACTACTGGGACTTCCAGCCGCGCTGGAATGCGCGGATGCCCGGCTACGCGCACGACATGATCCCGTGCATGATAGAGCCCGGAAAGAAAGACTGGGACAAGTTCCCGGCCTATTCGCAAATTCCCATACTCGCATGGGGACTGGAGCGGGTGTACCGTCGGAACGGCGACAAGAAACTGATCCGGCAATGTCTGGAACCGCTGGAACGCTTCCATGAGTGGTATTGGCGAGAGCGGGACGTAACCGACATCGGACTGGTGGCCGTGGGTTCCTATAGCGGCGATATCCAGCACGCGCGGTTCGAGACGTTCGACTTCGAGTGTAATCTGGACGGCCTCAAACTGACGCCGCATCCTACGCGCAAGGGCGCGAATGAGGGCGCGTGGTACGGCGACATCTGCGCCGCGGGCAACACCGCGTATCTGATCATGGGCGAAAAGGGGCTCGTCGCGCTCGCGGAAATCATGGGCGATGCGGCGATGGCGGCACGGCGCAAGACCCGAATCGAAAAAGCCGTCGAGGCGATGCGCGCGCACATGTGGGACGAAGCGGCGGGCACGTTCCTCTCCGTGAAGCGCGACACACTTGAAAAGGTGCCCGTGGCTACGATTGGCAGTTGGATCCCGCTCACGGCCGGCGTCCCCACACCCGCCATGGCCAAGCGGATGGCCGAGGTGCTCGCAATGCCCAACTGGCAGACGCCGCTCCCCGTGGCAACCGTCGATCGCAACGACACGCGATGGAAGTCCGACGGCTTCTGGCGCGGCGACGTATGGCCCGCCACCAACTATCAGATCGCCAGCGGCCTCGCGGCCTATGGACACAAGGATCTTGCCGCGGCCATCTCCGACAAGACAGTGGCCAACGCTATCACAAACGGCATCAGCGAACGTTACGATTCGCTGTCCGGCAAGAGGCTCGGCGTACAGTACCTCGGTATGACCTGCACCACGATCACCATGATGCTCGACGGGCTATGCCAGGAGCACCGGCTGAGGTTGAAGGACAACAAGGGCCGGTCAACCGCCAGGTAGGTATCCCGCATGCTTATGTGACGTTCCCGTTACCTGGCTTCCCGGTGAATGGCGAACTCGGAGATGGCGGGACAGGCGGCAGCCTTGACAATGCGCAGACGGACCTTATCGGTGGTGATGTCGTCGCCGCGCCACAGGCGGCGGTTGCCAATGGAAGCGCCCCTGGCGAATTCTCTCCAGTCTTTGCCGTCCCAGCGGTCCAAAGCCCAGTCATCCACGCGGAGGCCGAGAGGCAGATACTCGCGCAGGCTAATCACGTTGAATGTGATATTCCTACCCAGGTCGAGCGTGATGTCCGGCGTCAGTTCCGCATCGTCGGTGCACCAATAAGTGGCACGGTCTCCGTCGTTGACCCGCGAAGCCGCGTATTGTCCGTCATTGCCGCGTGTATTGCTGGCGAAAGCCTTTGCGCCCTGAGCAAGGTCCACGTCAAAGGTGGCCTTCAGCCACCGGCCGAATTCGCGCAACGAGGCCACATCATTTTCGTGGATGCGGCCACGCCGGTCTGGGGGAACGTTGAGCAGGAGCGACGCGCCGCGACCGACGGACTCAAGATACACCTTCTTCAAGTTCTCGGGGTCGCGAACCTTCTCATCTTCTTTGCCGTGATAGAACCAGCCGGGCCGGATGGACACGTCCACCTCGGCGGGAAGCCAGTATTGACCGTTCCGGTGGCCGTTTTCGGCTTCCTGGTAAACGGTCTGTCCCGGGCAGGGCGCCTGTCCGTTCAGACCGTGCGGGGTGTAGGTGGCCCAGCACGGGTCGCCTGCGTAGCCGCTTTCATTGCCCACCCACCGTATGTCCGGACCGATATCGCTGAACATCATGGCGTCCGGCTGGAGATCTCGAACGATCTGCCTTGTCACGTCCCATCCATAGTACGTGGCGCGGTCAATGTTCCGCTTCTCGCGGGCGCCGCCGTAGTACCCGTCCCCGCCGTTCGCGCCGTCGAACCAAACTTCAAAGATGGGGCCGTAGTTCGTCAGCAATTCGCGGAGCTGGTTGCGGTAGTATTCGACATAGGCCGGGCGGCCATAGTCGGGGTGGTTGCGATCCCATGGGGACAGATACACGCCAAACTTGAGGCCCTGTTCGCGGCAAGCGTCGGATATTTCGCGCACCACGTCGCCCTTGCCGTCGCGCCACGGGCACTGGGCCACCGAATGCTCCGTGAACTTCGATGGCCACAGGCAGAACCCGTCGTGGTGCTTGCACGTCAGGATGATCCCCTTCATGCCCGCTTCGCGCGCGATTCCGGCGATTTGGCCGGCATCGAAATCAGTGGGATTGAAGAGAGCCGGTGATTCGTCGCCGTATCCCCATTCCTTATCCGTGAACGTGTTAACGGTGAAATGGACAAAGCCGCAAAACTCCAGCGCATGCCATTTCAACTGACGTTCATCCGGCAGAACGCCGTATGGTTTTGGCGGCTCAACCGCCGCAAGAATGGGACAAAGGGCCAAGATGCTCAGGAGCGTAGATGCCATCACACGAATCCTTCTTGCCGTCAGTTAGCGGTTAATTTCCCAACGCACAGTTTGTCAAGCGACGACAAACTGCGAGGATCATTCTACACCATGAACAGAAAGTTGAGCGTCGAGCCAATCCGCCAGTTTCTCGATTTCCTCGCGCACCGTGGGCCATGAGTGGTCGCCGCCCTGTTTGACGATCAATTCGGCGGAGCCATTGACATTCCGTACCGCATCCACGAATTTCTGCGATTGTTGCATGGGGATGAGGGAATCGGCATCACCATGGATCAGCAGGAAAGGCGGAAGTCCCGGGCGGACATGATAGACAGGCGATATGAGCTTTGCCGCATCCTCAATCTGCTGCTCCGGCTTTCCTGCGATGCCATCGCGAAACACAAGTTGCCCCTGCATCAAGTCAAGCCCGTACTTTTTCCCGTCCCAGTCCAGGAAATCCGTCGCGGGACAAAAGACGCCCACCGCTCGGACCTGCGTGCTGAACCACAGTTTGTCAAGCGACGACAAACTGTGGCGCAACGGATCTTCCGCTTTGGGGTCGGCCGGTTCCGCACACGTTGCAGCCAGCAGCGCCAAGTGGCCACCCGCGGAAGCGCCAACCAATCCGAGACGATCCGGATCTATTGCATACTCAGCGGCATGCGCCTTTATGTACCGGATTCCGGTCCTTGTGTGATCCAACATCTGCTCGGCCGTAAACAGCGTAAGCGAGCCGGGACGTATGGCGAAAACGATGTAGCCGCGCCGGCACAGGACATCAAAGAAGCCGAACTTCCGATGCGCTTCAACCATGCCGCGGTCAGACTTCCATGCGCCGCTAGTGACACACGCTATCCCTAAACCTTTGCCCGGTCCCGCCGATGGTTTTGGCGTGAAGACATCCATCAGCAGGCCAATACCGTCCGGCTCTGCGTATACAACGTTCAAGGTCTGCTCATAGCTCAAGTCCTCATTCGCGAATGCGGCGACTCCGAGAGCCAATGTAATCGGCGCCATCCATTTGATGAATCTCATGCGTCGTCTTATCTCCTTGCTCCTTGTTGCCGGGATCAATGGTAACACGTACAGACTGCCGCCGGCCCGTGGAATGTCGCGGTAGCGCCAAAGCCGGAGAGATATTGAAAGATGCCGGCATAGCGTGTCAAGGGATCGATAGAAGGTCAGCGCTGTGCTCCGTCCAGGTTCCTTGCGCGTGAAGCTCAAATCCAGCTATACTTTGACCGCGCGCAAGGTTTCCGCGCGATCTCGTCCGTGGTCGATAACGAATGGAGGCGCCGTGCTTAAAGGACTTGGAAACTTGCAGGGGATCTTGCGGCAAGCGTTGGACGTCAAGAACAAGATTGATGCGTTGAAGGACGTGCTCGCTAATGAGCGGGTCGAGGCGTCGTCGGGCGGGGGCATGGTGAAGGTCGTCATGACGGGTAAGTTCGAAATCGAGTCTCTCAAGATTGACCCTGAGATCATCAACAAAGATGAGCCGGAAATGCTCGAAACGCTCGTTTCCGCCGCGATCAACGAGGCGGTTCGCAGAACGCAGGATTTGGTCAAGACCAAGATGGCGGAGCTCACCGGCGGGATGGATATTCCGGGACTGACCTAGTGCGTATTGTCTTTCTTGGCACGCCTGAACTTGCGGTACCCACGCTCGCGGCGGTTGCCGAACGGCATGAAGTGGCCGCGATCGTCTGTCAGCCGGACCGCCCTAAGGGTCGCAGCAACAAACCGGTTCCTTGTCCCACAAAATCGTGGGGACTCGAGCACGATGTTCCCGTCGTTCAGCCTACCGCTCTCAATGACGGGGCTTTCGAGACTTGGCTTAGGGTTCAGGCCCCGGACGTTTGTGTGCTCGTGGCTTATGGTCGCATCCTTAAGCAGCCTATTCTCGATGCGCCCAAACACGGTTTCCTGAACATGCATCCGAGTCTGCTGCCGCGACACCGGGGCCCGTCGCCGATCCACACGGCGATCCTGAGCGGCGACGAAGTTACGGGCGTCACAATCATGCGGCTCGATGCCGGGATGGACACCGGCGACATCCTGTTGCAGAAGGAATCGCCGATTCTCCCGGACGACACTACGGCATCGCTTTCGGAACGGTTGGCCGGCGCGGGCGCCGCGGCGATGTTGCGCGGTATCGAACAGATCGAAACGGGCCGGGCCGTCTTCAGGCCTCAGGAGTGCGAAGGGGCCACCGTGACGCGCTTGTTCGAGAAGCAGGACGGGCAGATCCGTTGGGGCGCCGGTGCACGCGAGATCCACAACCTTGTTCGCGCGTCGATACCGTGGCCCGTCGCGCATTGCATGTTTCACGGCGCCGTGACGCGCATTTGCCGGACCCAGGTCCTCACAGTTTGTCGTGGTTTGACAAACTGTGACGAGCCGGCCGAAGCGCCGCCCGGCGCCGTCACGCGCGTCGAGCGCGACCGGGTGATCGTGGCCACGGGCAAGGGACAACTCGCCGTTCTCGAAATTCAGACACCGGGCAAGCGCGTCATGTCCGTGGGGGAATTTCTGCGCGGACACGCGATAACGGCCGGGGACCGTTTCGAGGACATCTCGTGAGCGTCGACATTGTTCGCGACACTGCGATCAACATACTCTTGCGGGTCTTGCAGGACGGCGCGTATCTCAGCATCGCGCTCGACAAATCGCTGCGCCGCCGTGCGATCTCCGAGCGCGGCCGGCGCTTCATGACGCAACTCGTCTATGGCACTGTCCGCCACAAACTGCTGTGCGATTACGTGCTCGAACGCCTCGTCCACGAACCGCTCGACAAACTTCCCCCTGCGATCCTCGACATTCTTCGGATGGGCGTCTTTCAATCGCTCTTCTGTTCGCAAGTGACGTTCCCGTCGATGGTGCACACGAGCGTCGACCTCGCGAAATATCGCGGGCACCCCGGGCTCGCGAAGCTTGCCAACGCTGTACTGCGGAAAGCCCCTCAATCGCTCGATGAGATCTGTCTTCCTTCACGCGACCGGGACTTGGCGGGATATCTCAGTGTTCGTTACTCGATGCCGCGCTGGCTTGTGGACGAGTGGATCGGGGAATTCGGTCCTGGCGCCGCCGAGGCGTTGTGCGCGGCGTCTAACGAGGAAGCGCCTCCAACGATCCGCGTGAACGCGCTGAGAACGACGCCGGAAAAGCTTATCGCGGACCTGGCGAAGCAGGAATGCGCCGTCGAAAAGCGGACACCCGTGCCGGAGGAGCTGACGTTGACGAGCGGGCTGCCGCCGGCCCGCGTGAAGCTGTTCCGCGAGGGGCACTTCATGCTTCAAGACACCGCGTCGATGCTGCCGCCGCACCTATTGGAACCGCGGCCCGGTGAGCGGGTATTAGACCTCTGCGCCGCGCCCGGCGGCAAGACGACGCATCTCGCGCAACTTACCGAAGGCCTGGCCTTCGTCGTCGCGATGGATCTCCACGCCGGGAAACTGCGTCTCGTTCGCGAAAACAGCGAGAGGCTCGGCCTGCCGGAGCCGGCGCTGGTATGCGGCGACGGCGCGGCGCCGCCGTTCGACGGCGGCTTTGACCGCGTCCTTGTGGATGCACCCTGCACGGGTCTCGGCACCTTGCGCCGGCATCCGGATTTGAAGTGGCGCGTAACGCCGGAGACGCGCGAGACTCTGGCGCGATTGCAGCGGGCGCTGTTGCGCACCGGCATTCGACTCTGCAAGAATGGTGGGGTTGTCGTCTACTCCGTGTGCACGATTTCCCGCCAGGAAACGGTCGAGGTCGTGCGCGATGTCATCGAAACGGAACATGTGGAACCGGAAACGGGTCCGGAATGGATGAAGCCGTGGCAAAAAGCTCGCGGACAGTATCAGACGCTTCCCCACGAGGGATTGGACGGATTCTTCTTGATGCGGTTTCGGAAGGGATCGTAAGCTTTGCAGTCTTCATCCTGTCCTTTATCGGTTGGGGCATTCGCTGGTCGGTCGCGACGGTGTTTTTTCTGGCGGTGATGGCCGGCGCGGGCTACTACGTGTTTGCACAGGTCCTTCAAGGCGGGGCCACCGTGAAAGTGCCCGACGTTACCATGCGTCCCGTCACCGAGGCCAGTTTTCTCCTTGCGGAGCGTGGCCTCGAGATCGGAAAACAGACGCAGGTCGCCGACGACCGCGTGCCCAAATATTACGTGATCGCGCAGCGCCCGTCCGGGGATAAGGTCGTGCGCACCGGACGGAAAGTGTATCTCACGGTCAGCGCCGGGGCGGAGTCCTTGACGCCTCCGACCCTCGTGGGCAAGATGCTTCAACAAGCGACCGACGAGATCCGCCGGAGTTCGTTCAACCTCGGAAACGTCGCCCGCATCGTGAGCGGAACTCCGCGCGACACGGTCGTCGGGCAGGATCCGGATCCGTCCCGTCGCGTTTCGAGTGCGACGCGCATCAATCTCCTAGTCAGCGACGGGCAACAGGCCGCCAACGCCCTGATCATGCCGGACCTGTTGCGCAAACCGGTGCAAGAAGCCGCGAGCGTGCTCGAACCGCTGGGCCTCAAACCCAAGCCCGTATACGTCGAATTGCCCGACCAGCCGTTCGATGTAGTCCTCGACCAACGCCCGCAGCCCGGCTCGCTTGTTCAACAGGGCGACGTCGTCGAGTACAGCGTCCGTCCCTCCGGCAGCGTCGCGTTGCCGGACGTTCAGCTCAGGACACCGGAACTCTCGTACGTGGTGCCCACGTCGTGGTCGGAACGCGAGGTCCGGATCGATACCGTCGACCGGACCGGCCAGCGCGGCACGATCTTCCCCCTCGATCGGCACTATGTCGACGGGCTGCCGCCACGTTTTGCCTCGGGCTCCACGATTCTGATACCACGCATCTCCTTCATTGACAAAGTGACGATAGAGATATATCTTGACGGGCAATTGAGCAAGTCGTACTACTTCGAGGGCGAGTCGCCGCCCGTCGTGACACCATAGCCATCGAGCTCGACAGGAGGAATCGTGGCGCGAATCTCATCCGATAGTTCAAAGCTCCCGCCGGAAGGCGCACCAACCGCAAGGAAGATCAAGATTGCTCCTTCCATTCTTTCATCCGATTTCAGCCGCCTCGGCGAGGAAGTGCGCGCCTTGGCGGACGCGGGCGCCGACATGATACACATTGACGTGATGGACGGCCATTTCGCGCCGAACATAACGATCGGCGTTCCGGTCGTCGCCTCCTTGCGCCGGCATTGCAGCATCCCCATGGACGTCCACTTGATGATCGATGAGCCGGATCGGTACATCGCCGATTTCGCCGACGCCGGCGCCGACATCATCTCCTTCCACATAGAAGCCGGGAATCATCCCCACCGGGTCATCAGCCAGATTAAGGACCTCGGCCTCAAGGCCAGCATCGTCCTAAATCCCGGCACGAGCGAAGAGGAGATCGAATTCCTCGTCGGGGAAGTGGACATGGTCCTTGTGATGACCGTGAATCCGGGTTTCGGCGGCCAGGCTTTCATCCCCGAGATGCTGCGGAAAATTCAGAACGTTCGCGCCATGCTTGGCGACCGCGACCTCGAGGTCGATGGAGGCATTGACGAGCAAACCGCGCCGCTTGTCATCGAGGCCGGCGCCAACGTCCTCGTCGCCGGCTCATACGTCTTTCGGAGCAATTCCTATATGGAAGCCATCGACACGCTCAGAAACCTTGGCCGCTAACCCCCACCGAACGTGCTACTTTGTGCCGGCCGCCGCATCCGCTCGCGGGCGGACGCTGCGGACAAGCTTCCAACGCCACCCGGCCTCGGGCAGGTCCGCCGGCGACACGAGCGCGACCCTTCCGATCTCTTTCCCTGAGAGTTGAACGCTCGCCTCGGCCAGAGGCGTTCCCGCACGGATGGGCGCTTCGAGAAAGGTCGGCGCTTCGAGGACCTTGATCTCGAGTTTACTCGCGTCCTCGTTCTTGACGACAACCGTGACGTCGTCCGCTGCCGCAAGCCGCACTTTCTCCGTTTCGCAGTTGGTCACGCGAAGCGCCTCGCCCACCGGGTCGCCCTTCGCGATGACGCGTTTCTTGCCGACTTGCGCGAAACCCTGATCGAGCAGTTCCTTGCCCAGTTCAAATCGATCTCGTTTTCCATCCGCGCCCATAACAACCGCAATCAACCGGATCCCGTTTCGCATCGCGGTCGCGGTGATGCAAAAACCCGCCCCGCGTGTGTAACCGGTCTTGATCCCGTCGCAATCAGCCATCTGACCGAGCAGCTTGTTGGTGTTCTGTTTAGGATCTTCGCCTGGACGAAACACGACCTCTTTCTGCGAGGCCCATCCCATGATCGTGGGATCGAGCACGCAAAACTGGCCCAGTCGCGCCATGTCTCGCGCCGTCGCTACGTCGCGGTCCTCGCCGGTGTCCGGCGGCAGACCGTGGACGCTGTTATACTTCGTGTTCATCATGCCGAGTTCCACCGCCCGCTCGTTCATCCGCTTCTTGCAGGCATCCTCGCTGCCCCACAACCCCTCCGCTACCGCCATCGCGGCATCATTGGCCGACGCCACGCATACGGCCGACATCAACTCGCTCAACTTGAAGACCTCTCCGTCCTTGAGGAACACCTGTGTTCCACCCATTCCCTGCGCGTGCTTCGTCACCGTAATCGGCGTGTCCGGCGACCACTTCCCCTCGTGCATGCCTTCGGCCACGAGCAGCATCAACATCATTTTCAACATGCTGGCCGGCGGACGCTGGATATCCGCGTTCTGCTCTGAGATGACAAGACCCGAACCCGCCTCGATGCAGAACGTGCTATGTTCGGGCAACGGCGTCTCCACCGGCCTCGATGGGGCGGCTTTCTTCGGCGCGGCGGGTTGCTTCCGCGTCTTCGCGGACGGCGGACCGGCCTTCTTGCGCGCCGCGGGCGCTCCGTGGGCGTCGGCGCACATGCACAGCGTCAGCATCGCGACCAGGCATACAAGTATCGCTTGCCGGAAATGACAAGACGCCATTTCAGGCACCGCGACGCGCTTCAAGAACTGCATATCACTCCTCACTATCATTTTGGGCAAGGGGTTAGACAAGGGATTGCAACCCCTTGTCCAAACAGCCCCGTCGAGGCGGCGAATGCGTTCGAATGGGAACGAACGTCCGTGAGCACATATATCAAACAACGGATGGCGAGCGCAACTCCTCGATGACCCGCACGAGTTCATCGATGCTGAAAGGTTTCCGCAGCGTCATGGCCGCCCCGTCCGGCAACCCCGTCTCACGCGAAGGGAACCCGCTCATGACGCAGACGGGAATGTCGCGCGTGGCTTCGTTTTCGCAAAATACGGACAAGGTCCGCTGTGGACCCGGCGAAGGCGCGTCGAGATCGATCAGGATTACTTCGGGACGATTCCTCGTCGCGTATGCAACGCCCTCTGTTGCGTCTAGCGCGCCATGGCACGAAATCGCACGTCGTTCGAGACCCATCGTGATCCACTCAAGGAGATCCGAGTCCGAATCCACGATGAGCGCGCTCAGACCCTTTGGGGAAGTCTCAGCCGCGTGGACCGTCGCCGAATCGGCTTCCCCGAGACAGACCTCCCGAATGTGAGTCATCAGCTCTTCCGCGCTGAACGGCTTGAAGACGAAATGAACGCCGTGAAGCAGCGCACCCATGCCCTGGACCTTCGAGACGTCCTCGCCGCTAAGCCCGATGATCGGGATAGCGGACGTCTCCGGGTGCTGCCGGATCTGGCTGACCGCGTTGACCCCCGCCGCGTCCGCGAGAATCTCGTTAAAGACGATAACGTCAGGCCGCGTCTCCTCGGCAAGGCGCGCGCACTCATACCCGTTTGCGGCCTCGACCACCGTGCATCCGCTCTGAGTCAGAACCGTGCTCACCGCTTTCCTAAACGCCTCGCCTTCGACTACCACTAGCGCGCGAAGGTGACTGCAACCCTCCGCGCTCCGCGCTGATACCGTCGAGTCAAAAACCGCCCCCGGCAGCAGCGCCGTGAACGTGGAGCCCTTGTTCAGTTCGCTTTCGAGCACGATCTCCCCGCCATGCGCCTGGACCACGCTATTCGCGATGGACAAACCGATCCCCGTCCCTTCGTAACGCCGCGTCATCGATCCGTCGACCTGGAAGAACTTCTCGAACACCCGCCCGTGCAAGGCGGGGTCGATGCCAATCCCTGTATCGCTCACGGAGATCGACAGCGTATGGTTTGGGAGATCCGAGACGCGGATCTGAATCATGCCGCCCGCCTCGCTGAATTTCACCGCGTTCGAGAGAAAAATGCCAAGGGCCTGGCCTATCTTCTCACGGTCGCCCCACACCGGCGGGAAATCGTCCGGCACGAAGATGCTTACGCTAACGTCTTTCGCGAGACCCTGCGGCTGCACCGACGCCACGCACTCGCGCACGAGCTTGCCGGCGTTAAACAGCGTCTTCTTCAACTGCACCCCGCGGATCTCCATCCGGCTGAACTCGATCATCTCGTTGATCAGGCTCACCAAACGCTTGAGATTGCGTTCCATGACCTTCAGCGCGCTCAACTGCGGCCCTTGCACGTCCCCCAGGCTCCCCGAAGCCAGCATCTCCACGTAACCGGTGATCGTGCTCAACGGCGTCTTCAATTCGTGACTCACGTTGGACAGAAACCCGTCCTTCGCGCGTCCGAACGCGCGCAGTTCCTCGTTCGCGGTCTCAAGCTCGGAGGCCCGCACCTCGATCTGCCGCTGCATGCGCTTGAGCTCGCTAACGTCGGTTATCACGAGCGAATGACGCGCATCCGCAGCCTCGGGGCCCTGAACAAGCGCCACGGCCACCACGACGGGTATCAGGATCCCATCGGTGCGCACGAAATTGAACTCCGGATGCGGCCCTGGGCGCTGTCCGCTGGAACCGTATCTCAACATCTCCATCAGCTTCACGCGCCCCGGAGGATCCGCGAAATCGAAAATCTCGCACCCGCGCAACGCTTGCGGACTCACCTTAAGGAGATCGCAGATCCGCTGGTTCGCGAACTGGACACGGTAATTCATATCAACCGTCAGGAACCCTTCGCTCATCTGCATCAGGAGATCGCGGAACTCCGCCTCCGACTGCCTGAGCTTCTGCGTCTGCTCCTCGACGAGCGCCTGTAGACCTTTCGCGTATCGTTCGAGACGCTTCGCCATGCGATTGCGCTCAGTCACGTCGCGCGCGGTCGCCAGCGTTCCCATATGCTGCCCGCGCGCCCCGAAGATGGGCGTCCCGCTGATCCAGAACTGGCGTTCCTCGCCCCGAACATGCCAGGTGATCTCATACTCGGAGGCAAGCCCCTTCGCGCGCATGTCAATATGCTGGGCCATCGAATCGACGCCAAGACGCGCCACCAACGCCCCCGCGTTCTCCCCCACCACCATGTCCTCCTTCAGCCCCATCATATCGAGGAAACGCTGGTTGGCCAGGACGATGGTCCCGTTCGGCGAGGAGAGAATGAAGCCCTCGGTCATCAGTTCGGCGAGGTTCCGAAAGCGTTCCCCGATCTCCTCGACCGCCTGACCGGTCCGGGCCACGGAAAAGAGGACCGCGAACGAACCAAGCAGAAGACTGAACATCCCCAGCCATTTCGAGAGATCCGCCACCGACTGCGGGATCATCCGCTGCTCGGCCATCGTTTCCGCCACATCGGAAAGGCTCGCCGCGGCCCCGATAAGCACCATGATGACCCCGGCCAGCAGCACGAACTTCACCCGGCCCTGTCCGCCATAGCGCGCAAGCAGATTGCCCCCGGCGAAAATCGGCACCGCCACCGAAAGAAGAATCACCATGAAGCGAAGAAGCGCGTTGTCGATCTGCCGCGAAAAAAGCAGACCCCCCAAACCGATAAGCGTCGGCACCAGATAACGCAGCACGCTGTCGCGCGAAGTTCTCTGTGACTTCATGGCCGTTTGCGGTCTATCCTTCGAAAACCCGGTATGACGCGCCTCCTGGACAAGCTTAACGCGCCTGGAGTTTCTTGGCGCTGGCGATCGAGCCGATGTATTTGTTCATGCCGATCTTGTATTCGAGAATCGGATTCGGCTTCTTCGTTTCCTTGCAGCGCTTCTCGATCCAGGCCTTCATGCGGTCGCGCATGTATCGGACGATATCGGGCCGCTCCTTGGCGAGGTTCCTCGACTCCGCCGGATCTTCGATGAGGTTGTACAGTTCGATGGGCGGCTTGCGGTGGAAGTCCGGTTCGAGGGCCTGCCAGAACTTCCAGTGCGGCGTACGCCATCCATGTTTGCGCATCCACGTGCACTCGGTGATGTAGAACTCGGAGCGCGGACTGCCGACGGCCACCTCCGGCGTGATCGAACCCACCGATTCCGTAAAATAGGGGACAGTCGAGACGCCGTCGAACTTGATCCCTTTCGCATATTTCTGAAGCCCGCAGATATCAAGGATGGTCGGCAACAGGTCCTCGTGCAGCGTGCAGGCCTTGCTGCGCACGCCCGCGGGGATCTTCCCTGGCCAGCAGAAGAACAACGGCACGACCAACGTTGGATCGTAGAGTCCGTGGTGATCGAAGTAGACCTCGTGGTCGTAGAGCGTCTCGCCGTGGTCGCCCGTCACGACAATCAGGGTGTTGTCGCTGATGCCGAGTTCCTCGATGCGTGTGAGGATGCGTTGGATGCACGCGTCCATGTAGGCGACTTCGCCGTCATACTGCGCGATGACGTAGTCTTTGTCGGTGCAACCGGGCGGCATCCATGAGCTGTGAAAATCGCCGAAGGGTTTGAACGCGAAGACGGGCTTCATAGTGTTCACTCGCTTATCGCAGGGGTCCTTCGAATAGAACATCTGGTCATAGGGAGGCGGCGGAAGGTACGGCGCATGCGGATCCATGTGGCGCAGGAACAACAGGAACGGCTTGCCTGACTTCCGCATTTTCTCCAGCGCCGGGACGGCCACTGCGTTCAGGTTTTCCGCCTTGCGCGCGGGACGGTCCTCCCAACTGGGCCAGCCTTCAAACGTCAGATACTTATCAAACCCGCGGTAGAATCCGCCGTCAAACCCGACACACGTCGAAACGTAGCCCGCCTTGCGCAGGATTTCCGGCATCGTAGGCTGCTTCTTGTCGAGCGGCCCCTTGGGCCCGAGCGACACCATCCGCGTCGAGAAGACGTCGCGGCCCGTCAATATGCTCGAATACGCCGGCGTCGTCGGGATATACGCGGAGAACGAGTTTTCAATAAGCGTTCCCTTGCGCGCGATCTGGTCCAGGTACGGCGTAGTCAAACGCGGATATCCGTAGCAACTCATGTGGTCGCGCCGGATACTGTCAATCGCGAACATTACAATGTTTGGGTGCTTCTGGGTCATACGTTTCTCCTTTATATGCCGCGGCCCGCCATTGGTCGCCAATCAATCCTGCACTTCGCGCCTATCTTCCGCCGCACGCCTTGAGACAGGCGTTGAGATAGCCGTAACTTTCCGCCGCGATGATCGCGCAATGGCTCAGTTCATACTCACCTGCCCCGATGACCTCGAGATTCACCGGACCGTCGTAGCCGGCATCCACAAGCACTTTGCAGTAACCCATTAGGTCGATATCGCCGCGCCCGCACGCCTGCAAGTCCGGGATGCCCGGCGACGGCCCTGGCCCTTTGCAGTCGCGGATGTGGACGTGCTTCACGCGCGAGATGACCTGCTTGAGGGCGTCCTTAGGGACTTCGCCTCCGCGGTGGATGTGGCTTGGGTCCATGTCGATGCCGAAAGCCGGAGAATCGATCCGCGCCATGGCCTCGAGCGTCGTCGGGGTGTTCCAGATCGCCCCGCCCACGTGCGCCTTCACGCAAAGCGTCACTCCGAACGGCTCCGCTTTCCTCGCCATCTTCGCCAGCAGGTCGATCGACTTGGGCAAATCCTCCGGGTTGTTCTGTGAACCGCCCGGACCCACGTTGACCACCGGTATTCCGATCGCCGCGCCGGCCTCATAGGCCTTCATGAGACGATCCTCGTCCAGCCCGGCCTCCTCCATGGCCGTCAGAGGAAGTTGAAGGTCCTCGACGACGGCCTTGATATCCGCAGCGTCCTGCTTCCACGTATCCAGACAGAGATGCTCGCACATGCCCTTGATCGCCGAGACCTCCGCCGCGTCATAGCCGGCCCACTTGATGTGCTGCATCGCAGCGCGGAAGTCGTACTTCCCGAACAGAACGGTGTTTACCCCGAGTTTGATCATGTCCTTAACCTCCGTCTCGATATCGACGCGCACAGCCTGCATCCGTGGGCGTTCATTCAACCATTTTGGCCCCGCAAAGTCAATTCCTTTGCGCTTCCGGCACGATAAGACGTACGCTAGGTTTGCGCAACCTCCGGATTGAACTGGAAGGGCTTCCCCCGTTTGGCCGTCTTGTGATACATTCAACTGGGCCCACGAGGAGGTTCGGATATGAAGGATTCTTCAGACGCAACGAGAAGATCGCCTGCCTTAAGAAAGTTTGTTTCCTATGTTCTGCTGGTGGTCTTGCTTTCCTGTACCGTCTATGTCTGGCAGTTTTGGACCAGCGTCGAATGGGTGAGAGAACGGATCAGATACGGCGAAGGCACTGATCGCATTGCCTCAAAGATCACCGAAAGACTTCACAATTATGAGATGGTCTTCAAGGGGGGGGGAGGGCTCTTTGCCGCTTCCGAAGCCGTGACCAGGGATGAATGGCGGGCGTATTGTGAATACAGGCAAGTCAGCACTCTTTTCCCCGGCATCCAAGGCATGGGATTTTCCAAGGTTGTCCAGCCGTCCGGACTGGCTGAGCATATCCAACAGGTCAGGGCGCAGGGATTTCCCGACTATACGGTCCGGCCCGAAGGGAACCGCGACGTGTACACGGCCATCATCTTCCTGGAGCCGTTTGACGCGCGCAACCAACGTGCTTTCGGCTATGACATGTTTTCCGAGCCGGTGCGACGGTCCGCCATGGAACGGGCGCGGGATACCGGCGCGGTCTCGATCTCGGGCAAGGTGACGCTGGTCCAAGAGGCCGGCAAGGACGTCCAGGCGGGATTCCTCATGTACGTCCCCATCTACGCGAATGGCATGTCGCTGAACAGCGTCGAAGAGCGGAGGGCGGCTCTTGAAGGATATGTGTACGGCCCGTTCCGCATGGACGATTTGATGCGGGGGATATTTCCGGACGGCATACACACAACTGCCCTTGAAATATACGATGGAGCCGAAGTCTCTCCGGGATCCCTGATGTACGATTGCGATGCCTCCCGCAGCGCTCCGGGTGAGAAACCCAGGCCGATGTTCTCCATCCGAAAGACCCTTGATCTTTACGGTCGTCAATGGACACTGGTCTTTGAGAGCAACCCGCTTTTCGAGGCTACCGTTGATCAAGGGAAGTCGTGGGGCATTCTCGTCGCCGGGCTTGCCATCAGCCTGCTGGCCTTCCTCTTCATCCGGGCGCTGGAAAACACCCGTGAGAGGGCGCTTTCGCTGGCTCAAGAGATGACCTTTGCCGTGCGGCAAAGCGAGGAGAGATACAGGGTGCTCAACGACACCCTGCCGATCGGGGTCTCGCTCATCGGCCCGAACATGGAAATCCTGGCCACAAATGCCACCAAACGCAACTGGTTTCCCCAAAGCCACGACAGACAGCATCCGCCCTGTTATGCCGTTTACAACCTTCCTCCCCGGACGGAACCGTGCGAGGGATGTCCCGTCGTGAGAACCTTCCAGGACGGCCAGGTTCATACAGCGGAGAGGGAAGCCAACACGTCGAGGGGTTTGCGCACCTTGTTCCTCACCGCGGCGCCGCTCATCGATTCTGATGGAAAAGTCAGCAGCGTCCACGAGACGGTGGAGGATATCACCGAGCGCAAAAAGGCGGAGGAGACGCGCGCGTTGAACTCCCAACGCATGCAAGCGCTGCTACAACTGAACCGGATGACGGATGCAACCCTGCAAGAGATCGCGGATTTCGCTCTGGAGGAAGCCGTACGGTTGACCCAAAGCAAGATCGGCTACCTGGCGTTTCTCAACGAAGATGAGAGCGTTCTCACCATGCACTCGTGGTCAAAATCCGCCATGGCGGAGTGTGCCATCATCGAGAAGCCGATCATATATCCTGTCGAAACCACCGGCCTTTGGGGCGAAGCGGTCCGGCAGCGCCGGGCCGTCATCACCAATGATTACACCGCCGCCAGCCCGTTCAAGAAAGGCTATCCACAGGACCACGTGGCCGTGAAGCGTCACATGAATACGCCCGTGTTCCAGGGCTCGCGAATCGTCATTGTCGCGGGTGTAGGCAACAAAGCCGAAGAGTATGATCAGGGCGACGTCCAGCAGTTGACGCTGCTCATGGAAGGCCTGTGGCGGCTGATGGAGCACAAGCAAGCGGACCAGCAGCGGATCGCCCGCGAAGCGGCTGAAGAAGCCAGCCGGGCCAAGAGCGCGTTCGTGGCCAACATGAGTCACGAAATCCGCACACCGCTGAACGCCATCCTGGGGTTTGCCCAGGTCCTGGAGCGCGACTCCTCGCTCACGCCGCGGCAGGCCGAACATGTCCGGACCATCAGCCGCAGTGGGGCGCACCTGCTGAAG
>CAZPMT010000100.1:0-20393 GCA_964587655.1 uncultured Nitrospiraceae bacterium
CGGATCAAGAACGCTAATCGTAGCCGCGACGTCCCCGTCGCGTTCACTAATCGAGCGGAAAGCGGCGAGGACGCCGCTTCCACAGACGCCGCTTCCACGTAAGAGAGGGTTTCTGTTATCGTGCGCGGTGCGCAGTACCCTGTTAGGTTGTTGTGTGGCCGTGATGGTCATGTGGCCGGGTTGCGCTACGACGGCGGCGAGTCCGCCGGAGGCGAAACCGGGCGCGACGCCCAAGGCGTCGCCGATGCCGCCTCTCAACGAACGCGTCGGTGATGATCGGGCGGCGGCCAAGGAAGTTGAAGAGGCGAGCCGCTTGGTGAACGCGGGCGACACGTCGGCGGTGATTCCCAAGCTCCTCAACACGATCTCGAAGTACTCCGGTACGGAAGCGGCGCATGAAGCGCGTTACTGGCTTGCGCGGGCGTACTACAAGATCGGCGGGTATCGCGATTCCATAGACCTTTTCAATGAATACTTGCGCCTGGCCCCGGACGGACGGTACGCCCAGGAGAGCAAGGAGTACATCCAGAAGCTTACTACCGAATACAGCCAGCGATTCCTTAGTCCCGAGAAGCTCGACGAGAACATCCAAACGCTGACCGACGAACTGAGCAAGTCGCCCGAAAACATCGGCAGTCAGTTGGCTTTGGCGGAGCTTCTCTGGAAGCGAGGCAACTACGATAGGGCGGCGGGCATTTACAAGAACGTGGTCGACAAACATCCGGACCAGGCCGGCAACGAGATCATCCGCCAGCGCGTCGAGTTGCTGCCCGGCGGAAAGTACGTCGTTCTAACTCCTGCGGAGATCCAGCGCCGGCAAGCGGAGGCGCAGCCGCTCGTCGTGATCAACACGGCGTCGTTCCAGAGCGGGCGCGACCTGCTAACCCGCGAGACTCGTTTCTATGCGGTAACGGGCCAGGTTGTGAACCGAGACGACAGCGTTCTCTACGGCGTTCAGGTCACCGTCACGATTTACGGCTTCGGCAACGTCGTGTACGACACCACCACGGTCAACATCGGACGGATGAACCCGAGCGAGATCCGCGCCTTCAGCGTCCGGTTCAGCAATTTTGAAAACGTCGAGAACGTGAACCGATACGAGTGCGTGGCAACGTTCCAGCGGTGAGGCTGTTATGAGAAGAGCAATTTTTGTTGCAGGTCTTATCCTGTTGGTTGTGGGCGTATGCGCGCATGCGCAAGCCCCAGCGCCGCCCCCGGCTCCTCCCCCACCCCCGAACCCGCAAGACATCAAGCAGGTCAACGTCTCCGTCAAGATCGTCGAGTTTCAGACGAGTAAGGGAGTCGAGACGGGATTCAGCGCGTACCTCCTCCAGCGGAGCAGGAAGAATGCTTACGGCAGGGTGATCGGTAACGACGGCGCCGTGCGCACCGCCGATATCACCTTCCCAACGAATACCGCTTCGGCGATTACGGTGTTCCTCGATCAGATCAAGATGGGTGAATACGCGCTCGAAATGGTCTTGCAGGGACTCGTCGATGAGAACCGCGCCTTCATCCTGTCGCAGCCGAAAGCTATGGTCACCATCGGATCGCCGATTCCCACTCAGATTCAGACCACCCAGCGAATCCCCTATGAGAACACGGTGGTCGTCGGAGCGACGGCCGTGCAGACCACCGCCTTCCGGGACACGGGCGTGTCTTTGACCGTACAAGCGCCCACCATCATCGATGACGACGGGAATCCCGCCACCACGGACGACATTTACATACAGTTGCTCGTGTCGGCGGCCGTGAATGAAGAAGGACAGCGCATCGTCGTTGCACTCGACGACAAAGTCCCCGCGGGCGGAATCTTCGGCAACGTGAGCAACGCCATCACGGTCCCGGAGTTCTTCTCGCGCAGCGTGGCGACGTCCGTTTGGGTGCGTCACGGACAGGTGCTGCTCTTGGGCGGTCTATACCGGAATACGAAGGACAAGAAGCTGTCGTCGCTGCCGTGGCTGGGCCAGGGCGAGAACGCCGTGATGGGACTATTGGAAGGCGCTTTGCCGGGTGGCATGCCGGCGAACCCGGTTTCCTCGACCCTCGGGAATCGGAGCAAGTCGGAGGGCCGGCGCGAACTGGTATTCCTTCTCAAAGCCGAACTGTGGCGCCCGGCGTATACGATCTCGGGCGACGTCGCCATGGGCGATGCCGGAACGAAGGGATCGAACGGGCCCTCGCTTTCCGGAGTGATTCAAGAAGTCAAAGACGGATCGAAGGACAAGCCTGAGGCGGTCAAGGGAGAGCCCGCGGCCGCGGCCGTCGAGCCGAGTGTGGGAGGAGGCAAATGATGCAACCCTGCAAGTACCTTATCCTCCTCGCACTGGCGGCGTACGCGCCCCTTGCTTTGTGTCAGGCGGCGCCCGTGGTGGTGCCACCAGCGCCGTCAGCGCCGGCTGCGCCTGCCGCGCCTGCATTGCCTGCCGCGCCAGCACCGTCCCCGATACCCGTAGTTCCGCCGCCTCCCGTTCCGGAAGGACAACCCGCGCCGAAACCGCTCACGCCTATCAACCAAGTTCAGATCCAGGTCTGGATCAGCGAAACGAACGAGATCGGCCTGCGCGACATCGGCGCGAATCTTCAGTATACGCGCGTCGTTCGCGGCAAGCCCACAGCGGGCGTCGTCGAGCAGATTCAGACGCGGACCTTCAACCCAGTGAATCCTGCTTTCAACGTGACGTTGCCCGCGCCGGACACGTCGCTGTTCCCGAAGCCGTCGTCGTCCACGCTGCCGATCGAGCACCTGCCTAGACCCCTCCGGCCCGACGCCGACAACAACCCTGCGAACAGCATCCAGACACAGTCGGGCGCCGGCATGGTGATGAGCATTATTCAGTCGGGTTATGGGACCATCGACGGGATCTTCCGAGGCGTGGAACAGAAGTCCGACGGCGACCTCATCTCGAAGCCGGAACTGCTCGTGATCGACAACGGCCTCGCCGAGATCCACATGGGCGAGCAGACCCCCTATCAGAGCGTCGCGTACAACGTCCTCGGGGCGGGCAATCTCGCCGTGACATGGCAGGACGTCGGCGTCAATTTGAAATTGCAGCCGCTGATCCTTTCGGACGATTCGATTCAGATCAACATTACACAGTTGGCCGTCAGTGAGCGCATCATCAATCGCGACGTCCGCGGCGTCGACCTTCCCGTCTTCGCGACACGTTCGCAGACGGGTGTCGTGCTCGTTCCCAACGGGCAGACCTTGGTTATCGGCGGCCTGTCCAGCCGCAACGTCCAGCAAACCGAACGCCGCGTGCCCGTTATAGGGGCTATCCCAATCCTCGGCATTCCCTTCCGGGGCCGCAACACAAAATCCACCAACTCTCACCTGCTGATCTTCGTTTCCCCGACCGTCGTGAACCTCCGCAACGTCTCCGAAGAGGCCAAGAGCGCCCTCAATTTCTGGCAGGACCGCCGCTGGGAGAACTCCGAACGGATCAGCAAAGAGATCCAAGTCATGCAGGACGAACTGTAGGCCAGGCGCCTCCCCGGTTTCCGTAGATGCCGTGCCATACAAACATCGTCTTGAACCTGTTCATAGGCTCTCAGTTCCTCCTGGCATCTTTCTCCTGATGTCCCGTCTTGCGCACGTAACGCCCGCCGAGACTCGAGTGTATAAGATATGGAGGAAGCTCAAACCACAAGGGAGGACTGAGCCATGAAGAGACTCGGATTGTTGTTGCTGTGTTGCGGGCTCGCAGCGGTGTTCAGTATTGGCCAGACCGAATGTCCGAACCTGCCGAAGCCGCCGTTTGACACCACCGGCCTGTACAAGGGAACTTGGAGCGGTCAAACCACCGCGCCAGCGGCAAAACAACAGGCCGTCGAGGACTGTCCCCTTACAATCCACCTTCAGCAGAACGTGAATGCCGCCTACCCAGGGGACCACGGAGTGAAAGGCACTGTCGAGATCGATTACTCGTGCGTTGAATGGCCGGACTGGGTAACCCAAACGCCACCGCCTGCCACTGTACAGGTCGGCGGACTGTTGGCGGACGATGGGACGCTGACGTTGTTGTCCGGCGGCTGCGGCGCCGGTATCTGTCTCGTGCTGGCGCTCTCGGGACAAGGCGCCGACACCGATAGCGACGGTCTGATGGACACGTACTCCGGCGCTTGGGCATTCACCATCCTGTTGGCGGGTGTGCAGCCGTTCGGCGTGACTGGGACCTTTGAAACGGAACGCTGGCTGGAACGGTAGGCGGCGCTGGTCCACTCAGGGCTTGTGGGATAGGATCGCTGTCTCCCGCGAACGTGCGGTCAAACGGGATCTTGATCCTACCGGCGTTACATCCTTGCCGTTGCCGTGCAATTCGCCCATTTGACTCCGCGCGCAGAGATTGCCTATAATACGACCTCACTGGATGCTCAAAGAATGCTTAATGGCCGCCACCGAAGTGCAAATCGTTGGCATAGATAGAGTTCGAAGGAGAGTGTTGTGAAAAGGACGTTTCAACCGTCAACAATCAAGCGAAAGCGTGAGCACGGGTTCTTGACGCGCATGTCGACGGTGGGCGGGCGGAACGTGATAAGGCGTCGGCGGCAGAAGGGCCGCAAGCGTCTTTCCGCCTAGGCAAGGGGCGGCTCCAGTAGGAACGCCCTTACAGTAGAGTGATGGTCTCTTAGACCAAACATGGAAGTGATGGGCCAGTTGTGCCGGGCAGAGAGTTTTCCGCGACGCGAACGGCTTACGCGAAAAAGCGAGTTTCTCCATGCCTATCAGGAAGGCAAGCGATGGACGAGCGGGCCGTTTGTTTGTTACATCGTCCGGCAGGCGGGTCAGGGACGGAAGTTGGGGTGTGCCGTATCGCGCAAGGTTGGCCGGGCGGTGGTGCGCAATCGCGTCAAGCGTTACATCCGAGAGGTCTACCGCAGGCACCGAAGCCGGCTTATCGACGATATCAACCTCGTCGTGATCGCCCAGCCGGCGGCGGCCGAAGTGAACTATCACGAATGCGCGGCGGCCATGCAGCGGATCTTCCAGAAGGGAGATGTGCTCCGTGGGTAGGTTGCTGGTGGCGTTGATTCGCTTGTACAAGCGTTTCATCTCGCCCTTGCTCGGCGAGAACTGCCGCTTCTACCCGAGTTGTTCACAGTACGCCATGGACGCCATTCGCGCGCACGGCGCAATCGCCGGTGCGGGCTATGCCCTGTGGCGCATTGTCCGGTGTCAGCCGTTTTGCAGCGGCGGATACGATCCCGTTCCTGCACCTCGTCGTCTCGGCCAGTAGGCTCATCCTGCTTCTTGGGAGTCCAAGGGTTTGGATGACAACCGCGACAAAGAGATGATGCGCAATCAGTTGATTGCCATTGTTCTCATGACAGTTCTTTTCGTCGTGTGGTTCAAGTGGTTCATGCCGCCGCCACAGCCGAAGACATCCGCGCCCGTCCCGCAACAGGCCACGCAACAGCAGGCCCAACCCAAGCTCGAGGCCGAAGCCCCCAAACCTTCCTCTCCGCCATCGAAGGGAGCTTGGCCCAATCTTCCACCGGTCCCCGCGATCGACGACCCGTCCGCAGAGGAAGTCGCGCTGTCCGATGGCGAGCTGGAACTCGTCTTCACGCGAATCGGCGGGCGGTTGAAACGCGCCACGCTCGTTCTGGGCGAGAAGGGACAGGCCTCGGTGCAGCTTGTTCCGGTTGAAGAGGCGCCGGACACGGAGGCGGTATACCCGCTCGGGCTGCAGTTTACGGACGAGGGCCTCGCCGACGCAATCAACTACCGTCGATTCGAGGTCGAAGAAGACCCTTCGGGCAAAGCCCTCACGTTCAGTCTCACGATACCGGGAAAAGGCGTTCTCCGCAAGCGATTCTCGATAGGCGACCGCCCGCGCGTCATCGAAGCGCAAATCGACTATGAAAACGAGGCCGAGCAGCCGGAGGTCCTCGGCATGGACCAGACCCCTGCTTACTACTTCTACTGGGGACCGAACGTCCACTCGGGCGATCAAGACATGGGCGTCAAACAATCCTTCGTTTGGTATCAGGGCGGCAAACTCAATGAACTGCCGACGGAGGAAATAGTTCCCGCCCAGGGAGAAGTACTCTTCTCGAAAAACATCCTCAATCCCGAGTGGGTCGCCGTCAAGAGCGCGTACTTCGTCGTGGCGCTGAAGCCTGGATTCGAGTCCACGCAGGGATGGACCGCCGGCGTAGCCCAGCGCTTCCGATTCGGGCTCGCCGTCCCCCGCTTCGAGGTGGCCGCCAAGGGCCGGCAGAGCAATTCATTCTCGCTGTACCTCGGCCCGTGCGAGCAGCGCACGCTGGCCGCCGCATGGGATACCTTGCCGCAAGTCCTGCGCTTCTTCCAGCCGCCGTGGGGTTTCATGGACTGGTTCGCCAAACTCCTTTTACGGTTGCTGAACTGGTTCTACGCCTATATCCCCAATTACGGGCTAGGCATCATCTTCCTCACGATTGTCGTCCGTCTCGGCATGTATCCCCTGACGCTCAAGAGCATGAAGAGCATGAAAAGGATGCAGCTCTTGGGACCCGAAATGGAACAGCTCAAAGCTAAGTACGGCGACAATCAGCAGGAACTCAACAAGAAGATGATGGAGCTTTATAAGGAGCGCGGCGTCAACCCAATCGGGGGCTGTCTGCCGCTTGCGCTGCAGGCGCCCGTGTTCATCGCGTTGTACCGGATGTTGTGGAACGCGTTCGAACTGCGCGGCGCGCCGTTTCTCTGGTGGATGACGGACCTTTCCCAGCCGGATCACATGCTTCACATGCCCTGGATGAAGGGGGTCCCGTTCGTCGGTTCCATGCTCGAATACTTGAACCTTCTTCCGATTCTCATGGGGATCTCGATGATCCTCAGCATGAAGGTCATGCCTGTTTCGGGACCCGCACAGAACCCGCAGCAGAAGATGATCATGAACATCATGCCGGTCTTTTTCGCTTTCATGTGTTACACGATGGCCTCCGGCCTGAACCTCTACATCCTGACGAGCACCATCCTCGGTATCGTGCAGCAGAAGTTCATACGGGTGGCCGACTCGGACGTGAAGGTGCGCAAACCCCCGGCGAAACGACAGCACTTCTACACAGCGGCCCAGGCACGCAAGAGGCAAATCGCCAGAGACGCCAAGAAGGAAAAGAAGAAATTCTAGTTAGACAGAGGTCCATTCGGATTGCCACATGCGCGAGACAGTTGAACGTCCACTCGGGACCCGGTCTGGAACACAGAGGGGCGTGTTCAAAGGCGGCCAAGACGGCTCACGGACGCAATCCGACAACCCAAAACCCAAGAAGGGAGACGAAGACGAATGAGATCAGTTGAAGCATCGGCGAAGACGCGACAGGAAGCCATCAAGAAGGCATTGGAGATGCTCGGTGTCGAACTCCATGAAGTGGAAATCGAGATCCTCGACGAGGGCAGCAGGGGACTCTTCGGCCTCGGGGCCCGTGACGTGAAGGTTCGCGTTTCCGCGGAAGGACTGCCCGACGAACCGAAACCCAGGAAGCATGAACGACAGGAACGGCCGCCGCGAGAACCCCGCGAGGAGCGCCGTCACGAAAGACACGACCGAGGCGGGCGCCAAGAGCGGCCCCCGAAGCAGGATCGGCCAGCCGCTCAGCAGGATCGGCCTGCCGCTCGGCAAGAGCGGTCCCCCCGGCCTGAGAAAGTCCAGCGGCAGACGCCTGTTCGCCAGAGGAATGCCGCCCAGGAAAAGCCGGCGCAGGAGCGCCCGCGGACAAGACAAGAGAAGCCCCGCGAACAGAAGGTTTCCGAACCTGTGCAGCCGATCTCCGATGCGCGGCGCGAAGAAGCCGCCGCTCTCCTCGGCGAGGTCGTCGCGAAGATGGGCATCCCGGCAACCGTAACCAGCTTGGCCGCCGAAGACGGCGGCGCCCGCATCAACGTGGATTCCCCCGACTCAGCGTTGCTCATCGGCCGAAAGGGCAAGAATCTCGAGGCATTGCAGTATCTCATCAACCGCATGATGACGGCCGGAGAGCCTTCGGATACCGGCGAACGTTTCATCGTGGACATCGAGCACTATCTCGACCGTCGCCGCGAGGGCCTCGAGGACATGGCGCGCCAGCTCGCACTGAAGGCGAAGGAAACGGGACGCGACGTGCGCGTGAAGCCCCTGAGCCCGCAGGAACGTAGAATCATCCATATGACATTGCAGGACGACCCGGATGTCCGCACCTTCAGTCTCGGTACCGCCACGATGCGGCACGTCGTCATCTCTCCCAAGAATGCCCAGCGCGAAGATGGCGGTTCGCGGCGCGGACGCGGCCCACGCGGGCGCGGAGGACAGCAGCGAAGAGGATCGCAGCGCGGAGGTCCGAGAAGGGACGGAGGAGCACCCGAACAGTCCGCGCCCCAATCCCAACAGGAAGTAGCTGACAGTTCGGATCAAGAACATTCGTCGTAGCCGCGACGTCCCCGTCGCGTTCACAACCGTAGCCGCGACGTCCTCGTCGCGTTTACAACCGTAGCCGCGACGTCCTCGTCGCGTTCACGAAGCCACCACAAAGCGGCGAGGACGCCGCTTCCACGTTGTGGTAGATTCGGCCTGGCTACTTCGCCAGTTCCTGCAGCGCCCGAAGGGGCGGCATGCCGAAGGTCTCGAGAACGACGTTCCCCTCGGGGCCGACAAGATAGGTTGTGGCGGGTCCAGGCGAACGTCCGGACAGGACGGGGAAGGGCGCGGCGATGGGTTCGCCGGGAACGCCGTCCATAACGACGGCGAAACCGATGCCCTTGGATGAGAAAATCCGGTGCGCCACCGAGAAGCTCTCGATGGCGATGGGCGCATCCGCCACGCTGCAATACACGACGACCATGGGCAACGTCTTGCGCGATTTCCGATCCGGAAGGGTTCCGCTCAGCAGCCGGTTCTCGTACCATGGAAGCGGTCTTGCCAGCAGGCTTGTGCGAATCACGCCCTCCGGCCTCTGGATGTCGCCCACGTCCTTCGATCCCGATGCGTCTATCATGAAAGAAACGCCGCCTGCCGCGTCCTCTTGATCGGCCCCGGTCACTGCACGCTGAGGAAGTTGCGGGACTACGCTCTTCCACTCGAAGACGCCGTCGCCGTTACTGATCGTCCGCCAAAGCGGCCCTCCGTTTTCGCCCAGCAGTCCCGCGACGACACAGCCCTCGATCGGCTTGGCTTTCGCCGTCACCACACGCCCGCGCACGCTGCCCAAAGGAAACAGTTGCACCCTCGCGGGATTCGCGTCTTGCTGTTTCGCCGCGAACACGGCGCCCGTGGGCTGAACGGCGTGTTCAGCCGTGCCCACGACGATGCCATCGGAAGGCAGCGAATTGAAATGCAGCGTCACGCGGCCTTGCGCGTTCGTCACGTGCCATCCAAACTCGAGAGGACGCAGGATGGTCACGATTGCGTCCGGGATCGGGGCCATGTCTGCGCCGACGACTTCCACGGTGTACGTTGGAAGGGGTGCAAGCCAAAACGTCGGAAGGACAAGCTCCTTTTCAGCGACCACCTGCACCTTGAGGGACGGCTGTTCCGGCGGACCATACCCGGGCGCGGAGTCCAGGTGGATGATACTCCCGCCTTCCGCGGCCTGAATGTGGAACTCGCCGTTGGCTCCCGTTCGCGTTACGGACGCCGCATTGCCTTGCGTGTCCAACGAGATCCTGGCGCCTGCGACGCCGCCGCCCGAAACCGCGTCACAAACCTTTCCGCTGATCCGTCCTGCCCCCGCAAGGTAGAGCGTGCCGCGCGCGTTTGGTTCCTCGCCATTGAGGGTCAGACGCTGCCACCCGGGGCTTCGCAGCGCCGAGGTGGTTGCCTGATAGAGGTACACGCCCGGCTTGAGACGCAGTGCGAAATGACCGGAACCGTTGCTCCGCGTGACGGCCGTATCGTGCGGAGGCTGCGCGTTCCGGATAGTCACCAACGCGTCGCCCACGGCCGTCTTGGTGTCGCGTGTCAGCACGTCCCCTTCGAGAAGCACTCCCGGATAAAGCATGACGCGCACATTCGTATCGCCCACCGTCAAACCGTCGACGGCTTCCTGGGCATATTCGGGATGCGCGATCTTGATCGCCACCGGTTCGCCCGCCGGCATTCGATCGACCGTGAAACGGCCGTCCGCGCCGGTCACGGGCTCCTCAAACCCAAGGGCTTTCAGTTTCGCCAGAGGGATGCCTACTTTTGCCGCGCCGACGAGTCCCACGCGTGTGATGCGGGCGCCGGCCACGGGGTCTTTCTTGTGATTCACGACACGGCCGCTCAATGGGGCCGCCACACCCAGACGGATCCGGACGTCATCGCCGGTCTCGGCCGGCGAATTGAGCGTGACCCCGCCGAACGCTAGACCTTCCGCGGTGGCGAATATGCCGAGGGGGCTTTCCGGCGGAAGCGCGTCAAAACGCCATGCGCCTTGGGCATCGGACTTGGTTTCGATCAGCGCGCCGGCCAGACTCGGCTCGGCGAACACGCGCGCACCCGCAACCGCCTGGCCCTGCGCGTCAACGACGTGTCCGGAGAGAGCGCCCGCGGATACCGCCCACCCGAGGGCAAGAACCACGGCCATCCATCTCACACGACATTCCTCCGTAAGCGCCACGGGCGGCGAATCAGGCGCCCTTCTTCCTACGGCGTATGATTCCGCCCATGGCAATCGTGCCCATGAAAGTGACAGCGCTCAACAGCGGGAGGTTCATCACCATCTTGACGATCAAGATGATCGGCCACAGGATCATCCGCGCACATAGAGCCAGGAAGGCGCTCCGCGCCACTATGTCGGCGAGGAACGGACTGACCCGGTAATACGTGTCGACGAACGCCGTGCCGATCGAACTGTCAAGCAAGTAACTGTCTCGAAACGCCCGCAGGACATCGATTGAGTGGTGCATCGGCGTGCCGTAGGCAGCAGTAGCGATGAAGCACGGCCCACCGCCGTTTGTCGCCTGGTCGATTCCCCACAAGAGCATGGCGGCAACCGACGCTACGATCACCAGAAACAGCCTATTGATCACGTCTTGACCAGGCCCCTCGCCTTCGCCCTCACCCTCGCCTTCGCCGCTGAGCGTCTTGAACGGGGCTACAATGGAAAGCGACGTCAGGTCGGTCTCAATGGCGTGGGTGCTGGCGCTGAAATTGTCCTTGGCCCGCTCAGTCCAACGGCTCCCTGCCGCCACGACCGTCAGTCCGGTCGTAACGTCGCTTTCGATGATCGTCGGGTGCGAATAGAAAGCGGGATATTCCGTCGAATACGTGGTCACGCCCTCGAGCCGGAGGTGCAGGGGATTTGCCGCGAGACGCGAGGACGCGATTTCGCTGAAGGTAACGCCCGCATCCACGCTGATGATGACGCTCACCTCGACGTAGCGCGCGTTTGCGACGAGACCTAGGACGGGTTTGGCTCCCAACTTGCCGGCCTCGGTCGTACCGAGCAGCGTCTCGGGCGTATCGGCCGCCACGACGATGAGCATGCCGGTCTCCCCGGCCACCAGAAGCGACTGCGGCATGGTGACAATTACCTTGCGGTCCGTGTTATCCGGGTCCACAAGCGCCACTACAATCGGCGCGTCATCCACGGTGCCGCCTGAACCGGCCCAACGCGCCACGCCTGTAAGGCGCGACCCGCCCGCATCGGACGGCGTCACCTCCGAAATCCATTCGTAACCATTGCCGGCCAAAGCCGTGAACGCGTTGTCGGGCAAACCATTCGAATCCGAGTCGACGCTGCTGGCCGCCTGCGCAAGCGTGAAGCTCGATGTGTCCTCATAAGCGGCTGCGCTGGCGGCGATACTGCGGGCCGTGGCCGCGATGGTATGCTGGCCCGAAGCGATGTCCCCCAAGCGGGCGGAAATGATGCCAAATGGCGCGTCTGTGTCCGTGACGGGCGCGGCGTCGTCAAACGAGAACTCCACCTGCTTGGTATCCGCCAGGCAGTCGGTCACCGCATAGATCGGCAGAGGGACGTCCGCTGCGCCAGCCGGCGCCAAGATCTTCGTGCCGTTGCGGGGCAGCACGATCTTCACGCTGCCCAAGCCGCACGCGGCCTTGTCGACAAAGGAATCGTCCGATTGCGCTTGGCTCACGAACGAAACTGAAAGGACCGCAACAATCGCCAGAATCCCGCTGGCAAACAATCCACACAAGAAAGATCTGTTCTTCATAACCATACCTCCACAGTAAACCCGTCCAAGAATAGACGGGAATGCGAGGCAAGTGCAACAAAAAGCCTGCGAAAAAGAAACTGTGCTGCGGGAACTAGTGGAGTGAATCACAATTGAAGTTCTTATCTTTGGCCTCGGCGGTCATTGCGAGGAGGGCTTCCAGCCCGACGAAGCAATCCCCCGGCTTGTTTCCACGGGTCAGGGGATTGCTTCGTCGGGCTGGAAGCCCTCCTCGCAATGACAGTGGGGGTCTTTCTTGCGCGTCAGATAAGGTGCCAACAGGATGACACTCACTACACTAGACGGCCACCGTGCCGGGGCGGCACGGTGGCCGGTGTGCTGTATGTGCGAGAAGCTACTTTGCGAGGCCGCGGTACTTGCGCACGGGACCGCCGGCCTTCCAACCTTTGAGTTCGCGGCGGTTCTCAACGACCTTGGCAACGGCCGCCGCGATATCCTCCATGTCCTTCTTCGGACCCATGAGCGCGAGATGGTGAACGCAGAGGCCGGATTTTTCCGTGGCGTCGGTGCAGACGGGGATATTGAATCGCTTAGCGTTGATCGCCTTCCAGTACTCGGCGCTGATCTTGTGGCGGCGCTTCGTGTGAGGCTTGTACAGCCCGCACTTGTTGAGCGGATCGTACGGAGGCTCGAATGCCTCCGGAGTGCCGAGTTCGGCGTTCAACGCCGGGACGAACTCGCGGTTCGTGATCCCGCCGAGCTTCGACACGTCGAGCCGGAACGCAAAGTTGAAGTAACTCTGCTGCGTCACCTCTTTCCTGCGGCGCATCGGCAGGACCCCGGGGATCTGTTCCAGCAGCGAGTTGAGGTAGATCGCGTTCTCGTCGCGATGCTTGACCTGTCTATCGAGCCGTCCGAGACCCGATAGCAGCATTGCCGCCTGCCATTCAGTGATGCGGAAGTTGCCGGATTGAATGGCGTGCGTCATGTCGCCCTTGTAGCCGCGCCCGCAATTACGCAGCGAATAGAGCCGCTCGAACTGCTCCTTCGTCTTGCAGGTGTTGAACCCGCCTTCGCCGCTGCTCAGCACCTTGGACTCCTGGAAGCTGAAGCACCCGACGTCGCCCATGCTGCCCACGCCATTCCTCTTCCAGAACGAACCGTGCTGATGGGCGCAGTCTTCGATGAGATACAGGTTGTGCTTCTTACAGAGCTTCATCAGGCGGGTCATGTCCGCCATGCAGCCGTACAGGTGCACAACGATAACGGCTTTCGTCTTCCTCGTGATCGCCGCTTCCATCTTGTCGAGGTCAAGACACCACGTGTCCGGCTCGACGTCCACAAGCACGGGCACAGCATTCACGTCGATGCACGCGGCAGACGTGGCCTGCCACGTCATGCCCGGGACGATCACCTCGTCGTACGCGCCGATGTCCAGACACTCGAGCGCAAGCTGAATGGCCACCGTGCCGTTGGCGCAGCAAATCCCGTGGTTTGCGCCGAGATACTTCGTGTAGGCCTCGGCGAATCTCCATTCGACCGGTCCGTCGTACGACCAGCGGTTCGATCGCGTCACATCGGTGATGAGTTTGACGTCCTCTTCACCGTGAATAGGCCATTGCGGCCAGCCGACTTTCTTGCCGCGGACCGGCTTCCCGCCTAAGAGCGCCAATCTTGCCACAGCTAATTCCTCCTATCGATACACTTGAAACGCGGAAAACAGGGTCAACACAATTACGAGAAGCTACCACATGGCCAGCAATGCGTGCAAACAAACCGAAGGGGAGAAAGGCGAAAAAGCGAAAAGGGAAACTCGAAGGCTGCGACACCGAGAGCTTGTGAAGAAATGCCGTCGCAATACGCCCGTTCTCTCAACGAGCCTAGAAGGCTGCGTCATTCCCGCGAAGGGACTACTCCGTTTTCTTCCCGATGCAATACAGGTGTGTGGGAGTCCGCAAGAAGAGCCGGTTTTCGGAAACGGCGAAGGAGGACAAGGTGCGTCCTTCGCTGAGCAGGGCATTCGTGGCCAGCAGTTGATATTTGGGGCCGGCGGCGAGGACGGTGGTGACGGCCTCCTCATTTGTGATGAATACTTTGCCGTCCGCGACGATGGGCGATGCACTTACCGCGCCTTTTGCAGTCCGTTCAGGTCCCCATAGGACATCGCCGGTCTTGGCGTTGATACAGGTGGCCATGCCGCGGTCGTTGACCACGTAAAGGCAGGCGCCGTCACACGCGGGCGTGGGCACGTCCGGCCCGTCGTACTTGTCCAGTTTCCACGCGAGATGGCTGGCCGTGATATCGCCCTCGCCGCCGCCACGCAGAGCGACGAGGGGTTCCCTGCTCGAGTTAGCGTAGATCATGCCGCCGGCCACCACGGGGGAAACTATGATCCGGTTCCTATCCGATCCCCTCGGGTTCAAACCTCCTGCCCGCCAGATTTCTTTGCCGGTTTCCGGGTCGTGCCCCGTAACGTAGTCTCCACCGGAGACGACAACCTGTGTCTTGTCTTCGTATCGGAGCAGCGCGGGGGTAGTGTACGCGTCGTGAGACTCACGGACGGCGTTCGTCGGACGTTCCGTGCGCCACAGATCCTTCCCGGATAAGGCGTCGAAGGCCACGAGGTATGAAGGCGCGTCCGTCGTGTATCCATGGAGCACTTGGACGATGAGCTTGCCGTCATACAACAGCGGAGAAGAGGCGTAACCGAAATTCAGACCGAAGGCCCCGTAATCTTCTTGAAGATCCCGTTTCCATATGATCTCGCCGTCCATCGTCAACGCGGCCACAGCGCCCGTGCCCGTAACGGCCCAAACATGCGCGCCGTCCGTGACCGGCGAAGGCGAAGAGGCATTCTGTTTCGAGTTGAGCTTGTTACCCGTATCGAGTTCCCGTTCCCATAGAGTGCTTCCGTCCCGTTTCGACATACACAGCAAGAGAAGCTTTGGACCGCCCGCCCGCGACTCCGCCGAACCGGCGCCTGCATCGCCTTCAACTTTCGACGGAGACGTCACAAAGATACGATCGCCCCAGATAACGGGTGTACCGCCGCTCCATGAGGGAAGCGCGGCCTTCCAGACGATATTCTCCGTTTCGCTCCAAGTCGCGGGAAGGCTCGCCGCGTCCGCTACCCCGGTCTGCTGCGGACCACGCCATTGCGGCCAATTCTCTTCCGCATAGACACGGCCCATCAACACCACGCAAATCCCCAATGCCACGCGAACGCATCGTCCAATCATTCCATTCTCTCCAAAACGAATTCCGCCCGCACTCGCCGCGAGCGATTCACCCGCACTGCAAGCGGCGCCGCCACGCATTTTCCTCATGACATACCATAGCACAGGACGTGCGGGAAGATGGAGGAGTTGGCAGAGATGGAGAAACTGTCACGATGACCACGTCATTTTCAGATCACGGCGCGCGGCACGGCAGTCCTGAAGATACAGATTGATCAGCGTTTGGTAGGGGATACCGTTTTCTTCGGACTTCTGCTTGAAGTACTCGATGACATCCGGGTCCAAACGGAGCGTAATCTGCTTCTTGAGCCTCCGCGCGTAAGGATTCCTGCGGGACTTCATTTTCGTTAGGTCGTATTCGGTTTTCATATCAACACCTCCGATACTGCTCGGATTCAGACGGCGTCGCTTTCCGTGCGGAAACGATCCGGATGACTCCTTCCGCCCCGCGATAGCAATGACAGACCAGAAGCAGACGCAATCGGGAACTCAGGCCCAGGAGCAGGAAGCGGTCTTCCCACTCCGAGTGCTCGTCGTCGTAGAACTCGACGGCGTGTTCATCATAGAACACCGACCGCGCCTCTTCGAAGGAGACGCCATGCTTGTCCATGTTGGCCCGGGCTTTCTTCGGGTCCCATGCGAAACGCAGTCCATTCATAACTACATTGTAGCTACGCAAAGCGGGTCTGTCAAACTGCCCAAGGGTTCTTCTCCACAATGGGAAATCGACGGCTGTACCCGTTTCCGCCCGTTTCCCCGGTTATCCACAGTTATCCGGTAAGCTGCCCAGTTGACATTCGCTTCAATAACTGCTATAATCGTTTCATGAAAGAATCAAATCGTTTCATAAACGAGCTTGTTCGTATCGTCAATGGTGCACTTCGTCTCGATATTGACAAGGTGCGCAATTACACCGCTTTTCTCGCGGATAACCTTGAGAGAGACGGGGACACTGTCGTGGCAAACCGTCTGCGCAAGACGCTTTCAGAAACGGACCACCAACTCCGACCCACGGAAGTGGCCTTTTCAAGGTCTCTTCCTGTCGATGCTGAAAGTCGCTTTCCGCTTGTCGAGCATGTAAGTCTTAAGGAGTTACGCGAGCCGCCTGTCTTCCTTGCGCAAGACCAGTGGGATGTGGTGAACGAGTTTCTCAGTATTGCCAAGAGCTATGCCCAGATTGACGCCCAGGATGTAGCTGGTTCGTTGAGCTTTCTCATGTATGGGCCACCCGGCACGGGCAAGACCCGCCTTGCTCGTTTTGTTGCTCAGGAGCTTGGACTTGAGCTATATGTGGCGAGACTTGATGGATTGATCTCCTCTTTTCTCGGAAGTACCTCGAAGAATATCCGTGCTGTATTCGAATTTGCAGCAAGGACGCCGTGCGTCCTTTTCCTCGACGAATTTGACGCCATCGCGAAGCTCCGCAGCGATAGCCAAGAACTAGGGGAACTGAAGCGGGTTGTGAACAGTTTTATTCAGAACCTCGACAGCCTAGGACGGCAGTCCATAATTCTGGCTGCCACCAATCATGAGGGTCTTCTCGATAGTGCAGTGTGGCGGCGTTTCTGCTACCGCCTTGAACTGCACCTACCCAACGCACTTCTGCGCAAGCAGATGTGGACCGCTTTCGCCGGAATGCTACCGTTCAAGGATCGGGAAATGGAAGTACTGAACGATCTCTCTGAAGGTTTTTCCGGTTCGGATGTTCAGGAAGTCTCCTTGAGACTTCGTCGCAGACTGATCACAGAGCGACAGTCGCCTCAACTCAAGGATGCCTTCCACATTCTCCAGAATATCGCTATCGGCGGCGGTGAGGAGATAAAGTTCATTTCCTGCCTGAAAGGCAAAGATCATAGGGAAACCGCGAAGACTCTTCGTGGTCGCAATTCTGGATTGTATAGTCTGTCGGTGCTGGCTGATCTGTTTGGCGTGTCGAAACCAACGATCTCCAGATTACTCGCGAAAGGAACCCACGATGCCTGAAGAAGATGCGCATGCCCACCGGCAGGAGCGTCTGCCGATCAAGCTTATCATGCCCAAGCAAGGAGCAGAAAGAAAAGTGCCCGGAGGAGGCCCTCCATCGAAACCGTTCCGCCCTGTTGACTCGGCGTACAGGCAGAGATTGTCGAACCAAGTCTCCGCAATCCGTGGGGCACTGTTCCCTCAGAGCCAACGTGCCGGTGCTGCGCCTGTACGCGTGAAACTGTTACCGAAGGCCGTTGCCAAGAGTCATCGACCGGAACAACTTTTCTCCAGCCGATCATGTCCCATAATTGGTGCCGGGCGTCTTGGCGAGTTATTTGTGAAGGCCACGCCTCAAGGCTTAGACAGACTCGCCGAGACTATCCAAGCAAATCGATCAGACCGCATTGCAAAAGAACTTTCCAGCATCGAGACCATCGAGCCGGTCACGTCCTCCTATCGCCGTGGCGGCTTCGCTCCCGAAGAAATCTTGCGGCGAAGTCCACGAGGTCCAGAAGGTTTCATCACGCGTGTGCGTCTTTTTAGCTTTGGCACCGACCCTGAACAGCGGAATCTTGTACAGGATTTCAGAGATGCTTGCAGTGATAAAGACATTCGACTCAACCAGAAAGGATACTCTTCGACAACATGGACATACGCCGCTGAATGCCGCTCCGCCGAGGATGTCGATGCCTTGTCAAGAATTATTGGCGTTCAGTCGATTACCCATATGCCGCTCATCCGGAGCATCCGTCCTCGCATGCTCAACCCGCGACCACTCCCGCAGCTTACTACCCGTGACCAGGTCGTCGGTGACCTCCCCGTGGTCGTCGTTGTGGACAGTGGGATCTCCGACCGGATCGGAGCACTCCAAGGTTGGATTATTGGTCACGAGTCGTATGTCGCGCCCGAGTATCACAACACTGACCATGGCACTTTTGTTGCCGGTCTTATCTGTTGGGGCGAGGATCTCAATCCCACACTTTCGGGTATCGGAGCAAGTCCATGTGGGGTATTTGACCTTCAGGTAATTCCGAATGACGACCCTAGTAAGGGAGACACGGTTGCACTTCTTGAGTCAGAATTCCTGGTCTCGATCGAGTCGGCTCTTCAGCAACACGCCAACGAATACAAAGTTTGGAATCTATCTCTGGGAACGGACAAGGTGTGCTCTCTCGATGAGTTCTCTGCTCTTGCAGAGGAGTTGGACAACCTTCAGGAGAAGTATCAGGTCTCGTTTGTTATTAGCGCGGGCAACTATGACGTTCCGCCGTTGCTCGACTATCCGCGGACGGCAGAGCAACTTCAAGTGGGCAGGATCACGGCACCGGCAGACAGTGTTCTTGGAATCACAGTGGGGGCCGTGTCGCACGTGGACTACAAGCGAAACGGTCCAAGCGAGAATTATCCCTCGGCGTTCTCACGGCATGGATCTGGTCCCAACTACGTGATTAAACCAGATCTCGTTCATTACGGAGGATCTTGTACGAAAGACGCGTCCCATATCTCCGGCATCCGCTCCTTGAATAACAGTGGAACAGCGGAGAATCTCGGTACGAGTTTTGCGGCTCCGCTCGTCTCCAGAACGCTCGCTCAGATCTATCACCAGATCACGCCGACACCAACCCCTGTCCTTGCCCGAGCTCTGTTGACTCATCATGCGCGCGATCCGCGCACAGGACAACGTGTTCTTGACGGCGATGAGAATTTCTTCGGTTTTGGCATGCCCGCTACGGTTCCCTACTGTCTCGAGTGCACTTCCCACACATCCACTCTTGTGTTTGATGATGTTCTTAGACCTGGCTACTATCTCGAATGGGACGATTTTCCCTATCCACCGTCACTTCGGCGGAGTAACCGCTATTTTGGCGAGATCTGGATGACCGTAGCCTTCGCGCCCGCACGTGGTCCGCGGTGGGGAACTGAATACTGCGAGACTCACATCGACGCGCACTTTGGTGTCTACCAGGAGCGTGTCTCCCGCGACACCGGGGAAATAAAGACCGTTTTCAAGGGGCTCGTTCCGCCAGAGCACAAGAATCCAGGCGTTCTGTATGAATCATACCAGGTAGAGAAACTAAGAAAGTGGGCGCCCGTCCGTACGTACTATGGCCATCTTGGAGACTCCGGGGAACGTGGCAACCTTTGGCGATTGATGCTTCGGCTTCTCACTCGTCATGGCGTCGAAGACGATGCAACATTCAAACCGCAACCATTCTCCCTCATCGTCACGATCTCCGATCCTGAGAGAAAGGCTCCAGTTTACGACGAAATGGCCCAGATCGTACGGAGCCGATTCCACGCGCAGAATCTCGCTGTCCGAACGGCAGCTCGCATCCGTGCTCGCTCTTGAGGGAGGGGCGGCAGGCGCATATTAGTGTTTTATTATCACAAAGCAGAAAGGATCTCAAGATGAACAAGAACGAGCACACGTCCAAGAGAGTGGCGAGGATCGCCTCGAGAATCCTGAGGAGTAATGATTCTTTAAAACCTGAAAAATCAGTGGCGGCCTCGGCGCTTACTCAAGTCAGGGACAAAAAGAAGAAGTAGTCTTCCCCTTTCTAGAATCAAGGAATCAGATCGCTGGTGTACTGGTTCGTAATGGGGGTGATGACAGGGGAGTGGAGCTGGTGAAAAAGTCGGCGGTCGCGCTGCGATGAGCTTGATGCCAGTTCGTGACCTGTTTGTTTTCAATACCCGACCAATGGACCGGAACACGGGGCCAGAAGAAATCCCTACTTTTTCACCGGCTCCGCCGTCCCCTGTTATGTAGGGACTGACACCTTGATCAGTTCGGATTCCCTGAGTCGCGTGCAGAGAAGGACGTTGAAGGCCGTGAGGGCGATGAACAGAACCATGAAGGGCGTCATGGAGCCGCCGGTTGAGCGGAAGGCTTGCATTCCGTAGATGAAGGCCGCGCCGGAGATTTGCCCCGTCAGCAGGAGGATCCCTTGCGATGTGGATTCCGGCGCCGGATAGCTCAGTTCCGCGCCGTACTGGAAGCCGATAGGACCCGCGCTCATGCTGAAGAAACCGAGCACGAAACTCGAACAGAGGAGGATTGCATATTTCGGCGCGAGTAGGCCATCGGATACGGCGGGGCGCGGCCACTAAAT
>CAZPMT010000101.1:0-20241 GCA_964587655.1 uncultured Nitrospiraceae bacterium
CCCTATTGCATCGTCGAGGGTTGAAGGGGTATGTCACCCTCAACACGCTGCTCTACCTGCTGCTCGGACTCCTGCTGTCCACGGTCTTCCCCGGCCTCGCGGTCGAGGATGCGCAGTTGGCCACTGTGCTCGGCTACTCGGCGCTCGTCCTCATCCTCGCTCAGGGCGGCCTCACCACTCGGCTCGATCAGCTGCGCACCGTCATGTGGCCGTCGCTCACCCTCGCGTCCGTCGGTGTCGGCGTCAGCATCGCGATCGTGAGCGTCCCGCTGGTGCTCCTGCTCGGCGTCTCGGTGCAGAACGCGATCCTCATCGGGGCCGTGCTTGCGGCCACGGATGCCGCGGCAGTGTTCTCGGTCATGCGCGGCATGCGCATCTCGACGCGCGTGCGCACCCTCCTCGAGGCGGAGGCCGGTTTCAACGACGCCCCGGTCGTCGTCCTCGTGCGCCCAATTGGGACGCAGCGCCACGATTTCCTTGAAGAGTTCCACGCAGATGCGGCGGCTCATGCAACCCACCATCGCCTTGCCGTCCAATGCCTCCAGCCGCCGCTCGAAGTGCTCCACGATGTCCTTCGCCAGGAGCTTCAACCGCTTCTCCGCGCCGACGATGGCTTCGAGTTGCGCCCACTTGCTCTTGAGTTTTTCCTTGCGCTCGACCTCCTCGCCCTCGGTCACTTCCTCGAACTCGGGATCGACCTTGGGCCGCTCCTTTTCGCTCAGCTCCAGCTTAGCCAAGCGGCTCTCGTAGTAGATCGGCACCGTCGCTTTGTCCTCGACGGCCCGCTGGATGTCGTAGACGCTGATGTAGTCGCCGAACACCGCGCGCGTATTGGCGTCGGCCAGTTCGATGGGGGTGCCGGTGAACGCGATAAACGAGGCATGGGGTAAAGCGTCGCGCATGTGGCGCGCGAAACCGTCTATGAAGTCGTACTGGCTGCGATGGGCTTCGTCGGCGATGACGATGATGTTCCGGCGCGTGGACAAGACCGGATGGTGGTCTTCTCCTTCCGTCGGGAAGAACTTCTGCACGGTCGTGAATACCACGCCGCCCGCCTGGACGGCGAGCTTCTCGCGCAGATCCGCACGGCTTTGCGCCTGTACCGGCGGCTGCCGCAGCAGTTCACGGCACCACGCAAAAGTGCCAAACAACTGATCATCCAGATCGTTGCGGTCCGTGATGACGACAAGCGTGGGGTTCTCCATGGCGGGATGTAGTATGACGCGCCCCGCGTAAAACGCCATCGTGAGACTCTTGCCGGAACCTTGCGTGTGCCATGTCACGCCGACGCGGCGGTCGCCCGGAGCGCCCTTGGGTTGCCACTCGCGTGAACTGCGCCGGCCATACCCGCCCGGCTCCTCAGCGGCTCGATCGACGAGTTTCGGCAGCGCCCGAACCGTTTCCTCGATCGCCGCGTTCACGGCGTGGAACTGATGATACCCCGCCATCTTCTTTGCGAGGTTGCCGCTGCCGTCGTCCTCGAACATAAGGAAATGCCCGATCATGTCGAGCAGACGCCGCTTGTCGAAAACGCCCTCAATCATCACCTGGAGTTCCGGCATCGTGGCCGGCGCCAGCGCTTCCCCGTGGATCGTGCGCCACGGCTTGAACCATTCCCGTCCCGCCGTCAGCGTCCCGACGCGCGCCTCCAAACCGTCGGAAACCACCAGCAGCGCGTTGTACGCGAAGAGCGTCGGCAGTTCCGCCTTGTACGTCTGCAACTGCTGGAACGCCGACCAGATCGTCGCGTTCTCATCGGCAGGGTTCTTCAGTTCCACCAGCACCAGCGGCAGCCCATTCAAGAAGAGCACCACGTCCGGGCGGCGAGTGTGCTTGTTCTCCGTCACGGTGAACTGATTGACCGCAAGCCAGTCGTTGTTGTCCGGATCATCGAAATCGATCACCCGCGCCTGCGCGCCGCCGATGGAGCCGTCCACGCGGCGGAACTCCACCGTCACCCCGTCCACCAGCAGCCGGTGCAACGCACGGTTCCGCGCCTCCAACGTCGGCCCTTCGGGGTGCATGAGCTTGCGGAAGGCGTCGTCGAGGGCTTCACTCGGCAGCGCCGGATTGAGCCGGGCCAGCGCATCGCGCAGCCGGGTTTCCAACACCACCTGTCCGTAGTCCACTCGCTCTGCTGCAAGTTCACCCGGTGCGATCTCGGGACCGTGCTTGACCGCGAATCCCAGATTTTCAAGCCAATCCAGCGCGGCCTGCTCGACCTCGGATTCTGTGAAGGTGCTCATGCGCCGTGTCTCCTGCTTTGCCGCGTACGGTAAAGGCGCTCGGTGAAACCGCCATCCTGCTCGAAAGACTCGGCCTGCGCCGCCAACTGCCTGTCCAGAAAATGGCAGCACAGATTGAGCAGAGAGAGCGCCGCATTCGCCACAAGGGCCGCCGAAGAAGTGGACTCACACGGACAACCACGGACCGGCACGGACAATTCACCCCCGATTCCCTGTCCGTGTCCGTCCCCGTCCGTTCGTGCTCGTCCGTGTCCGTCCGTGTCTGTCTGTGCCTGTCCGTGTCTTTCCCTTTCCTCTTCCACCCAGCCCCGCACCTCGTCCAGCGTTGCGCAACGCTTCGCCTTGAACCGCTTCAGCGCCGGGTGGTCCGGCGCAAACTGCGACAGTCCCCTCTGCCGCAGAAAATCCTCATAATCCAGCCGCAACTCCTCCAGACTCGCCCGCGCAACATTCGTCAGCTTCAGTTCCGTCTTCTTCGACGTCCCCGACGCCTGACTTCCCTCCGCGATATTCTGCACCCCTGAACGCGCCGCTTGAACCATCTGGTCACGCGTCCGGCTACGCTTCTCGATGTAGCGGTCGCAAAACCGCACCGTCACATCATAGACCAACTGCGCCACCTGAAAACTCTTCAGTTTCCGATAGCCCCCATGCTTCGGAATCAGCGGTTCTCTCTCCATCCTGTCCTTGTCCATCCGTGTCTGTCCGTTCTCTGTTCCCAAGTTTACACCACCCGCCCCACAAACTCCTCCGCATTCCCCACCCGCAGTTCACCGGAGATCAACTTCGGCAGCAGCGTGTCTCGAAGCGCGGCCAGAGACTTATTCTCTTCACTGGCCGCACGTATCCTAGAAAACCAAGGTCGAACGGTTTCCGCAAAGACGCGGCACACATCCCGTCCACCAAATACGAATGGCATCAAGTTCATTCTGCCTTGGGACAACTTCGGCTGAACGGCACCCGTAATATAGGGCGTGACCGGCTCGAAGTGAAAGTAAATGTAGAGTTGCTCTGTACTAACCGATCCCTTTCCCTGAAGAACGTGGGCATGGTTATTTACCCAAATCTTGCCCCATACGTATTGAGTAACCGCCAGTCCGCTGTCTTGCACAACTGAACCGTCCTCGCCGACCAGAAGGTAGATTCCATCGAACAGATAGCCGTCCACGTGGTCCATGACGCCTGCAGCACCATGATAAGGAAACGGGCCTTGCCGCTTTTCCCGCTCCGCTCCGGACACGGGGATTCTCTTGGAATCAAAGTTGATAATGTGTTCGCCAACCGTTTGTACTTTCCACCCCTTCGGAATCTCGCCGAGTTCGGAGTCCTCGAAGGAATCCGGGAAGAGGTCGGCGATGGGTTTGGGGAGGCCGGGGTCGCGCCCTTCGGCCCCACCACGGCGGGCAAGCTTGGCGCGGACGGGGTCGAAATCCACGAACCACGACTGGAACAGCGCCCGCGCCATCCCCTCCAACGTCTCATTCATCCGCCGGTTCAAGTCGATCTTGTTGTCGATGGCGTCCAGGAAGCCCACAATCCTATCCTGATCCGCAGGTGGTGCAAGGGCAAGTTCAAGTTCAGCCACTTGGTCGAATGTAATCTGCGGAAAAGTACCAGAACGCGATTCAGCAAGATGCTGCAACCAAGCGGTGATTTCTGAACTGGTCAAGAAGTGATAGAGAAACCGCGGGGCGACGCGATTCGCTCTCGCTCTAATCACCATCAGCTTCGTAGATACAACATAGTCGTCAGCATCGATGTCAACGTATGCCCAACGTCCATTGGCGGGCCTGATTTCACTGAACAGAATGTCGTTCTTTCGCATTGATTTTTTGGCTTGCCCCGGCCAATCCCTGACAGATGAGTAGGAGCCATGAAGGAGTCTGCCGAGCAGGATGTCAGAAGTATTCAGGAAGACAAGTCTATCCTTTCCGAGCTTATGCGTTTCGGAGATCGAGTCAGCGAGGTCACCGACCCTTACTGTCGGCCACTCACCCGCCATAGCCCAATTCCTTCAGGTTATTGGCGATGGCCCTGTTAAGCTTCGCGGCTTCGGCCTGCTGTTCACGCAGTTGCGCAGTCAGGCGTTGCATCTTTTTACCGAACGGTTCGCCGTCGTCTTCTTGAGCTTCCGCGCCGACATAGCGGCCCGGCGTGAGCACGTGGCCGTGCTTGCGGATTTCGTCCAACGTGACGCTCTTGCAGAAGCCGGGCACATCCTCATATACGCCCGCGTCCTTCTCCCCCCGCCACGCATGATAGGTCCCGGCGATCCGGCCTACGTCTTCCGGGGTCAGTTCCCGGTGCGTGCGATCCACCATGCGCCCAAGCTTGCGCGCATCAATAAACAGGACTTGCCCGCGTCGGTCCCGCGTCGGTCCCGTGTCCGTCCGTGTCCCTGTCCGTGTTTCGTCCGTGTCAAAAACCACAGACACGCCGGGATCTGCGTCGAATAGAACAACTGCCCCGGCAACGCCACCATGCAGTCCACGAGGTCGGCCTCGACAAGGTTCTTTCGGATCTCGCCCTCGCCTGACTGGTTGGACGACATGGAGCCGTTGGCGAGCACGAATCCCGCCACACCGGAGGGCGACAGGTGGTGGACCATGTGCTGCACCCAGGCGTAGTTGGCGTTGCCCGCTGGGGGCACACCGTACTTCCAGCGTTTGTCGTCACGCAGGCGCTCGCCGCCCCAGTCGGAGATGTTGAAGGCGGATTGGCAAGGATGAAATCCGCCCGGAGGTCCGGATGGCGGTCGTTGTGAAAGGTGTCGCCATGGGCGATCTGTCCGTCAACGCCGCGGATCGCAAGGTTCATCTTCGCGAGCCGCCAAGTGGTGTAGTTGCTCTCCTGGCCGTAGATGCTGATGTCGCCCTTCGCCTCGCCGCCGTTGCCATTGCCGTTGCTGTGGGCACGAATGAACTCGACGGACTGGACGAACATGCCGGCCGATCCGCAGCAGGGGTCGTAGACGCGCCCTTTGTACGGCTCAATCATTTCGACCAGCACCTTGACTACGCAGCGCGGCGTGTAGAACTCGCCGCCCTTCTTGCCCTCGGCGCTGGCAAACTGCGAGAGGAAATACTCGTACACGCGGCCAAGCACGTCCTTCGAGCGGGCCTCCGCGTCGCCGACGCGGATGTTGCTCATGAGATCCACGAGTTGACCAAGGCGCTGCTTGTCCAGCGCGGGACGCGCGTAGTCCTTGGGCAGCACGCCTTTCAGTTGTGGGTTGTCGCGCTCGATGCCCGCCATGGCGTCGTCCACGAGTTGGCCGATGGTGGGCTGCTTGGCTTGTGCCTTGAGGTGCGGCCAGCGCGCCTCCGGCGGCACCCAGAAGATGTTGATCGCCCGGTACTCGTCCGGGTCTTCCGGGTCAGCACCCTTGGCCTTTTCAGTAAACAACCTCGCGTGCTGTTCCTCGAACGCGTCTGAGATGTACTTGAGAAAGATCAGGCCAAGGACGACATGTTTGTACTCGGCGGCATCCATGCTTCCGCGCAAAGCATCGGCCATTTGCCACAGTTCGGCCTCTTAGCCGATGTTGGCGCCCGAGGTCCCGTTCGATGACTTCTTCGGTGGCATGCGTTCTCCCTCTTTGCGCGGACTGTTTCAGACAGGCCAAAACACCGACTCGCACCCGCCCGACAGTCGTGGTCCCCGCCGCGTTCCGTGTTATCGAGAAAATACTACCCGCTTGGCTCTGCGAGTGCAATGTCGCAGAGCATGCAAGCCCGGGAGCAAACGCGGACAGGCAGTGTTCATTCCACTCCTCGTCGTTCGCCTTCGGCTCGGCAATATGGGGAGACGCTACCCATCTTCTTCCGGCAAAGGACACCTGACAAGGGAGAGCTAGGCCCTATTTATTATACGTTAAATACTATTAGCCTGCAATTCTGCCAATTAAACACCCCTCGTTTCGCGCTGGGTTTCACGAACCGCGGCAGCCTTCACAGGCCGTTGTCTGAGAATAATTACGATTTTGGGGAGAGATAATTTCGAAGTTGCATCAGCGGTGATGGTACGATATGAGGAAGAAGCTTCTCGAACGAGTGAACACAGTTTGTCAAGACACGGCAAACTGTGCGGAGGGGCCATGAAGACAGTTGGGATGGGACTTGTCGGCGCGGGCGGCTGGGGCGGCATGCATGCGCGCACGTACGCGTCGACCGAGGGCGTGGTATTGCGCGGAGTGGCGGATATCGATGAAGAGAAGGCGCGCGCCCTCGCCGGCCGTTACGGGGCCGTTGCGTATGGGGACTATCGCGACCTTGTGAAGGATGATGCGATTGACGCCGTGGCCATCGTCACACCGGATTTCGCGCATGAGGACGCGGCCCTGGCAGCGGCGCAGTCGGGCAAACACATCCTCGTTGAGAAGCCTCTGGCGATGACCGTGGCGGCGTGTGAACGCATTGTGGATGCTGCGGCGCAAGTCGGCGTGAAATTGATGGTGGACTTCCACGCGCGCTGGAGTCCGCCCCTTTACAAGGCGTACGAGGCTATCCGAAATGGTGAGATCGGAACACCGCAGCACGCGTATTACCGTCTGAACGACCGTATCTTCGTTCCCACGGAGATGCTGTCGTGGGCCGGCAAGTCCACGGTGATGTGGTTTGTCGGAAGCCATGCGATCGATACCCTGCGATGGTTGTTGGGCGACGAAGTCCGGCGCGTCTATGCGGTATCGCGGACAGGCGTCCTTGAGGCGCGGGGCATTGACACTCCCGACTTCTACCAGGCGACGCTAGAGTTCTGTTCCGGAGCCACGGCCATCATCGAGAATTCCTGGATCCTGCCGAGCACGACCCCCAACCTGGTGGACGTCAAATGCGAACTGGTGGGCAGCAAAGGCGCCATCTACATTGATGCGACGCACAACCGCACGTTAGAGAAGTACACTGAAGACGGAGGCGGTTATCCCGATATCCTTGTCATGCCCACTATCTACGGCCGGCAGGAGGGGTTTGCCGCCGAGAGCATACGCCACTTCATCGACTGCATTCGTCATGATCGGCAGCCCATTGTCACCGGAAGCGATGGGTTGGAAGTCACTAGAGTGATTTGCGCCATCGAGGAATCCGTGCGAACGCGGCAGCCCGTAGAATTACGATAGTACCGCACCTTCGACAAACTGTACGAGAAGGAGAGAGCTTATGAATTCGGCACGCATGTTCCAGATCATCGCAGGTGTGTGTTTGCTCATGACGACGTTGGTCGCCGGCTCGGCGGAGAACGAACCCTCCGGCCAGTATCTGCGCGACTGGCTGCTGTGCGGGCCGTTTCCGTCGCTTGTGAAAGGCGACACCCGCGTCGAGGCCATCCGGCGTTCGGGTATGTACACCGACTTCCTGAAATCGCACGGCGGCGAGAATAAGTTGAAGGTGGTTCCTGGCCAAGTGGAAAGCTTCGAAGGCGGCTCGTGCGCGTGGACACTACACGCCGCTCAGGATGACGCCGTTGATCTCGTCGTCGCCATCGCTCGCAAAGCCAACGTGATCGCTTACGCTTATTGCGAGATCGAATCGGCCAAGCCTCAAACCTGCGTTCTGGCCCTTGGCACGAACGACGGCGGCCGCGTCTGGTTGAACGGCGAGTGCGTGTGGGAGCGGCCCGGCCCGCGCGGTCTGAAGACCGACGGCGACGTCGTCCCGGTGGAACTCAAGCGCGGCCGCAACCGGCTTCTTCTCAAGATTGATCAGTATGGCAACCGCTGGGGGCTCATGTGCCGGCTGCTGCCCTTGGGCGACCCGTCGCTCACCGGGCGATTCGACCTGTTCGGAGTCGTCACCGGCGAGAAAGGCGCGCCGGTCCTGCGCATGGTGCGGTCGGAAGGTCTTCTTGGCACGCTTATCGAGAAGGCGAAACTCGAGATTGTCCAGTTACAAGCTTCAGGCAAGATCATCTGGCGCGGCGACTGGAACACCAAGAAGGATATGCCGCTCGCGGTCGATACGAAGTCCTTCGGCGAATACCTTCTCCGCATCAGGGTTACCCTGGCGGGGGGATCGGAGCAGAGCATGGAAATCCCTTTCACAGCCGGCAAACGTGTTGAGAACGTCCTCTTTGCAGACGGTAAGACCGATTACGCCATAGTTGTCGCGCAGGATGCCCTCGAATCGGAGAAATGGGCCGCGCAGGAGCTTCAGAAGTGGCTGAAGGAGGTGAGCGGCGCTGATTTCGCCGTTAGGGATGACGTCGGCCCCGCACCGGAAAAAGCCATCGTCGTGGGCATCAACAAATGTTCGGGCAAGATGCTCGGTCTGTCCGATGATGCCTTCACCTATCTGAACGCCGGGCCGAACATCGTGATCCACGGCGGTGGCGAGCGCGGCGCGATGTACGGTGTCATGTCATTCCTCGAACGCGAGATGGGCGTCCGGTTTTACACGCCGAAGGTGACAGTTGCGCCGAAGAAGGCGCGCTACGGCTTCGTGTACCTGAATCATTCCGAGAAACCCGGCATCCGCGTCCGGAACGATTTCTACTTCGAGGCCTTCGATCCCGTCTGGGCGGCCCACAACCGCATCAACGGCGCAATGACATGGCGCGAGCAGCCCGGCGGACTCGAAGCATACTGGTCGGTCCATACGTTCTACCAACTGATGCCGCCAAAGGAGTTCTTCGAGCCGCACCCGGAGTACTACAGCCTTCTCGACGGCAAACGCACGGCGGAACAGGCCCAGCTTTGTCTGACGAATCCCGACGTGCTCCGCATCATGACCGAGCGCATTACGAAGGTCATGCGCGAAAACCCGCAATACCTCATCTACGACGTGTCGCAGAACGACTGGAGCAACCCATGTCAATGCGACAAGTGCCAGGCCATCGTCGATCAGGAAGGCAGCCAGTCCGGCCCGATCATCTGGTTCGTGAACCAGGTGGCCGACAACGTGAAGCAGGAGTTCCCGCGGAAATTCATCGGCACGCTGGCCTACAGTTACACCCGGAAGCCGCCCAAGACACTCAAGCCGCGCGACAACGTCGTAGTGCGCTTCTGCAGCATCGAGTGCTGCTTCGCCCATCCCTTCACGGAATGCCCGGAGAACAAATCGTTCATCAAGGACACGGACGGCTGGGCCGCCATCGCCCCTCACATCTACATCTGGGACTACGTGGTCAACTTCAGCCACTACATTATGCCGTACCCGAATTTCCGGGTGCTCCAGCCCAACATCAAGTTTTTCCGCGCGCGCAACGCGATCGGCATCATGGAGCAGGCGGCATATCAGAGCCGCGGCGGTGAGTTCGCCGAGTTGCGCGCATACGTTATCGCCAAACTCCTGTGGGATCCGGACTGCAACGTCAACGACGCCATCAATGACTTCATGTACGGGTATTACGGCCGCGCGGGACAGTATGTCCGCGAGTATCTCGACGTCCTTCACGGCCGCCTCACGCCCGACACGCACATTCATCTCGGTATGCAGCCGGACGATGTCCTTTTCACTGACGAGTTCGTCCGCGAGGCCGAGACGCTCTTTGACAAGGCCGAGACTGTCGCCGACAACGAGGAGGTTCGCGAGCGGGTCGAGATGGCGCGCTTACCCGTCATGTATCTGAAGTGCAAACGCAACCCCTCCATCGCCAAAGAGGACGGCACGTACGCCCGCTTCAACGAGATCGTCAAACGCGAGAACGTCAACCACTTCGCGGAAGCCGGCGAGACGCACGTAAGAGCATTCCACGAGGAGATGGAAGCGGCCCCATGAAGTGAGGTGTCGTTGACGGCTTGCTTTGACTCGGAAGCCCAGTAGTAGGGATAATGAGGCCGTTTTCGGCGCCTTCAGGCCCAGGGGCGACGCCACGGAAGGGTGTTTTCATAATGGAGGGCGGTGCAATGCGGACTCGGCGTTTTCTCACCTGTTGTGTCGTAGTGCTAGTGGCGGCGTTACTGACGAACGCGGTGTGGAGCCAGACGCTTCCCAAGAACCGGCGGGCCACGATCGGACCGTCAATGGTCTACCTGAAACCGGGCCAGGAGCGGCAGTTCAAGGTAGTTATGATTGCCACGCGGCTCATGTCGGCGGATGTGCCCAGAAAGGTGAAATGGAGCGTCAACGATGTCCCGGGGGGTAACGACAACACGGGTACGATCAACGCGGACGGGATCTACCGTGCCCCGGCGGCCGTCCCGTCGCCGCGCGAGGTGCACATCTGCGCCGAAGTCCCGGAATCGGCGAACCGCTACCTATGGGCGACAGTTGTCATCGGCGACGCGCCGCCGTCGTACAAGCCTTGCGGCTACTGGTCGGAGCCGGTCCAGGAGGGGAAAGGTCGAACCGAGCACCTCATTGACCCGCACGGTATCGGCCTTGACGTCGACGGCAATATCCTCATCGCAGACCAGTTGGGGAACCAAGTGGCCAGGTTCACGCCGGAGGGCAAGTTCCTGGGAAACATTGGTGACGGCAAGGGGAGCGAACCTGGCCAGTTTACCGAGCCCCGCATCATAACCTCCGACGCGAAGGGAAGGATTCTCGTCACCGACAGCAAGGGGGATCGGCCGCGCATTCAGGTGTTCAATCGCAAGGGAGAGTTTCAGCAGATCTTCGCCGAGAAGGGCATGAAACCTGGGATGCTTCTCCGCGCGCACGGGATGTCGCTTGACCCGGCAGGGCGCCTGTTCATCGCGGACGTCGACAATATGCGCGTGAACGTCTACGACGGCAAGGGCGAGCACCTGTACGACTGGGGAAAGGAAGGGCTGAACCCGGGCGAGTTCAGTTCGCCGCACGGCCTGTACGTGGACAAGAACAGCGATGTGTTCGTCACGGGGTACTACGGGCCGACGCAGAAGTTCAACTCGGAGGGCGACTTCCAGTTCGCGTTCGCTCACGGCGACCCGCCGGACGGGCCGGTTTACTTCCACAACATGACCGGCGACCGGTGGGGCGACGTGTACGTGACCGTCCGCTCGAAGGGGGGCTATCAGGGAGCGGTCCAGAAGGATGGCAAGCACATCAGCTTCGTCAAGTACAACAATAACGGCGACTATGTCACCGCGTGGGGCATGTCAGACCCGGAGCACGGAGAGACCTCTGCCGTAGTCGACGCTTCGGGCCGCGTCTATGCGCTCTTCAAGGGGGAGAAGGAGATGGGAGTCGAGGTTTTCCAGGAGGAGTAGTTGCCCTTCCCGAGCGCCCATTTCAAGTCCGCCGGATGCTAGCGTAGCGACTCAGAATTGTGGCCTCTCAAGGAAACAACGGAAACGACGGCCTGGAAATGCCAGGACACATCAAGAAGAGATTCCGTAACAAATTCCCCCTTTGAAGGGGGTTAGGGGGATGTTATTCTAGCACAGGGGAGACCTATATCTGACACTCAACATCCCCCTAACCCCCTTCAAAGGGGGAATTTGTCATGACCGAGGCTCTTGCCATAAGTTGCCAACAGCATGAATCGCTACGCTAGGCGGCCATGCCAAGCAGGGCGTCAAGCATACGGTCCACGATCGTGATGACGCGGGCCGCGGCTTCGTACCCGCGCTGGTACTGCAGCATGAAGGTGACTTCCTCATCGATGGAAACGCCGGATGCCGCCAGGCGCCGGTTCTGGAAATCGTTGACGAACGCGTTTTGCACCTCGAGGGTTTGGCTGTTTGCGCGCGCGTCCACGCCGACACGGACGACGGTGCTCTCGTAGAAGTTCTGGATAGTGGCCGTGCCGCCGTCGAAGACCATCTTGTTCCGGACACTAGCGAGAGCGATTGCCGCCGTATTGTCTCCGGTGTTCAGGACGTCCGTGCTGTAACCGGAGGTCAGCAATCTCGGGTTGTCGGCGATATCTGAGTTCACGGCCATGGTCGCCGCGTCGTGTCCGGTGAAAAGTCCGTTGATTCCCAAGGCCGTCAAGGCGCCGGAGGCATCATTCGCAAAGGAGAAAGTATTCGTTCCCGTGGCGCCCAGACGAAGCGTGTTGTCGCTCCCGACCGACGCAGAGAAGTTTGGGATCGCGTTCAGGCTGGCAACGAGATCGTTCAGCGTGGTGGCGCCCGTGATCGTGACTGTTGTCTGTGTAGCCGCGCCAGACGCATCATAGACGACCACGTCGAAGGAGCCCGATGTCACGTCGAACGGCAATCCCGCCGCCGACAACGCCGCGGCGGGATCATCCACCGCGTTCGATCCCGCGATCGTGCCCGAGAGATTGTCGAGTCCGTTGCCGGTGCTGTGAATCGCATTGACTTCCCGGATGATCGCGGAGGCGATCTGGTCCAAACGCGTTGCCACATGCGCCAAGTCGCTGTCGCGCGCGGTAATCGCGCCGAACAGCGAGCCGTCGCGGATATCGACGTCCGTACCATTGTCCGCGAACCGCACCGCCAGGAGATCGGAACGCTGGGGGTCGATGTTCGGGTCCTGTTGAGCGACGAGTTGCCGCGCGTCCTCACCGGTCACCAGTATGTCTCCGGACACAAAGACGTCGACTTGGCCGTCTTCGCGTTCGCGATATGAGATGTTTATGAGCTTCGCGAGTTGATCGAGTTCGAGGTCGCGCTCATCTCGCAGATCATTGGCCTTGTGCCCGCCCAACTCCTCCTTGCGAATGCTCACGTTCAAGGCGGCGATGCGCGAAGCAAACGAGTTGATTTCGGGCACCGCGTTCCGGACTTCCTCGTTGGCGTTCGAGCGGAGTGCGTAGACCTGTTGCGTGATCTGGTTGAAACTCGTCGCGAGGCTCTGCGCCTCGGTAATGACCGACATCCGGACGGGCTGTTCCTCGACGCTGTTCGCAAAGTCGTTCAAAGAGTTGAAGAACTCGCTCAGGCGCGTTCCGAACCCGCTGGTCCCCGGTTCCTGAAACAGGTCCTCGATGCGCGAGAAATAGGAGGCTCGGGTTTCGGCGCTTCCCAAACCTTGTTCCTGCTGCCGGTACACGGTGTCCAGAAACTCCTCGCGCAGCCTCGCGATATCCGAGACCTGGACGCCGCGGCCAAGCTCGCCGAACGTGCGCGACTCCGGCGACCGGGCCGTCAGGGTCACCCGCTGCCGCGAGTAGCCTTCCTTGTTCACGTTCGCGATGTTATGACCGGAAACGTCTATCTGGACCTGCGCCGCCTGAAGGGCCGACCGGGCAATGTCCAGCGTGCTGAATAGGTTTCCCACGGTAACACCCTCACTCAAAACGGCTTCGACTAGTGGCCCGATTCATCCCGCAGCTCACCCAGCCACACTATCGCATCTTCAGGCCAGCAATCCTTATTCCAAGTATCGGCGGGATTCGCAACGAACTTGAATTCCACCACTTACAGCAACGCGGGCCAGACCCGTACCCCCCTGCGCCGGGCAGACCTTGCCGCCTTTCTGGAAAAACATGCAGGTCAAGAGCGTGCACGAAAAGTAGGGGCGGTTTTTCCAAGGCCGCCCCATGATCCGGAGTTCAGTCCAAGCCTTTAGCGTAAACGAGGTTTGTAGCGCCGTTCGGGGCCGGTTTACGGAGAAATAGGCCCTTGGGCGCCATGCAGGCAAGACGCCTGCGCTACAACGCGGATCCTTAAGTGAACTGCATTGCCGCTAGACGGCGCGCTTTGTTCTTTACAGTGCGAATCCCGGCGTGTGTTTGCGCGCGGAATGTGTTATTCTTCGGGGCCTGTCTTGTTGGAGCATGCGTGCATGAAAGCAGTGAAGTGGTTTGGTCCGCGGGACATGCGCCTTGTCGAGGTGGAAAAGCCCGCGCCCAAACCCCATGAAGCGCTGATCCGCGTCGAGTCCGTCGGTATCTGCGGCTCGGATCTCCACTACTATGTGGAAGGGCGCATCGGATCCACGGTCATCACCAGCCCGCTAATCCTGGGGCACGAGTTCGCCGGGATCGTCGAGGACGTGGGACTGGCGGCGGATCGATCTCTTATCGGGAAACGCGTGGCCGTCGAGCCCGGGATCCCTTGCCTCAAGTGCGAGTGGTGCCGCGACGGACACTATAACGTCTGCAAGGACCTCTTTTTCCCCGGCGGCCCTCCGTACGACGGCGTCCTCTGCGAGTACGTCGCGATGCACGCCGAGTTCTGCTTCCCGGCGCCGGACGGCATGAGCGCCGCGGCTGCCGCGATGATTGAGCCGCTTGGCGTGGCCGTGCATACGGTCGAACTCGCCGAAATCAAGCCCGGTGAGACGGCTGCAATCCTCGGGTTGGGACCCATTGGCCTGCTGACTGCGCAGGTGGCGAAGCTGGCAGGCATCCGCGTCGTCTACGGAACGGATTTGCTGGACTATCGCGTCGACGCGGGCCGGAAGTACGGTGTGGACGTCGCATTCAACGCCGCGCGGCATGACACAGTCGAGATGATCATGCGCGAAACCGGCGGTCGCGGCGTGGACGTCGCTTTCGACACCGCGCGTTCGTCCGAGACGGCCGGCTTGGCTTGCGAAGTGGTGCGGCCCGCGGGCCGGTGCGTACTGACCGGCATTTCGGGGAAAGACTACGACCCGTTTCCCGTGGGGGTGGCGCGACGCAAGGAACTGACCCTTCGCTGGTGCCGCCGTTTTCGGCACGACTATCCGCGCGCCATTGCGTTGGCCGGTTCGGGCAAGGTGGACGTGGCGTCCCTCGTCACGCATTCGTTTCCGTTGGAACGGGCCGGCGAAGCGTTCGAGCTTGTTGCCGCATCCGAAGATCATGTATTGAAGGCATCCGTCGATCTATGACGCAACGATACAGGAGCATCATCGAGGGTTTGATCATTGTCCTGGGGCTGCTGTCGTTCTGGCCCTTGACTCTCGGGTATGGGGGATGGTTGTATCAGTGCGGAATCCTTGTCATATTGGTGCTGTTGGCGATTGTTGCGGTAGCGCGTTTTCGTCGCGTGCGCCGTGCGTTCAAGAACGAGCGGGCCGCGTTGTCCGGAACAGGGCAACGGCCGGACCCCTCCTGAAAGGAGTGCGTTACGATGCGTTTGTGGAAAAAGATCCTTCTGGGCATTTTGATTTTCGTGATCATCGTTGCCGGTCTCGTTGTCGTGTTTGTCGGCCCGTGGCCTACATACGCGTCCGGTTTCGAGGGGACGAAATACTTCAACGACGCCATCGCCGCGATCGACGCCAACGTCAAACAATGCGAGATCACGGACAAACCCGGGCAACTCAAGGCCGGCTGGGGTGTCGCGAACATTGTGCCTCCGGCCGGCACGCCGCTCGCCGGCTACGGCGCACGCAGAGGCAAACCGTCCACGGGCGTCCATGACGAGTTGTACGTGAAGGCCGTGGCGTTCAGCGACGGGAAGGACACTGCGGTTGTCGCGGGCGCCGACATACTGCTTGTCCCGCCGAACGTCGCGGAAGCCGTGCGCGCGGAAGTCGCTAGGCAGACTCCGCTGACGGCCAACAATCTGTTCTTTACGGCCAGCCACACACACGATGGACCGGGCGGAATGGGTCAGGGTCTGGTGGCCGATATCTCTTTTGGCAAGTACGATCCGAGGATTCCGGAACTGCTCGCCAAGGCGTTTACCTCCGCCATCGTGGATGCCTACAATTCGCTCGCACCGGCCAAGATGGCCCATGGAAAAGTCAAGGCGGAACAGTTCATCCGCAACCGCACCCGCGAAGCCGCGGTGGATCCGGATTTGAACTTCATGGTCATCGAGAAAGCGGATGGCAAGCGTTGCTACGTCGTGCGGTTCTCCGCGCATCCAACGATCCTTAGCGACGACAACATGCAGTTCTCCGCCGAGTATCCCGGATACTTGCAGCGGGCGATCGAGCGGGCGACCGGCGGCACGGCGGTATACCTTGGCGGGGCCGTCGGCAGTATGGGACCGCGCGCCCCGGAAGCCCCGGACCCGTTCTCGCGGTGTCAGGCCATGGGCGAAGGATTGGCGAAGTTGGTGCTCGACAACGCCCAGAATCTGAATTTCGTCTCCAACGCGGACGTCGTGTCGATCGGGATCGGATTTCAGTTGCCGCCGTTCCAACTCCGGCCCCGTAGCGCGAAATGGCGCGTTTCACCGCTCCTGGGCAAGCTCGCCGGATTGCGCGAGACCGGATGGATGACCGCCGTGCGCGTGGGCGGCGCGGTATTCGTGAACACGCCTTCCGATTTCAGCGGAGAGGTGAGCGTGACATGGAAGGAATGGGCGTCGATCAAGGGCTATGATCTGTGGGTTTCGGGTTTTTCCGGCGAATACGCGGGCTACGTCTCGCCCGACAAGTATTACCATGAAGTCAAGGACAAGAACGGCGGAACCGAATATGAAACGGGCACGATGTCCTGGACCGGGCCACACCAGGAAGCGTTTTTCACGGCGTTGATGAAGCGCATGGTGGAATCCATGGGCAAGGCGCCCAGCCCGCAGCAGGCCCTGCGGCAAGGCGCGGTCGCGAATGCAACTCCCGCTTCCTGAACCGGAGGAATCCTCTTCCACCTTTGCTCCGCCGCCCGTCGCGGTGGGCCGGCGAACGCTGTTTTCACGGCCATTGGCGGCGCTCCTTCTCGGCGTGGCCCTAATCGGCGCGGCCGCGTTGGCGGAGACGGCCCTTCTCAGGAACCAGCTCTGGAAGGATGCCCTACTCGTTCCGGAAGGCACACTGCCAGAACATTCCGCGGGCCTTATTCCGGTCGCCGTAAGACGACTCCCGCTGGACCTTCCCGCAAGTGTGCGTCCCCTCGTGGCCCAACTGCGGGCGTTGCCGGACGCAGCGGGATTGATAGATCCTCTTCACCTCGACAAGGGCGAACGCGTCGTATCGTTGTCCCTGCCCGCGGCAACGCTGACGCCCCTGCTCGCCTCCGGGAAACTCCCGGCGCCGGGCAAGTTGGAGGCCCTCGCGGGCGATCTCGCTTCCCGGAAATCGTTTGACCTGGATGGCGCAACATTCCTAGTCGTCGGCCGTTTGCAGCGCGGCGTGAACGGGCTGGCATACGCCTACGTTGTTCTTGAGTCGGAGGGCTTGCAGCAGTACTTCACGCCGGCGTCGGGCGCGACAAGCGGCTGGATCGATCCTGAGGGACTCAAGCGTTTCGAAGACGATGAGACGCATCTCGAGGGCGAAGATTCCCCCAAAGCCGTGGCCGGGTTCACCCGCAGCGTCTCATGGATCGCCGGTCTTGCCTTTGCGGGATTGATCCTGGTGGCCGGGGCGGGTTCCTTATTGCAGATCCGATTCCTGCGTTATTCGGCCAGCCGCACGGCTGGCCCATTGAGTTCCGTCTTGCGGGAGCTCGACGCGCGGCCTGGATTGTTTGCATCCATGCACGTCTTGCTGTACGGCGTGTTCTTCCTCATGATGCTCCTGGCTCTTGCGTATCCGGTCGCCAACATTCGGGCTTCGTTGTTGGTGCGCGATGCTTTCCTCAAGGGCGATCTGAGCTATATCGGCGACGCTTATGCAAGCGGAGACATCCTCCGCGCCACCGCCGCGACCTTTGTCCACAACTATTTCGTCGCAACGATTCTCTTCACGCTCCTGCCTTCCCTCGTGATACCGTTCGTGGGCGTGCTCAAGAACCTGCTCTCTTTCGGCGTGGTGGGATTTGTGATGGCGCCGCTCTGGACTGGCTCCGCGCCACCGCTCGTGTATCATTGCATCACGATGACGCTCGAAATGGAGGCATATATTGTGGCTTCCTTCGTGGCAGTCGTGTTTCCGCTGCGCGTCTTCAAAGGACTCACGACGACAGGTTTCGGCGAGATCGTTCAAGGAATGCGCATTGTCGCGGGCGGCGCCCTGCTTGCCGGTATCATGTTGGCCATCGCCGCCCTTTATGAAGCCACAACGCTGATCATCTTGAGCCCATTGAGATGAAGACGAGAGGACTCGATGAACGTGGACCAAAATCCCAACCTGGGCTGTGTGCACAACGTCCGAAAGACCCACGAAACGCCGGCCCTTGACGGTCCGTTTGACTGCGGCGCATGGAAAGACGCCGCGGAGTTGCGCGTGGACCATTTCCATGCGCGCGGCAGCGATCATCGGCCCAAGGTTCGGGCAAAGCTGCTGTATGACGATCAGTCCGTCTATGTGCAATTCCGCGTTAACGACCGCTATGTCGTGTGCGTCCACACGGAATACCAGGCGCCCGTCTGCCGGGACTCGTGCGTCGAGTTCTTCGTGCAGCCGAAACGCGATAAGGGGTATCTCAACTTCGAGGTCAACTGCGGCGGCCACCTCTTGCTGAGCTACGTCGAAGACCCCACGCGAACGCCCGACGGGTTCAAGAAGTACACAAGAATCCCCTGGGAGGAGGCCAAGTCCATCAGGATCCACCACTCGATGTCCGGCCGGGTCTTCCCAGAGGTCCAACAGGAAACGGAATGGTCCGTGGCATACGCCGTTCCATTTGCCTTGTTCGAGCGTTACGCCGGACATCTCGGAGACGTGACCGGACAGGAATGGCGCGCGAACTTCTACAAATGCGCCGACGACTCTTCACATCCCCACTGGGCCGCCTGGGCGCCCATCGGAGAGGAACTGAATTTCCACCAGCCGCGATTCTTCGGCCTGCTGCATTTCGCATAGTCGCGGGGGCTTCAGCCGCCCAACACAGCCCTTGCGACGAGCGCGGCGCCCAGCACACACCTCCTCGATCGTGTTTATCCCGCCATAGTTCATGAAGAAGGCAGGGACTCGCGAGAATCCCAACACCCGTGTTACGTGGGTTTGACTTATTAGGTTCTTGCTGCAATAATCTGCGCATGGCGCGTTCTTGCACAACCTATACGGCCAAGTGGAAGAGGGGCAGAACCACGGTCGTGCGTGTTCCCGAGGCATTGGCTGACAGTGTGCTCGAGTACGCTCGGAGACTTGACGCAGAGGAGGGACTCCTGGCGAGAGAGGCCCATGGCGTGTATCGAACGGCTGCCGATGTCGACATGGGCGAGCCTATCAACGTTGCCTCGATCCCACAGCGGTCGCCATTTCGCTACCCCGGAGGAAAGACTTGGCTTGTCCCGTACATACGCACTTGGCTCGCGAGTCTTAGCCCCAGACCAACCGTGCTTGTAGAACCTTTTGCAGGCGGAGGCATCGTAGGACTGACTGCGGCCTTTGAGCATCTCGCGGATCACGGAGTGCTCGTGGAAAAGGATCGGGATGTGGCATCCGTGTGGCAAACCATTCTGGGGGGGCAGGCGGAGTGGCTCGCTCACAGAATAGAGTGTTTTGACCTGACAGGAAAAAGCGTGGGACTCGTTCTTAAGGCGCCCGCTTCTAGCCAACGAGAACGCGCCTTTGCCGCCATTCTCCGCAATCGTGTGCAGCGCGGCGGGATCATGGCTGCGGGCGCTGGTCTTGTCAAACACGGGGAAAACGGCCGAGGGCTTCTATCACGGTGGTATCCCGCCACCCTTGCCAAGCGCATCCGGGCAATCGCCGCGATGCGACAGAGACTGAGCTTTATCGAAGGCGATGGTCTGGAAATAATCGAGGCCTATGCTGACGACGAGGGCGCCGCCTTCTATGTGGACCCGCCTTACACGGTCGCCGCAAGACGGCTATATCCCCATTGGCAGGTTGATCACCGCGGCCTATTTGATCTCTTGGCGAAAGTGAAAGGGGCTATTCTTCTCACTTACGATAACACGAAGGAGATCGAGGTGCTGGCCGCGAAATCCGGATTCGTAACCCAGGCTGTGGCCATGAAGAACACGCATCACGTGCACATGACCGAACTGATGGTGGGAAAAGACCTCAAGTGGCTTCAGAACGCGCGAGTTTCTCGTGAAGCGCGCGCTCGAACTGCTCAAGGGACACTGGCGTTCCACCGGTGAGGCCCTCGACGGCGTTCTCAAGCGTGGTGAAAATGACCTCATTGCAAGCGATTCGATAGCGCCCGTTCTCGGGCCCTTCGTAATCCATAATGAACCAAGCGATGTCTGAATTGGATAGGTGCTCCACTCGGCGCATCTCAGCAAGTGATTCCCAGAACGATTTGTCAACAACCACGGCCGCTTTCCTGCCCCATCGACGCAACGTAGGCACCTTGATCTGCAGTTGAGGCATCAGACTGCATATTTCGGGCGCGGCCACTTCGTGAATTCGGCTGATCGCGGCCAGTA
>CAZPMT010000102.1:0-20126 GCA_964587655.1 uncultured Nitrospiraceae bacterium
CACAGGCAATCCGACGCCTCTTCACGAGATCGCCCGCGTCAACATCCAAACCGACCCCTGCCACTCTAAACGCATGAAATATCCCCGCGAAGCCCAAAAACCGGTCTTTCTGGCCGGGCCTCTAGATCGCGTCTCCCGCAATCCCAATCACGACGGACTCGATCTCCACATCGCCCACAACCTCGCCATGCTCCAGGTCATGCTGAACCGCGCAGCCGTCTCGATGCGAAACGCGCCCCTTGTCGACGACACCGTAGCGTCCACCGACGCATACCACATGAAATCGTCCAAACCCAGCGCGCATCTCGAAGCATTCACCAGAATTTCGCGCGAGTACAGGCATTACGCAACCTTGATCAAAGCGTCCGACCCAGTCGAGCCCGACCCGGCGGACTTCTTCAACTACGAAACCCGTACCACGATCGATACCGACCTTGACCTCGACAACGATCGATTACTGCATCTCGGATCCACCATCGACCCTGCCCACCAGGCCCGCAGATACATGCGCGAAGCCGTCAAACACGCAGCCGCTGGAAAAGACGTCGCCGCCATCGATGCAGCCACCATCGCGATGAGAATCAACCCCTACATGCTCGACGCACCCGAATGGAAAGACCGCGTAATCGAAGCCTACCGCCCCAAAGGCACCCCGCTTCCCAAAGAAGCCGTCAAAAAGATCATCACATACATCCTGAAGGTCGACCCCGATGAAGAGCCGCCCGAAGAGAACGCCCTAACGCGCTTCGTCAAACACTGCCGCGAGAACTTTCCCGACACAGAAGACATGACCGAAGAAGAAGGAGACGATTACGACAAAGACGACGACCTACTTACAGGATCCTAGGGTATCGGCGCTTCCCGGCAAGACAATCCTCGCTGGTAGCGCGACGTTTCCAACGTCGCGGCCTTTCCCCGCTGTTTCGCCCGGTGGGGTTAGTTTGCCGTAGGTTGCCGTGATACGCAAGGGATTTATTCGAGGGAGCAATCACAATCTTGTTGGCGCAGGGCGGGGAACGTGTGGTAACATATGGGCCGCTTTATGAAAGAACCCGGAAACAGTAACGGGCGGAACCTTTCCGTCCTTGTGCTGGGAGCGCTGGGGGTCGTCTACGGAGATCTCGGTACGAGCCCCCTGTACGCAATGCGCGAGTGCTTCGACGGCGCCCACACGCTCGATCCGTCTCCCCTTAACGTTCTGGGTATTCTTTCGCTCATCTTATGGGCTCTGACCATTGTCATCTCGGTCAAGTACATGGTCTTCATCACGCGGGCCGATAATCGCGGCGAAGGCGGCATCCTCGCGCTGATGGCGCTGGCATTGTCCAAGCTTGGCGCCGAAAAGGGAAGAATGAGGATTGTCGTCACGGCCATGGGCCTTTTCGGCGCGGCCCTGCTGTACGGGGATGGGATGATCACGCCGGCCATTTCCGTCTTAAGCGCGGTCGAAGGGCTTGAAGTCGCGACGCCCGTTTTCTTTCCCTACGTCGTACCCATAACTATTGTCATCCTGGTATTCCTGTTCATGGCTCAGAGCCGTGGTACGGCACAGATCGGGGCCATCTTCGGACCGGTCATCCTGGTCTGGTTCTTGGTTATCGGCACGCTTGGGCTCTGTGCAATCGTTCGGAATCCTACCGTGCTGCAGGCCGTCAACCCCCTGTTCGCCTTGCGCTTTTTCGCATCGAATGGTTGGGCTGGGTTTTTCGTGCTCGGCTCGGTCTTCCTGGCGTTGACTGGAGGCGAAGCGCTTTATGCGGACATGGGACACTTCGGGCGGCGTCCCATACAGGTGGGCTGGTATTGCGTCGCTTTGCCCGGGCTGCTTCTAAACTACTTCGGACAGGGGGCCACTATCCTTACATCCCCGCAGGCGACGTCCAATCCATTCTATGCGCTGGCGCCCCACTGGGGGCTTCTGCCCATGGTCGTGCTTTCCACGGCCGCGACGATTATTGCGTCCCAAGCTATCATCAGCGGCGTATTCTCGCTGACGCGGCAGGCAGTGCTGCTGGGATTCCTTCCTCGCATTCCAATCACCCACACCTCTTCCCTCGAGATCGGACAAATCTACGTTCCCATTGTTAACAGGGTTCTTCTTGTCGCCACCGTAAGCCTTGTGCTTGCGTTTCGGACCTCATCTGGTCTCGCGGCCGCATACGGAGTGGGCGTGGCGATGGACATGCTCATTGCGACCCTCATCCTGTACGTTGTCGCCCGTCACGTGTGGGGGTGGCGCCGGTGGACCGCGAGAATCCTGCTCGCGGGGTTCCTGGTGTTTGACGTGGCGTTCTGCAGTTCGGCCCTGGCGAAGATCCCAGCCGGCGGATGGTTCCCGCTTGTCATGGCATTGGGCGTGTACCTCCTGATGACCACTTGGCGGAAAGGCCGGCAGATCCTCGGCGCGCGCCTCTACCAGCGTGTACCTTCCCTCGACGATTTCGTTCAGAAGATTATCCCCGCCGATGCCCTGATCGTACGCGTCCCGGGTGCGGCCATATTCATGTCGGGAAACCCGTCCGGAACGCCGCCGGTGCTCCTCCACAACATCAAATACAATAAAGTCCTGCATGAAACGGTAGCCGTTATGAACGTGGTGATCGAAGAGACACCGCACGTCCGACGTTCCGAGCGGGTCAACGTGGAGAACCTTGGTCACGGGTTCTATCGCGTAAAGGCACGTTACGGGTTCATGGAATCTCCGAATGTAAAGGAAGTCCTGGGCCTTTGCGGGGAACAAGGTCTGAAGCTCGACTCCATCATGGTTGGGTTCTTCCTCGGGCGCGAGAGCATCGTCATCACGAGCAAGCCCGGCATGGCAAAGTGGCGGCAGCGTCTTTTCGCGCTCATGGCGAGAAACGCACAAGGGGCCAGCCCGTTCTTCGAGATCCCTCCAAACCAGGTGGTTGAGCTTGGCGTCCAGGTCGAACTGTAAGAGCGTGTACGAAAAGTAGGGTCGGCGGAGCGAGGAAGAAGCCCTCGATTTCTACCGGCGCGTCCGGGACGAGATCAGGGCGTTCGTGGAAGGACTGCCTGAAGGGTTGGAGATCGCGGCGCGGAACCGGTCGTAGATTCCGCCGAACGCCCCGTTGCTCATGAGGAGGACAACGTCTCCTTTTTCGCCGCGCGCGAGAACGTCTTCGACGATCTCATCCACGCTGTCCGCGCACCGCGCCGACACCCCTGACAGCCGAAGCGCGTCAACGAGCGTTGCACGATCCAGGCGTTTCTCCTCTGGGATCTTATCGACGCGGTGGATTGGTCCGATCCAGACCTGATCGGCGCCCCGAAAGGCTTCCTCGAGTTCCTGCTGGAAACGATTTGTGGCGGTCGTATTCGAGCGTGGCTCGAACAACACCCAGAGCCGTCTCTGAGGCCATCTCGAGCGTGCCGCGGCGATCGTCTCACGAATCGCGGTGGGATGGTGGGCGAAATCATCCACAAAGGTCATGCCGTTCGCATCGAGAAAGACTTCCATCCGCCGTCGGACGCCGAGAAAGTGCGGCATGGCCGCCTCGATCTCTTCGGGTGACGCCCCCAACACGCCCGCAACGGCAACGGACGCAAGCGCGTTAAGCAGATTGTGCCGGCCCGTGAGGGGCGCGGCCAATTCCGCCCAGCGCCGTCCCCCCCGATACACGCGCAGTGCGGCTCGCCCGTCGCGCATTTCCCCGTCCCATTCGCCGCGCCAGTCCGCGCATTGATCGAAACCGTACGTGGCCACTTGCGAGAAGGCGTGGCGCGTCAATGCGGCCGCACCTGGCTGGTCGGCGCAGGCAATCAGCCAGCCATTTGCCGGAATCTGCCTCAGCATTAGTTGGAAGGCGCGTTCGATGCCGGCCAAGCTGTCGTAGATGTCGCCGTGGTCGAACTCAATGGAGGTCACCACGGCAATCTCGGGCAAGTAGTGAAAGAACTTCGCCCGCTTATCGAAGAATGCCGTGTCGTACTCGTCCCCCTCGATGACGAAGGGCGCCCCCTTGGGTCCGAGTCGCGCGTTGTGCGGAAAGTCAAGCGGCTCGCCGCCAATCAGGAAACCCGGACGGAGTCCCGCCCGGTCCAGCAGAAAGGCCGTCAGCGCGGTCGTCGTCGTCTTTCCGTGCGTACCGCATATCGCTACGGGCCGACGTTCACGAAGGACTTCCTCCTTGATCCACTCCGCGAGACTCACATACCGCAGGCGGCGTTCGAGAACCGCCTCGACTTCCGGGTTGCCGCGACTCAGCGCGTTCCCGATAACGACCACGTCGGGGTCCCAGTCGAGATTGGCGGGCGCGTAGCCGGTGGCCACGGGCACGCCCAGCGCCTCGACCATATGCGACGTGGGCGGATACAGCGGGTTGTCGCTCCCGCGGACCTCCCACCCGGTCTCGATGGCCAGCCTCGCCCCCGCCACCATCGCCGTGCCCCCGATCCCGGAGAAATGAACTCGCGGGGCCGGTGCATCATTGCCCCGCCGCGGCGCGCTACCCTGAATCCGAAACATCCATCCACCTCTCCGTCAGCAACTCTCCATTGAGGACATAGAGGTTGTGAAGAAATGCCGTCACAATACGCCCATTCACTCAGCGGCCCTGGAATGGCGTCATTCCCGCGAAAGCGGGAATCCAGTGCGGATGTCGCGGGCCGGCGTGTGTACTCTGGATTCCCGCTTTCGCGGGAATGACGCCATTTTGGGATTGTTTCACAAGCTCATAGCATTCAATCATATGTCTTGTCCCTTGCACAAAGACGCTTCGACGGGATACGGCGGGACACGTCAGAAAACCACGACGTCCAAACGTTTCTTGTTGTTGCCGCCGGAGTGATACAGCACCAGATCTTGAGCCTTGTTGCCATTGAGATCGAAGGCCTGTCCCGTACCGAACGACGGGAGATCCAGAACGACCCACGGGCGCGGCGACACGAACTGTTCCGCACTCCCGGTGCGAATGGCCATCTTGTCCGCGCTTTGCCCGAAGGCCGCGTCCATCCGCCCGTCGCCGTTGAAGTCGCCGAGGGCATACGCGACGCGCTCGCGTCCTTCTGGCGCATCGAGCAGCACGCTCTCCGCGAACGTTGGTTTGGAGGGAAACGCGCCGTCCTTGAAAAGATACACTTCCACGCGCGCGGACACCTTCTTCCGAATGAAGAAGTTCAGGATGTTCTTCACGCCCAAAGGAACCGTCATGAAAACGAGATCCCGTTTGCCGTCGCCGTCGACGTCCGCGACAATCGGACTCGATACTGCGCCGTCTGCTTCGAACGTGGCGCTGGGCGCGGTGGAATAGGTGAAGAGTCCGTTGGACAGATAGACCTGCGTGACCGCTTTCAGGTTGATGGTGCCCTTCAACTGCGTCACCACGAGATCGGGCATTCCATTAGCGTCGATATCCGACATGTACGCGCTTGCCTGCCACTTGTCCTCGAGGTTCAAAGGGATCTTGAAACGGGTGTTCTCCGACCAGTCCTTTCCGTGCGCGAAATCGGCGAACTCATCGCTCAGGAACGCGATGCATTTCTGCGTTTCGCCGGGAAGCGAAAATGGGTGGCAGGCGGGCAGGCGATACTGGATGTACACGCCGTCGTACTCGCTGATCTCACTGACGACGTCGCAGGCCACCCGCGACAACGCCTGGCTCGGCGTACGGATCTCGTATCCGGAAGGCACGGGAAGGATCCATTCGTCGATCCCGTCGCCGTTGAGGTCTTCGGCAGCGTTATTGAGAAACAGGGGCTGTTTGGCGCCGCTCGGCAGCAGCGAGGAAAAGCGCGGCTTGGGACCCGGCGCGAAACGCCCTTCCTTGAACTCGAACACGGTCGCCCCCTCGGCGTCCACGCCGACCAGTTCGACGGGCGGCTTTCCATCGACTTCGGCGAAGAAAAGCGTGCTGATACTGGGCTCCAAATCAATCGTGAGCGATGCCTGCGCGGGATACCCGCCCGCGTCGTCGGCGATGAAGACCGCCACGAGCTTCTTGAGCGGGTAGCTCCGCTCGTCGCAACACGCCACGAACAGTTCCGCCTTGCCGTCGCCCGTTACGTCGTGCGGCGCGACGTTCCAGATGGGGGCTTCCGTGTTCAGCACGTAAGCCTGATACGGTTCCGCCGAGAGAACGAGCGATGCCACGATCATCAGACAACTCATGAGATACACCTCCAGATCAAGTGCCTGTGCGTCCCGCACTGCGGACGGCATTCCGCGACGCACCACGACACGGACTTCCTACATTCGTTCCAGGGCCTCGATGCCGAGGATGTGTAGTGCGTTTTCGAGGGTGATGCGCGTCGCGGCGCAGACTTGGGCGCGGGCGATGCGTTGCCAGTCCGTCTCGGCGGCGAGGACGGGACATTCGTGATAGAAGCCTGTAAAGAGACGCGCGGTGTCGAGCGCGTACTGAGCGATGGGCGCGCAATTACGCTGCGCCGCCGCGCCGGTCACGGTATCGGGAAATGAAGCCAGCTTTGTGACGAGTTGCCATTCAGCGTCGGTCTCGACGGGAAACGCCTCGGACACGGCGGCCGGCACTTCGCCAAACTTCCGCAGGATCGAACTGATCCGCGCGCACGAGTACTGGGCGTACGGCCCCGTGTCGCCCGTAAACGACAGACTGGACTCCCAATCGAAGACGACGTTCTTGTTGGGCCCGACGCGGAGAATAGCGAACCGGATCGCCGCCACGGCCACTTTGCGCGCAATGGCCTCGCGCTCATCCGGCGGCAGTTCGCCGCACTGCTCTTCCACCTTGGCCGACGAACGTGCGCCCGCCTCGTCGAGGAACTCGGACAACAGGACGCCATTGCCTTGGCGCGTCGACATCTTGCCTTCGGCCAGTAGAATGTAAGAGTAGGAGACCATTTCCGGAAAGGGTATGCCGGCCGCGCCGAGGATGAGCGCCAGTTGCTGCGCATACAGCTTGTGGTCCTCGCCGAGCACGATGATGTTGATGTCCGCGCCGCGTTCGGCCTTGTCGATCGTATAGGCCAGATCGCGATAGCCGTACATCGAACTCCCGTTGGAGCGCAGCAGCACGAAGTAGCGCCCCTCGTCCGGCTTGTAACCCAGCTTCGCGAGGTCCACGACAAGGCGGTTTTCCTCGTCGGTGAAGAGTGCGCCTTTCTTGCGAAGCGCGGCCATGACCTGTTCGACACGCGCATCCTTTATGTACGCGGATTCGCGGTCGAACACGTCGTAGACGATACCGAGCCGCGCAAGCACGGCTACCTGGCCCTTCAGGCACATGTCCGTAACGGCGTAGAAACGTTCCCTGGCCTTGGCGTCCCCCTCCTCCATCTTCGACAGGAGCTCATACCCCTTTGCCGCGAACGCGGGGTCGGCCTCCGCGCGCGCGTTCGCGTCCACATACAGATTCAATATCTGATCAAACGTAAGGCGTTCGAGGTCCTCGCAGACGAGCACCAACAGGCCGATCTGACGGCCCACGTCGTTGACGTAGTAGTGGACCTCGACGCCGTAGCCTTCGAAGCGCAGGAGCCGCGTCAAGCTGTCGCCGATCATGGCGTTGCGCGCGCGGCCCAAATGCGGGCTCGCATTTGGATTGATGCTCGTGTGTTCCAGGAGCACGCGCTTTCCCACGCCGCTGTCATTCGATCCGAAGTGCGGCCCCTCATCGAGAACTCCCGCCACGATCCGCCGCGCGAACCGGCCGCGGTCCAGACGGAAATTCACATACGGGCCAGCCGCGGAAACGCTTGACACCTCGGGGCCAAAAGCCACGTCGCGCGCGATGCGGGCCGCAAGCTCGGCGGGCGTCGTCCCGAGTTTTCGCGCAGCTTCAAACGTCCTCAACGCGACGTCGCCCAATTCGAGACTCGGCGGCGAGACGAACGGCAGGTCCGAAACCGCGATGCCATCGAAGGCGCCCGCGATGGGTCTTGCCAGTGTTTCAAATACGTTCACGTCCTAACTCCAAGGCAGACTCCAGTTGCCCTGCGGTTCACCGCGCGTCTCGGACATTTTCCATCTGACAATCATCAAATGACTTGCTCTTCTGCCATAGCTTGTCATAGAAGTCACCAAACGAGCGATTGCGCAGCCAGTTGTGCAAAGGGGCCTCCCGGACGAGACCCTCTATCAGGTCCTCTTTCTTGTCGTCGGCACGTATGCGCAAGGCGGCCTCGAACACGTGTTTAGGATCCGTGACGCGAAAATCGCTGGCGTTTCTGCCGGTTCTCGCGGCGATCCAATCCGCGTCTGCACACAACCAACATTCGACGTTGCGTTGACATACGCCGAATATTGTGTAATGCGCGTATTCGTCGGGGCGTCTTCCTTCTTCCTGTTTGAGAACGGTCCTCCATGCGTTGTCATCGTCATCATTGGAGTCCGTGAGGAAAACTATAAGCTCCGCATTCTTGGAGGCAAGTTCCCCGCAAATGTGCGGTATTTCACGCCGCCGGCTCGTGCGAGTACTCCCACGAAACTTGCCTTCGATGGTTTCGGCATGAGGGCACCATCTCTTGACAAAGCCCTTGATGAGAGCCCTGTCCGTGCTCCCTTCCACTGAGTATCCGATCTTCATCCAAGCATTTCCCTGAAGTGCATCTCACCAAGCGGCATCTTCTCCAGCATCGCGGAGATCTTCTGTGGGTCCGGCTTGACAAGAACGGAAGAAGGACGCCCCGGCTTCATGAGGTGAAGCCCGTCGAGGTTGCCGTCAAAGAGATCTATGAAGTAAGGGCTGTGAGTCGTGAAAATGAACTGCCCCCGCTCTCCTGACGGGTCAATCCGTTCGATGAGCGGTTTCAGGTGTCCCACGTAAAGTCCGTTTTCCGGCTCTTCGATTATGATGAGAGGCCTGTAAGGGAGGGACATCTCGGCAGCAGTAAGAACAAGATACGTCAATGCCATGAACCGCAAAGTCCCGTCGGAAATGCTTTGGACACCGAAATGGTTCCGCTTTTCATCTTCAACAGAGAGATATACGGACTCCGGATCGGGGGTCTGATAGACGAAGAAATCCAGCTTGCTCTCAAGCTCCTTCACCACGTCGATGATTCTCTTCTCAAGCCGAGGATTCGAATTGTGAAGTTCATAGAACACCTGGCTCAGGTTGCGACCGTCTGAGACAAGCCCGCGGATATCGCGGACAACGCCAGGCGTCCTCATCGATATGGGGTCAAGGTTGTAGTAGCTCCAAAATCTGAGGTAGGTCCTGAACACGGTAGCATGAAAGTTCGCCAACACCCCCGGCTGGAGAAGCGAAAGCACTGTAGCGTCGGAGGGGACATCGCTGTCAACATAGCGTCCTGATGACGGATCCCGCTCGGACGGTTCCTCCTTAAACAGCCGCGATTGCCCGCTCTTGTTCATCAACATGGGCGTGTTGTTGAAGCGACCGCCGTTGACCGTGAGGGACTCCTCGGCTACATGCGGTCCGCCTCCTGGCCACGACCGGTACTTGTTCGCTTCGATCTTCAGGACATACCTATAGTCAAACTCGTCTTCCCCAAAGGCCATAGAGCACTCCATCTCGAACTCCGTAGGTGAATCGGAGACGTAGACATTGGGAATGCTCCATGTCTCGCCAATGGCATTCTTTGCCGCGACCTCAAGAGGCTCAAAGCTGGTACGACTTAGGAAACGCAACGCGGAACAGAGATTTGTCTTGCCTGAATTATTGGGACCTATGAGGAGGTTTAGTCCGACGGGTTTGAACTCGACATTTAGCAGGCTCTTGAAGTTACTTACGCGAAAACGCTTCAGCATCTCCCGCCTCCCATAGCCCTTTCAGGGCCGGCGACTTTCTCTCACGAAAGTACTTGCGGTTATTGTAACCGTTCACAACCGGGCCACGCTCCGTGCCGTCATTCCCGCCTTCGCGGGAATGACCGCAGGACAACGACCACGGACAACGGGCGATGCCCTGGATTCCCGCCTTCGCGGGAATGACCGCAGGACAACGACCACGGACAACGGGCAATGCCCTGGATTCCCGCCTTCGCGGGAATGACCGCAGGACAACGACCACGGACAACAGGCGATGCCCTGGATTCCCGCTTTCGCGGGAATGACCGCAGGACAACGACCACGGACAACGCGCAATGCCATGGATTCCCGCCTTCGCGGGAATGACGCGTTTGCCCTGTTATAGAATCCGTCCACGTGGCTGTGAACGGCCACCAATTCTTACAGGTTTCCCTGAACGTATTCCACTGCGTTGCGGAATACCTGGAGGCCGGCGCCTTCTTCGGGGAGGTCTAGCCGGGTCCAGCATGGGTGATTGGTGCGATCGACGTTTGCTTCCGGGTGCGGCATGAGTCCGAAGATGCGTCCGCTTGGGTCGCATATGCCGGCAATGTCGTCGATGGCCCCATTCGGGTTTATGGGGAACTTGCCGTTCGCCGGGGAGCGGTCGGCGTTGCAGTAACGAAGCACAATCTGGCCGTTCGATTTCAGACGATTCAGGACGCTGACGTCGCGCGGGATGAACTTGCCTTCGCCGTGGCGGACGGGAAGGTCGAGGCGGTCGATGCCTTTTAGCCAGACGCATTTCGTATTCGGGTCGGTCTTCATGCAGACCCAGCGGTTCTCGAAACGTGCCGAATCGTTGTTAGTGAGCGTCACGTCCTGCACGAATTCGCCGTCGAACAGCGGGAGGATGCCCATCTTCACCATCACCTGGAACCCGTTGCAGATGCCGATGATCAGTTTTCCGTCGGCGATGAATTTCTTGAGCGGCGCGCCGAGTTTGTACCGAAGCCTGTTGGCGAGGATCTTGCCCGAGGCGACGTCGTCGCCGAAGGAGAACCCGCCGGGGATGGCGAGGATGTGGCCTCGCTCAAGCAGCGCGGTGTTCTCGATGATGTCGTTCAGATGTATGCGTTCCGCTTCGACGCCGACGCGGTTCAACGCCGCCTGCGTTTCGTAGTCGCAGTTGATCCCGAAACCTGTCAAAACCACAGCACGTACGTTCACGAGCGTTTCCTCAAACGGAGCGCAAGCGCCCCAATACCGTTATCTACCACCTCAGCGGCCGCTGCCACGCTTCTTTGAGTTCCGCGAGCGAGACGCGAATAGCAGCGCCGTCGTGGCCGGCCAAACGGAATTCCTCTTGTGCGATGACTTTGCCGAGTCGCGTCACGGGACGCCCGTCGAGCATGTTCTCGAACGCGGAGGCGTTCTCAGGGTGCACGGTCACGACGAACCGGCTTTGCGATTCGCTGAACAGCGCTATCACGGCGTTCTCGACGGGTATGCCGCGGATATCGAGATCCATTCCGTATCCGCCCGCGAAGGCCGACTCCGCCAACGCCACGCCAAGGCCGCCATCGGAGCAGTCATGGCACGACGCCACCCAACCGCGCGCGATGGCGTGCGACAAGGCGGTATATAGCGGGCGCGCGTTCTGCGGATAAACTTTCGGAACAGTCGCGCCAAGCTGCCCTTTGAGGGCCAGATATTCGCTTCCGCCCATCTCGTTCTTTGTGTCGCCGAGGACATAGACGATATCGTCCGGGCGCTTGACGTCCATCGAGACGGCATTCCTCACGTCATCGACAATCGCGGCCGCCGTAAACAGCATCGTCGGCGGGATCGAGATCTTCGTGCCGCCGATCTTGTAGTCGTTCTTCATGCTGTCCTTGCCGCTGATGAGTGGTATGCCGTATGCGACGCAGGTCTCGTGCAGCGCCTCGCAGCACCTGACGAGTTGTGCCAGCTTGTACTCGCCGTCCGGGGTCTTCTCGCTCTGCACCGGGTCCGGCCAGCAGAAGTTGTCCAGGCCCGCGATGGTTCCGAGTGTCGCGCCCACGCAAATGAGATTGCGCACCGCCTCATCGATGGCCGCGGCCGTCATCCAATACGTGTCGAGGTCGCTGTACTTGGGACAGATGCCGCACGAGATCGCGAGGCCGCGGTTCGATCCCGGGACGGGCCGCAACACGGCTGCATCACCCGGGCCGTCGTGGCGCACGCCTTGGAACTGCTTGAGGACGCTCTGCGCCTGCACCTCGTGGTCGTACATCCGCACGAATGTTTCCTTGCTGCAAACGTTCGGCGAACCGAGCACGGCCTTGAGATCCGCGGCAAGGTCCGTGCCAGCGGCAATGACCTCGGACTGCGGCGCTTGCGGCGTCATCTTTGCCTTGAGGCGCATCTTCGGCACGCCGTCGTGGAGGAAATCCATGTCGAGCGAGGCAATGAGCTTGCGGTCGTAGAGGCATTCAAGACGTCCGGAATCGGTAAAGGTTCCAAGCACGGTCGCCTCGACTTCGCGGCGGCGGGCGAGATCCAAGAAGGCGTCGATCTTGTCCGGCGGAACCGACAGCGTCATGCGCTCCTGGGCTTCGGAGAGGAAGATCTCCCATGGCGCGAGACCGGCATATTTCAACGGGGCCTTTTCGAGGTGGACTTCGCATCCGCCGGACCCGCACGCCATTTCGCCGATGCTCGATGACAGGCCACCCGCGCCGTCATCCTGGATAAAGGTGAACAGGCCGAGGTCGCGGGCCTCGATGAGGAAATCGGCCATTTTCTTCTGCGTGATCGGGTCGCCGATCTGGACGGCCGTGGCTGGCGAGCCGGCGTGCAGTTCTTCCGAGGAAAACGTGCCGCCGTGGATTCCGTCCTTGCCGATTCGTCCGCCGGTCATCACAATGAGGTCGCCGGGCATGGCGCGTTTTTCGTGGCTGGGCTTGCCAGCGACCTTGGCGGGGATCAGGCCGCCGGTCCCGCAGAACACGAGCGGCTTGCCCAGGAAACGCTCGTGGAACACGATGGCGCCGTTCACGTCGGGGATACCGCTCTGGTTCCCGCCGTCTTTCACGCCTTGGTGCACGCCGCGAAGGACACGGCGCGGGTGGAACAGGCGAGGCGGGATCTCGCCTTCGTAGAAGGGCGAGGCGAAACAGAATACGTCGGTGTTGAGAATGCAGCGGCAGCCCATTCCCGCGCCCAAGACGTCGCGGTTGACGCCGACGATGCCTGTAATCGCGCCGCCGTACGGGTCGAGCGCGGACGGGCTGTTGTGCGTTTCTACCTTCAGTGCGAAGTTCCAGTTATCGTCGAACTTGATGATGCCGGCGTTGTCGTGGAAGACGCTCACAAGCCAATCGATGGTCTTGCCCACTTCGTCGGTCGTAGCCTTCACGTAGGTCTTGAAAACGCTGTCGATGACGCGGGTCATGCCGTTCTCGCCGGTATACTCGATTTCCGCGTTGAATATTTTGTGTTTGCAGTGCTCGGACCAGGTTTGCGCGAGGCACTCGAGCTCGATGTCGGTCGGGCCGGACGGCAGAGCCACGGACGCGCGCCGCGCGCGCATTTTCGGATCGCGATAGTAGGCCTGGATGGCCTTCAGTTCGTGGATCTCGAGCGCCAGCGTCATCCGGCGGCTCAGAGCCATCAGATCGTCGTCGGAAATCTCGATGTCGATATGCTTGACTTCCGGATCGCTCCGCTGCGTCACGATGGGCAGCCCCAGCAAAGGCGTCGCCCCGAGTCTCTTCATCTCCTTGGCTGACTTCACCACCCACCGCTGTATGAGTTCGTTCGCCAAGGCGTCGCGCGCGATGCGTTCACAGGTCTTCTTTGTAACGGCGCCGCTGACCGCATACTGCGTGGACTTGTACACCGCCTCGCCGGGCTTGAGGGGACGTCCAAGCGTGTCCGCGATGCCCTCAGCCGAACTCTTGCCGACGTTGTCCGTCACACCGGGGAGGAATCCGACCTCGATGATGTATTTGTAGTCGCGGGCGAGCGAAGCGTTGATGCCGGATCCCTGAATGACCGGATCCGTGAATAACTCGACGCGGACGCGCTCCAGTTTCTCGGCGCTCAGGTCTGCGTTGATGGTATACACGTCGATCACGCGCACATCATCGACAACGATGCCGAGATCTTCGGCAAGACGGCCGCGCACGCACGCGCCGGTCGGATCCGGCAAGCCCGGCTTCATGGCAACTTCAATCTTATTCGGCATGGCGCAACTTCCCGCGGTAACGGACGGCGTTTTCACCGGCGGCGACGCGTCCAATGACCGTTGGCTCCTCGACAGTCTGGCGCAAAGCGTCAAGCGCCTTCTCAGCCTCTTGCTCGGCGACAATCACGAGATAGCCCATTCCCATATTGAAGGTCCGCAGCATCTCGAGGTCAGCGACGTTACCCGTTCGCTGGAGGAACGTGAAGAAAGGAGGGATCTCCCACGCACCGAGGTCAATTTCCGCGCCAAGATTGCCCGGAAGAGTCCGGGGAAGATTATCCGTTATGCCGCCGCCGGTGATGTGGGCCATTCCTTTCACCTTCACGATCCGCATCACGAGTTGTATCACCTTCGCGTAGCTTCGGTGCGGTTCGAGGAGTTCTTCGCCGACGGTGCGGCCGGTTCCCGGTATCGCGTCGGAGCAGCCGAGGCCGGCTACCTCGAAACAGATCTTCCGCGCTAGGCTGTATCCGTTTGTGTGCAGGCCGGAGGAGCGCAGGCCGATGATGACGTCGCCCTCCTCGACCGTCGATCCGTCCACGATGTTCTTCCGATCGACAACGCCGACGATCATGCCCGCGAGATCGTATTCCCCTTCCTGGTAGATGCTGGGCATCTCGGCCATCTCGCCGCCGATAAGCGCGCACCCGGCATAGCGGCATCCGTTGGCCACGCCCTGGATCACTTCCTCCATCACCGCCGGGTCCAACGACCCGCAACCGAGGTAATCGAGGAAGAAAAGCGGCCGCGCGCCCTGCACAAGAATGTCGTTCACGCAGTGGGAAACGATGTCGATGCCCACGGTGTCATGCTTGCTCATCATGAAGGCGATCTTGACCTTGGTGCCGACGCTGTCCACGCTCGACACGAGGACGGGCTCCTCCATGCCGGCCGGATCGAAGCGGTACATCGCGCCGAACGTCCCAATGTCTTGCAGCACGTTCTCATCAAACGTCTTGTTGACTATGTCCTTGATGCGGCGCACCGCCTCGGTCGCGGCATCAATGTTGACTCCCGCGGTCCTGTAATCGAGACCCGGTTTCTTTTCTTTCATGGGAGATTCCCTCGTCCGCAGATGGCCGGAAACGCTTCAAGGATACCTCTTGATTAGGCATGATGCAAATCGCGCCGCCGTTTGTCCGTCACGCCCGCGCGTGATATAGTCTGCATGAAGATGGGCAATACGGATGCTATAGCCTTTGGCCGCGTTAGAAAGTCAACGCAGTGACTATGGAAAGACCTGATAAGCTGATAGAACTGGAACGGCCGCCGATCATCGAGACGGCGGTACTCGCCAGGGTTGTGCTGCCCTCCGATTCCGACGAGGACGTCGAGGAATCGTTGGAGGAGATGCGCCAACTGGCGTGGACGGCCGGGGCTGAGGTCGGCTGCACTGTGCTCCAGCGCCGGCTGAAGCCATGCCCCGGCACCCTCGTAGGCCGGGGAAAGGCTGAGGAAATGAAGGCCGCCGTCGACGAACTCGGCGCCGACCTCGTAATATTCGACTCGAATCTCTCGCCTGCCCAGGGGTCGAAGCTCGAGGAGATCCTTGGCGTCAAGGTAGTGGACCGCACGCAGTTGATCCTGGATATCTTCGCGCAGCGCGCCCACACCAACGAGGGAAAACACCAGGTCGAACTGGCCCAGCTTCAGTACATGCTCCCGCGCCTGGCCGGCCGCGGGTCCATCATGCGACAGCAGGGCGGCATCGGTGTGCGCGGACCCGGTGAGCAGAAACTCGAGGTGGATCGGCGCGTGATCCGCAATAGGATCGCGCGGTTGCAGTCGGAGATCGAGAATATCCGCAAGGGCCGCCAGGTGCAGCGTCAGCGCCGCTCGGAAGGAGCGATCTCCACCGTCGCGCTTGTAGGATACACGAACGCGGGGAAGTCTTCGTTGCTGAATCGCCTGACAAGCGCGGACGTGTTTGTCGAGGACAAGCTGTTCGCGACGCTCGACCCGCGCGCCCGGCGATGCCGGGTGTCCCGCCAGCGCGAGGTCGTGCTGACCGACACGGTCGGGTTTATCCGGAAACTCCCGCACTCGCTCGTCGCCGCGTTTCGCGCAACGCTCGAGGAGGTCAAAGAGGCCGACCTGCTCCTCCTCGTCGCGGACGCCGCCCATCCGGCTATCGAGGATCACATCCGTGCAGTGTACGACGTGCTCGATGAGATAGGCGCCCTGGACAAACCGATGGCCATCGTCCTCAACAAGATCGACATCGCCGACGCCGATCGCGTTGGACAGCTCTCCCGCAGCGGCGGGATACGCTGGGCCGTTTCCGCGCGCACGGGCGAAGGGTGTGAGACGTTGCTGGCCGGGATAGAGCGGCTGCTCGGGTCGAACCGCAGTCGCGTCCGGTTGCGCATCCCGCAGAGCGAAGCGGGACTCGTCGCGCGCGTCTACAAGTCCGGCCAGGTGTTTCGTCAAGACTACGACGGAAATGATATCGTCCTTGAAGCGGAGATTGACGCAACGCTCGAGGGTGTTCTTGCGGAGTATATCGCGTGCGTCTGAGCAATAAGTCATCAGGATCGTGCTCGTGCTCGTGCTCGTAATCGTAATCGTAATCGAATTATCTTAGAGATGAACTTACTACTCTTGGACGAGTGTCAGAACGCCACTTCTCGTCGAGGCCAAGCATGAATACAGATACACTCATTCGCGCGCGCGAAGACCTGCTCAGGGAAGTGGCTGCCTACTTTTCGGCTGATTCAGCGGTCCTTGGCATCTTCCTGGGTGGCTCGTTAGCCGCGGGGACGGCGGATGCGTTCTCGGATATTGATCTCCGTGTTGTCGTGACTTCCGAAGAGCATGAACGATTCGTGGCAAACCGATTGGAGATCCCGAAGCAGTGGAGCGGCTTTCTCTTCAACGAATGGATGGAAGGCGCGCAACATTGTGTTTCGCATTTCCGTCCGTTTGTTAAACTGGACGTCTTTTACCACAATCAATCATCGCTCCGTCCTTCCCCCTGGTACACGTTGAGGATGACGATTCTCTACGATCCTAAGCGCATTGTCCGGAATCTCGTCGAGGAGTCGCAGCCGTTTACATTTGAACCCGACATGAAGAAGATCGATTGGCTAGTAAGCAAAGGTCTCGCTGCCGCACACGAAGTCTATCGTCGCGCCGAGCGCGGGCAATTGATGTACGCACAGAATCTGCTGGAGGAATTCCGTTTATACCTGGTGCAGGCGGATGATTGGATCAACCAGCGGACGCCAACGGGGTTCATGTTAAAGCTGGAAGAACGGCTGACCCCCTCGCTCCGTGAAACACTTAGAGGATCATATGTTGCATCGGACGCATGCGCCATAAAGGCGGCCATGTTGAGCCTGTTGGCCCATTATCGAGAACAAATCCTCGCGCTCCACAGAGCGTACGACTTGTCCAGGTCTTTGGAGAACGACCTCTATGCCGTCAGTGTGTTGCTGGAAGCTTGAGAACCTTCGGAGTATAACGCGTGCGTCTGAACAAGAACGCACTGCGTTCGTGCTCGTGTTCGTAATCGTAATCGAGTTATCTTGAAGATGAACTTACTGCTCTTAAGAACGTTTCAGCGCGGTTTGGTGACGTTTCGCAACGGAAGAATTAGAGGGTCGATTACGATTACGAGCACGAGCACGAGCACGAAATGGGGGGATCGCGCATGAGCGGCAGTGTCCCATATCCGCGGATCCGGGTGGCGGCGATTATCGTGCAGGACGGGCAGATCCTGCTGGCGCGCCATCAGAAGAAGGACAAACGCTACTGGGTGTGGCCGGGGGGCGGCGTTAATCATGGGGAAACGCTCGAGGAGGCGCTGGTCAGAGAACTCCAAGAGGAAGCAGGCCTGAAGATCCGCGTTCGCGATCTCGTGCTGGTCAATGACAGTATCGCGCCGAACAAGCGCCGCCATATCGTCAATCTATACTTCACGGCGGAGATCCGAAGCGGCAAGATCGTCGTCGGGGTTTCGGACAAGCGTTTGGTCGGCATGAAGTTCGTGCCGCTGAGCAAGCTGCCGAATATCAAGGTATACCCGGACGTCCGCAAGGAGCTTCTTGCCGGGCTCTTGACCGGATTCGCCAGGCCGCCGCGCTATCTTCGGAATCTCTGGAAGGACCTCTGACGGCCATGCGCGTGGCGTTTCTCAATCCTATGTTCGCGAAGGACTTCACGAAGTCCGCGCGATGGTTTGCGAAATCGCGGGGACGCGTGCAACGCCACCCGGACTACCTCTGCACGGCGGCGGCTACGGTTGAACAGGCGGGCCACGAGATCTTCTTCCTCGACGCGCAGGCAAAGAACCTGCCTACTGAGGCGTTTCTCCCGAGACTGCGCGACTTCAAACCCGATCTTATCGTTTATCAAGCGACAACGCCGTCCATCGACGCCGATATCGCCGCCGCGAGACTATGCAAGGAGGCCACGGGCGCCGTCAACGTGTTCGTCGGCTCGCACGTCAGCGCGGAACCCGAGGATACGCTCGAGCGCGCCGGGGGCGCCGCCGACGCGGCAGCCGTTGGCGAGTACGATTACACCGTGCGGGATCTGGCTAATGGCGTGTTATTGCGCGATTGTCTCGGCGTTGCGTGGCTGGACGCGGGACGTTGCGTGGTCAACGCGCGCCGGCCCTTTATTGACAACCTTGACGAAATCCCATTCCCGGTGTGGCGGCACATTGATATCAACGACTACCGCGACGCCGGAAAGCTGTTCCCGTTTCTGACGCTGATCAGCGGGCGCGGCTGTTTCGGGCGATGCATCTTCTGCCAACTGCCGCAGACGATGAACGGCCGAGGTTACCGCGCGCGCAGCGTCGAGAACGTGATCGCCGAGATCGAATACGACATCAAGCTCTTTCCGAACCTGCGGGAGATCATGTTTGAGGACGACACGCTGATCATGGCCGCCACGCGAGATCGCCTTCAATGCCTGTGCGAGGAACTCATCCGGCGCAACCTCCGAATCTCATGGAGCGCCAACGCCCGGGTCGATCTCAACGATATCGAGATCATGAAGCTGATGAAACGCGCCGGATGCCGGATGCTTTGCGTGGGATTCGAGTTCGGCGATCAGCAGATCCTCGACAACGTCAACAAGGGAACAACAATCGACCAGATGTTCACGTTCGCGGAGAACGCACACCGCGCGCGCATCCGGGTGCACGGCTGCTTCATGTTCGGCGGGCCGGGCGAGACACTCGAGACCGCCCGGAAGACCATAGCCCTCTCACAGCGGCTCAAGATCGACACGGCGCAATTCAGCGGCATGGTTGCGTATCCGGGAACCGGGTACTACGAGTGGGCAAAGCGGAACGACTATCTGATCCCGGCCTGCTGGCGCGAGTGGGTTGACGAGAACTTCGAGCAGTGCGCAACGGTAAACTGTCCGGACCTCGGCGTCGAACAGATCAATGCCCTTATCGATGAGGGGCTGCGGAAGTTTTACCTGCGCCCGGCCCAGATGATGCGCATGGCCACGAATATCCAATCCCTCGCCGACCTCAGGGCTAAGCTCCACGGCCTAGCGAGTTTTCTACACTACTTCTCATTCCGAACACGGGGGCGGTAGATCGGAACCGGCGACGCCCTCCGTTTTCTCGGGTCTCTCTGGTCCCATCAATCCTGCTAATTCCGTTATCCTGTCAAGAAGAGGCAACTTGAGAGGACCTGATGTGATGCGGCTCTCCAGATGTCCGAACGCATCCCTACGGGCGCTTTTCAGCGTTGTGAAAGACGTAGTGTCCGAAGACCAGCATTGCGAAGACGCTGTAAAGGAATATGACGCGGATCGCGTTACGTATCGCGATCCCGAAAACCATGATTGCGCCTTCAGGCCCCGCGTGACCCATGAATCTCGTCTGGACCAAGAAGAGCAGGGCAAACAACACTGACCCGGCTAGCAGCACCACAAAATGCTTGTGCATGTGTAACATCTCCTTTTTCTGGTAGCGTCAACGGCTTCTTCCTCTTGTCCATTCTACACTGTGGATGCCGCTAATGATAGCGCGCCGGCCAAGGAAGAGGACACAGGTCCGTCACTCGCGCGACGTTTGGCCGCTGTCATTTATTGGCTATGGGGACATGTATTCCGTTGCACCGTTGGCCCTCCGGGCGATTTCCATACTCCCCAGTTCGTAGGCTTGGCATAGCCTTAGACGCTTCATTTCTTTATCAAGCTTGACAGTCTTTTGCTGCTCCAATCAATTCCACTCAG